>JBBSJP010000126.1:0-1517 GCA_038257155.1 Lysobacterales bacterium | reverse complement strand
CGGTTCGACTGGTGCAGCGCCGCCGAAGTCACCGAACGTGGCGACGACCGGCTGGTAGCCCGGCTGGACCTTGGCCTGGGATCGCTGCGAACCTGGTTCACTACCGAAAACAGACTGGAGCGGCCGCACCGCATCCACATGAACCTTGTCGACGGACCGTTCCGCAAGCTGCATGGTGAATGGGAGTTCCACGCGCTGGACGAGAACGCCTGCAAGGTGTCGCTCAGCCTGGACTTCGAGCCAAAAAACTGGCTGCTGGCGCCAGCGATGGTGCTCGGATTCCAGGGCCTGGCCGACCGCATGGTCGACGACTTCATCAAGGTCGCCGACCAGGGCGAATGAGCACCGACACTGAAATCACTGTCGAGGTGGTGATGGCCTGGCCGCGCCGGTTCGAGGCGGTGACTCTCGCGCTACCGGCAGGTTCGACCGTTACCGATGCGGTGATGGCGGCCAATCTGCCGGGGACGGAATCGGCCACCGGTTACGCCGTACACGGAGTCGCGAGGCAGGCGTCGACGCTACTCTATGACGGTGACAGGGTAGAGCTGCTGCGCCCCTTGGAGATGGACCCCAAGGAAGCGCGGCGGCGGCGTGCGGCCGGCTAGCTCAGCGACGCGCGCCCTTCTTCTTGTCCTTGGCCAGGTTCGGCCCGAACTTCCGCACGTCCTTGACCAGCTGCACGTCGTTCTCGGGGAAGTACTCGCCCTCCCAGCTGGTCACGGCATCGGCTTCAAAGAACACCGTGAGGTTCTTGACTTCCGTGGAGCCGCGGCGGTTGGTGCGCTCGGACGCGGTGTAGTCCCAACGCTGCGCGTGGAAGGGGTCGGCAATCGAGGGCGAACCCAGCAGCGCCAGGACCTGCTGCTTGCTTTGCCCTACGGCCAGCTGCTCGGCCTTGCTGGTCTCGATCAGGTTGCCCTGGTAAATGGGCTGCTTGTAGAGGATGCCGCAACCGGCAGTGAACAGGCTGAGGAGGGCGACCAGCAGAAGTTTACGCATCGAAGAAAGCACCGCGATTGGGCAGGGGGTTTGGCCGGCCGATGATACACTTCCGGCGCCTGTGACGGCCCGGTCCAAGGCAGGTGGCGTTAAACCGCCAATGAATGGAGAGCCGATGGAATCTCAGGATCTACGCAACGTTGGGCTGAAGGTGACGCATCCGCGAATGCGCATCCTTGAGCTGCTTGAGCAAGCCAAGTCGCGTCACATGACGGCCGAGGACATCTACCGGCAGTTGCTCGATCGCGGCGACGAAATAGGCCTTGCAACCGTGTATCGGGTCCTGACCCAGTTCGAAGCTGCAGGCCTGGTGCTGAAGCACAATTTCGAAGGCGGCCAGGCGGTGTTCGAGCTGGATCGTGGCGGCCACCATGACCACATGGTCGATATCGACACCGGCAAGGTGATCGAATTCTCCAGCGACGAGATCGAGGCGCTGCAGAGCAAGATCGCCGCCCAGCATGGGTATGAGATCGAAGAGCACGCGCTGGTGCTGTACGTGCGCAAGAAGCGGT
>JBBSJP010000125.1:0-1618 GCA_038257155.1 Lysobacterales bacterium | reverse complement strand
TGTTCCTGTTCCACCTGCAGCGCCACTCCGACCATCACGAAACCCCGCGCCGCCGCTACCAGGTGCTGCTGCACCACGCCGACAGTCCGCAGCTACCGGGCGGCTATGCGGCGATGTTCGTGCTGTCGATGTTCCCGCCGCAGTGGTTTCGTGCGGTGAATCCACGGGTCGAAGGGTTTCGGTCAGCTGCGGGGCGGTCTGGTTCCGGCTCCACTGCCTGAGCAGTTCCCGCAGGCTTCTCGAATGCCGGGACCGTGACAAGTGAGGGAGCGACCGCAGCAATCGCTCCGGCTGGACGTCCGGTCAGCGGGGGATCAATTCAATCCACGAGCACCGGATCGGCACACTCCGAGTACACGACCTCGCACCCGAGCCCGCCCTCACTCAAGCATCCAGCCAGGCTCAGTTCTGACGCCTTGTACAGGGTGAACGCCGTCTGGGTCACGAACGCATCGCCAGCTGTCAGGGGCCAGGCCAGTGCCACGCATCGGTCGCGGTAGGTGAAAGGCGTCCTGCATGCGAGGCCGCCATTGGCCTTGCACGACTGCAGCACGTAACCAATGGCCTCGGCTTCGGACAGCAGTCCCGCGATTGCGCTGATGTCGCCGGTATTGGCGTCAACGGAAATTGCGCCCCATGTCCGCTTCAGGCGCCCCTGGCGCCCCTGGCGCGCTTGGACCTCACGACCGTAAGCCTGGTGCAACGGAGAGGTCGGACTGTCCGGCGGGATGCACACCCCATTGACCGCAGGCATTCCGCCGCAGTTCTGCGCGTGTGCCGGCACGCTCGACAGCAGCCAGAGCCCGGCCAGGCACAAAAAGCGTCGCATCGAACTGGTTCTCATGCTGTGCTCACCATCCATATCCGTCCCGACTCGCCAGCCCCCGGGCCCCCGGCTGGCTGGGAGCGTTGGCGGATGCAACTCCGGCTCGAGAGCCCTCATGACTTGGGGAAGAGAACTGCCGCTCCTTGCCCGAAGTCGTCGCGCCCGCATAGCCAGGAGTGCCGGGCGTGCGCCCCGCCGGATCCGCGCCAGTGTTGCGGCCCACGCTGCCAAATGCGGAGTAGGCAGTGAACTGCCCCAGCATGCCATGGAAGAACGATGCTGCCATCGGTGGCGCCATCACGATCAATGTGGTCAGGATCAACCCCATTCCGCCCTGCTGCAGGGCCATGCTGTTGACACCTTCCGGGTTGGTGCCAAGCAAGCCAGCGGTCCAGAACGACGCAGATACGGCCAGCACCATGTCCAGCGCCAGCGCCACCATGACGCTGAGGACGGCCAGCGAGAACATCGTCCCGATGCCATAGAACAGCCACTTTCCGAAGAACGACTTGGTCTGCTCGAACATCAGGCTGAGGACGAAAAGGGGCCCGAGACCGATGAACAGCGCCATCGCCACCTTGTTGAGCAGGAGCATCGAGCCCGCCACCACAGCCGGCCCGGCGATGCCGATGCCGGTGAACCACAACGCCCGCTCCTTCGCGTCTTCCACGACCGTATCGCCGCCACCCTCGAGCGCATCGATGCTGGACATGGCCAACTGCATGTATCCCAGGCTTCGGTCGATGCGCGCGAAAGCGCTGTCATTGTTCCCGGTCACCACACGGGTTATTT
>JBBSJP010000124.1:0-1715 GCA_038257155.1 Lysobacterales bacterium | reverse complement strand
CGGCGCCGATGATGGTGTGGATCTCGTCGATGAACAGGATCGCGCCGTCGTGCTTCTTGATCGCCGTCAGCACGCCCTTCAGCCGCTTTTCGAAGTCGCCGCGGTACTTGGTTCCGGCAACCAGCGCGCCCAGGTCCAGCGCAAAAATCGTGGCGTCCAGCAGGACCTCGGGCACTTCGCCGTCGACGATGCGCTTGGCCAAGCCCTCAGCCAGTGCGGTCTTGCCGACGCCAGCCTCGCCCACGTAGAGGGGATTGTTCTTGCGCCGGCGGCACAGCACCTGGATGGTCCGCTCCACCTCATCGGCTCGACCCACAAGGGGGTCGATCCTGCCGTTGCGGGCCATCTCGTTGAGGTTGCTGGCGAATTCGGCCAGCGCATCGCCCTTGGCCTCGCCTTCAGCGCCTTCGCCCACCCTGCCCTCACCTTCGGACTGAGTTCCAGACACGTTGTCGTCCCCTTGCTTGGCGATGCCATGCGACAGGTAATTGACCACGTCCAGTCGGGTCACGTCCTGCTGGCTGAGGAAGTAGACGGCGTGGGAGTCCTTCTCGCCGAAGATGGCCACCAGCACGTTTGCCCCGGTCACCTCCTTCTTGCCGGAGGACTGCACGTGGTAGACCGCACGCTGCAGCACGCGCTGGAAACCGAGCGTGGGCTGGGTGTCGCGGCCGTCGTCCTCCCCCAGGCTGGAAACGGAGGTTTCGATCGCCTGTTCCAGCTCGTGGCGGAGCCGCGGCGCATCGCCGCCGCACGCCTTGAGCACGGCCTGCGCCGAGGCGTTATCCAGCAAGGCAAGCAACAAGTGTTCCACGGTCATGAACTCATGCCGGGCCTCCCTCGCGCGCTTGTAGCACTGGCCGATGGTTTGCTCGAGATCTTTGCTGAACATTGAGGTGCTCCGACTGCTGATGCCAACAATATGAGGCCGACGCCGCCGTTTTCCATAACCCTGTCAGGTTTCAGCATTCAGGATGTGGGAAACAGGTGAATCGTCGCCTGCCGACCTGCGATGTTTCAACTGCCAGCATGCCTCGTTGTCATCAGTTACGCGGCCAAGGCGCGCCCGGTTGCAGTTCCCCGGGGTGCCAGTCAGGCACGCTCCATGGTGCATAGCAAGGGATGCTGGCTCATCCGTGCGTACTCGTTCACTTGTGAGACCCTGGATTCGGCGACTTCACGCGTATAGACGCCACACACGCCGCGTCCGCGGGTGTGGACGTGCAGCATGACCTGGGTGGCCTTCTCTATGTCCATCGCGAAGAACTGCTCCAGCACCAGCACCACGAAGTCCATCGGGGTGTAGTCGTCATTGAGCAATAGGACCTGGTACAGCGGCGGCCGCGCTGTCTCGGGCTTGCTGGTCTCCACCATCACGCCGTGGTCGCGTTCGTTTTCCGGGTTGTGCGCCATAGCCCAATTATACGGATTGGACGGGCTGCGCCGCTGCCCGCACAATTCCCGCATGCACGCATCCGAGCAAAGCCCCCCAATTCGCAAGGTAGCGGGATGACCTATCGGGAAGGCCGATTCTGGCAGCCGGATGTCACCGTGGCGACCGTGGTCGTGCGCGGGGGCGAACTGCTGCTGGTAGAGGAGTACGCCCACGGGCTGCTGGTCTACAACCAGCCCGCGGGCCACCTGGAGCCGGACGAGAGCCTGCAGGAAGCGGCCCTGCGCGAGACGCGCGAGGAGACCGGCTGGGACGTGCAGCT
>JBBSJP010000123.1:0-1944 GCA_038257155.1 Lysobacterales bacterium | reverse complement strand
GGCACACCACCAACATGCTTGCCGCGAGTGCAGCCCAGGCCACGAGCCGCATCCGGTGGTAGGCCGCAAACGCACCGGCGACGAGAAACACAAGCAAGTGAACGATGACAATCATGGCGAAACTCCGGGAGCCTTGGCGGTGGCAAGTGCGTGTTTGCAAACGATTGCACCGCCTCTTACCATACGGTCAAGTATGGAGATTCGTCTGATGCTGTCAATCGTCAAAACCGAGCAAAGACTCAGCATACCCCCGCTGCCTCGAGCGTATGGATAAACTGTCCCCATGACCGAAGCCGTTGCACGCAGCGGGCGCCTGAGCGCCGACGACTGGGCCAGCGAGGCCCTGGAGCAGATCGCCGAGACCGGTGTGTCTTCGGTTGCAGTGGAGCCGTTGGCGCGTCGGCTGGGCGTCACCAAGGGCAGCTTCTACTGGCATTTCCCATCTCGCGACGCGTTGTTGGAAGCAGCGTTGGAGCGTTGGGAAACGATGGAGCAGGAGCTGGTGTTCGGCTCGCTGGAAAAAGTGGCGGACCCGCGCGAGCGCCTGCGCGCGCTGTTCCTGGTGGTCGCCCATGAGGTCAAGTCACACATTATCTACAGCGAGCTGCTCAAGGCACTCGACCACCCGGCCGTGAGCCCGGTGATCGGCCGGGTGTCGCAGCGACGCCTGGATTACCTGACCGCCAGCTTTCGCCAGGCCGGCCTGGGCCGGACGGCAGCCCAGCATCGCGCGCGCCTGGCCTATGCCGCCTACGTCGGCTTCCTGCAGCTGAGCCTGCAGCTGCGCCAGCCCCGCCTGCAGCACGACGAGTTCGAGGATTACGTCGAACACGTCATGCAGACCCTGATTCCCGCTGCCTGAGCCCGGTGCTCGCGCCGCACCTTATTTTCCTTTTGATGTCGATGGAGTGTTGAGATGGGTAGCCGCCTGGATGCGCTGAACCAATGGGTGATGGATGTGGCCAGGCTGACCCGCCCGGCGCGCATCCACTGGTGCGACGGCAGCGACAGCGAGAACGACGCGCTGGTCGCGCAGATGCAGGCAGACGGCACCCTGTTGCCGCTGAACCAGGACACGCATCCCAACAGCTGGCTGCACCGCAGCCATCCGGACGACGTGGCGCGGGTCGAGCACCTGACCTTCGTATGCACGCCGTCGGAGGACGACGCCGGCCCCAACAATCACTGGATGTCGCCGGCCGACGGCCACGCGCAGATGGATGCGCTGTTCGACGGCTGCATGGCAGGGCGCACGCTGTACGTGATCCCGTATTGCATGGGCCCGATCGATTCGCCGCTGTCGCGTTGCGGCGTGGAGATCACCGATAGCCCGTACGTGGTCGCCAACATGCGGATCATGACCCGCATGGGCGCTGCGGCGCTGGCGCGCATCGAGCGCGAAGGGTCATTCGTGAAGGGCCTGCATTCCACCGGCGAACTCGACCCCAACCGCCGCTACATCATGCATTTCCCCGAGGAACTGGCGATCAAGTCGTACGGATCCGGCTACGGCGGCAACGCCCTGCTCGGCAAGAAATGCCACGCCCTGCGCATCGCCAGCCATCAGGCCCGCAAGGAGGGCTGGTTGGCCGAACACATGCTGATCCTCGGCCTGGAAAACCCGCAGGGCCAGACCCACTACATCGCCGCAGCATTCCCCAGCGCGTGCGGCAAGACCAACCTCGCCATGCTGATTCCGCCGGAGGGCTACCGCCAGGAGGGCTGGAAGGTGTGGACTGTCGGCGACGATATCTGCTGGATGCGCCCCGGTGCCGACGGTCGCCTGTACGCCATCAACCCCGAAGCCGGCTTTTTTGGCGTGGCCCCGGGCACGTCGGAAAAGTCCAACCCGAACGCGCTGGCCTCGATCCAGTGCAACACCATCTTCACCAACGTGGGCACCACCGCCGACAACCAGCCCTGGTGGGAAGGCATCGACAACGG
>JBBSJP010000122.1:0-2106 GCA_038257155.1 Lysobacterales bacterium | reverse complement strand
CGCTTCAGTTCGTCCGGTGCAGGCTCGCGATTGCCCTTGTAGGCCGGGTACAGGCGGTTGCGGAAGCAACTGTCCAACGCCTCGTCGAACGCGATCGCTATGTGGGTCGGGCGTTCGCGTTCCAGGAGTTCGAGCAGGAATCGCGCGAAGCCGTGCACGGCGTTGGTCGGCCAGCCGTCGGCGTCCTGGAATTCGTCAGGCATCGAATGCCATGCGCGGAAGACGTAAAGGCTGGCATCGACGAGGTACAGCGGTGTGCGCACGACCGGGGGCAGTGCCACTTCAACCACGCGGGGAGGAGGCCAGCGGCCCTGGCACCCATTCGCTCAGGAGCGCCTGGGCATCGGGACGCTCGCGCTCCGGCACTTCCAGCCTCGGGGTTCCAATGTGGATGAAGCCGACCACCTTCTCGCCGGAGCGCAAGCCCAGGGTGGGCGCAATCACCGGGTCATAAGCGGCCCAGCCGGTCAGCCACTGCGCTCCGAAGCCCTGGGCCTGTGCCGCCTGCAGCAGCGCGAAACAGACGCTGCCGGCGGTCAGCAACTGCTCCTGTTCGGGCACTTTGTGACCCGCCGTGAGGCGCGCCACCACCACCACGACCACCGGTGCGTGGGAAAAACGGCAACGATCCTTTTCCACCGCGGCCGGCGCGGCCTGCGGATCGCGCTGCAGGGTCCTGGCGGCCAGCAACTCGCCGAGCTCATGACGGGCCTGGCCTGCAATGCGGATGAAGCGGAACGGGACCAGCTTGCCGTGATCCGGGACCCGAGACGCACTCTGAAGCATGTGCACCAGCGCCTGGCGACCCGGACCCGGTTCGCCAAGCTGCTTCGAAGGCACCGATCGGCGCTGATCCAGTGTGGCGTGGAATGGGAGGCGACTCATCCGCCGAAGTCTAGCGCCTTGAGCCACGCCTGACGGGTGCCACGGCCCGTTCATTATTGTGACGGCACATTAATTGCTAAACACTTATACGAAGGTGGGGAAACGTCCCGACCGAATCGCGACCGGTATCGATCTCGCATGGCCAATCCGTACATACCCGAGGCCGAGCGCGTCAAGAACGCGGAGCTGCTCGACCAGGTCCGACAACTTGCGCTGATTCCGCTGGCGGAGATGTTTTCCGAGGTCGTGGACAGCCTGGTGTCGTCGCTGATGGAACTTGCGGGGGAGTCCGGCCCCTCGGCAATGGACTATGTGGACGCGTCCCACGAGGTGCGTCGCAAGCGCGAACAGGTGCTCGCGCGCTTTCGCGCCCACCTGGCCAACGCTTGGCAGGCACTCGAGGCCGGGCAGCCCCTGTCGGTCGAATACAAGCTGGCGCAGTCCGGTGGCTCCTACAGTCTCATTTCGCATCAGGACCTCGAGGTCAGACTGGCGGTCCGGCGGCTGGCCGACACGCTCGCCTATGAATGGCGCCCGGAGCTGATGCGTCTCAACACCTACCTGGGACTGATCGCTGGCGGGGTCAAGTTGAACGAAGACACGCTGCCGTTCGGCCCGCACCACATCGGCGCGGCGATCCACGTGGCCTTCGCCCCCTGCACCCTTACCCACAATGCGCGGGTGGCGATCGTCGAGGCGTGCGAGGCACAGTGGCTGACCAGGGTGGGATTGCTCTACGCGACACTGGAGCAGGGGCTTGTGAAAGTTGCCAGGTCTTCGCGGGTGGCCCGACTGCAGCCGCGCAAGCGGTCGCACATTCCCACCGCTCGCACCCGGTCGGCGCCTGGCGGGTCGGAAGCCGGCGAATCCCCTGACTGGGTCGCCAGATTCTTCAGTCGGTGGGAAGAGCCCCTGTCCGCGCCGGCCGCTTCGCACGACCAGCATGTGCGCAGCAGCAAGGAGGTCCTGCCGAAGTCGCTGCACGAACTGCTGCAGCGCGCGCGCGCCGAGACCGGCGCGCCGCCGCACGCGGCCTCTGCAGGGACGCGTCCGCTGTCCCAGCGCGAGCTCCTGTCGGTGCTGTCCCTGATGCAGAGCATGCCTGGGGAATCGATGTCCGATGCCCCGGCGTTCATGCGCAGGCTCGAACAGCGCCTGAAGTGGGAGGTGCTGGCTGGAGCGGCGCGGCTGGGGATCGATCCGTCCTCGGTGCGGCTCGAT
>JBBSJP010000121.1:0-2226 GCA_038257155.1 Lysobacterales bacterium | reverse complement strand
TGTTCCTGTTCCACCTGCAGCGCCACTCCGACCATCACGAAACCCCGCGCCGCCGCTACCAGGTGCTGCTGCACCACGCCGACAGTCCGCAGCTACCGGGCGGCTATGCGGCGATGTTCGTGCTGTCGATGTTCCCGCCGCTGTGGTTTCGTGCGGTCAACCCACGGGTCGAAGGTTTTCGGTCAGCCACTGGCCGGTCTGCTGCGGCCTCCCGAGCCTGACCAGTCCAGGGACAGTTCATGGGCCTGCCGGGGATGGGCTGTCCGGTCAATGGGTGGTTCAATCAATCGACGAGCACCGGGTCGGAGCACGCCGAGTACACGACCTCGCACCCGAGACCGCCTTCACTCGCGCATCCAGCCATGCTCGATTCTGACGCCTTGTAGATGGTGAACGCTGTGTGCGTCACGAACACGTCGCCGGCCTTCAGCGGCCAGGCAAGTGCCACGCATCGGTCGCGATAGGTAAAAGGCTTCCGGCACGCGTGGCCACCGTTGGCCTCGCACGACTGGAGCACGTGGCGAATTGCCTCGACTTCGGACAAACGTTCCGTGATCACGCTGATATCGCCGGTCTTGGCGTCGACCGAAATTGCGCCCCATGTCAGCTTCAAGCGCCGTGGGCGCTGCTGCACCTCGCGTCCGTAGCCTTGGTACAACGGTGAAGTCGGACTGTCCGGGGGGATGCAAACCCCGTTGACGGCAGGCATTCCTCCGCAGCTTTGTGCATTTGCGGGCGCAATCGACAGCAGCCAGAGCGCGGCCAGACAGGAACCGCGCTTCATCGAAGAGGCTCTCGCGCTGCGTTCACGTTCGGGATCCGTCCCGTCTGGCCAGCCCCATGGCCCCCGGTTCACGGGGTGCGCTTGCGTAGGCGAGTCCCGCTCGCGAGCCCGCCTCATGATCTGGGGGATTGACCTCGCGATCTTTGCCCGAACTTGCCGCACCTGAATATCCGGGAGTACCGGGCGTGCGACCGGCCGAATCGGCGCCTGTGCCGCGGCCCATTCCGCCAAATGCCGAGTAGGCAGTGAACTGCCCCAGCATGCCCTGGAAGAATGAAGCCGCCATGGGTGGCGCCATCACGATCAAGGTGGTCAGGATCAACCCCATTCCGCCCTGCTGCAGGGCCATGCTGTTGACACCCTCGGGGTTGGTGCCGAGCAGGCCGCCGGTCCAGAACGAGGCCGCGACAGCCAGCACCATGTCGAGCGCCAGCGCCACCATGACGCTCAGCACAGCCAGCGAGAACATCGTCCCGATACCGTAGAACAGCCACTTGCCGAAAAACGACTTGGTCTGCTCGAACATCAGGCTGAGGACGAAAAGGGGCCCGAGACCAATGAACAGCGCCATCGCCACCTTGTTGAGCAGGAGCATCGAGCCTGCGACCACGGCCGGACCTGCGATCCCCAAGCCGGTAAACCACAGTGCGCGCTCCTTCGCATCTTCCACGACCGTATCGCCGCCACCCTCGAGCGCATCGATGCTGGACATGGCCAACTGCATGTATCCCAGGCTTCGGTCGATGCGCGCGAAAGCGCTGTCATTGTTCCCGGTCACCACACGGGTTATTTCCGTACTCAAGCCATCGGTGAGGAAGTCGTAGAGATCCGAGCCGCCAATCGCCATTCCGGTGGCAAGTCCAATGATCAGGATGGACCTGAGTGAGTTGGTGAGCAGCGCCGTCATCGAGTCACGCGACTGCCCGGTCACGATGCGGTAGCCCTGGATCAGGATCCAGAGGGTCAACAAGGTGAGAACGACGCTGCCGACCCACGCCATCGACCGACCCAGCAGGTTGACCCCGAACTCGTCGATCTCCTCGCGAAGGAAGCCGTTGATTTCCTGGAAGAAGACCAGGTTGGTCAGGTCCGCCGACTGGGCGAGCGGCCGCAACAGCGCGCGCCAGTCCCCGGCTAGCGTCCCGAGCGCGTCCACTGCCCGCATGAATTCGACGTCCATTCCTGTTCCTGTTTCGCCGTGACTTCCAGATCAGCGGTCCCGCCGACGGGCCAGCTTCAGCGCACCCTTCAGGGACGCGCCCTGCACCACTGCGCTGAGGCCGTCCTGTCCGACCCCATGAAGGGCCCGCTGGGCGAGGCGCTGCTGATCCTGCCCCAGTGATACCAGCAGCCCGTCGTATGCCACCAGGACCGACTCGGAATACTGCATGTCCATCGTCGCGCGCGCGCCAAACTGGGAAAGCTCTGCCTTCACCGACTCG
>JBBSJP010000120.1:0-2333 GCA_038257155.1 Lysobacterales bacterium | reverse complement strand
AGCAGGCCGCCCTGGTCGAAGCCCACGTAGCCCGGGGGCGCGCCGATCAGGCGGCTGACCGAGTGCGACTCCATGTACTCGCTCATGTCGAACCGGACCAGCTCGATGCCCAACTGCAGCGCGAGCTGCTTGGTCACCTCCGTCTTGCCGACCCCCGTGGGACCTGCGAACAGGAAGTTGCCGATCGGCTTGTCCGGATTGCCAAGACCCGAGCGCGCCAGTTTGATTGCTGAAGACAGGGTCTCGATTGCCGGGTCCTGACCGAAGATCACCATCTTCAGGTTGCGCTCCAGGTGCCGCAGCACGTCCTTGTCCGACGAGGAGACCTGCTTGGCCGGGATGCGGGCCATCTTGGCCACGATCGTCTCGATCTCCTCGATGTCGATCAGCTCCTTGCGCTGCCCCTCCGGCAGCAGCCTCTGGCGCGCGCCGGCCTCGTCGATCACATCGATCGCCTTGTCCGGCAGCAGCCGGTCACCGATGTGCTTGACCGAGAGGTCGACGGCCGCCTGCAGTGCCTCGTCGGCATAGGTGACGCCGTGGTGGGCCTCGTACTTGGGCTTCAGGCCCTGCAGGATCTCGAAGGTCTCGCCAACGGTCGGCTCTACGATATCGATCTTCTGGAAGCGTCGGGCCAGCGCGCGATCCTTCTCGAAGATCCCGCGATACTCCTGGAACGTGGTGGAGCCGATGCAGCGCAGGTCGCCCGAGGCCAGAGCGGGCTTGATCAGGTTGGACGCATCCATGGTGCCGCCGCTGGCCGAGCCGGCGCCGATGATGGTGTGGATCTCGTCGATGAACAGGATCGCGCCATCGTGCTTCTTGATCGCGGTCAGCACGCCCTTGAGCCGCTTCTCGAAGTCGCCCCGGTACTTGGTGCCTGCGACCAGCGCGCCCAGGTCCAGCGCAAAGATCGTGGCGTCCAGCAGGACGTCCGGGACCTCGCCATCGACGATGCGCTTGGCCAGCCCTTCCGCCAGGGCGGTCTTGCCGACGCCCGCCTCGCCGACGTAGAGCGGGTTGTTCTTGCGTCGGCGGCACAGTATCTGGATGGTGCGCTCCACCTCATCGGCGCGACCCACCAACGGGTCGATCCTGCCGTTGCGGGCCATCTCGTTGAGGTTGCTGGCGAATTCGGCCAGCGCGTCGCCCTTGGCCTCGCCTTCAGCGCCTTCACCAACCTTGCCCTCTCCTTCGGGCGGAGTTCCGGACTCGTTGTCGTCGCCCTGCTTGGCAATGCCATGCGAGAGGTAATTGACCACGTCCAGCCGGGTGACGTCCTGCTGGGTCAGGAAGTAGACGGCGTGGGAGTCCTTTTCGCCGAAGATGGCCACCAGCACGTTCGCCCCGGTCACCTCCTTCTTGCCGGAGGACTGCACGTGGTAGACGGCCCGCTGCAGCACGCGCTGGAAACCGAGCGTGGGCTGGGTGTCGCGACCGTCGTCCTCTCCCAGCCTGGAAACCGAAGTTTCAATGGCCTGCTCCAGCTCGTGGCGGAGCCGCGGCGCATCGCCGCCGCACGCCTTGAGAACGGCCTGCGCCGATGCGTTGTCCAGCAAGGCAAGCAACAGGTGCTCCACGGTCATGAATTCGTGCCGGGCCTCCCTCGCGCGCTTGTAGCACTGGCCAATGGTTTGCTCGAGATCTTTGCTGAACATGGAGATGCTCCGACTGCTGATGCCAACAATATGAGGCCGACGCGGCTGTTTTCCATAACCCTGTCAGGTTTCAGCATTCAGGATGTGGAAACCAGGTGAATCGCCGCTGCCGCCGTGCAATGCCTGGACTGGCAGGATGCTTGGCTCCTCATCAGGTGCGCGACCAAGGCGCGCCCGGTTGCAGTCCCCAGGGTGCCAGTCAGGCGCGCTCCATGGTGCATAGCAGGGGATGCTGGCTCATGCGTGCGTATTCGTTCACTTGCGACACCCTGGATTCGGCGACCTCACGCGTATAGACGCCGCACACGCCGCGCCCACGGGTGTGGACGTGCAGCATCACCTGGGTGGCCTTCTCCAGGTCCATCGCGAAGAACTGCTGCAGCACCAGCACCACGAAGTCCATCGGGGTGTAGTCGTCGTTGAGCAGCAGGACCTGGTACAGCGGTGGGCGCGCTGTCTCGGGCTTGCTGGTCTCCACCATCACACCGTGGTCGCGTTCGTTTTCCGGGTTGTTCGGCATGCCGCAATTATACGGATTGGACGGGCTGCGCCGCTGCCCGCACAATTCCCGCATGCACCCATCCACGCAACGCCCCCGCACGCGCACGGTATCGGGATGACCTATCGGGAAGGCCGGTTCTGGCAGCCGGATGTCACCGTGGCGACAGTGGTCGT
>JBBSJP010000119.1:0-2668 GCA_038257155.1 Lysobacterales bacterium | reverse complement strand
CGCTGAATCCAAAGTGTCCCAAGTGAACGAATATGCAAGGGTGAACCAGCATCCCCTGTTGTGCACCATGGAGAGGGCGTAGAAGGGACTTGTTCACGGCGCTTCTGCGCCCCACATCGGGAACAGACTTCACGGAGGGTTCCGCCCCCATGTTCAGCAAGGATCTCGAGCACAGCATCGGCCAGTGTTACAAGCGCGCCCGCGAGGCGCGGCACGAATTCATGACGGTCGAGCACCTGTTGCTGGCGCTGCTCGACAACCCGTCTGCCGGAGCAGTGCTCAAGGCGGTCGACGCAGACTTCCCGCGCCTGCGCCGCGAACTCGACGAGGCCATCGAAGTCTCGGTGAATCGCTTGGGCGAGGACGATGGCCGCGACACCCAGCCCACGCTCGGCTTCCAGCGCGTGCTGCAGCGCGCGGTCTACCACGTGCAGTCCTCCGGCAAGAAAGAAGTCGCTGGCGCCAACGTGCTGGTGGCGATCTTTGGCGAAAAGGATTCGCACGCGGTCTACTTCCTCAACCAGCAGGACGTACATCGGCTGGATGTCGTCAATTACATGTCCCACGGCATCGCCCGTAGTGGCGAGGATGAATCCCCGCAGTCGCAGGAAGGCGAGTCCAAGGCCGAAGCCGGCGAAGGCGAGCACAAAGGCGATGCCCTGGCCGAGTTCGCCAGCAACCTCAACGAGCAGGCCGCGGCGGGCAAGATCGACCCGCTGGTCGGCCGCGCCGAAGAAGTGGAGCGCACTATCCAGGTGCTGTGCCGCCGGCGCAAGAACAACCCGCTGTACGTGGGCGAGGCCGGCGTCGGCAAAACCGCGCTGGCGGAAGGCCTGGCCAAGCGCATCGTCGAAGGCGACGTGCCCGAGGTGCTCAATGAGGCCGTGATCTACGCTCTGGACCTGGGCGCGCTCGTGGCAGGCACCAAGTACCGCGGCGATTTCGAAAAACGCCTGAAGGGCGTCCTGGCTGCGCTGAAGAAATTGCCGCACGCCATCCTTTTCATCGACGAGATCCACACCATCATCGGCGCCGGCTCCGCATCAGGCGGAACCATGGACGCATCGAACCTGATCAAGCCGGTGCTCGCCAGCGGCGAACTGCGCTGCATCGGTTCCACCACGTTCCAGGAATACCGCGGCATTTTCGAGAAGGATCGTGCGCTGGCACGGCGCTTCCAGAAGATCGACATCGTCGAACCTACGGTGGGCGAAACCATCGAGATCCTGCAGGGCCTGAAACCGCGCTACGAAGCGCACCACGGCGTGAGCTATGCCGACGAGGCGATCAAGGCCGCGGTGGACCTGTCGGTCAAGCACATAGGTGACCGCCTTCTGCCGGACAAGGCCATCGACGTGATCGACGAAGCCGGCGCCCGCCAGCGCCTGCTGCCGGTGGACGCGCGCAAGAGCCTGATCGATGTCGAGGAAATCGAGACCATCGTGGCCAAGATGGCGCGCATCCCCGCCAAGCAAGTCAGCAGCTCCGACAAGGATGTGCTGCAGCACTTGGAGCGCAACCTGAAGATGGTGATTTTCGGCCAGGATGAAGCGATTGGCAGCCTGACCTCGGCAATCAAGCTGGCTCGCAGCGGCCTGGGCAACCCGGACAAGCCGATCGGCAACTTCCTGTTCGCCGGGCCCACCGGCGTCGGCAAGACCGAGGTCACCAAGCAGCTGGCGATGCAGCTCGGCATCGAACTGGTGCGCTTCGACATGAGCGAATACATGGAGTCGCATTCGGTCAGCCGCCTGATCGGCGCGCCCCCGGGCTACGTCGGCTTCGACCAGGGCGGCCTGCTGACCGAGAAGATCGTCAAGACGCCGCATTGCGTCCTGTTGCTGGACGAAATCGAAAAAGCCCACCCGGATATCTTCAATATCCTGCTGCAGGTCATGGACCGCGGAGTGCTGACCGACACCAATGGCCGCGAGGCCAACTTCCGCAACGTGGTGCTGGTGATGACCACCAATGCGGGAGCAACCCAAGCCGCGCGTCGGACGATCGGTTTCACCAAACAGGACCACAGCACGGACGCGATGGAAGCCATCCGCCGCGGGTTCACCCCGGAATTCCGCAACCGGCTGGATGCGGTCGTGCAGTTCCAGGCGCTGGGCTTTGACCACATCCTGCGCGTGGTTGACAAGTTCCTGATCGAGCTGGAAGTGCTGTTGCACGAGAAGCAGGTCAGCCTGTCGGCCACCCCTGCCGCCCGCGACTGGCTGGCCCAGCACGGCTTCGACCCGCTGATGGGTGCGCGGCCGATGGCCCGCCTGATCCAGGACAAGGTCAAGCGCCCGCTGGCCGACGAGTTGCTGTTCGGCAAGCTCGCTGGTGGTGGCCGGGTGTTGCTGGACGTAGTGAATGGCGAACTGGCGTTGGACGTACAGCCGGAACCCGAAAAACTCCTGCCCGCCATAGTCGAATAGAACGCCGAATCGTCCGGACGGCGACCCGATGGGTGGCCCTCTCCCTGTCGCGAAATAAAGGAGGAGGCACTGGCCGCAAGGCCAGGGTCGGAGGACATTCGCGACAGGGAGAGGGCCGCCCATCGGGTCGCCGCTCTTCAAGTCGAGCAAACAAAAAAGGCGGCCAATGGCCGCCTTCTTGGCTTCATCGCACGAAAGTCACTTCATGCGATACGTGATGCGCCCCTTCGACAAATCGT
>JBBSJP010000118.1:0-2818 GCA_038257155.1 Lysobacterales bacterium | reverse complement strand
GGACTTCCTCCGGTCGTCCCGAAAAGGGGACTTCCTCCGGTCGTCCCGAAAAGGGGACTTCCTCCGGTCGTCCCGAAAAGGGGACTTCCTCCGGTCGTCCCGAAAAGGGGACTTCCTCCGGTCGTAGATCCGAGCTTGCTCGGATGCTCTTACTTGGGATCAGAAGCACCCGAGCGAGCTTGGATCTACAAAAACAGGAATACCCTGCTTGGAGGCTTTGCTCGGCATGAAGGGCATCCGGGCGACCTCGGATCTACCAGTGCAGGCGCGATCAAGGGTGTGCTGCGTAGTGTGGATCAGGTTGCGCGCAACGCCTCGGTCACCGGCAGGCGCGCCGCGCGCAGCGCGGGAAACAGGCCACCAATCAGTCCGATGGCAAGCGCCCACTTCAGCCCGGTCCACAGCAGCGCCGGCGAGACCTTGAACTGGAAAACGATCTGGCTGAAGTTGGAGCCCAGCGTGGCCACGCTGTAGCCGTTGAACACGGTCCAGGCGATGAACCCGCCCAGGATCCCGCCCAGCAGCGCCAGCAGCATGGTTTCCAGCATCACCGCCATGACCACCGGCGTGCCGCGAAAACCGATGGCCCGCATCGTCGCGATCTCGCGCGCCCGCCCGGCCACGGCCGCGTACATCGTGTTGAGGGCGCCGAACACTGCACCGATCGCCATGATCGTGCCGATCACCGTGCCCAGCACCTTGATCAACGTCGACAGCCCAGTCGACTGCTTGGTGTAGTAGTCGCGGGTGGTCAGAGCGTCCAGCTTCAGGCGAGGATCGTTGGCCAGCGCATCTTTCAGCTGCGTGTAACCCTCCTTGCCTTCGACACCCACCGTGACCGACTGGTACGCGCGCCGGTTGTAGGTCGAGGACAGCGTCTCGATGTCGGTCCACATCTCCGAATCGTGCGCGTCGCCCGAAGCGAACACGCCCACCACCGTCCACTCCTGGTTGCCGAGCGCAATCGTCTTGCCGACCTCAAGCCCGCGGTACTGGTTTTTCGCGCCTTGGCCGACGACCAGCTCGCGCACGCCCGGCTCGAACCTGCGGCCTTCGATGATCTTCACCTGCGGCCGGATCAACCACGCCGCGTCGCTGACGCCGCGGAACTGCGCGTTTGCATCCTCGCCGCTGCTGGCGGTCGGCAGGTTGACCACCTGCGACAGCTCGGGCGAGACGATCGGCCGCCCTTGTGCATCCTTGCGCAGTCCCGCCAGCGTGGACAGCAGCGGTACCTGGTCGCGGGTGATGACCGAATTGGTTTCGGCTTGCGAGCCACCGCGCAGGATGATGGCGGTGTCCTCGCTGCCGGTCTGCTTGAGCGTGGCCGCAAAGCCTTCGCCCATCGCCAGCATCGCCACCAGCACGCCGACCACCCCGGCGATGCCGACGATGATGACCGAGGACGCACCCCAGCGCTGCGGCAGGCTGGCGATGCCGATGCGTGTGGCGGCCAGCGCCAGGCGTCCGGTGCGCGTCACCGCCAGCCACACGCCCAGGCCCACCGCCAGCGCCAGCACGCCGTACCAGGGCAGCACGATCCACGCCGCGAGCCCGGCGACCAGCGCCAGCAGCGACAGCAGGTTCATTACCCAAGGCTTCTTCATCATGATCTCCTCAGCGTCCGGCCAGTGCGTCAACGATCTTCAGGCGCATCGCGCGCCGCGCCGGCAGCGCGCCGACGATGACACCGATGGTGACCATCAGCGCCAGGCCCAGCAGCCAGGTTTCCAGCGGCACGTTGGGCAGGCTCAGCATGCCGCCGCTGGCCGCGCTGATCACCGGTATGAGCAGCGCCGAGATCGCGATGCCGATCAGCCCGCCGAGCACGATCAGCAGCACCGATTCGATCAGCACCAGGGTCAGCACCGTGCCATTGGTGAACCCGAGCGTCTTGAGTACCGCCAGTTCGGGGATCCGTTCGCGCACCGCCTGTGACATGGTGTTGCCGGTCAGCAGCAGCAGGGTGAAGAACACCGCGCCCATGATCGCGGTGACGATCAGGCCGATGTCGGCGAACTGCTTGGCGAAAGATTGCTGGAAAGCCTGTTCGGTCTGGCTCTTGGTTTCGTTGGCCGAGTTCTGCGAGATCGCATCGATGGCCTTGGCGACTCGGCTGGCCTGGTTGGGACTGTCGAGCTTGACGATGTACCAGCCGACCATACCGTTGGTGTACTGGTTGGCTTCGTCGAAATACTCCCAGTGGAACAGCAGCTGGGTCTCCTCGCCCTGGCGCTTGCTGTCGGCCAGCTCGAAAGTGCCGCGCAGGGTAAGCGGCCAGGCATTGCTGCCGTCCTTCTGCGGGAAGATCGTGGCCTGCAGCGGAATGGTGTCGCCAATCTTCCAGCCGTGGCGCTCGGCCAGCGCCTTGCCGACGATGGCGCCGGTGCGGTCCGCTTTCCACGCCTCGAGGTGTTCGGGCGAGATCACGAATTCCGGATACAGCTCGAAGTAGTTGGGGCTGACCGAAAAGTTGGGGAAGAAGTTCTTGGGGTCCTGATAGATGCCGCCGAACCAGGCCGCGTAGGCGGTCTTCTGCACGCCAGGCGTGGATTCGATCTGCTGGGTCAGGCGGTAGGGCAGCATCTGCGTGATCGACAGGCGCGAGGCCACCACCAGACGATCGGCGCCGGCCACACTGCCGCCGGAGTTGAAGGCGACGCGCACCGAGTCCAGCAGTCCGAACAGCAGGAACGCGGCGATCACCGACAGCAGGGTCAGGAACGTGCGGGTCTTGCTGCGGAACAGCGCGGCCCAGATGAGTGAGAAGTATTTCATCGTCGCCTCGATCAGTGAGTCGCCGCGGTTTCGGCCAGCT
>JBBSJP010000117.1:0-3073 GCA_038257155.1 Lysobacterales bacterium | reverse complement strand
GCGCGCAGCCGATGCCGACATCCGCATCGAAGGCCCAGGCATCGCGGAGCGCCATGCGCTCATAGAAGGCGACAACGGCCACGCGGAATTGCGCGATGCCGAAACCGACGTATTGCTCAATGGCCTGCCTGTGCGCCAGGCGCACTTGCAAGCTGGTGACCAGATCGCGTTCGATGTTCAACATCGATTCGTGCTGGAAGGTCCTCCAGACTCCCTCGGCACCTTGCCGAACAATCGTCGCAACGAGACAACGTTGACGCCACGCGATGACGCCGACCTGCCCCAGTTGGCGAGGAAGAATGTTCGCGTGCCATGGCTGATGCTGACAGCATTGCTGCTTGCGGGGATGCTGGCACTGCTGCTGCTCTACGGCACGCGCTAAGGCGCGACATGGTGTGAAAGCTCTAGATTACAGGCCGATGCTGCGGTGGACCCTATGCCAATCGCGGCATCAGATGGCGTGAAGGAGACCCGTGACCATGGCCAAGCTCAAGAAATCCACCGTGAAGGGCAGTGCGCGTAAAGCCTCCGCGGATGAGGCAGGAAACACGCAGGCACAGGCGGAACGCCTCGGCAAGTCGATCAGCGAATCAGCGCAGCAGATCTGGCTGGCCGGCATGGGAGCATTCAACCGTGCGCAGTCCGAAGGCAGCAAGCTTTTCGAGAGCCTGGTCCGCGATGGTCTGTCCCTGGAGCAAACCGCGCGCAAGTTCGCAGGCAACCGCGCAGAGGTGGTGCGAGAAGCTGTCGAGGGCACGGTTGGCCAGGCACGCGAACGCGCCGCAGACACCTGGGACAAGCTCGAAAAGGTGTTCGAGGATCGTATGCAGCGGGCACTTGTCAAATTGGACGTGCCGGGTCGCGATGACTTGGGTGCGCTTTCGGCTCGCGTCGACCGCCTGACCGCCGAGCTAAGGAAAGCCAGCGCAGGCAAGGCCAAGGTCGCCAAGTCTGTTCGCAAACCAGTTGCACCGAAAGCTGCTGCGAAGGCCGCTGCCAAAACCGGAAGCAGGGTCGCCACCAGCAAGCGCAAGGGTAATTCCGCCAAGGCCTGATGCTGCAACGAGGGCGCGCCCCGCCGCGGATTCGCCACGTACCCTTCCCTGCGTGACCGCGTCATGGCGTAGCGGGTGCTGCGAATCCCCGGCGCCGGGGCGCGGGAATCCCCAAGATTGACGCTTCCTGATTCGGTTCGCGACTATAGTTGCAGCCCAACCGAAACCGCCCACGGACGGCTCCAACGCATGACAGCACTCCTGATCTCCTTGCTCGTCTTTTTCGTGGCAGGGATAACCGCAACACGTCTGTTGCGGAGGAAGTCGCCAAAGACGGTGCGGGCGACACGGGGCCTCACCCAACTTGCGAGCATGCGCTGGCGCGACTTCGCAGTGCTGGTGTTGCATGCCATGCAGGCGCGGGGCTATCGCGTGCTCAACGACGACAGCAGCCTCGGCGACGGCTTGTCTGCGGATGGTGGCGACATGCTCCTGGAACGCGACGGCGAGCGCGTGCTGCTCATGTGCAAATACGGCAACGCCTCCGTGGTCGGCGCCCAGCCCATCCTTGGGCTCGGCAAGGCTGCCGAACTTCGCGGCGCGCATGGCGCCATTGTCGTGACACCGGGGCGGTTCGACGACGAGGCACGGCGCGTGGCCGCGCAGCAGAGGGTTGAACTGATCGACGGTGCCAGCTTGTGGCCCGAGGTCGAGCCGTTGATGGGCCAGGAGGTGCCCGGCGGCTCCAACCAGGCGCCGGCAGATGTTCGCAAGTCCGCATTGGCATGGCTCGCCGCAGCCGCGCTGGGTGTGCTGACATGGGCGGTCTTGCAAACCGTGCCACTCGCCGTGAATGGGCCTTCGCATCAGCTGCCTGCAGCGTCCGTGGAGACCAATGCAGCTTCGCGCGCAGAGCCTGTTGCAACTGCCGCGTCCAATCCGTCCCCGGCGGTCATCGAGCCGAACGCCATTCCCACGGATCCGGAAATTCTTGCCCGCCGTCGCACCGAAACCGCGGATGCCATTTCGACACTCACTGACGTGGATCGCGCCGTGTGGTCGACACAGTCGACCTTGGTGGTCTATCTCGCGTTCGAAGACTCGGATCCCATCACACGCCTGTGCCCGTTGCTGGAGCGTTACCCGGAACTGGCTGCCTCGCGGGTCCAGTTGCAGCCACCGCAGTCCAGCGAGCGTCCCGTCCGTTTCAAGCAGTGCCGGGCGTATTGATGCACGCCAGGGCGCGACCAAGGACGCTACCTTGACCCCCTGCTGACCCGCGTGGTCTGATGCTTGCGTCAGTTGGGAGAATCGATATGCCCGATCTGCAGACCCGCTTCGAGCAGGCAGCGCGGGACGTACAGGCGCTCGCCGAGCGGCCGGACAACGCCACCCTGTTGCGGTTGTATGCCCTCTACAAACAGGGCACGGAGGGCGATGCCAGCGGACCGAAGCCCGGCTTCTTCGATTTCGTCGGAACCGCAAAGCACGAGGCGTGGGTCAGCCTCGCCGGAACCGGAAGGCAAGAAGCCATGCAGCAGTACGTGGAACTGGTGGAGGCGCTGACCGCGTAAGCGCGTCGATCAGCCATGGCCCGCCAGACCCGACAGAGAATCCTTGATGCGTCGCTCGCGATGTTCAATTCGCAAGGTGAGCCCAACGTCACCACCAACCACATCGCTGACGAGCTGGAAATCAGCCCCGGCAACTTGTACTACCACTTCCGCAACAAGGACGACATCATCGAACAGCTGTTCGGGGGTTACGAGCAGCGCATGGATGCTGCGCTCGTGGCTCCCAGCGATCGCTTACCGGAGCTGCAGGACGTTTGGCTGCAACTTCATCATGTGTTCGAGTGCATCTGGGATTACCGATTCCTGTACCGGGACCTTGTCGACATCCTCAGCCGCAACCGGCGCCTTCGCACGCGGTTCGCGCGGATCCTGAAGCGGGCCGGCGATCAGGCCCATGCGGTGATGCGCGGACTCACCAAGGCCGGGATCATGCGCGCATCCGCGGACGAGGTGGACGCCGCAGCCACCAACATCCTGGTGATCGCCACGTTCTGGCTGAACTAT
>JBBSJP010000116.1:0-3136 GCA_038257155.1 Lysobacterales bacterium | reverse complement strand
GGGGACTGAAGACCCTGCACCTGCGCATGAAGGCGCACTGCGAAAACGCGCAGGCGCTCGCCGAGTGGCTGGAAGTCCACCCCGCCATCGAGAAGGTGATCTATCCCGGCCTGAAATCCCACCCCCAGCACGCGTTGGCCGAGCGCCAGATGGATGGCTTCGGCGGCATGGTGTCGATCTACATCAAGGGCGGTCTTCAGGCGGCCACGCGTTTCTGCGAACGGACCGAACTGTTCGCATTGGCCGAGTCGCTTGGCGGCGTCGAGAGCCTGGTCAATCACCCGGCGATCATGACCCATGCCTCGGTACCGGCGGAAAGGCGTGAGCAGCTCGGGGTGACCGACAACCTGGTGCGGCTCAGCGTCGGTGTAGAGGCATTGGCGGATCTGCGCGCGGAACTGGCCAACGCGCTCGAGTGACCGCGCGCCCGTGACATGGAGGGCGATGCGCCTGTCCGATCGCCTTGGCCAGGTCTCTGGTTTACTTGATGACGAAGTCCGCGATGCCGACCGGGATCATGTCCACGTCGATCTGGACGTTGTATTTGCCTGGGACCATCCCGTCGCCGCTGGCGAATGAGAAGCTGGCCACCTGGGTTCCACCGGACGCCAGTTCCCGGGTCTCTTCCTTGTGGGTCCGGCCGTCCTGATACGTCCAGTACACCGAAACGCTCGCTCCGGGCTTGCCCTGGACGGACGCGCTGGCGTACACGGTGTCGCTGGTTGTGAATTGCGCCTGGGCGGACTTGACTGCCCGCTCGTTGGCCAGGGAAGTGCCGACGGTGACCGCACTGTCGCTGACTTCGGACGGCAGGACGCTGTCGGGTCCAGGTTCAGCGGGAAGCGCGGGCCCCTGCGGCGCCTGCCGCTCTTCAGTCGTCGTGGTGGCCGGAGCCTGGTCGTCGAGGCGCTCATCAGCGCCTTCGTTGCAGGCGGACAGCGCCAGGGTCAGGGCGGCACACAAGGCAAGCGCACGGATCGGGGTCATGGAGTTCTCGGCTGGCGTCGCAGCAGTCCGTGTGGCGGGGAGGCCATCGATCCCGCTGCAGGGAAGGGTGGCGATTATGCCACTGTGGGACGGTGCTTCAAGTCGACGTCGAAACTGATGCCATGGCGCGAGCGCAGCAGCGACAGCTCGCGACGAAAGCGCTGGCGCAAGACCCAGCGTACCCAGGGGTGTCGGCTCTGGCTGCCGTAATGACCCTGAAAGACACGCTCGAAGGTCACGCTCTCGGTGGGTGCAGCCACGCCAAGGAAGGCGTGCACGCGATCCATCGCGTGCCGGGGGTGGGCAAGCAGATCCATGCTTCTGAGGACCAGGACCTGATCTGGCGGAAAGTGCGCGTAGAGCGCATCAAGCTGCCGTGAATAGCGCCCCCGGGTGCAATAGCTATGGCAGCGCAATGGCGAATCGGCGGAAAAGTCGTCCGCCCTGCCTCGCAGCCGCCAAGGCTCGAAGAGCAGCGCGGCCGCCAGCGAGCGCCGTTCGTGCGCGCGGTTGCGCTCCATGTAGTAATGCGAGATCGCGCGCTCGACCGGATCGCGCAGCAGGATGATCCACTGCATCGCCGGGTTGTAGCGTGCGATTCGTTCGATCAGTGCGGGATGAAAGCAGTAGATCGGCGTGGCATCGCCGCAAATGGCGGAGCCGGACAGTTGCATCCGCGGAAAATGGGCCTGGTACTCCGCCTCGAAACGCTCTGCGGTCCAGTCGGCGGCCCGAGGATCGTCGAACACGTGAGCTTCCTTCCCGGCGGGCAGGCGAATGTCGGGTTGGGATTGGAGGTAGCGTGCCAGCGCCGAGGTTCCGCCCTTCTGTACGCCGCCGATGAGGAACCGAACCGTGGGGCCGTTCATGGGGTTCGGCGCGGGGCAAGCATTCGCCTGGCGAGCGGTTCGACGGTTTCCGGTGGATACCAGCGTTGCCAGCTACCGGCCTGTCTGCCCAGCGCTTCGACCAGTTGCGGAATCAGCGCCCGTGGATAAAGCACATTGGTATTACGTTCGGACAGGCCCGTGATCGCGGTGCCGCGGACACCGGCCAGCACGCGCAGCTGCTCGCCCTGCGAACCGATCAGGTCCTCGTACCGCAGGACGTCGCCAACCGGCAGCAGTTGATCGAATCGCGAGAAGAACCATTCCAGCACCAGCAGCTGTCGCCCCAGCTGATCTGTTTCCTGGTCCAGGTGCGTGGCAAGTTCCGGGTCGAAGTGTTCCCCGGCGGGAATGCGGCCGGAGCGGACCGGCAGGTCCACGGAGTTCCACGATGCCAGCACCGACAGCGGGTGGCGCACGATCGCCAGCACGCGACAGGTGAGCGAAAGCTCCGGCAGCAGCGCCGCAAACGCGGCGTTGTGCTTGATGACCAGGGTGAAGCCGGGTGCCGGAGGCGGCTCGATGCGTACCCGCCCGTGCGCTGCGATCATTTCGCGTCTGCCGTCAGCTCCTACCGTGCTGGCAAACGGATTGTCCGGTACCGCGCCGCCCACATGCTTGCTCGGTGCGCTGCCATCGAGCAGCAGCTGTTCGCGGGAAGCCACGAAGAAACGCTGCACCTCGAGCACGGCCGCGCTGCGATCGCGCGGCAATGTCGACACATCCATTGGCTCGAACAACGCGACCGTGTCGTGGCACTGTTGCAGTAGCTGGCAGGCGAGCGTGGTCCCGCCCCGTGGAACGCCGGTCAGCATCAGGTCCGGCGAGGTCAGTTCGCCCACAGTCGGTCCACCTCGTCGAGGAGCGAGTGGAACCGGGCTCGTTCGGCGTCGAGTCCGAACGCGGCGGCCGTCGCCTTGCCCGCAGCGATCAGCTTGTCCGCGAACCGCGCATCATCCAGCTGGCCAATTGCATCGACCAGCGCATCCACCTGGGCCGGCGGTGCGAGCGCATTGTCACCGGTCCTCTGGTACTCGCGATTGCCGATGCAGTCAGGCACCACCGTGGCGCATCCGAGCGCCATGGCTTCCAGCCCCGGCAGGAAAAATCCCTCGGTAGGCGACGGCAAGGGCACCGCGACCCGGCTTTGCGCCATCAGCGCCAGGTAGCGCTCGCGTGGCACCCACTGATCGATGAGGGTGGCGTCGCGACCCTGCTCCCGCAATCGCGCGAGCAGCAGGCGACCGAGTTCGGGTTGTTTG
>JBBSJP010000115.1:0-3184 GCA_038257155.1 Lysobacterales bacterium | reverse complement strand
TTCTGTACCGCCTTGGCCGCCTTCTTCGCCACCGGCTTGGCCGGCGCGGGCGTACCCTCGATGTCGGGAATGCGCTGGCACTGGATGCCCAGTCCGACCAGGTGGCGCACGAGCGGGTCGAAACCCCTGTCGCGGGAAATGATGGTGAACGCGGCACCGGGTTCCGCCGCCGCCAGCCGCCCGATGTAGAACGCAATGTGGAAGTCCACCGCGTCCGGCCCGTTGCCCTGGATGGCGATGTATTCCGCGTCGGCGCCGAACGGCTGCAGCGCCTGCACCAGTTCCAGCATCAGACGGGTCTGGTGCTGGCCCAGGAACACCTTGATGCGCACCGCGCCCGGTTGCAGCCGGTCCAGCGTCTTCGGCTGCACGTTCTCGAAATCGATCAGGACATAGGGTTTGGTGCTCACGCGGCACTCCTTTTCAATGGCCCCAGTCTAGCCGCAAGCCGCATCCATCCCTTCCGCGCCGCAAGTGCCCAGCACCCCACGCGCCGGACCCGAACCCGCGCTAAAGTCGGCAGCAGAATCCCGCGGGAGACACCCATGCTGCGCATCCTCGTCCTGCTCACCGCCATCGCCATGCCCGTGGTTGGGTGGCTCAGCAACACCGGCACCTTCGGCCCCGATAACGCCACCATCTCCGACCGCTACCCCACCCTTCTGGTCGCCGCCGGCTACGCGTTCGCGATCTGGGGGCTGATCTTCCTGCTCGACATCCTCTACGCCGGCTGGCAACTGACTGGCACCCGCCGCACCGACGACACCCTCACCCGCATCGCCCCGTGGGCTGCCGCCGGGTTCGCCCTGACCACCGCGTGGATGCCGCTGTTCGCGATGTCGCAGTTCTGGCTGTGCCTGCTGGTGATCTTCGGCGCCACCTTCTGCCTGATCCGCTGCGCGATGATCCTGTCGTTGGATCGCACCCCGCAGGAAGGCCAGTGGATGCTGGCATGGCTGCCACTGTCCTTGCACGCCGGCTGGCTGTCGCTGGCCGCGTTCCTCAACCTGGCGCAGGTGGTGGTGGCCTATGAACTCGCATCGACCACCGACATGCTGCCGTGGAGCCTGGCCATCTTCGGGTTGGCGGCACTGATGCTGCTGATGGTCAACCTGCGCATGCGCGGCAACATCGACTACGTCATCGCCGCGCTGTGGGCGCTGATCGCGGTGTACGTCAAGCAGTCCGGCAGCGATCTCCCCGGCGCGCAGACCGCGGCGTGGGTGGCGATCGGGATTGGCGTGGTGCTGGCGCTGCAGACGGTGATGCTGCGGCGGAAGTATCCGGGCGGGTTGTTGCCGAATCCGGGAAGGGCGGCGGGTTGAGCGGATCTCTTCATCGAAAACCGTCACCCAAGCATCAAGGGCCCGGACCTGCGCCTATCGCAGAAACGACAACTTCCCTGCGTTCAGGCTGGCAGACCTATGGTTGCTCCCTGCTGAAACGGAGAACCACCATGAAGACGACCACCCTCAAGAACGGGATGCTGAAGCAACTCGCCCTCGCCGCCGCAATCGGCACGCTCGCCCTGACGGCTCCGACTGCGTTTGCCCAGCATCACCCACATGGCCACGGCAAGGCGCATCAGAGCAAGGCGACCAAGAACTACAACAAGGCCGTCAACAAGGCACAGAAGGAAGAGGCGAAGGCCTACAAGCGCTGGGCCAAGGGCCAGAATATCTCGCGCGAGTACGTGGACGAGCGTTACTACGTCCGCGACTATCGCGCCTATGACCTGGCGGCGCCACCGAACGGTTACATGTGGGTGCGCCCGTACCCTGAAGACAACACCTACTACATGGTCCAGCTGGCCAGCGGCCTGATCTCGCAGATTTTTGGTCGCTGAGTAAACGGCACGATGTAGGACTCGAAGCCCCGCGAAAGCGGGGCGTTTTTTTTTGTATGCAATAGCGGAGGAGCCGTCGGCTAGGCCACTACACAACTGCTAACCTGGAGTTGAGTCTCAGGGGAATGCTAATGCCGGTTGAAGACGGTGAAACAGGTAGGCCTTGGTCGCCGACCGAAGTAGAAGCCATTGTGGTCGTTTATTTCCAAATGCTTCGAATGCAGGAAATGGGGCAGGTCCCGAACAAGACTGAGCACAATCGGCGCCTTCTGGAGACACTACCCGCACGGAACATGGCTTCTCTTGAATACAAGCATCGCAACATCAGCGCCGTTCTCAACTTGCTGGGCATCCAATCATTAAATGGCTACAAGCCATTGCCAAATTTTCAGCGCATGCTGGTTGACGTCGTCGGCAATGCAGTTGCACGTGATCGCATTCTCGATGAGGTGAGCCTGCGAAGCGTCGAGACCCCAGCCGAACAGCCACTGATCGATGATTTTTCTGATTTTGTCGTTCAAATTCCCACGCCGAAGCAACGAGTTGCAGAGAGGGGAGACGTTTTTGAGCGACTTCCGGTAAAACGGGACTATCTTGAGCGCGAGGCTCGAAATCGATCGCTTGGCTTGGCTGGTGAGCTTCTCGTTGTTGATTTCGAGCAACGTCGGCTTCATGAGGCGGGGGCAAAGAAACTAGCAGAGCGAATCGAACACACTTCGCATACACAAGGCGATGGCGCTGGGTTCGACGTTTTGTCATTTGATACAGACGGACGAGAGCGCTACATTGAAGTTAAGACCACGGCCTATGTCGCGGAGACGCCTTTCTTCATAACGCCCAACGAAGTTTCCTTCTCAAGGGAGCGAGATCAACAGTTCCATCTATACAGGCTGTTCTCGTTTAGGCGGAAGCCAAAGATGTTTAGTGTTGTCGGTCCAATTGAAGCGCGTTTTCGATTAGACGCCGCGAGCTACAGAGCGACACTGCTTCAATAGCATCTTCGAAAAATGCGGCCGTTTGCCGCCTTTTTTGTTACGCGCTGCGCCCCGCGCTCGAAAGCACGCGCCATCTTCACTGTGGAATCCGTGTGCCCTAGCAAAAATGCCGCTCGGCCCTCCCCGCGCCGACCGGAGCACCCCGATGGAAACCGATTTCGTCCCGTTCGACTGGCTTCGCATGTTTCTGGGCGAACAGCCACCCGCTTACCTGCTGGAAGTCGCGCTCAAGTGCGTGCTGGTGTTTGGCCTGTTGCTGTTGGTGATGCGCCTGATGGGAAAGCGCGGGCAGGACAAGCTCAGCCCCATGCAGCAGATGCTGTTGATCGCGCTGGGATCATCC
>JBBSJP010000114.1:0-3252 GCA_038257155.1 Lysobacterales bacterium | reverse complement strand
GGTCAAGGGCCTGCTTGAGCGAGGCGAGGATGTTTACATCATCGACTGGGGCTACCCGGACCGCTCGGACAAGTTCCTGACCCTGGAGGATTACATCGAGCGCTTCCTTGGCGGCGCCGTGGATTACCTGCGCAAGGCCCACCAGCTGGATGCGGTGAACCTGGTCGGCATCTGCCAGGGCGGGGTGTTTTCGCTGTGCTACGCCGCGCTCAACCCGGCCAAGGTACGCAACCTGGTGACCATGGTCACGCCGGTCGACTTCCACACCAGCGACAACATGCTGTCGAACTGGAACCGCGAGATCGACGTGGGCCTGGTGGTCGATACGCTGGGCTATATCCCGGCCGTAATGATGATTCTCACCTACCTGATGCTGAAGCCGTGGCGGCTGTTTGCGCAGAAGTACGTAGGCATGGTGGACATCCTCGACGACAAGAAGGCGATGGAGGATTTCCTGCGCATGGAAAAGTGGATCTTCGATTCGCCCGACCAGGCAGGCGAGGCCTTCCGCGAATTCAATACCCTGTTTTTCCAAGGCAACGGCTTCGTCGAGGGCGGCGTGCGCATCGGCGACCAGGACGTGCATCTGGGCCTGGTGGAAATGCCGATCCTCAACATCTTCGCCGAGCAGGACCACCTGGTGCCGCCGGATGCATCACGTGTGCTGCGCGACCTCGCCGGGACCGACGACTACACCGAGCTGTCATTCAAAGGCGGCCATATCGGCATCTACGTGTCCGGCCGCGCCCAGCAGCAGGTGCCGGACACCATCCACGACTGGCTGGCCAAGCGCTCGCGCTGAACATGCAGCCGATGCCGCGGTGGCTGCTGCGCTGCCTGCAGGTGCTGGGCATTGCGTGGACACTGCCGAACACCGTGCTGGGGCTGATTGCGGGCACGTTCGCCATGGTGCTTGGCGCACATGCCCATGTGCGCCCTCGCGACCTTGCCATCGTCTTCCACGACGTCAGGATCGGCCCGGGTGGCGCGCTGACCCTGGGCAACGTCATCTTGCACACAGGCGCCAGCCTCGACGAGCCTTGCGTGACTTACGCCCACCGCGCGGGTCAGGGCGACGAACCCCCGATCCAGCTGGCCGACCACGAACGTGCGCATGTCTATCAGTACATGGTCCTGGGCCCGTTGTTCCTTCCGCTGTACCTGCTGTGCGGTGGCATCAGCGTGCGCAACCGCTTCGAACGCGCGGCGGATCGGTATGCGTTATCTGGCCGGGGGTGGTGGCCGTGGGCAGGCTCTTGAACGCGCCGACGAACGGTCTCGCTGAATGCGGATAGGTTAGCCAATTCCTAACGCTTGCCGGCGTAGCGTGCATCTGTCGGAGAAAAATTTCGCGGCAACGAAAGTTGCCAGGAAAATCGCTCCGACGATCAAGACCCGGTCCCCTCCAGGCATTCGCCAGCGAGACCGGGTCTTCTTTTTTGGTCACTCTCTGCGCTAACAACTCGCGACGTTTGCAACGGGAAGTTGGAGCTGAGACTCCGGCATTGATATCGAGCCTGTGCGGACGCATCAGCTGATGGAGATCTCGAACGACGTTTCGTTTGAACGTAATCGCCTGTTATGAACACCAGCCCCTTGAAAGAACGCAAGGCATTGGGTTAAGAGCCATTGTGTCCCTTCCTGTTAAAACTGTAGTGATGAACGACAAGGCTAGTGACGACATAACCCCACTGAATCGGGATGAAAGACTGGTCACCCTCTGTGCATGGTCGAACACCGTCAAGCACGATGGTGACTGGATGCCGTTCTCGATGTACCTGGAGCGCAGGTTCGGATTGCTGGCGACGCACGGGATTTCGCCGCACGCGATGGAGGAACTCCTGTCGGATGCCGACCCCGTTCCGGGCAGCGCGCTGCAAGACCCGCAACGTCTCTCGGCGGTACGCGCAACCGGATTACTCGACGCCGCGCCGACAGAGGCTTTCGACCGCATCACGCGCCTGGGTGCGGCTGCGCTCAGGGTGCCCGTCGCCTTCATTTCGCTGGTGGAGGGTCACCGGGACTTCTACCTGAGCCAGAGCGGATTCGGGGAACCGCTGGCGTCCGCACGGGAGCTGACGGGCCAGACGTTTTGCCATTTCACCATCCAGCAGGGGCGCCCATTGGTCATCCCGGACACTCGCGCCGATCCGGTGTTCGCGAACGTGCCAACGGTGGAGTCCCTCGGCGTTGCCGCATATCTTGGCGCTCCAATCGTGCTTGCATCCGGAGAGGTGATCGGCGCTTTTTGTGCAATTGATTTCGCCCCGCATGCCTGGAGCGAGTCCCAGATCCTGGCGGCGACCGACCTTGCCATCCTCGCGGTATCGGAGATCGAATTGCGCCAGGCGGCGCTGGAGTTCCAACGGCAGCTGGGGTGACTGGATGGTTGGCGCATCGGGAGCGGTCCGCTAGGCCGATCCTGTCGGCGCAACGTCGCCGTCGCGGCTGTTGGGCCCGCACGGCCCTCGACTTGGTGCCGGAGGGGGGACTCGAACCCCCACACTATCACTAGCGGCGGATTTTGAGTCCGCTGCGTCTACCGATTCCGCCACTCCGGCGCGGACGCGAAGTATAGCCGAGCATGCGGCTCAGGCTGCCTGGTCGGTGAGCATTTCGGTGGTTTCGCGCTCGAACCATTCGCCGCCGCGCGGGGCGAACTTGGAGCAGCAGGCCATCGGCGCTTTGTAGATGTGCAGGGACACCGCCACCGAATCCGGGCTGGTGTTGCGGATGGTGTGGTACTCGTACGGCGGGATCAGGCTGCCGGCGCTGCCGGGGCCGGCGTACATGCCCCCAGCGGAACGGAACCGATAGCGCTCGCCGTCGCGTTCCAGCAACTCGTACTGGACGATTTCCAAGGCGCCGTCCCACACGCCCTCCACGCACCACAAACCGGAATGGTCGTGCAGTGGGGTGCCCTGGCCCGGCCCCCACGTCATCGCGACCACGCTGTAGCCGTACTCCGGGCTGCGATACAACTCGCGGCGGGCGTAGTGGTCGACGATAGGCTCGTGCACGCAGGCCGGCAATTCCACGTCGCGGTCGCGGATCAGCGCGCACAGGCAGTTTCGCAAGGCGGCGGTCACGGCATGTTCGTCGCCGGACGCCACCGCGTCATCAATGACGCCGATGAACTTGGCCTGGCCGGGAAAATCGATGGGTGTGCAACAGTTGTCGTCCATGGCCCAATGTTACGCCAGCGGAGAAATGAGGTCAGTCGAGCCCATTCAGGAAGCCAGCCACGGCCGG
>JBBSJP010000113.1:0-3405 GCA_038257155.1 Lysobacterales bacterium | reverse complement strand
TCAACCGCCTCAACCGCAGCATGGGCACCCGCGACAGCTATCCGTTCACCCTGACCAAGCCGGTGCTGGACAAGCTGTGGTTCGTGCATCGCGTGATCAGGACCAGTGGCCTGGGGCCGGCGCCAGCCATCAGGCCGGTTACCGGCTCACCAGGCTGACGGATGGCCGATGTCGAAAAGTCGTAAAGACGTCAGGCTCAACTACTGAAGCGAGCCTCTCCACGCTGCCGTGGAGAAGCGGCTGGACTGCCGCGCGGGCCCAGCCACGATCGCGCGCCCGCGGACACGCGAAGAGTCTTGAGCAAACGCACTCTGTTCTGATGCTGGCCTCCTGCATCCAGTCCGGCCGCCGCCACGTAGCGCATTCGATACCCAAAAGGAGTGATCGGATGAAGATGCACTGTGCGGCGGTCCTGATCGCATCACTGGCACCGCTGTGTGGGCAGGCGCAACAGCCTGAGCCGCCCGGGCAGTGGCGCATGGGCGTTGGCGTCGCCATACAGGACACTCTTTATGCCGGCCAGAGCAACCGTGTGCTGCCCTTTCCGCTCATCGATTACGCAGGCGAGCGCTTCTACTGGAAGGGACTGGATGTCGGTTACCGGCTGATCGAACGCGACGGATTCAAGCTCAACGGTTTGGTCGGCGCGCGCCTGGACGGGATGGACGCCGATGATTTCGGCGCCCGGGCTCTGGTTCGGAACGGTATCGACCGCGATCTTCTTGAAGATCGGGACAACGCCGTCAATGCCGGGATATCCGCGATCTGGACGGGCCAGGCGGGAGAGTTGGAGCTTTCCACCGAAACGGACATCACCGGTGCCAGCGGAGGCTATCGGGGCGCATTCGAATATCGCGCCTCGTTCCAGTTCGGCGTTGTCAGGTTGATCCCGTCGATCGGGATCAAGCTGCTGTCCCGCGATTACGCCGATTACTATTACGGCACCCTGCCCGAAGAAGTCGCACGCGGTGTCATCGACTATCGCCCGGGCCGCAGCACGATTCCCCACGCAGGCATAGCCGCCATCGTTCCATTCGACGCCCGATGGGCCAGCGTTCTCGCTGTCGAGGTGGAAAGGTTCCCCAGCAATATCACCGACAGTCCCTTGATCGAGCCGGACACTGACCTTGTTCCGACCGTGTTCTTCGGTATTTCAAGAAGTTTCTGAGTGTGGGGCAAAAGAGAGGGTTTTCTCGAACCCTGTTCTGATTGGCGGGAATGGATCCAGCTGATGGTCATGGCCGACGCACTTCATTGCTGGCTCTGCACCCGCCCAATCGGCCGTTGGGTCGAACACCACCACCCGGTGCCCAAGAGCCGCGGCGGGCGATCGACCGTGCCGATCCATCCCATCTGCCACCGGACACTGCATAAGACGCTGACCAACAGGGAACTGGAGCGGATCGGCGCCGACGTTCCCGCCCTGCGCGAGCAGGCCGACATCGCCCGCTTCCTCGCCTGGGTCGCCAGCAAGCCGCCCGATTTTCATGCGCGGACGCGGGAGAAGCGCTGAAGCAGCGGCGGCAATCGTGAAAAGTGCGCTTTGACCACTGTTTTACTACTTCGTTTACAGGTGGTCGCCCGGGTGGGCGAACACAGGCCGGGCGGTCCAGCGTCTTCGTCTCAATGGGCTGGAACCGGGGCGATCCAAGCGGACGAAAGTGCGCTCTGGAGTGCCCCGGGTTCTACAGTCACCTGACAATGCGGACAACCGCTGACGCGTTACGATGCCGCACCCCACCAGTCGCACGCTGCAGATTCCACATGAAGGCCCCTACCCCCGACGCGCCCACGGCGGCATGAGCAAGGCGTCGAGCCGGGCGCATGCCAGGTCCCAACCCCGAAGCGAACGCGTGCAGCACTGGACCGCCGTGCTCGTCAGCGCGCTCCTGCATCTGTTGCTGGTGCTCCTGTCGATATTGTCTTCCCCGATCACCGTGACTACGCCGCAGGGCGCCGCCTCCGACGCCGGCAGCAGGATGGCCGTGGATTTCATCGGCAGGTCGCCACCACCGCCCAGCCCGGCGGTCGCGGGCAAACGCGCCGCGACGCCCCCCGCGTCCTCGCCCGTCCAATCCACGCTGGTCGAGCGTGCCGACGATCCGGTGCCGCCGAACGTCCCGGAAGTTGCTACGCAGGACCCGGCCCCAGCGCCGGCAGCACCCACACCCACGACGCCCGCAACGTCGGCAGCGCCGCAGCGTCGCTCGCATATCTGGGGACAGCCGCCTGGCATGCTCCAGGAAAACCTCGCCCCGGTGAATGCGGGGCTGGCCAGGAGACCCACGATCGAGCGCGGCCGCGGCAACGGCGCTTCCTCCGCTGACGCCAGCATGGAAGTGGGCGGCTATCAGGTGTACTACGACCTGCTCAGCGAAACCCGGCTGCGCGCGTGGCGCGACCAGGGCATGACCGAGTTGTTTATTCCCCTGCCGGGCGTACGGCAGTACATGGTCTGCCCGCTGGAAACCGCGCTGAGGCGCGAGTCGGGCCCGTGTCGCCTGCTCGAGCCGGACTCGCCGGAACTGGACACGATCGGCGATGCGCGCGAGGCCATCATCATGCAGCAGGTCTACCGGCAGGGCGAACTGGTCTGGCGCGGCCCGGCGCCTTACCGATAAGCCAGGCCGGCGCTACTACAGAGGGGCCAGCAGGAGGAGGGCGGGTCTTGACCCGCCATGATCTACGGAGCAGCCGGAGGGCGGGTCTTGACCCGCCATGATCGAAGCCAGGATGCGGAAGTCGAAGATCGCAATGCCACGCAAGCTGATGCGGTTTCCGAACGATGCATGGCGGGTCAAGACCCGCCCTACGACCAAGCGGGTATCGATCCCACGCAGGGCGGTGCGGCTTTCGAACGATGCACGGCGGGTCAAGACCCGCCCTACGACCAAGCGGGTATCGATCAACGTGCCTTGCGCGGGCTTCTGACGCTGCTGCACATCGAACACCTCACAAGGTCTTTTCCCGTTCGAAGGTGTGCGTCAAACCGGGGCCAGCTCATGCTCACGCATTTTCCCTGACACCATTTTTCCATCGGTGCCGGTAGGGTTCCCGCATGTTTCGCTTGGAGCGTCACCATGGCCAGTACAACTTCAGCCGCTAACGCCGGTCAATTCCGGATTGGCGGCGACATCGAGATCAATCGCCTCGGCTTTGGCGCGATGCGCATCACCGGCAAGGGCGTATGGGGCGACCCCCAGGATCCAGCCGCCGTGGGAAAGGTCCTTCGGCGCCTGCCTCAACTGGGCGTCAACCTGATCGACACGGCCGACAGTTATGGCCCCAACGTCAGCGAAGACCTGATCCGCGAACACCTGCACCCGTACGAGGGCCTCCTGGTTGCGACCAAGGGCGGCCTGACCCGCCACGGCCCGGACGTCTGGGAACCGCTGGGCCGCCCCG
>JBBSJP010000112.1:0-3476 GCA_038257155.1 Lysobacterales bacterium | reverse complement strand
GCCGGCTCGGCCAGGGTGCGGGCCAGCATCGCCAGCGCCTGCTCGCGGGTCGGCAGGGTAGCCAGAACCTCGAGATGGGCTGCGGGATACAGCTTGCCGCCGATGGAAACGATCTTGGCCTGCAGCTTGTCGTTGCCCTTGGCGAATTCCTTGATCAGACGACCGGCAGCGCCGGGGTCTTCTTCCGAGAACGCGTACAGCAGCGGGCCGACCAGTGCGTCCTTGACGCACTCGAATTCGGTACCCACTACGGCGCGCGACGCCAGCGTGTTCTTGACAACTTTCAGGAACACACCGGACTCACGGGCTTTCTTCCGCATCGCGGTCATCTGCGAAACGGTCGTGCCCGCGTACTCGGCGGCGATCAAGGACTGCGCGGTGGCGGCGACACCTGCCAGCTCTGCGACAACTTCCTGCTTTTGAGACAGATTGAGAGCCATTGCACTCCTCCTAGTGAACTCCGCTTGCGGCTCCGAGCCGGTCGCGGTCCTGGGGCAGCACTGATCCTTCAGTGCCGGGGGCGCCAGCGACGCCCCTGTGGTGGCCTTTCCAGAAAATTCCAGAAGGGCAACACCATCTACGCAGGCCGATTCCCCGAAGGAAACCTGATTAAGCGATCCCGCTTGTGGCGACGGCGATTCCCTGCAACTCGTGCATCCATGCCCGACGTCACCACGCGCAGATCACACCTGCGGTCTTTGATGGCGCCCGCTTCGCTTGCGCTGGCGGGTGCCTTCAAATGCTGCCGGCCGGGCTTGCACCCGACCGGATTGGATCAATTACTTGGCCAGCGCCAGCGAAGACTGGTCGATCGCAACACCAATACCCATGGTGCTCGACAGCGAGATCTTCTGCAGGTACTGACCCTTCGAGGTAGCAGGCTTGGCCTTGACCAGGTCAGCGAGCAGCGCCTGCAGATTGTTCTTCAGTGCTTCGGACTCGAAGCTGACCTTGCCGATCGTGCAGTGGATGATGCCGGCCTTGTCGGTCCGGTAGCGGACCTGACCTGCCTTGGCATTGCGCACCGCTTCGGCGGGATTGGCGCTGACCGTGCCGACCTTCGGGTTCGGCATCAGGCCGCGCGGGCCAAGCACCTGGCCGAGCTTGCCGACCACGCGCATGGCGTCCGGCGTGGCGATCACGACGTCGTAGTTGAGGTCGCCGGCCTGCATCTTCTCGGCCAGTTCGTCCATGCCCACGGCTTCGGCGCCAGCGGCAAGGGCCTCATCGGCCTTGGCACCTGCTGGGCAGAACACCGCGACGCGCACCGACTTGCCGGTACCGGCGGGCAGCACGGTCGAGCCGCGCACCTGCTGGTCGGACTTGCGTGCGTCAACACCGAGGCGAACCGCGACGTCGATCGCTTCGACGAACTTCACCTTGCTGTTGCCCTGGATGATCTTCAGGGCCTCGTCGATGGCGTAGGTCTTGCCCGGTACGACGAGGGTCTGCATTGCCTTGAAACGCTTGGAAATCTTTGCCATGTCTTAGCCCTCCACCACGAGACCCATACTGCGTGCGCTGCCTGCGATGGTGCGCACGGCGGCGTCCATCGAAGCGGCTGTGAGATCGGGCTCCTTGGCCTTGGCGATCTCCTCAAGTTGCGCGCGCGTCACTTTGCCGACCTTCTCGGTATTCGGGCGCTTGGAGCCCGAGGTGATACCGGCGGCCTTCTTCAACAGCACCGTGGCCGGCGTGCTCTTGGTGACGAAGGTGAAGGTACGGTCGGAATAGGCCGTGATGACGACCGGAGTCGGCAGACCCGGTTCCAACTTGGAGGTCGCTGCGTTGAACGCCTTGCAGAACTCCATGATGTTGAGGCCACGCTGACCCAGTGCCGGACCGACCGGCGGGCTGGGATTGGCCTGGCCGGCCTTGACTTGAAGCTTGATGTAGCCAGTTACTTTCTTTGCCATTTTCTCTCTCCTGCGAGTGCAAGCGCCTGTTTGTGCAGGCTCCTCGCGGTTTCACTACCAAAGTGAGGGCGCTTGCGTTGCAAGCTGGAAGGGCGACCGCTGCGCGGTCGGGAGGGCGCATCCTGCGGATGCGGGAGGGAGAGCAACCACTCTGCTTTCCCTCGTGGCCGCGTCAGCGGCCGCCCTCACGGGCCGTAAGGCCCGCCCTCACGGGCGCTTCCGCGCCCGCCCTCACACTCCAATCAAGCCTTCTCCACCTGGGCGAACTCTAGTTCGACCGGTGTTGAACGCCCGAAAATCAGTACCGCCACACGCAGGCGGCTCTTCTCGTAATTGACTTCTTCGACCGTGCCATTGAAGTCGTTGAACGGACCTTCCGTGACCCGCACCAGTTCGCCCGGCTCGAACAGCACCTTGGGCTTGGGCTTGTCGACACCGTCCTGCACGCGGCGCAGGATCGCATCGGCTTCGCTGTCCTTGATCGGCAACGGACGGTCGGCGGTTCCGCCGATGAAGCCCATCACCTTCGACGTTTCCTTGATGAGATGCCAGGACTCGTCATCGATCAGCGGGATCGCGCCTTCGTTGCGGGTCTCGATCTGCACCAGTACGTAGCCAGGGAAGAACTTTCGCTCGGAGCGGCGCTTCTGTCCGGCGCGCATCTCGATGATCTCTTCGGTCGGCACCAGGATGTCGCCGAAACGATCTTCCATCTCGGCCCGGGCAATGCGCTCGCGCAGGGCACGGGCAACCTGCTGCTCAAAGCCTGAATAGGCATGCACGACGTACCAGCGCTTGGCCATGGCTGTTCTCTCAGTTGCCCAACAGGGCGCGAACGCCCGAGCCGATGATCAGATCGATCAGGGACAACAGCAGGCTGATGATGGTCACCACGACAATGATCAGGCCGGTGCCACGGATGGTTTCCTGCCGCGAAGGCCATACGACCTTGCGCAACTCGAAGCGGGTTTCGCTGATGTAATCCCGCGCCACGGCACCCTTGGCGGTGGTGAACGCGAAGAAGCCAGCAGCGAGCACCATGCCAACGACGGCCAGGGTGACGCGCAAGGCGTTGGGCCAGTCGGCGAAGTAGCTATAACCAACAAAGCCCGCGGCCGCGATCAGCAGGGCTACCGCGTACTTGACGTAATCGCCCACCGGGGTCTCGGGCGCCTTATCGATCTTGGTATTCATTGACTCCTTCCAGGCTGGTTGGCGCATCGCGCCTGCAGCCGGCCATGTTTCGTTAGAGGTGGCACGCCAGGAGGGACTCGAACCCCCAACCTGCGGTTTTGGAGACCGCTGCTCTGCCAATTGAGCTACTGGCGTAAACGCTTTCCCTCAAAACACCGAAGGCGGGCCGTGTTTGCGGCCCGCCGTCCGGCTTCGGCGCAGCCCTTGCGGGCCGCTGCCAAGGACTTACTCGAAGATCTTCGCCACCACGCCGGCGCCGACGGTGCGGCCACCTTCGCGGATCGCGAAACGCAGGCCGTCGTCCATCGCGATCGGTGCGATCAGCGTAACGACCATCTTCACGTTGTCACCCGGCATCACCATCTC
>JBBSJP010000111.1:0-3486 GCA_038257155.1 Lysobacterales bacterium | reverse complement strand
ATGCGGGTAGCACGCGAAAGCGACCGCCACAGGCACGGCGACATGCAGCACCAGGTGCAAGCCAGGCAGCATCTCGAAAACGGAAATCATCAACAACGTTCCGGCCTCCGCAGCCACAAGCTAGGTGAAGACGCCAGGCCGAAACACACCTTCCGTCCCGAGCAAGCCGGCATGGGCCACCAGGGTGGCGCCGACCCCCGGGAGAAGCGCCGACCAGACGGCACACCCGGCTTCACCCCGGCCGGGAACACCAGGAACAGGTCCAGCGATGGCCGTATCAGCCGTGAAATGCGGCGCGCGAATTGCGCGGCCTGCAACGCACTCCCGGGATCGCGATACAGCGGCATCAGTGAGCGAATTGCGCTGTCATCCCTTGGGACCGCCCATCACCGGCAAGACGATGCCGTTGATGTACGAGGCACAGACCGGTGAGGCCAGGAACACGAACGCCGGCGACAGTTCCTCGGGTTGCGCGGCTCGCCCCATGGCGCTGTCCTTGCCAAACTCCGCAACCTCGTCCGCGGGCTTGTCCGCAGGGTTGAACGGCGTCCACACCGGACCGGGTGCCACCGCATTCACCCGGATTCCGCGGTCCAGCAGGTTTGCAGCCAGCGCCTTGGTAAAAGCGTGGACTGCACCCTTGGTTGCGGAATAGTCGATCAACTTGGGGCTACCGAACAAGCCAGTCACGGAGCCGCAATTGATGATCGAAGCACCGGCTTCCATGAAGGGCAACGCTGCGCGCGCCATGTAGAGGTAGCCCGCAACGTTGGTTTGGAGCGTAGCCTGCAGGTGTTCATCGCTGATGTCCTCCAGCGACTCCGCATGGAGTTGGAAGCCCGCATTGTTGACCAGCACGTCAAGCCGCCCGAACCGTTTGGCCACCCGCTTGACCGCGCGGTTGCAGAAGGCCGGATCGCAGACATCACCGGGCACCAGGATTGCGTGCCTGCCCTCTTTCTCGACCCAGCGCGCGGTCTCGCGCGCATCCTTGTGTTCGTTGAGGTAGAAGATCGCGACGTCGGCGCCCTCACGCGCAAACAGCACGGCCACGGCTCGACCGATGCCCGAGTCGCCACCGGTCACGATCGCTTTCATGCCCTCGAGCTTGCCGCTGCCCACGTAATCGGGCGCTTCAAACCGGGGCTTCAGTTCCAGATCGCTTTCGTTTCCTGGCTTGGCCAGATGTTGGGCGGGCAAGCGAACCGGCTGCCGCCGTGCGCCCGCCTGCACCGCCGCCTTGGATTTCTCAGACTTGGACGACTCCGCAGCCTTGCGGTCGATCACTGACTGCAAGGCGCGCTGCGACTTTGCCGTGCGCGAAGCCGCGCTGGCGTCGGCGGATGTTGCCGCTGCTTTCGCGCTCTTCTTGATTGCCATGTTGAATCTCCTATGCAAACGGTCAGAACCATCTTCTCCAGCGTGCGAGCAGCACGGCAGCCACGGTGAGACCAGCCAACACCGTGACCGAGACCCAGAACCCGACATCCCTTGTCTTGAAAAACGCGGCGTCGAAATTCATCCCCAACGCACCGACCAGAGTTGCCAACGCGCCGGTGATGACAGTGACGAAGGTCAGCGTCCGCATGAAGTCATTGGTTTGCAGCGCGGTCTGGCTGCTGAACAGGGAAAAGCTGCCCAACACCAACTCGCGCGCGGTCTCGACCATGTCCATGGCGCGCTCGAAACGCGTGTCCAATGCCTTGAGATGGTGGTTTGTGTTGCCAGGTGCATCGGGAAGAAAATCGGGCCGGGCCAGCGCGGCGTAGACCACGCGGTGGGGCACCAACATGCGACGCAGCCGTGACGCCCACCGGCGCAAACGCCGCAGCCGGGGCAAGCACGTTCCGCTCTTCTCGTCGAGGATCTGGATCTCGAGCCGCTCGACTTCCATCTCGAAGGCTGCAACTGCATCGAAATACGTTGAAAGCTGCCAATCCAGCAGGGAGGCGACGAAGCTTTCTGCGGAAAGCACACCGACCATCGAGCCGCCCTCTTCCCGCGCGCGAAATTCCTCTATGAAGGCCAAGGGGATCTCGTGGAGGCTGATCACGATGTTCGGCGAGGCGATCAGCGTCAGCACCGTACCGCGAACGTCTTCGTGGTCGCCCAGCCCGTTGACCGCTACCACCCGCAGCCAGAACGACTTGTCGCACTTGCCCAGCGCCGGATTGGTGCCTTCCTTCCACCCCCGAACTGCACTTCCATCGAGTCCGACCCTGCGCACGATCTCCGGGAGCAGTGAGCTCCCCGCACCAAGCAAGTCGATCCACAGGAGGCGATTGTCATTGACGGCGATCGACGACAAATCATCGAATTCCACGACCTGGTCGGGACCGTCGGCATTGAAGAGGCGTGCCTCGAAGTACTCGTGCGGCGCGCCTGGGGAATTCTGGGGTTCAGGCATCTGCCATCAATCCTTCGAGGCTCATCACGTGCTGGAGTCCAGCCAAGTATTACGACATGCAAGTTGGATGCCGATTCCAGCGCCGCCGAACCGGCGCCTCGCGTCCAACGGGTCCTATGCAGCCTGTATCCACGTCCGTCATCACGGCGTGCAGGCGCGTGGATCGGACTCGCATCATGGCGACCTTCGAGCCAGCACTGGAACAGTTCACAGCGCATAGCCGCATCAGGATCCCGTCCTGCGCGAAACGCTCGCAAAGCCGCGTGAATGCAGGGCTCGATCAGTGCAGGCCGGGGGCTGGTAGAGACCACGAGGGACGCTGACGCCAACTCCACGGCCAGCGCGACATCCTTTCCGGCCCACATCGACCCACGGTATCTCCATGGAAGCTTTTACCGACGCCATCGGATGGACTTCATCGGCCATCCTGCTCGCCACCCTGGTGCGGCAGATCGTGAAACAGCAACGCGACGGCGGCGGCGGGGTTTCACACTGGTTGTTCGTGGGCCAGTCGCTCGCTTCTGCCGGCTTCATCACCTACAGCGTGCTGCTGGGCAACTGGGTGTTCATCGTGACCAACAGCCTGATCCTGTTGACGGCAGTGATTGGATTCACCCTGCAGAAACGGCGCGAACGAGGTTGATGAAGTCGCGCCACGGACTCAAGCCTGCCAAGCGCGTGTCCCTGGATCTATCCGACCTGCAGCCGCGCGACATGATCGACCTGCAGTCGCTCCCTACACCCACGAAAAGGAGCTTCGCAACCAGCCCCGTCAGGTCAGGCCACTCGTGGGTGTTGCCATCCTCGTCGTCAGCGCTTCACATTGCCCCACCGCCGCTCTGCACTAGCCTTGCCCTGCCCCGTCCCGCCGACCAGACCGATGCCAAGCAAGAACCTGCGCCTCGCCAGCTTCAACATCAACGGCATCCGTTCGCGGCTGCCGCACTTGCTGGCGTGGCTGGAGCGCGAGCAGCCGGACATCGTCTGCCTGCAGGAGCTGAAGGCGCCCGACGCCGGGTTCCCGCGGGAGGAGATCGAGGCGGCGGGGTATGGGGCCATCCACAAGGGGCAGGCCTCGT
>JBBSJP010000110.1:0-3675 GCA_038257155.1 Lysobacterales bacterium | reverse complement strand
TATGCGCAACGACCTGGATCTTCCACTCGCCGATCGGCAGCGGGAATTGAGCACTGCCCGTGGTCACCGGGAACTGCGCGATTACCTTGCCATCGGCGTCGTGCAGTTGCAGCACCGAGTCCGACTTGTCGACCACGACCTTCGCCGGCGTAGGCAGGCTGGTGCCCGGGGCCACATGGGGCACGGTGATGGTGTTGCCGGCCTTCAGTTCGGTGCCGGGGTTGTGCTTGGCGAGCAACGCCGGGGTGATGTGGAACTGTTCGGCCACCTTCTCCTCGACGGATTCGTAGGGCAGCGCATCGAGCGCGGCCATCTCCTCGGTACTGCCCGGCGTCTCGCGGAACGGGCCGGCAACTTCGTCTTCGGAAAGGGTGTATTCAATCAGGATGGGCGCCTGGTCGTTGCTCAATGACTTCCACGTCGCGTCGTCAAGCTCACCACTGGCGTCGAGATCGTTGGCGGCCTGGTAGGCAGCAATTGCGCGCCGGGTATTGCTGCCACTGACGCCGTCGATCACACCGGGCGAGAAGTACGCGCGCTCCAGCAGCACCTGGGCGCGCAAGTCGCTGTCGTTGGGGAGGTCGGCATCGGCTTTGGCGGCGGTCAGCTTGGCCAAATCAGCATCCGTATCTGCGCCCTTGTCGGAGCTGGCCTCTGCCGGTTTATCTTGCTCTTGCTTCGCCACCGGAGCGCCGGCTGAGTCGGACGAGGGTGCCCGGTTAGAAGCGCCTGGCGCCAAGGGCATGAGCAAGCAGGCGAGTGCCAACGGGGCAAGCGGGATGCGTCGGGTCATGGCAGGGGTCCTTGAGGGAGGGCTTACCATCTTGTCAGCGACGTGTTCGCGCCTGCGTGAATCGAGGCGCCGTTCTCAATGTGCCGCCCCGCTCCGCACGATGTCCCCGGAATCGACCGCGCTTGCCGCAGGCGTGCTCCAGCCCTTGCCGGTGGCGAATTGCACATCGTTGAAGACGGAAGGCAGGCCCTCCTTGTCCAGGCCAACGCCGGACTGCAGCTGGTAGTGCAGGTGCACCAGGAACGCATCGCCGGACATGCCCATCGCGCCGATCCGCTCGCCACGTGCCACGCGCTGCCCGGCCTGGACCCGCACGCTGCCGTTCTGCAAGTGCGCGAACAAGCTGTACTCGCCGTTGCCGTGGTCGAGGATCACGTAATTGCCAAGGAACAGCTTGAGGTTCTTCATGATCGCGGCTTGGTCGAATGGCGGCGGCGCGCCCTTGCGATTGTCGGCCATGCCGTCGTGCATTTCCGCCACCACGCCATCGCCCGCAGCCAGGATCGGCGTGCCGAAGCCGTACCAGTCTTGCGGCGTGGCGCCATCGGTACGGTACATGCGGCCCTGCGCATCGGTCACGCAAAAATCGTGGGCATGTCGCATGAAATTGGCGACGATGCCGAAGTGGGTGGTCATGTCGCCAGTGATGTCCAGGCGCCGATGGTGCGAGGCGAGGTCGTGGCCGTCATGCACGAAGCTCGATCCACGAATGGGCAGGACGAGCTGCGTGCGCGGCACGAATATCTTCGGCGCGAGCTGCAACTCCACGCGTTGCTCGGGCGCATCCTTCGCCGGGGAGGCGAAAACCGCTGAGTAGCGCAGGTCGCCCAGCCACAGTGGCGCGCGGAAATGCTGGAACGGATTGAACACCACCAGGCGCCCGCGGGCCGGCAAGTTGCGGTTGGGAACGGTGGCGATGCCCATCGTGGTGGCGCCGCCGTTCCGGTCCAGTCGACGCTGGCCAAGGAAGGTGCCGGTGTCATCGAACCACGTGACTTCAAGCTGCACCAGGGTCAGGGCGGTGTCGCCAGGGTTGTCGAATACCAGGTCGAAGTTCAGGTCCTGTCCGTCGCGCGTGCTTTCGATCAAGGGTTGGGCGGGCAAGGCTGCAACCTGCAGTTGCTGGGCGAAAGCGGGCGCAACGGCCGAGACGATGATGAAGAGGATGCTGGCGACGCGCTTCGCGAGCCGATGGGTGGAAACGGGCATGTTCGTTCTCCTTGCGTTGTGCAAGGGATGCGAGCAATGGGAGAACGGTTGCACGCCGTGCGACAACGAGCGCCAGGTTGCGTTTCTCTGGCGATCCTCCGCGATCTGCTGCCAGCGCTGCAATTGCCCGAGCCGGCAAACGGCACGGCTGACATCTGTTAAGCGCCTTCTAAGGAAGCTTGGCCTTCGCCTGCAGGAATTCCCGCGCCGAGAGAGGAGCGACGCCGAGCAGCGCGAGGGTGCCGTCCGCCTGTACTTGTTGAGTGCTTGGGAGAAGCCAGTTCAAAAACCCATGATGTTTGCCGCCGCAGCGGAGAACGCGCATCAGCAGTTGTTGCACCCTGAAAATCGCGCCGGGCGTGCCGATGACTCGCACCTTGCGGCCAAGGATTTCGGTGTCATCGCGCCCAGCACGGCTGGGACTTTGCCTCGTTCGAACGCGGAATATATGCCATTGATGATGTCGCGGTTGGACTGGCTCATGGGTAGCGCTCCCCAGTTGGAGGTTGGTTGGGCAGAGGCAGCGCAGGCTGGTCCAGCGGCCCGATGCGTCCTTGTGTACCGTTACAAACGCCAAACATCGCGAGTAACGGCCAGCCATGGAGAAACGGTTACACGCCCGCCACGATAAGCGGGAAGCCGACCTGCTCCCTCTTACCCGCGGCGGTCTGAGTCAGCCCCGGTCTCTCGATCTACTTGGGCCGATAGATCGCACACAGCTTGTTGCCAGCCGGGTCGCGCACGTACGCAAGGTAGAGCTGGCCCAGGTCGCTTGTGCGCATGCCGGGCGGGTTCTCGATCGAAGTGCCCCCCGCGGCGACCGCCACGTCGTGGAACTCCTTGGCCTGCTCGGGCGAGTTGCACTTGAAGCCGATCGTCCCGCCGTTGCCGAAGGTCGCAGGCTCGCCGTTGATCGGTTCGCTGACGCCGAGGGTGTTGCCATCGTGGCGATAGAACAGGCGCTGGTGCCCGCTGGACGAGCGGCTCTTGTGCGGTTCGACCGCGCCCAGCACGGCTAGCACCGTGTTGTAGAACTGCTCGGCCCGGGCGATGTCGTTGGTGCCGACGAAGATATGGCTGAACATGGCCTCAGGCTCCCAGCAGTTCGACGTCGAACTTCAGAGTGGCATTCGGCGGAATGACGCCACCCGCGCCGCGCGCGCCATAGCCCAGGCTGGCCGGGATGATCAGCGTGCGCTGGCCGCCTTCCTTCATGCCCTGCACGCCTTCGTCCCATCCCTTGATGACCATGCCGCCACCAAGCGGGAAGATGAAGGGCTCGCCGCGATCCTTGCTGGAATCGAATTTCTCGCCCTGCTCGCCGTCCTCGAACAGCCAGCCGGTGTAGTGCACGGTGACGTTGCAGCCAGGTTGGGCTTCCGCACCGGTGCCGACGACGGTGTCTTCGAACTGCAGGCCGGAGGCGGTGGTGGTGAGGGACATGAGGGTTCCTTATGGGGGCTTGGTGATGTTGGTGGCTTGGAGTTTAGCGGCTGCAAAAGGGAGGACGAGCAGCCGCTTTTTTTTCTGGATTACTTGACACGGTTGTAAGCCGTCCCGTCCGCCCATAGTTGGGCACAACTGGTGACCGGCAAGAGTTCGCGAGCAACGGGCGGGGTCTTGTCGGGAATGGTCAGGTCGGGCGCCTGCTCTTCGATATTGACGATGGCGAT
>JBBSJP010000109.1:0-3840 GCA_038257155.1 Lysobacterales bacterium | reverse complement strand
GATGGCCACCAAGGCGGCCAGGATCAACACCTCCGTGGCGCTGGCCTTCTGCCGCCCATGCACGCCGTGATACCAGGCCAGCACCAGCGTCGCGACGAACCCGATCGCGGCGAGGCCGATGGCGGTGCGCATGACCACGGGTGACCAGCCATAGCCATCGCCCGCGAGGCTAATGACCTGCAGCACCACCCATGCCCCCGCGGCGTATGCCATGACCCACTGCGCCATCTTGCGCTGGCCCAGCCGCTTGAAATACTCGACCATCATCTGAGCCCCGGTGGTCTCGATACAGTAACCGGAATCGGAACCGCGCGAGGCGCGTCGACCTGCCTCTCCCGGAACATCAACTCCCGGGCGCGCATGGGGGGCGCGGGCAAACTGGGTTCGCGACGATGTGGGGTCCACGGATTGCCCGTGGAAGAGGAGAACTTTCGCGCGATCGATGGCTGGCAACTGATTACGAGCTGAGGGCCGGAGCGCGGCTGTCCGATTTGGGTCGGTTGATGCCGCTCGCTGACCGGCATATGCCGGCCAGAAGCGGACATGCGAAGTCGATCTCCCACTAGAGTCAACCGGGCGTTACGTACCCGAGGAACAAGAGCCGAACGCTCGCCCCCAGGCGGGACCGGCTCGCGATCAGCCGCAAGCAGCTTTCGCTTCGGCCCCCGGGAGTCCATGATCGCGGACATGAAACCAATCGCCCGCCTGATCGGCACGCTGCTTCCTGTCCTCCTGCTGGGTTGCGCCACGGCCCCTCCGGCCGTGTCCTCGCACGACCAGTTCCTTTCCCAACTGCGCACCCTTTGCGGCAAGTCCTTCTCCGGCAGCGTGGTCGTCAACACATTCCCCGCCACTTCGACCAGTTTGTGGGCGATGGCCGGCCAGTCGCTGGTCATGCATGTGCGTGACTGTGAGGCCGATGTGGTCCGCATTCCGTTCCACGTTGGCGCGGACCGCTCGCGCACGTGGATCGTCACGCGCACCGCAACCGGACTGCGGCTAAAGCATGACCATCGCCACGCCGACGGCAGCGAGGACGCAGTGACGCAGTATGGCGGTGACACCGCTGATGCGGGCAGCGCCACCCGCCAGAAGTTTCCCGTTGATGCGGAGTCGATCGCGATGGACATCCGCCTGAAGTCCCCGGTGGGCACCCTCACCAACACGTGGGCGATAGATGTCCTACCGGGACGCACGTTCGTCTATGAACTCGCGCGACCCGGCGGTGAACTGTTTCGCGTGGCGTTCGACCTGACGACACCGGTCGCGACGCCACCGCCGGCATGGGGCTACACGCCGCGCTAGACGCGTACTAACAGCTAACCTTCGTCGCCCCAAGGCGCGGGCGGTGGGGTGACTGGTCGGGTCAGGTCGAAGTCGACGCGTAGTTTCTCGCGGCCTTGGAGACGAGAAATCTCGTACGAGAACGTAACGCCAGGCTTCAACTCCATCACCCACATATTGGTGGCCGTTGCTGGCGAACGGCCCAGCTTCGCGGACAGGGCCGTCGAGAATTGGTCTACGGGAAACTGCTGGCGCAGGTCGGTACCGGAGTCGATGCTGTCGCCACCGTACATCGTCCATGCGTCGGCGCTGCCGTCCTGGTGACGGTGGTCATGCTTCAGTCGCAGCCGGTTTTCGCCGCTGGCGTTCCTGAAGCGTGTGATCACCCACGTGCGGGAGCGGTCTTCGCCGACATGGAATGGAATCCGAAGCTGATCTTCTCCGCATCCGCGCACGTGCATGAGCAGCGGCTTGCCGGCAAACGCGCGGCCACCTTGCCAGGTCGGATCTTCCGGCGCGGCCGGCGTATCGATTACGACGCGACCAGCAAACGCTTTGCCGCACATCGCCTGCAGACTGGCATAGAACCGATCGGACGGAGCGGCCCTGACCGCTTGCCCGGGCGTGTTGGCAGGCGCGGACGCGCTCGTGGCTATCGGGTTGGCTGCACAGCCGCTGAGCACCGCAGCTGTAACAAGGACCACGGCACTACTTGGGATTCTGACCATCCCCAAACAATACGCGCTCAAGTGCAGGATGTCCGCTTTGGGTCGATCTGTTGAATCCAAGGCCAAAAGCAGACGGTCGGAAAGGAAATGCAGGCCTCGTTCGCAGCGATGTCCATGAGGGCCTGGATGTTGAACTCGTGGATCGGACTAGACTCCGTCATCGGGATAAGGGGATTGAACATCAATGGCAGTCGACGAGATTCACCCTGAGCCGCCGCGTCCGCTTCCCCCAAGCGACCCAACACCACTGCCCGATTCACCTGATCCAATCGAGATCGCGCTGAAGGCGGTCAACGCCGGGGCGCCATCGGACGGCTTGGCTGCCGTGCTGCTGGTCAAGCATGGCGACCTGATCGACGAACAGCGCCGATTGATCAGCGTCCAGATTGCCAGCGAGCGCATGGGCGTGGCGCTGAAAGTGCTCACCGGGCTGGTCGGCCTGGTGGTCGCGCTGGCCCTGGGTTCAATGGCGTGGTCGGCCAGCCAGGAGCGGGGCCTGGTGATCGAGCCGTTCTCGGTGCCGCCGGACCTGGCCCAGCGCGGCGTCACCGGGCAGGTCATCGCCAGCCGCCTGCTGGACCGCCTGAGCGAGATGGGCGAGCTGACCAACTCGGGGCGCGCCGCTAGCACCTATGCCAACAACTGGAACGGCGACATCAAGGTGCAGATCCCGCAGACAGGAGTCTCCGTCGGTGAACTGCGCCGCACCCTGGTGGAGTGGCTGGGCAAGCAGACCACCATCGGCGGGGAGCTGTACCGCACACCGCAGGGGCTGACGCTGTCTGCGCGTACCGGCACCGCCGCCGCCACCGCGCAGAGCGGGGCGTCCGAGGCGGACCTCGACCGCATGATCCAGGCCGCCGCCGAATCGGTGTACGCCACCACCCAGCCCTATCGCTATGGCATCTACCTGCGGCGCAATGGAGATGCGAGAAGCCTGCGGCGGGCCAAGGAGGTGTTAGAGCGCCTGACCCGCTCGGCGGACGAAGTGGAGCGCATGTGGGCCTACCATGGACTAGCCGTTGTGCTGCACGAGCAAGGCGATAATCGAGGCGCGATCCGCGCCGCTTACTCCTCATTGGCGCTCACACCTAACTTCCCTCTTTCTTACGCCAGGCGCGCCAAGGCCCTCCGCATGCTTGGACAAGACGAGTCAGCGCTGCGCGACGAGCTCGCAGCCGATCGCTACCTGCGCAGCGATGGCGCGCGCTACGTGAATGCCTATGGGCTGGCACGGGGTGGGCCAGGGTATGCCGCCCAAGCAGCGGCAGCCACGGGCGATTTCCAATCCGCGCTGCCCAATTACCGCAAGGCGATGGCGGTGGAGTTCGAGACGTTCTTCATCCCCACGATTGACGCGCAAATGCGATTGCATGAGATCGGAGCCCTCAGCGAGCATCTGGTCCTGATCGAGCAGGCACCGCTCGAGACCGAGCTCCGCGTCAAGGCGGAGAAAGCCGCTCAACTGTCGATCATGGCCGCGGCCATCGCGTCGGAACGCGAGGACTGGGCGAATGCCCATCGCCTGGCCAGCGGCATTGATCCGACCCATCTGCCGCCGGGCTTGAAGGCTGCATTTGGCCTCCAAGCAGCACCGTTGGCAGCCATCGCGCTGGCGAAATCCGGCGATCTGCCCGACGCCCAGCGCCTGATCGACACCACACCGCGCGATTGCTACCGCTGCGTGTGGACCCGAGGCGCGGTTGCTGCGTTAGCCGGTGATGCGCGTGGCTCGGACCGCTGGTTCGCCGAAGCCGTGCGCCAGGGGCCGTCGTTGCCGTTCGCGCATGCCGAATGGGGCCGCGCAAAACTCGCGCGCGGCGATATC
>JBBSJP010000108.1:0-3929 GCA_038257155.1 Lysobacterales bacterium | reverse complement strand
CGTACCTCTGGGCCAGTCCAACCTGCGACACGCTGCGTTCCCAGCCCTCGCCAGTCGCGCTAGGAAGGCATCAGACCAGCAGCACTAGCCGCGAACCGGCGGAGGGCGCTTGAGCGGCCTGTGCCACTTCGCGCCGGCGGTCATCCGACCTTCGTGACGTGCCTGCCGCACACGCCGGCATGTGCCGCAGCTCGCGCCCCAGAAGGGCGGCCGGGTCGACCTGTCCATGCCCTCACGAACCCGCGCGATCCCGGCCGCCGACCGCCATCGCGGCCATGCGCGTCGCCGGGGCACGCCCACCGCTTCCCGGCCGCAATCTGCGCAATTCCGATTCCAGTACCGGGTCAGTGGCATGGGCCGATGCCCTCGCTGCCGCCGATGAACGTCCCGGGCGCCAACAGACAGGTCCGGGATCGCCCGCGCAACATGCACATGCGGGGCAAATCAAGGGCACGGGTCGCAAAGTGGGCGGTAGAAAGCTCGAAGCGTGATACCTTTCACGTTATAGGAACGTTTCCGGGGCGGGGGGCCGCGGCATGAACACGATCGATGATGAGAAGTCCGGCCGGCGTCGCCGCGAGTACGTCGAGCCAAAGCTCATCGTTTACGGCTCCATCGCGGATGCCACCGGCAGCTTCATCAGCGATGACGAAGCGGTTGAAAATAAAACACATCACGACCGCCACGACCAGTAGATTGCCCCTCAGGGCTCCCTGCTTCGCGTCCCGGAACAATCGAGGCCCCTGGCCATGCCGTGCAAGCGGCATCGACTAACGCCCCACTGTAGATAGCGCCCCACGCATGCCTCACTACCTGTATGCCCAGCGGGTTGTCCAATCGACGATCCCGCTCCCCGAGTTGCCCAGCGCTCCGCCGCAGGAACCGGAATTCCGCATTTCCCGCATCCAGCAGCCGATGCAGTCCGCTGCGCTGGACTGGGACCACTCGCTGACCGCTTCGCCCACGCCGGGTGGCCCCCGCTGTGCCCGTGGGGGCGACGCATATACGCTCTCCTTTCCCGGCACCGCCCAGGTCTGGATGCCCACCGCCGGCGATCTGCAGGTCTGGCAGCATCCCGACGCGAGCGCGGAAGCGGTCCGCCACGTCCTGCTCGACCATGTCATGCCCCGGGTGCTCGCCAACACCGGCGCCCTGGTGCTTCACGGAAGCGCTGCGGTGACGCCCAAGGGTGCGTGCGTGGTACTGCTGGCCGATAGCGGCACAGGAAAGTCCACACTGGGCGCGGGCATTCTGCTGGCCGGCGGCCAGTTGCTCACCGACGACACCTTTCACCTGTCGCGGGAGAGCGGCGTCCCGATGGTGGTCCCGACCTGCTACGGGCTTCGGCTATGGCCCGACTCGCTGCACGCGATGTTCGGCACCGATGCCCCCTCCGAGCCGATGGCCCACAACTCCACGAAGCGTCGGTTGCCCGCGCGGCCAAGCGCCCTTCCGCCAGTGAACGGCACGCCAGTCGACGCAATCTTCGTCCTCGATCCAACGGACACCGCCGCCGGATTCGAAGCAATGCCGTTGACGCCATCGCAGGCCTGCGTCGCCCTGATCCGCAACAGCTTCCGACTTGACCTGGGGGGCACTGCAGGTGTCCAGGGAACTCTCGCAGAAGCCGCGAAAGTCGCCGCGTCGGTACCGGTGCTGTCGCTGCGCTATCGGCGCGATTACGCCACCTTGCCCGCCCTGGTGGATCACCTCGAGCACGTTGCGCTGGCGTACACCGATCAACCCGCGGCTTCAGCCGATTCCGCACCGCGCTGCGTCGTTTAATGACCCCTCGTGACGCTTTTGGCTCACCGTTTGGACGCTAGTAACAACGCGGCGTGCTCGACCCCGCGATTCGAAATGTGCAGCGCCAACCCCGGCAGTTCATGGCCAGCACGACGGGGCATGGCAGGAGTGCACGTAAGATTGTCATGGAAGGCGCCTGTCGCGTATGGAGATGACCGCAGGAGCCTGCCCATTTGGCGTGGGAAAAAATCCGGGATCCAAAACAATCTCGGTTCTGGCCCGTTCGCGTAGGGCGAGAACGACATCGCCGCAACACCGTGCCACGCGCCGGAAACAGAATGACTCAGCTTTCGGGCATCGGCGCCGACCGGTCGGGTGAAACTTCCTCGAACCGTCCATTGGCCAACCGCACGACGCGATCGGCCAGAGCCAGGCTCGCGGGACGGTGGGTGATCAGCAGGACGGTACGCTGCTTGAGCACCTCGTGACATTCAGCGATGAATTCGCGCTCACCGTCCGGGTCGAACATCGCGGTCGCCTCGTCCAGGATCAGGATCGGAGGATCCTTCAGCAGCGCGCGGGCCAGGGCGATGCGCTGCTTCTGCCCACCGGACAACTTGACGCCCTGATCGCCGATCACCGTGTCGAAACCCTCGGGCATGTCCACGATGAAGTCATGTGCGCGGGCGGCGCGGGCGGCGGCCTCGATGGCCGCAGGCGTCGCGTCTGCACGCCCATACGCGATGTTTTCCGCGACCGTCGCATTGAACAGCATCACCTGTTGGGCCACGAGGCCGATCTGCCCGCGCAACGCGCGCAGCTGGAAATCCGCCAACCCGATCCCGCCGATCGTGATCTGGCCGGACTGGGGTTCCAGCAGGCGCAACAGCAGGTGCGCAAGCGTGCTCTTGCCGGCACCGTTGACGCCGGTCAGGGCCACCGTCTCGCCGGCACGGATCAGCAGATCCAGGCTGGAGAACAGCGGCGTACGGCCCGGATAGGCGAAGTCCACCGCGTCGAAGCGGATGTCTCCGTCGCGCGGCAATACCTGCACGCTGCCTTCGTCGACTTCGGAATTTGCGGACAGGGCATCGAGCAGGCGCTGCATGCTGCCGCGGGCCGAATGGGTATCGCCATACACGCGCGCAAGCTGGCCGACCGGATTCACCAGCACCAGGCCGTACAGGAACAGGCTGACCAGCTCCCCCATGCTCATCTGGTCGCGGATGATGAGATGACCGGCCACCCCGATCAGCAGGAGGACCAACCCCGCGCCGACGACGCGAACCGCCGGGGTGATCGCTCCCTGGAGGCGCGCCTGCTGCAATTGGGTGGCGTACACCGCATGGGTCCGTGCGCGGTAGCGCTCTGCCTCGACCGGGTCGGTCGCAAAGGCCTTGATCACCGGCAGCAATTCCAGGTTCTGCTCGGCCAACGCCGACTGGTCCGCCCAGGCTTGCATCGTGGCGTGGCCCAGAGGGCGCAGGCGCCTCCCCATCAGTTTCAAGGCGACGAACAGCAGCGGCATCAGCACCGCGACCGCGACCGCAATCAACGGTGCCAGGTGCAGCATCATCAGCAAGGCACCGACGAACGTGAACAACAGCGGCACCACCGGCACCACGGTTCCGGTGATGTATTGACCCATCCGGTAAACATCGCCGGTGAGCAGGGCAAGCACGTCACCCTGCCGGCGCTCGTTGTGCCAAGCCAGCGGCAGGGACTGCAGATGCACATAGACCACGGAACCGGCATCGGAAACGAGCCGGCCCGATACGCCCTGCAACAGGATGGACACCAGATATCCCAGCGCCGCCTGCGCAACGACCAGCGCGAACAGCATCCAAAGCAAACCGGCGTAGCTCTGGTCGTTGAACAACTGCGTGGTCAGCATGCCACCCAACCATGGCTGGGCCAGGGTCGCCGCGCTCTGCACCAGCATCAACAGCAACGCCAGCAGCAATGCAGGCAGGTGCGGTCGCAGCCAGGCGCGAACCTGACCCCAAGCCAGCATGGGACCAACTATCCCCCCCACACTTTCCCCTTTACCCCGTATACCCACTCGCCTACCCTACCCGCTCACTGAATCCCGTTGTCGAGAGCATGACCGCAACCTCACTATCCGTCACTCTGGAGACGCGCCTTGAACGGTCTGAAGATGTCCTCGTCCAGGAGGTGGGTGG
>JBBSJP010000107.1:0-4240 GCA_038257155.1 Lysobacterales bacterium | reverse complement strand
CTGCCGGCGCGCGACGATACCGACGATCTGGCGGTGGCGATGCTGTCCCGGCTGCTGCGCAGCGAACGCTTCGACTACCAGGCCGCGTCCTCGGCCAGCATGGTGTCGGACGTGATGGTGCGCATCGGGGAGTCGCCGCCCGACGTCCTGTTCATCGCCTCGATCCCGCCCGGCGGAATGTCGCACACCCGCTACCTGTGCAAGCGGTTGCGCGCGCGGTTCCCGGAGCTGCGAATCGTGGTCGGCCGCCTCGGGCTTTACGAGAACGAGCGCGCGGAGCAGTCGCGGCAGTTGCAGGAAGCCGGCGCCGACCATCTGGTGCTTGGCCTGGCCGAGGCGGTGTCGGAGCTGGGCAAGCTGTCGATGCTGGATTGACGATAGGGGGCGGCGGCAGTTAAGCGCCCCGCACCTTCGGTCTACCACCGGGCCGATACGCAGCGGTGCAATCGAGCGTCTTCTCCACCATCACCTGACAACAAAGGGCACGGAGGTAATTGATCCGTTCCCTTTGTCGCCTAGTGGCTTCGCTGGCGGCTATTCCAGAGCAGAGCCGCACGGCCTACACAAACAGGACCTGGAAGTAGGACCCGACCCCGGTTGATGCGACGGGTGCGACGCCCGGTTTGTCCGGTAGGATGTCGCGGGGCCGTTTCGGCGATGCAAGGCAAGCGGATGAAGCGATCGGGGATCGCCGGCGCATGGCTGGCGGGGGTTGTCGTGCTCGCCAGCTTGTATGGCGTGAGCTCGCGAGACTGGGACGGGTCGCTGCAGCAGTCAACGGCGGATCCCGCATCACCAGCGGGCGACGGCTCAATGCTGCCGCCCCGCAGCGTCGCGATCCAGATGCCGGCGTTGATCGCAGGCTCGGCACAACCCCTGTCATTGACCAGGGCAATGCTCGAGCGGGCATGGCGGAGCAGGGTGCTGGTAGTCGGCCTGCCTGACGGAACGCAATACGCCGTGGATCTTGAGCGCGAGCATACCGGACCAGGCGGCGAGTGGACCGTGGTCGGCCGCGTGCACACCCGCGTCGGCCCGCAACCCATGGTGCTGACTTTCGGACCGGATGCGGTATTCGGAATCCTGCCGCGGCCTGACGGTTTCCAGCTACAGGTTTCCACGACGCGCGGCCTGACGACAGTCGCTCTTGCTGGCGGGCTTCTGCCACCAGCGGCGCCCGGCGCACCGGCGGCTGATCCGGACTATGTGATACCTCCCGTCGTCGCCGACGCGGCAATCAACAGCGCCGGCCTGACGAACCACCAATCCGCTGCTGCCGCGTTGGCGGAAGTGTCCTCGCAGACCGAGGTGGTCGTGCTGGGTCTGTACACGGGCGACCTGGTCGAGCTGCGGGGCAGCGTGTCGACGGTCGAGACCGAGATGGTCAATCTCTTCGCCATCGCCAACCAGTCGCACATTGACAGTGCAACGGGTGTGGAGCTGAAACTGGCGGGGCTGCGGCAGGCCACCATCGAGCCCACCGACAACAACCATGTGGCACTTTCCGCGATCACAGAAAATCAGGTCGCCGGCATCGATCTGGTGCAGCTTCGCGACAGCCTTGCCGCGGATCTCGTGGCGCTGGTACGGCCCTACCGCGATACCCATGGTAGTTGTGGGGTCGCCTGGCTGAACGGGGCAGGGCGGTCGCGGTATATCTCTGACGCGTACGGATTCTCGGTCACCAATGTCCTCGAACCCTGCGGTCCCCATGTGCTGGCCCACGAGTTGGGGCACAACATGGGGTCCGCGCACGACGTAGCTACGCAGACATGGAGTGGTGGCGTGGAATACGGCGCCCATCCGTTCTCCTTCGGCTACAGGCAGGACGGCCCGCCGGCATTCGCGACCATCATGGCCTACACGGCGGGGCAGCCGTGGCTGGGCTATTTCTCCAGCCCGGAATCGACGCGGTGCGGTACCGCTTGCGGGGTCGCTTCCGAGGCGGACAACGTTCGCAGCCTGCGACTGATGGCGCCTTACATAGCCGCCTTCCGCGGGCCGCCGGGCAGCTTGTCGCTGCTGAATGTCGAAACGTACGAACCGGAGGCCGGACAGTTCGGCAATCTCTTCTTCCGGGTGCTCCTGTCGGGCGTGGCGCCGGCCGGCGGCGTGCGTTTCGATCTCGTGGTCTCCGGTGGAACTGCCACGCAAGGCGTCGACTTCACTTCAACTGCGATGACAGGCATAACGATTCCGGAGGGCGAGCGGCAAGCTACTGTCTCGATCAGTGTCATCGGCGATGCGGAGGAGGAGCCAGACGAAACCATCGAGTTGCGCCTGACCAACGTGGTTGGCGCCACACCCCATCGCACTGCCGCGATCGGAGCGATTCTCAATGACGACCCCCGGTTGACCGTAACGGGTCACGCGCGGTTTCCTGCGGGCACACAACCGCCCTCTACCGGGTTCGACCTGTGGGTGACCGGCGCTGACGGAGACTTCGACACCATCCTCGTCAAGCTCTCCCCGCCAGATTTCGCCTACCGGCTCCCCGTAGTCGAATGGGCCAATCTCTCGATGTATGCCGAGCCGCCTTTTCCACTCGTGAACCTTCCAGTGACTGTCCGGGATATCAGGACGTCGCAGGTGCGCAACGTGATGCTGCAGCAGGGAGTGGAGGTGTCTGGACGGGTGGAATTCATGCCGGAAGAACCCGTACCCACGCAAGCGATCTGGATGAATTTCAGCGCGAACCTCCGCGGCACGTTCCAGGCGTTGCGGCACCAGAGCCTGGAGCCGCCGGACTTTCGCTACACCCACTGGGTGGTGCCCGGGGCATGGGTCTATCTGGCTGTGACCCCGCCGCCGCCCTATGAGCGCTTTCTTGCCGTACATACGCAGGTGAAGACGGACCTGGTCCAGAACATCGGCTTGTCCAGACTGCCGACCCTTGTGGTCTGGAACTCTCCCGAGAGCAACGAGGGGCCGGCTGGGAGCACCAGTCAGGGCGGCGCGATGATCGAGCTCTCGGCGCCTGCTCCCCCCGGAGGAGTGCGTTTCAGATACGCCACCGCGGACGGGACCGCCACAGCCGGCAGCGACTACACCGCCACCAGCGGGACACTGGAGCTCGCGCCAGGTGAGAAATCGGTCTTCATCCCCATCACGTGGAGCGGGGATGATGTGGTCGAGGGGAACGAGGATTTCCATCTGCTCATCAGCGACGTCACCGGCGCGAACCTCATCACCCCCAAATGGACGATGACGCTCACCGAAAAGGATCGTCACATGAGCACGCCCAGCCCACCGACGCGGGTCCCTGGCCCATAGGGCCCATAGCGGACGGAGTGGACTACCCCTGATTTCTCGGACACCACAAAGCGAGGGCAATCCTCGCGTGCTGCTGCTCGATCCGTTGGAAGACGAGGTGCTGGCGAGCATCCGCGATCATCTTCCGCGCACTCGGTTCGCCTCGATTCCAGGACATGGAGCCAGGACACTCAACCGCCCGGCAGCCGTTCGCCGTTGGGGACGGCCCGCGGCGCAGCCTTGTTCAAACACTATTGTTTTCTGGCCCCTTTGACGCCGGGCGGTCCAACTTGGCCCCTTTTTTTTTGCTCCTGTACCCTCTGCGGAACTTCGAATGCATGGGGGTGCCTGGATGGACAACGGTTCGCGTGTGATGGGGACGTGGCTGGCCATCCTCATCGGCCAGTGCGTGCTGATCGCCCCCGCGCTTGCGCAGAGCGAGCAGAGTGATGCGGACAAGGTATTCGAGTCGCACACCCAGCCGATCGAACTCTATGCCAGCGGCCTCGGGACATTCGAGAAGCCGATCTCGACCCGTAACCCGGAAGCCCAGGCCTATTTCAACCAGGGCGTCCGACTGATGTATTCCTTCGCCCTGCCGCAGGCGGCGCGATCGTTCCGCGAAGCGTGGAAACGGGACCCCCGTTGCGCGATCTGCCACTGGGGCGAGGCCTGGGCCTGGGGCCCGTACATCAATGAACCCATGGGCACCGAAGAAGCCCCGCATGCCTACGCTGCGATCCAGAAAGCGCGGGCGTTGGCGAAACATGCCACGCCCAAGGAACGGGGGCTGATAGACGCGATGAGTGTCCGCTATACGCGCACCTTTGACCCCGCCCAACGCATGCAGTTGGGCACCGCGTACTCCAGGGCGATGCAGCAGGTGGCAGCGAAGTATCCCGACGATCTGGAGATCGCGACGCTGTATGGCGAATCGCTGTTCCTGCTCATTCCCCGGCGGGGGCACCGCGATGTGGCGCGGCCCGAG
>JBBSJP010000106.1:0-4260 GCA_038257155.1 Lysobacterales bacterium | reverse complement strand
GGTAACCCTCGTGCTTGAGCAGCACCTCGAGCAGCTTCCGGTTCTTGAGTTCGTCGTCGACGATCAGGATGGTGGGGGCTCTGGTGTTCATGGCACTGCGTGGCCCGCCTCGTCGGGGGTTTGCGCTGCGGAGATGCCCAGCAGCGCGTCGATGCGCGCATAGAGCTCACGATAACGCAGGGGCTTGGAGATGTAGCCATCACAGCCGGCGGCGCGGGTCTTCTCGCGATCCGATGTCATCGCCATTGCGGTGACGGCGATGACCGGGATGGACGCGGTGACCGGGTCCTGTTTCAGCAGTGCGGTCGCCGCCAGTCCATCCATGCCGGGTAGCTGGATATCCATCAGGACCAGGTCAGGGCACTCGGCGCGCGCCAGTGCGAGTCCCGCTTCGGCATCGATCGCGGTCAGCACCGTGTGGCCGGCATTGCGCAGCAGCAATGACGCCAACTTCATGTTGGCCGGATTGTCTTCAATAACCAGGATTCGAGCCATCGGAGGCCTCCTGGCTGCCCAGCGCCCGCCTGACCTCGCTCATGAAGCCGACCCGGTCGAACCCCGCTTTCTTGACGATGCGGATCACGTTCTCCGGGTTGCGGTTGAGTGTCGCGCGGTCAAGTGGCGTCACCTGCTTGGCGGTCAGCACCATGATGGGGATGCCCGACGTGTCGGCATCGCGGGACAGCGCTTCCACCACATCGAAGCCACTCACGTCCGGCATCATCAGGTCGAGCAGGACCAGGTCAGGTTGTAGCTGCTTTGCCAGCACGATTGCATCACTGCCGCCATAGGCCCGCACAACGGAGTACGCGGGGGGCGCCAGGTACGCGGCGATCAGTTCGACCGCCTTCGGATCGTCGTCGACCACCAGCACCGTGTGTGTCTTCTGCGGACTTTCCTGCAGGCCCAGGCTTGCCAGCGACGCCTGCAGCTGCAGGCGGCTGATCGGTTTCTGCAGGACGGCCGCGGCACCGCCGCACAGGCCGATCCTGCCGTCGGTGTGGCCCGAGACGATCACCACGGGAACGTTGGCCAGGCGGCTGTCCTCGCTCAGCCGCTGCAGCAGCTCCAGGCCACTCATGCCCGGCAGCTGCAGGTCGAGGGTGATGAGATAAAGCGTGCTGACGTCAATGGTGCTGACGTCAAGGGTGTGACCGCCCAGCAATTCCAGGGCGCGTTCCGCACTGCCGGCAACAACCACCTGGAAACCTTCGGCCTCGAGCAGCAATGTCGCCAGGGCTGCAGCGTGCTCGTCATCTTCGACGACCATCGCGACCCGCGTTTCCGATACGGCGCTGGCCATGCGCGCGGGCTGGGGCGGGCGGATGTCCATCAGTGCCGGTGCCGTGGTCGTGCGGATCGGAAGCCAGACCGCAAAACGCGTGCCCACGCCTTCCAGGCTTGCCACCGCCACGCTGCCGCCGTGTAGTTCGGCCATCTGCTTGACCAGTGCCAGCCCAAGGCCACTGCCTTCGAATTTCCGCGCCAGGCTGCTGTCGATCTGGGTGAATGGCTGGAAGAGCTTGGCCATATTGGCGACTGAAATGCCGATGCCCCCATCGGTGACGCTGATCTCCAGGAATTCGGTAAATTCGTTGTCGGCAAGTTCGAAGCCGTGGATGGGCCATGTCTCTTTGAACGTGCCGACCGAGCTGCGCGGAACGCGGCAACCACGCAGCGTGACGCGTCCGCCACGGGCACTGAACTTGACCGCATTGGACAGCAGGTTGTAGATGATCTGCTTGGTCTTGCGTGTGTCCAGTTGCACTGAATCGAGGTCATCGCCGGCTTCGAGGACCAGCGAGATGGTGTGCGTGGCCGCCTTCTCCCGCACGATCGACAGGCTGTTGCTCAGCAGGCCGGGAAGGTCGGCGTTTTCCAGTTCAAGCGACATCATTCCCGCCTCGACCTTGGACAGGTCGAGGATGTCGTTGATCAGCGAGAGCAGATGCTGGCCACTGGTGAAGATATCGCCGATGTATTCGTGCTGGATGTCGCTCATCGGGCCCATCAGGCCGTCCCCGAGCGCCTCGGAAAAGCCATTGATCGCGTTGAGGGGCGTGCGCAATTCATGCGACATCGTCGACAGGAATTCCGATTTCATCCGGCTGGCGTGTTCCAGCTCGATGTTCTTTTCCTGCAGGGTGCGTTCGAACAGCTTGCGTTCGGTCACGTCTCGCGCTGCGGCGAAGACGCCCTGCAGCCTCTGTTCGCGGTCGTAAAATGTTGCGGCGTTGTAAGAAACCACCGTTTCCTTGCCGTCGCGTGCCCGCACGGTCAACTCATAGTTGCTGAGTTTGTTCTCGGCCAGGACGCGTCGGATGGCCAGGTCGGCGCGCGCCGGGTCGGTGAAGAAGTTGCGCCATGGCGCGCCGATCAGTTCATCGCGGGTGCGCCCGGTGAGGGCGAGCATCTGCTGGTTGACGTCGGTGATGATCCCCTGCGGGTTGGTGGTCATCAGGGCGTCGATGTTGGATTCGATCAGCGAGCGCGTATAGAACTGCTGGTCACGCAGGCGTTGGTCAAGCACTGCCTGTTCTGCCTCGACCTGTTTGCGCGCCGTGTTGTCCGTGCCGATCAGCAGGTAGCCGATGATGGCGTCCTGTGGATCGCGCAGGGCAGTAACCGAGACAATGGCCGGGAAGCGGCTGCCGTCCTTGCGGATATAGGTGAGTTCGTAGATGTCCTCGATCCCGCGCGAGGCCTTGAACACCAATGCCTCGAAGCCGGGAGTGATCGGCGTGTCGAGCTCCAGGCTGAGTGCCAACGCGCGGGCGATGACCTCCCGCGGGTCGGAAATGTCGGCGGGAGTGATCTTGTTCATCACTTCCGTTGCGGCATAGCCGAGCATCTTTTCCGCACCGACGTTGAAGATCTGGATGACGCCCTTGGCGTCTGTGGCGATGCTGGAGAAATTGGCGCTGTTGAAGATCGCACTCTGCAACGCGCCGGCCTTGAGAAGCTCTGCTTCAGCCAGCTTGCGCGCCGTGTTGTCCGTGCCGATCAGCAGGTAGCCGATGATGGCGTCCTGTGGATCGCGCAGGGCAGTGACCGAGACAATCGCCGGGAAGCGGCTGCCGTCCTTGCGGATGTAGGTGAGTTCGTAGATGTCCTCGATCCCGCGCGAGGCCTTGAACACCAGCGCCTCGAAGCCGGGGGTGATCGAGGTATCCAGTTCCGCGCTGAGTGCTGCAGCGCGTGCCACCAGTTCCTGCGGATCGGAAATGTCCGCAGGCGTGATCCGGTTGACCATCTCGGCAGCGACGTAGCCGAGCATGCGTTCGGCGCCAACGTTGAAGATCTGGATCACGCCCCTGGCATCGGTGGCGATGCTGGAGAAGTTGGCGCTGTTGAAGATCGCGTCCTGCAGGGCACCGGCCTTGAGCAGGGTGCTTTGCCCGTCGAGCTTGGCGACAGCGTCTGTGTGCACGGCTTGCTCGACAATGGCGCCAGCACCAGGTTTGGTTACGCCCATCCGGGGCCGCCTCATTTATGTCAGTGGACATTGCCACCGGAAGCAGGACCAGAGCGTCTGACCAGACGCTGGGTAGTGCGACTCCGGTTACTCAATGAACGGAAAACACCAATTCGTCTCGAATTAAATTTCGTGCTTGAGTGAGCGCTCGTTCTGGCGATAAAGCAAGTGTTCTGGCGAGAAAGCAATTGCTGGCTGGGGGTGCGGCGTCCGCATCAAGCGCGGGACACGGCTGGTCCCGAACCTGGTGTGCGTCACCCGAGCGCTCAAAGGGTATAAAAGTCCCTGCCCTCGCCGTTGTCCCTGCGGGCGCCGGGGCGACGCGAGACATCCAGGCTGGCCGGGAAGTTGCGTTGGCCCGCGACGCCTGTAATCGCCACCTGGTTGCGGCCACTGTCCTTGGCGATATAGCACATGCGGTCTGCCAGCTCGATGAGATCCTCGGTGGAGCGATCGCCGTCATCGAAATCGACCAGACCAATACTGGTGCCGATCCGGAACTCGCCGCCATGCCAGGCGAAGACAAAGTTGACAACCCCATTGCGGATCTTCTCGGCCACGTTGGTCGCGTCCGCGAGGGAGCAGTTCTCCAGTAGCACGGCGAACTCGTCGCCGCCAAGGCGCGCCACGGTGTCCTGTTCCCGCAGATGCTTGCGCAACAGCACGGCCAGCTGGCGCAGCAGTTCATCCCCGGCGAGGTGTCCGCCACTGTCGTTGACCGCCTTGAAATGGTCCAGGTCGAGGTAAAGCAGTGCATGGCTGATGCCGAACTCGCTGGCGTTGCG
>JBBSJP010000105.1:0-4322 GCA_038257155.1 Lysobacterales bacterium | reverse complement strand
GCGCCGAACTCAAGGCCGCGGCCGACGACGCACGCGAACGCAACCTCACCCTGCACCTGATCGACCGCGAGGTCGGCCTCACGTTCAAGCGCGCACTGGGCCGACTGGGCTGGTGGGATCGGGCCAAGATCAGCGCCGGCATCATGCTGGCGATGTTCGGCGACGAGGAAGTGGGCCACGACGAGATCGAGAAGCTGAAGCAGGGCGACATCCTGGAGTCGAGCTTCGGCGATTTCGCCACCGAAAGCCCGGCGCTGTACGACACCATCATCGCCGAGCGCGACCGTTACATGGCCGCACGACTGCGCGAGTCCGCCACCCACGCCAGTGGTGCGCGCGAAGTGCTTGCCGTCATCGGGGCCGGCCACCTCCAGGGCATGGCGAGGCACTTGGCCGATGACCAGGCTGGGCCGTTCTCCGTTCGCGAGGAGCTGGAGCAGTTGCGGAACAAGAGCAGCACTCCGTGGTTCACCATCTTGCTGTCGCTGTTCGTGGTTGGCGGCTTTGCTGTCGGCTTCTATACCGGTGGAGTCGACGTGGGATCCGATCTGGTGGTGCAGTGGGTTCTGGCCACCGGTCTACTCGGCGCCCTGGGCTGCGCGCTCGCCGGCGGCCACCCGCTCAGCATCGGGGCGGCATTCATCGCGTCGCCGCTGACTCCGCTGCATCCGGCTCTGGCGTCGGGTACTGTCAGCGCCCTGGTGGAAGCAAGCCTGCGCAAACCGACCTACGCAGATTTCATGGCGCTGCGCGACGACGTGCAGACGGTCCGGGGCTGGTGGAAGAACCGCGTGGCCAGGGTTCTGCTGAATTTCTTCCTTACCAGCCTGGGCACCGCCATCGGCGTGTGGACGGGCGGCCTGAGGATGCTGGGCAAGCTGATCTGACGCGGTACTGTGGTCGCGATGACTTGCCGCTGATTAAGCTCTCCGCACCATGGAAAAAGGCCGGACAAGCCGGCCTGTTTCCATCACCCACCTGACTGCGAAAGCGACTACTCCCCCTGCAGGACCGGCGCTGCGGTGGGCGAGGCCGCCCCGCCATGCCGCCCACGTGCGCGCTGGAACAGCCGCCCGGTGCCGTTGCGCATGTCGTCCAGGATCGCGTAGATAGTCGGCAGGAACAGCAGGCTGACTACGGTCGAGAACGCCAGCCCGCCGGCAACTGCCCGGGCCATCGGCGAATATTCCAGGCCTCCCAGGATCACCGTGTCGCTCAGCGAGATCGGCACCATCGCCAGGACGGCGGTGCCCATGGTCATCAGGATCGGACGCAGGCGTTCGCGACTGCCTTCCACCAGCGCATCGGTCCGCGAGAGACCTCGACGCCGCAGGTTGTTGATGTGCTCCACCATGATGATGCCGTTGTTCACCACCACGCCCATCAGCACCAGGATGCCGATGAAGGCCATGATCGTGAACGAGCTTCCTGTCAACCAGAACAGCCAGAAGACCCCGAGCACCGAAAACACCACGCAGCTCATGATCGCCGAAGGGAACAGCAGCGACTCGAACACCGCGGCCATGAGCACGTAGATCATCACCAGCGCCAGCACCAGGTTGAACATCATCTGCTTCACCGCCTCCTCGTCGTTCTGGAAGCTCGACCCGTCGAAGGTGTAGCCGTACCCCGGCGGGAACTGCACCGTCTCCAGCCCGGCCTCCATCGCCTTGCGCGCGTCCGGGATGGTCGTCTTGTCGGTAAGGTTGGCCTGGATGGTCACCGTGGTCTGACGATTGTTGCGGTTGATCTGCGTGTCCGCCGGCAGGATCGAAATATCCACCATGCTCAGCAGCGGCACGCTGCGACCATCCGGCGAACGCAGCGTGAAGCCAGCGATGTCTTCCATGGCGTAGCTCTCTGCGCCGGCGAAACGGACCCACACCGGCACCTCAGTCTGACCGCGCTTGAAGTCGCGCAGCTGTGCGCCGCGCAGGGCCAGTCCGATGAAGCTGGACACCTGCTGGGCACTGAAGCCGAACGCAGCGGCGCGTTCTCGGTCAACGCGTACGTTGAGCTCGCTGTTCTTGTCGCCGGCTTCCACGCGGACGTCGCGCAGCTCCTTGCGTGCCGCCAGCACCGGTATTACGTCCTTGGCCAGCGCGGTGAGCATCTCGGTGGAATCGCCGATCAACTGCACCTGGACATTCTGGCCACCGGCCCCGCCGTCGTCGCCGCCCTGACCCTGTATGCCTATCTTGGCGCGGGCGGATTTCGGCAGCTCTTCGCTGATGATGTCGGTCAGAGGCTTGGTGTCGCTGACGCTGTCCGCGAAGGTGATGAGTGTGTTGGCCCCACCCTGCTCGCTGTACCAGGAATAGAGCTGGGTGATGTCGAAGCGTTCGCGGTTCCTGTCGAGGTAGTCCTCGACGCGGATCACTTCCTCCAGCATCTGGTTCTTCGAGTAGCTGCCCTGCCACTCGTAGTAGATCTGCGCCTCGTTGCCGCCACCGCCACCGAACATATCGAACTTGGTCTGGGTCATGGGCAACACGCTCACCGCCACGATGAGCACGATCCCGATCACGCTCCAGCCGCGATGTTCCAGCGTCCAGCGCAGCACACGGCCGTACCTTTCCTGCAGGCGCGGGATCAGTCCCGTGCTGCTGCGCGCTGCCGGTGGCGTCTTCATCCGCGCCGACAGCATCGGGATCAGGCTCACCGCCACCAGCCAGGAGGCCAGCAGCGAAACGGTGATCGTGATTGCGATCTGCGCCAGGAAGATGCTGACGTTGTTGGTCTCGCCCAGCAGGTTGGGCAGGAACACGATGCAGTGCGACAGCGTGCCGGCGGACAATGCGATCGCCACGTTGCGCGTGCCAACGAGCGAGGCGAGCCGCGGCTGCTGCGGCATCCGCTCGCGCTCCTGGTAGATGCTTTCCACCACCACCACCGCGTTGTCCACGAGCATGCCGATGGCCAGCAGGAGCCCCATCAATGTGAGGATGTTGAGCGTCACTCCTGCAAAGTACATGAAGCCAAGGGTCACGATGAAACAGATCGGGATCGCCAGCGTCACCATCAGCGTGGACGGCCAGTGGCGCAGGAAGAAGAACAGCACCACGATCGAAAGCAGCAGGCCAATGGCACCCGCTTCGGCCAGCTCGAGCAGCGAACTGGTCACCTCCTTGCCCTGGTTCTGGATCACCTTGACTTCAATACCCTTGAGGCTGGGCTCCTGCTGGATCGCTTCGACCTCGGCCAGCACCGCGGAAGACACTTCCACGAGGTTGGCGTTGCGCTCCTTGAAAACGTCCAGGCCTACAGCCGCGCGACCGTCCAGCCGCCGGCCATAGTCCATTCGCGAAGGCCTGAGCCGCACGTCGGCGATGTCGCCAAGCCGAAGACCCTTGTCGTCCAGCACCAGGTCACGCAGCTGCTGCAGGTCGTCGAGCTCGCCGATCGGCTGCAGGCGCAAGCGCTGGCCGGCGTCCTCGATCTGTCCCGCCGAGACCGAAAAGTTGATCGCGCGCAGGCGCGCGTTGAGGTCGTTGAGGTCCAGGTCGTGCGCGGTCAGGCGACTCGGATCAATGGCGATCTCCACTTCGCTCGGTGGTGCGCCGCTCACCTCTACCCTTGCCACGCCGGGAATACGCTCGAGGCGGCGCTTCATCTCGCGGTCGATCAGGTCGTAGGCACCCGTAAGATCCGTGTCGCCGGCAAGGCGCACGCGCAGCATCGCTTCGTCTGCCGTGGACCACTTGAACACGAAGTAGCGCTGGAAGTCCTCGGGCAGCTCGTCGCGGATCGCATCCATGCGTTCGCGCGCTTCAGAGGCGGCAATCGAGATGTCCCGGTCCCAGTCGGAGAACTGGATGAAGAGGCTGGCTCCATCGGCGCGAGCGTTGCCGTTCATCTGCTTGATGCCGGTCATGGTGGCGAGCGCTTCCTCGGCCGGGCGCAGCACCGTGCGTTCAACCTCCTCCGGCGTGGAGGCCGTATACGGAAGCTGCACGAACAGGAACGGCGGCGAGACATCCGGCAACGCCTCAAGCGGCAGTCGGAAGGAGGCGATCAGTCCCACTGCCACCAGCGACACGAAACACATGATCGTGGTGATCGGCCGCTTGATGCTGAACTCCGCGATGCTCATGCGTTCTCCAGCACCGACTGGTCGAGGTCGCCGCCGTCACCCGCCTCGGCCCTGGCCTTGGCCCGGCGTCCGCGCTCCAGGTAATAGGCATCGCCGCGACGGTCCAGCAGGTCGTACACCACCGGGATCACGAACAGCGTCAGCAGCGTCGACACCAGCAGTCCGCCGATCACGGTGATCGCCATCGGCGAGCGCACTTCCGCGCCTTCGCCGAAGGCCAGCGCCAGGG
>JBBSJP010000104.1:0-4722 GCA_038257155.1 Lysobacterales bacterium | reverse complement strand
TGCATGCCCGGCGCCGCGCCACGGAAGAACTTCAGCGGGTTGAGTCCATGCGCCAGCAGCAGGCCGCCGTACACCACCACGATGTGGAATGTGCAGGCGGCGTACAGCGCAATCACGAAGGCCAGCAAAGGGCGTAACTGCTCGAAGCCATAGCCTCCCACCAGCGCCGCGATCAGGCCGAAGGTACCGATCGGGGTGAATTCCAGCACGAAGCGGGTGACCTGGATCATCAGCTCGCTGGCTTCGCCGACCAGCTTGCGCAGGCCGGCGATCTTCTCGCCCAGCCTCACCATCGCAAAGCCCAGCAAGCCGGCGAAGAAGATCACCTGCAATACGGTGCCCGGGCGCGGCACCAGGACCGTCGTGCCATCGGCGATCCTTGCACTCGCGGCGCCGGACAGCGCCTGGAACGGATTGGACGGGACCAGGTTCAGCAGCATGTCGAGAACGCCGGGGACCTCCTTCGGCTTGTAGTCGGCGGCCACCTGCAACACGCCAACGCCGACCCCGGGCTTCATGACCCAGCCGAACACCAGGCCCACGCCCACCGCCAGCACCGCAGTGAGCGCGAACCAGACGAAGGTGCGCCCGGCCAGCGCGGCGATCGACTTCTGACCGCTGAGCGAAGCCACGGCATTCATGACCGCGAAGAACACCAAAGGCACCGCGATCATCTTGATCAGGGTGACGTAGAGGTCCCCGAGCGGCCCGAACCAGGTTGCGGCCGCCGGCCCGAACAGCCAGCCCGCCAGCGCGCCCAGCGCGAAGCCCCCGGCCACGCGCTTCCAGAACTTGATGCGAAACCACCAGTCAACCATTGGGCCGGCCACGGACTACGAAGCTGCGAACATACCCGACCATCGCCCGCTGCGGCAGTGGCGGTGCTGGAACAGTGAGACGCGAGAGAGGCGCCTTTGCCAGCGGACCTGCTCAGAACGGCTTGGCGAGCACCAGGTAGACCACCGCGAATAGCACCAGCACCGGCAACTCGTTGAACCAGCGCAGCGTCTTCGCAGTGGGAAGGCTGCGGCCGGCGTCGACGCCCTTTAACCAGCGGCCGGACACGATGAAGTACGCCAGCAACACAGCCACCAGTAGCAACTTGGCAAGCATCCAGCCACCGCCGATGCCGAAATGCATCCAGAGCACGCCGCCCAGCACGATCGCGATGCCGAACATGACGTGGCCGAAGCGGTACAGGCGGCGACCCATCAGCTGCAGCCTCGCGCGCACTGCCTGCGCCTCCGCGCCGGGCCCATCACCGGCCTCGACGATGTTGACCAGGATCCGCGGCAGGTAGAACACCGTCGCCATCCACGCGATAACGAAAACCAGGTGGGCCGTCTTGGTCAGCAGGTACGCCATGGGTGGTCTCGCGAGGTGTCCGGAGCCATTAGCATGCCACGATGAACAAGACCTACGACCGCGCCTACTTCGACCGCTGGTACCGCCGCGACGGCATCGGCGACGCCGTGCGGCTGGCGCGCAAGGTCGCGCTTGCCGTGGCCACCGCCGAATACCACCTGGAACGCCCGATCCGCAGCGTGCTCGACATCGGTTGCGGCGAAGGTGCATGGCGCGCGCCGCTCTTGAAGTTGCGTCCGAAGGCGAGCTACCTCGGCTTTGATGCCAGCGAATATGCGATTTCCCGCTACGGTCGCACCCGCAACCTCCACCTGGCGCGCTTTGCGGAATTCGAATACCTGCGACCGTGCGCACCCGTGGATCTGCTGGTGTGCAGCGACGTGCTGCATTACCTGCCCACCCGGGAGCTCACACGCGGCCTGCCGGCACTGGTGGACCTGTGCGGCGGGCTGGCCTTCATCGAAACCTTCGCCCGCGAAGACGAGGCCGTTGGCGACGAACACGAGTTTCAGTCCCGCCCCGCGAGCTTCTACTCGAAGCGCCTGCGCGCGCTTGGCTTGCAGCCGCTCGGCTCGCATTGCTGGCTGGCCGCAGGCTTGGCCGCCCGAGCCACCGCCCTGGAACTGCCGGGCTGAGCAGGAGGATCAATCGATCGGGCCTATAGAGCCACGATCGGATATTGGCGAAAGTCGCATCCACGCCATTGGGTTTGCAACGTCCCAGGAATGTCAATAAAGTACCGTAGCGACAAGGACGTGCTGCATACCCTTGAAAACCTCCCTGGCTTAGGCGCGGATCAGGATCAGGACATAGCGCCTTCATTTGTCTGGAGATTCAATCCATGGATCTTGATAAGTTCCCTCAGCGCATCCATTCCCTCCCGAAGATTCTGCTCTGCGTGTCGCTGTTCGCTTTCAGCTCTGGAGCAGCTGCTCAGGCGCCCCAAATGTGCACACAACAGGATCAATGCTCGCCGATCAGCGCAGCGAAGTCCTACCTTGATCAGACGAAGCAAAACCTCGCGTGCGCAACCGAAACTACATTCTATCCCTGCAGAGGCTGGCTCGGTGGCGTCGTGAGCAACGAAGCCCTCTGTGGAGTGATTGTCAATCTTGACACCAGCGCCGAGGAGTGCCTAGCCGAGTGGGACGCCTGGTTTCTTACCGAAGTCCAGTCCATATACAGTCCCCGACCCCCAGCGCCTTCTTGTGGCTCAGCCTTCCTTGGCCAGATAGCGTTGTTCAAGTCCGACTACGGGCCATTGTTAGGCTGCAATTTTAAACATTAAACAGGGCCCCAGCGACTAAGGGGGGACGTCGGTCGTGGAGCCGCTGGCGAGGTGGTGCAAACCCTTTGGTGCGGGGCACGCCGCGACTTGGACGCAATTGAACACGCCATGCGGTAATTTTCGATAGAAACCTCTTGCATACCTTCGAAACCCTACCTGGCTTAGGCGCGGACCAGGATCAGGATGAGGATCAGGACATAGCGCCTTCATTTTTCTGGAGATTCAAACCATGCTCTCCAATAAGTTGCCACAACGTCTCCGTTCCCCTCCGAAGCTTCTGCTTTGCCTGTTACTGCTCCCTTTCAGCACTGGAGTGGCCGCCCAGGATTGTGCGTCATCACCTTCTGGGTGCCCGAAGCTCAGCGAAATGCAGCAGTGGGTGGATCAGCAGCAGCAAATACTCATGTGCGGCCAGAGTCAAGCCTCGTGCGTGACGTCTGGTGGAGGTTCACGTTTTTTCAACACACAGATCTGTCAGATTATTGGCAATTTAGGCAATAGCGTCGCGGCGTGTCAGTCCGAGACGCAGGGCAATGACCCTATGATGGCCACTTCCCAGTGTGTCTTTCAAGTCGCTGATCAGTATCTGTCCTTAAAATCTAACAACTCGACTATGTTGCAGCCTGGCCTGACGTGTTCGCCTCCTCCGCCTCCTCCGCCGCCTCCGCCTCCAGTGGCTCAGACATGGTGTGGAATAGACTTCAGTGGTGGGACGGCTTGCGGATCAACGCAGCAACAATGTACGGAAAACGGAGGTCAGGACTGCAGTCGTACGGCGCCGGTAAATATACAGAATCCGCGGAATCAAATCCCCTGGGGAGAATAAGTCACGCGCAAGGGTTACTGGCGCTTTAAGTTAAAGAGCGTGACAACACGACGCGGCCCTTTGCGTTAGTGACCTAAGGCATACCATCGAAACCCTACCTGGCTTAGGCGCGGACCAGATTTAGGATTGCAAGCGCTCTAAATCAGGAATTCCAAACTTGAAACGGGCCGGGATATCCCCGGCCCAAGGCCGATCAGAAAGTGTACGTCACCCCGGTTGAGTAACTCAGAGTGCGGCCCTCGACGCCAAATTCTGGTTTCGCGTCGTAGTCATACTCGGCCTGCAAGGTCGCGGAAAACTTGCCGCCGATCGGCGCCCGCATCCTCAGCGCGGCCTCTCCGCGACAATCGGACCACTCTGAAAACTTCGGCAAGAGCTCCGCAGAGAGGGTCAGCGTCGAACGGTTACCGTGCCCAAAAGCAGTCTGCGAGGCCGCGTAGAGGTTTCCTCGCGTGTCCTGGTCACCCCGGATTTTCGTCGCCGCCGGCGAGCGAGCCCCAACATCAGTGCAAGAGGTAGCGCTAAACGCACGACCAGACCAATGAAACGCTATCGCTTCCAGGTCCCCACCCAACTCAGGCAAGAACTTTCAGAGTTGTTGCACTGCGCCTGTCAATCATCATCATCAATTATTTTGCCTGTAAAGATACTCACGCAATGTCCGTTTACTAGCGTAGCTATACCTTCATACTTTGCACACGAAGTTATAGGGGGTTTCGCAGGAAAAGGATTCCATCCTTGCGAAGTGCACTCGCTGACATTGGTTTGGAAACGATCGTCTGCAAATGGCTGCTGTTCTGATTTGCACGTACCCGAATCCACATAGCAGAATTTATAAGCGTCGCCCGCGATTACGGGCTCTCCAGTAAAGCAATAACACATGGCGGTCCGGGTATCGCAATTGGTCGGAATCGCGGTGGAAGGCGGATCGAGTGGAACCGCTTGCATCAACGCCATCAATAATAGTGCGTTGACTTGAATAAACTCCTCATAGGTGTACTTAAATTAGTTACATAATGAGTGAATGGGTGAAATCACACATCTATTCACGCTTCTTGGAGCTTTCGCCGAATCTAGGGTATTCGCAATCAGCCCAAACGTGTCAGTTGCTCTTGGTGCAACGCGACGGATCCTTGTCGCAGATATTCTTTACCATTTTACTCATCGCATCGCCATCGTTGGTGCAACGCGACGGATCCTTGTCGCAGATATTCTTTACCATTTTACTCATCGCATCGCCATC
>JBBSJP010000103.1:0-4763 GCA_038257155.1 Lysobacterales bacterium | reverse complement strand
TCTGGATGACGTGGCCGGGCTGCAGCGATTGGTCGAACGCGTGGCGCCGGACGTGGTGGTGAACGCCGCTGCCTATACGGCGGTGGACCGAGCGGAGGACGAACCTGCCGCCGCCTACCGCGTCAACGCCGAGGCACCGGCGGAACTGGCCCTGGCCTGTGCAGCCCGTGGCGCCCTGCTTGTCCACTACTCGACCGATTATGTCTTCGATGGGCAAGCATCGCGGCCCTATCGGGAAAGCGATCCCACCGCGCCGCTCGGCGTCTACGGCGCAGGCAAGTTCGCGGGCGAGAATGCGATCATCGAGAGCGGCTGCAGGCACATGATCTTCCGCACCGCATGGGTGTACGGCGGCCACGGCAGCAATTTCATGCGCACCATGCTGCGCCTTGGAGCGCAGCGCCAGCAGTTGAGCGTGGTTGCGGATCAGTTCGGCACGCCGACGCCGGCCGTGCTCATCGCGGAGGTAACCAAGCGTGCGCTGCAGGCCGACCGCGGGAAGTCGGGCCTGTGGCACCTGACCGCGGCCGGGCAAACCAGTTGGCATGGATTTGCGCAGGCGATATTCGAAGAAGCCCGGGATTGTGGTCTGATCGCGCGCGCACCGGAGGTCCTGCCGATCAGTACTTCGCAGTTCCCGACGCGTGCACAGCGGCCCGCATATTCCTGCCTGGATACCAGGTCCCTGTGCTCGACGTTCGACCTGGAGTTGCCTCACTGGCGCCAGGCACTGGCCCAGGTCCTCTCTACCTTGCCCAAGTGATTCTGGCTAAACTCGATACGCGACCGGGGAGGTCGGCAAGGGGATAAGCGTAATGATCAAGCGTGCATTCATTGCAGGCGCAGTCCTGTTCGCGTGCGGCTCGTCGGCCAGCGCGAAAGAGTTGCAGCCTATCCAGGACTTCATCAAGAGGCCCACGTACAGCAGCGCGAAGATATCGCCGAACGGTGATTACCTTGCGGTCACGGTCGACCAGGGTGAGCAGGACATCCTGACGGTGCTTCGCACCAGCGATCTTTCGATACTCAAGGTCAATCGGCTACCCGATGACAAGAGCGTATGTGCGTTTCACTGGGTGGGACCTGAGCGTCTTCTGTTCAACTCGGTGCGCAAGTTCGGTAGTTATGCCCAGCCACGGCCCACCGGTGAGTGGTACGGAGTGAACGCCGACGGCTCCCAGGCCAGGCCGCTCGTGTTCTACGGCACACGTGACGCGACACAGCGCGGAAAGGCAATTGGAAACGAAAGTTTCAGCCTGCTCGACAGGCTTCCAGACGACCCTGCCAACGTCCTGATGTCGGTGAACTATCCGCGATCCAAGGACGCTGTATACGGAAATGCTGGCCTTCTTTTCCCGGCATATCGGCGGAAGTGTCGAGGTCGGGAAGCCGGAGCAGGACCGGGCACAGGTCATGATCGACTGAAGGAACAATCCGGCCCCCTGGGGCTCTCGCGTCGCCACGAACAAGGAGTTCGACCCAAGTGCCAATGACTGTAAGTAACAAGATCGCGGTGATGTTCGTGGCCCTGTGCGCGATGCCGCTTGCGCATGCGCAGGTGGACATCGGAGCCTTCATCAAGAAGGACGCGTTCGGCGATATCAAGATTTCCCCGGACGGCACTTACTTCGCCGCCACGGTCCCGCTCGAGGACAGGACCGGACTGGTAGTGCTGCAGCGTACCGATCTCGAGGTCACGGCACAATTTGCGCTCGGAAAGAACACGCACATCGATCAGTTCACATGGGTCAACAACCAGCGCCTGATCGTGGGCATGTCCGAGAAGTTTGGTGCGCTCGACATGCCGCGCCCAACCGGCGAGCTGTATGGAATAAACGCGGATGGCTCGGATCGCAGGATCCTCGTGGGACAGCGGGCACAGCAGATGAGTGTTGGCTCAAGGCTGCGGGGAACCCAGGCCCAGAACGTGGCGGCGTTCCTGGTGGATTCGCTGCGTGACGTCGAAAACGAGGTTCTGGTCTCGACATCGCCCTTCATGGATGACCCGTACACGCGCGTGGAGAAGATGGACGTGCGCAATGGTCGTCGCATGCCCGTCACCAAGGCGCCCGTCCGCAGGGCAAGCTTCGTCACGGACAACACTGGCATCGTCCGTTTCGCCTTTGGGGCGGATGTGGACAACAACAACCAACTCTATTACCGCACCGGGCTGGATGCGGAGTGGGAGCTCATCAACGACGAGGTCGACCATGGCGGGGTAGAGGTGCCGCTGGGCTTTTCAGCGGACGACACGACTGCCTACCTGCTTTCCGACAAGGGGACAGGCGCGGAAGCGATCGTTGCTTTCGACGCAGGCACCCGCAAGCGGATTGAGCTTGTGCGCGACAAGGCTGTCGACCCGTATCGGATCATCCGCGCTTTCGACACCGGCGCGCCGGTTGGCGCGACATACATGCAGGGCAGGACGAAAAGCGTCTTCTTCGATGAGAAGGGCCCTGAGGCGCGTCTTTACCGCAGCCTGGAGGCCGCATTCCCCGACGATTCGATCTACGTGACTTCCGCGACGGCGGACGGCAGGCTGGCGCTGGTGCAGGCATCGAGCGACCGCAACCCCGGTGACTTTTTCATCTTCGACACCGTCTCGAAGAAGGCCTCGCATCTGCTCAGCCGCCGCGAATGGTTCGACCCTGATCTCATGGCGCGGATGCAGCCGATCGAACTCGAGGCACGGGACGGACTGCTGCTGCGCGGGTACATCACCACGCCCGCCGGATCTTCCGGTAAAGCCCTGCCGATGGTCGTCATGCCCCACGGAGGACCATTCGGCGAAGCCGACGAGTGGCGATTCGATGATGCGTCCCAGATGCTGGCGCAAGCAGGCTATGCGGTGCTTCAGGTGAACTTCCGTGGCTCAGGAGGCTATGGCAGGAGTTTCGAGCAGGCCGGTGCACGTGAGTGGGGCGGCGCCATGCAGGACGACCTGACCGATGCAACACGCTGGGCGGTGCAGCAGGGCATCGCGGACCCCAGGCGGATATGCATCTACGGGGCGAGCTACGGCGCCTACGCCTCACTGATGGGTGTTGCCAAGGAGCCAGCGCTGTACCGCTGCGCGGTCGGCTACATCGGGGTCTACGACCTGCCGATGATGCACACCACGGGCGACATCCAGGAGCGTGCATCGGGCGAAACGTTTCTCGACGACTGGGTCGGGCCGCGGGACACGCTGGCTGCGGTGTCGCCGACCAACATGGGCGCTTTCATCAAGGTGCCCGTGTTCCTGGCCGCCGGCGGCGAGGACGAGCGGGCGCCCATAGCGCATTCCAGGCTCATGGAGAGCAGGCTCAAGAGCGCCGGCGTTCCCGTGGAAACGCTGTACTACGACACCGAGGGCCACGGCTTCTATACCGAGCCACACCGGCGCGAGTACTACATCAGGCTGCTGGACTTCCTGTCCAGACACATTGGTGGAGCAAAGGCGAAGTAGCGAGCCGATCGCGGTCCCGACTCCCCTCGCCTCGAATGCTGAGGCGCAGGCGCTGACGGGGAATCTTGCGGGCGGGGGCATCTGGACCAGCTGCAGCCACGGTCCTGGTGTCGGCGACTGCTTCGACCCAACAGCTGCGGTCTTCCTTGATCGGCAACTTGTGTCGTCGGACGCCCGCCTGCGTTCAGCAGTTCCTTTTGCGCCAAGCCGTCGTTACCGCCTAACATCGGGGTTTACCTGTTTCGGGAGCCCCGGATGAAGTTGCAATTCGCACTGTTGCCGTTGTGCCTGCTGGCGGCGCTACCCGCGCACGCCGCCACCCGTGGTTTCGAAGTGCGCGACATGGTCGCGCTGGACCGGGTGTCCTCCCCGGTTCTCTCGCCCGACGGCCGCGTGGTGGTGTTCGCCCAGCGCGAAATGAACGATGCGGTAACCAAGGCCACGACCAGCCTGTACACGCGCAATCTCCTGACCCGCGACATGGCGCCGCCGAAGCGGCTGACCCCGGCGGACTGGAATGTGAACTCACCTTCGGTGTCGTCCGATGGCAAGCAGGTGTACTTCCTGAGTGGAAAGTCCGGCACCCAGCAGCTGTATTCGATCCCGATCTCCGGCGGCACGCCGCGCCAGATGACCAGCTTCGCCCTCGACGTGGGCAGCTACAGACTCTCGCCGGATGGGTCGAAGGTTGCCTTCAGCGCCGACACATTTGCAGAGTGCGCGGCCGACTTCGCCTGCACCAGAAAGCGTCTCGATGACACGGCCAAAAGCCCGGCCACGGGCGTGGTCTACGACCGACTGTTCGTGCGCCATTGGGACACGTGGGCAGACGGCCGGCGCAGCCGCCTGTTCGCGGCGGCGCTGCCGCCCGACAAGAGCGAGCCCACCAGCACCGCGGTTGCGTTGAGTGGCGCGCTGGATGGGGATGTGCCGGCCAAGCCATTCGGAGACCAGAGTGATTACGCTTGGGCCCCGGACGGCGAGTCGCTGGTGGCGAGCATCCGCGTGGCCGGCAAGAGCGAACCCTGGTCGACCAACTTCGACCTGTACCGCCTGGATGCAGCCGGCAGGACAGCGCCGGTCAACCTCACCGTCGCCAACCCGGCATGGGACGCCGGTCCGGTCTTCAGCGATGACGGCAAGACGCTGTTCTACCGGGCGATGAAGCGGCCAGGGTTCGAGGCCGATCGCCTGGCGCTGATGATGATGGCTATCGCCAGCGGTGAGGTCAGGGATATCGCACCGAACGGGGTTCGCTGCGCCGACGGGATCACCCGGTCGTGCGACGGTTCCAGCCTGTACAGGACGGCCCAGG
>JBBSJP010000102.1:0-4779 GCA_038257155.1 Lysobacterales bacterium | reverse complement strand
TCTCGCTGGACAAGGTGATCCGCACCATGCGCGACACCGGCCGCGACATGCAGGACAAGTACAAGGAGACCTCGCGGGGGGGGCTGGCCGTGAACGTCATCGAGTGCTGACCGTTACCGGGTGACCGCAGCATCACGCTGGAGCCGCCGGATTTGGGCTTAGACTTGGGGTATGCAAGCGGGAATTAGGCGCGTGCTACAGGGGGCACTGCTGACTGGCTTGTACTTCGCCGGCGCGGTGATTGCCATGTTTTACCTGCGCACGCCCTCCGACGTCACCCTGTTCTGGCCCGCCGCCGGCATCGGCTTTGCCGCCGTGCTGCGCTACGGCCTCGGCTACGTGCTGATCATCCCGGCCGCGACACTGCTGATGCACCTGCTGCTGGTGCCCGTGCCGTACGATTTCCTGCCCTATTCGCTGGGCAGCAACACCATTGCCACCCTTGCCGCAGCCTGGTACGTGCGGCGCAAGAGCCGTCGCATCCTGCTGCGAACCGCGGACGGCCTGCTAGTGCTGCGCGGCGGCATCCTGCTCAGCGTGGTGAGTGCAGCCATTGGTACGGTAGGCATGCTGCAGACCGGCATGGCGCCGATCGCCGACGCCGGCCGGGTTGCGCTCCAATGGGCCTTGGGCGACCTGCTCGGTCTGGCCAGCGTTTGTCCACTGGCGTTGTACCTGTTCACGATCAAGCCTGGCACCGACAACGATGCGCTCGTACCCACCGACCCGCGACGCGGCGAGACCATCATCTGGCTGATACTGCTGATGGCCGTGGTTGCATTGGTGTTCGTGGTTGGCCGCATCGGCAGCCAGTATCCGTTTGCGCTTGCCAGTTTGCCGCTGGCCCTGTTGCTGTGGTCGGCGACGCGCTATCCGCCGCTGGTCACGCTTGCTTCCACATCGGCCGTGATCATTGCGATCAGCCTGATGACGGGCCTGGGCATGGGCGGGTTCGAACGACCCGAAACGCCCCACGATAGCGCCTTGATGATGACCATGTTGGTCATCTACTCGATCATCCCGGTGCTGCTGCTGGCCTCGCGCCAGGAGCACGCCCACGCCAGCGCGGCCCTGCACCAGCGCGCCACCCGCGACACCCTGACTGGCCTGCTTAACCGGGATACGTTCGAGGAACAGGCGCGGCACGCCCTGGCCAGCAGCGACCAGCCCCTGACCCTGATGTACCTGGACCTCGACCATTTCAAGCTGGTCAACGATTCCGCCAACCACGTGGCTGGCGACGAGATGATCCGCAGCATCGCCGGGCTGGTGCGAACCGAGTTCGGCGAAGACGTGCTGATGGCCCGGCCTGGAGGGGATGAATTCGCAGTGCTGGTGGCGATGGACGAGCGCACCGCGAGTACCCGCGCGCGGCGTCTGATCACCGCGATCGAGGCCACGCGGGTGGCATGGCAAGGTCAGAGCCTAGGCACTACTGCCAGCGTGGGCTTGGCATCTAGCCTACCTCCCCATGCCGCCTTCGACGACCTACTGTCTCAAACCGACGCCGCTTGCGCTGCCGCCAAGGAACTTGGGGGCAACCGATGGTTCGCCGCGGCATCGAACCCCGAAGACATGCGCATGCGCACGCGCGCCTCGCACTCGGCCGTTGCTGCGCGCGAGGCACTCGACCAGCGAAGCTTCGTGCTGTGGTGCCAGCCAATCGTCGACCTGCTTACGCCGTCGCCAATGCAGTCACATTTCGAAGTGCTGCTGCGCTGGCGCGATGCAGACGGCAACCTGCGTCCACCTGCGGAACTCATCGCTGCCGCGGAACGCTACAGGCTCGGGCCCCGTCTCGACCGGTACGTGCTGGATGCGACCTTGGGCTGGATGGAACGCCACCCCGAGCACGTGGCTGGCATCAATCAATGCAGCCTCAACATCGGGGGTACAACGCCAGTCGACGAAGATTTCGGCGACTACTTCGCGGCGCGACTTCGTCGCAGTCCGTTGCGGCCTGATCAGGTCTGCCTGGAAATCACCGAAACCAGCGTGGTCCGCGACATGACCCGCGCACGCCAATTCATTGCGCGCCTGCATGACTTGGGTTGTCGATTTGCCCTGGACGATTTCGGCACAGGCTTCTGTTCTTTCGCCTACCTGCGAGACCTCGAGGTCGATTACCTGAAAATCGACGGCAGCTTCGTGCGCGACCTTGGCAACCAGGGCTTGTCCGAGGCAGTGGTTCGCTCGATCACGGAAATCGCCCATGTGCTCGGCAAGCGCGCAGTGGGCGAACAGGCAGAGACCGAAGATCAGTTGCAGCAGCTGCGCGCACTGGGCGTCGATTACGCGCAAGGCTACGTCTTCCAGCGCCCGCAGCCAATCGAAGCGTTCTTTGCAGCTTCCGCGACGCAATTAGCTGCACCGAACTGACTGTCCAGCGGGTCGCCCAGCAGCGCAGCAGCACCAATCCGACCACCCGCACCCGGTCCTGGATCCGCAATGGCTGCTTGCGGAAGCGATCCGGCCAGATCGGCGCACGGCTGCCCCAGCTTCAAAGGGCCTGTCCCTCAGCCGGTCTCGATTGATGAAACCTCTCTGGCGGCAGTTCTGACGGAATTCAATCTCTTCATGCCCATGAAGGAATGCCATTTTTCATGGCTGGCGGAGCGCCATGCGGACGGCATACTTGTTCCATGCGCTCTCGCCCCGCCCTGGTCCTGGTCCTCATCACCCTGATGGCGCTGTGCTTGCCCATGGGTACGGAGGCGCAGGTCTATCGCTGGGTCGACAGGAACGGCGTGGTCCACTACGGCGACCGCCAGCCCGGCAACGCTGCGGCGTCGAAGGTGCGGGTGATCCCGGTGCCGGTGGAGCCCAGTGCAATCGCACGCCTGCGCGTGGAAGCCGGCGACGGCGATTACCTAGCATATGCCGACAACAGCTTGGCCGGGCCGATCGAAGTCATGCTGACATTCACCCGCCACGACAACGTGGGTGGTCAACCCGCCCTGCCCGCGCGTGCCACAGTGCCGGCGCGTGGCTCGGTGCTGGTGGCGCGGCTGCGTTCGCAGGATCCGGGGCACGCAGGCATGTTCGAGCTGGCCCTGACCGGCGTGCCCGGCAACCCCAGCGCGCGCCCGCAGGATGTCGAGTACCTGCTGCCGCTGCAGCAGTCCCGCAGCCGTGTCGACCAAGGCTTCGGCGGCCAGTTCAGCCACCAGGACGAGCAGAACCGCTATGCGATGGATTTCGCCGCCGCCATCGGCACGCCGATCCTGGCCGCGCGCGGTGGCACGGTGATGCAGGTCGAATCCGATTTCAGCAAGGCCGGCCTCAAGCGCGAAACGTACGGTGGTCGCGCCAATTTCGTGCGCATCCTGCATGACGACGGCACCATGGCCCTTTATGCCCATCTCAAGGCGGACGGCGCGTTCGTGAGGGTCGGCCAGCAGGTCAGCGCCGGCCAGCAGATCGGCCTGTCCGGCAATACCGGCTTCACCACCGGCCCGCATCTGCATTTCTCGGTGCAGGTCAACCGCGGCATGCGCCTGGTCTCGATCCCGTTCCGCATGCGCGGCCTGGCGCTGCCGCGGCGCTGAGCCGCCGCCCGCTATAATTGGACATCCCGTTTCCAGGAAAGACGCGCAACCGCGCGGCGCTCCCATGCCTGACCCGAAAAGCGAAGTCGCCAGCGAAGCCGCGCGCCGCCGCACCTTTGCCATCATTTCCCACCCCGACGCCGGCAAGACCACGCTGACCGAAAAACTGCTGCTGTTTGGCGGCGCGATCCAGATGGCCGGCTCGGTGAAAGGGCGCAAGGCTGCGCGCCACGCGACCTCCGACTGGATGGCGCTGGAAAAAGAACGCGGAATCTCGGTGACCAGCTCGGTGATGCAGTTCCCCTACGAAGGCCGCATCGTCAACCTGCTCGACACTCCCGGCCACGCCGACTTCGGCGAGGACACCTACCGCGTGCTGACCGCGGTGGACAGCGCGTTGATGGTGATCGACGTGGCCAAGGGCGTGGAAGAACGCACCATCAAGCTGATGGAAGTGTGCCGCCTGCGCGACACCCCGATCATGACCTTCGTCAACAAGCTCGACCGCGAAGGCAAGGATCCGATCGACCTGCTCGACGAGATCGAATCCGTGCTGGGTATCCAGTGCGCGCCGGTGACCTGGCCGATCGGCATGGGCCAGCGCCTGAAGGGCGTGGTCCACCTGGTCACCGGAGAAGTGCACCTGTACGAACCCGGCCGCAACTTCACCCGCCAGGACTCGACCATCTTCCCGTCGCTGGATGCGCCCGGGGTGGAGGAGCGCATTGGCGCCAACATGCTGGCCGAAGTACGCGAGCAGTTGGAACTGGTGCAGGGCGCCTCGCATCCCTTTGATCGCGAGGCGTATCTCGCCGGCAAGCAATCGCCGGTGTTCTTCGGCAGCGGCGTCAACAACTTCGGCGTGCAGCCGCTGCTGGATTTCTTCGTCGAACATGCACCGCCGCCACGCGAGCATGCGACCACCACTCGTGACGTGCTGGCAAGCGAACCCAAGCTCACCGGCTTCGTGTTCAAGATCCAGGCCAACATGGACCCGATGCACCGCGACCGGGTTGCCTTCATGCGCGTGTGTTCCGGCAAGTTCGTGCCCGGCATGAAAGTGCTGCAGCCACGTACCGGCAAAGAGCTCAAGCTCGCCAACGCGCTGACCTTCATGGCCTCCGACCGCGAGCTTGCGGAGAGCGCGTTCCCGGGCGACGTGATCGGCATCCACAACCACGGCACCATCTCGATCGGCGACACCTTCAGCGAAGGCGAGACGCTCAGCTTC
>JBBSJP010000101.1:0-5215 GCA_038257155.1 Lysobacterales bacterium | reverse complement strand
TGGTGGTCGAGCAGACCAGCCGCGGCGAGCGCGCGTACGACATCTATTCGCGCCTGTTGAAGGAGCGGGTGATCTTCCTGGTCGGCGGCATCGACGACCACGTGGCCAACGTGATCGTCGCCCAGATGCTGTTCCTCGAAGCTGAGAACCCGGAGAAGGACATCAGTCTTTACATCAACTCGCCCGGCGGCGTGGTCACCTCCGGCATGGCCGTTTACGACACCATGCAGTACATCAAGCCGGACGTGAGCACGATCTGCGTCGGCCAGGCCGCTTCGATGGGCGCCCTGCTGCTGGCCGCTGGTGCCAAGGGCAAGCGCTACGCGTTGCCGAATTCGCGGGTGATGATCCACCAGCCGCTGGGCGGCTTTTCCGGCCAGGCCTCCGATATCGACATCCATGCGCGCGAGATCCTGCACCTGCGCCAGCGGCTCAACGAAATCCTTGCCAGCCATACCGGCCAGGCGCTGGATACGATTGCCCGCGATACCGAGCGCGACAACTTCAAGTCAGCAGAAGCCGCGCGCGAATACGGTTTAGTGGATGAAGTGCTGACCCGTCGTCCGGAAGATTCGGTCCAGGCGGGTTGAGCGAGCGTAATTTCACGCGCCGCGGTTCCAATCGGGCGCGCCATGCCGAGGTCGCTGAATTGAGCGCCGGCACATGATTCCACGCCATTCAGGTCTGGCTGGCCAGCCCAGGGGCCTATGGTATTCTCGGGCCGACGCCGCGTAGCGCGGCAGTGAGCACTCAATGAGCGAAGACCGTACGGGCCGTACCCCCGCCGACAGCACCAAGATCCTGTACTGCTCCTTCTGCGGGAAGAGCCAGCACGAGGTCCGCAAGCTGATCGCCGGCCCCAGCGTGTTCATCTGCGACGAGTGCGTCGAGCTGTGCAACGACATCATCCGCGAGGAACTCGAGGAGAAGGCGCAGTCCACGCGCAGCTCTTTGCCCAAGCCAAAGGAGATCCGCGAGGTCCTCGACCAGTACGTGATCGGCCAGCAGCGCGCCAAGAAAACGCTCGCGGTGGCGGTCTACAACCACTACAAGCGCATCGAAAGTCGGCAAAAGGCGGACGACATCGAGTTGTCCAAGTCCAACATCTTGTTGGTCGGCCCCACCGGTTCCGGCAAGACGCTTCTGGCTGAAACCCTGGCGCGCATGCTCAACGTGCCGTTCACCATGGCCGATGCCACCACCCTGACCGAAGCCGGTTACGTGGGCGAGGATGTCGAGAACATCATCCAGAAGCTGCTGCAGAAGTGCGACTACGATGTCGACAAGGCGCAGCACGGCATCGTCTACATCGACGAGATCGACAAGATCAGCCGCAAGTCCGAGAACCCCTCGATTACCCGCGACGTGTCCGGCGAAGGCGTGCAGCAGGCGCTGCTCAAGCTGATCGAGGGCACCGTGGCCAGCGTGCCGCCGCAGGGCGGGCGCAAGCATCCGCAGCAGGAATTCCTGCAAGTCGACACCCGCAACATCCTGTTCATCGTCGGCGGCGCGTTCGCCGGGCTGGACAAGGTAATCCAGCAACGCAGCAGCGACTCGGGCGGCATTGGTTTCGGCGCCAAGGTCAAGAGCTCCGAGCGCAAGGCCGACATCGGCCAGGTGCTGGCGCAAGTCGAGCCGGAAGATTTGATCAAGTACGGCCTGATCCCCGAGTTCGTTGGCCGCCTGCCGGTGGTTGCGACACTGGAGGAGCTGGACGAGACGGCGTTGATGAAGATCCTCACCGAGCCCAAGAACGCCATTACCAAGCAATTCAAGAAGCTGTTCGAGATGGAGGGCGTGGAGCTGGAGATTCGTCCCGATGCCCTTGCTGCAATCGCCAAGAAGGCGCTCAAGCGCAAGACAGGCGCACGCGGGTTGCGCACCATCGTGGAGTCGGTGCTGCTGGACACGATGTACGAGCTGCCGTCGCTGGAGAACGTCAGCAAGGTGGTGGTGGATGAGTCCGTCATCGAGCACAAGTCTGAGCCGTACCTGATCTACCAGAGCGCCCCCGCGCCGGCCTTGCCCAAGGCAGCTTCGGCCGACTGATTGCTGCCCAGCCGAACCCAGGAAGCCGCCTGCGAGGCGGCTTCGCTGTTTTCGAGGCTCCTGACTCGCCGTTGTGCCGCCCCCGCAATCCTGACGCAAGACGCTTGCATCCCGCGGCGTCCAGCCCCATAACCCGTGGGAGGCCGAGGCATCCTGCCGAAGCCTGCATTCCTGGAGCCTGCATGACCGCCCCCGCCATCGAAACCGAACGCCTGATCCTGCCGGTGTTGCCGCTGCGCGACGTGGTGGTGTTCCCGCACATGGTGATCCCGCTGTTCGTGGGCCGCGACAAGTCCATCCGCGCGCTCGACATGGCGATGGAGGGCGATAAGCGCATCCTGCTGGTCGCGCAGAAGTCCGCGGAAACCGACGACCCCGGCGCCGACGAGCTGCATTCGATCGGCACGCTTGCGCAGGTGCTGCAACTGCTGAAATTGCCTGACGGCACCATCAAGGTCCTGGTCGAGGGCCTGACCCGCGCGCGCGTCGGCGAAGTTGCCGAGCGCGACGGCGCGCTGTTCGGGGCGGGCGAGGTGGTGGAATCCGGCGACGGCCGCGAGGCCCGTGAAGTCGAGGCGATCGCGCGCTCCCTGATGTCGATGTTCGAGCAGTACATCAAGACCAATCGCAAGTTGCCGCCGGAATTGCTGCAGACGCTGTCCGGCATCGAGGACCCATCGAGGCTTGCGGATACGATTGCTGCGCACATCGGGGTGCGCCTGGCCGACAAGCAGAAGCTGCTGGAAACCCTGGACACCGGCGAGCGCCTGGAAACCCTGGTCGGCCTGGTCGATGGCGAGATCGACGTGCAGCAAATGGAGAAGCGCATCCGCGGCCGGGTCAAGGGCCAGATGGAAAAAAGCCAGCGCGAGTACTACCTCAACGAACAGATGAAGGCGATCCAGAAGGAACTGGGTGAGCTGGACGATGCGCCGAACGACCTGGATGAACTGGCCAAGCGGATCGCATCCGCGGGCATGCCGAAGCCGGTGGAAACCAAGGCCAAGGCCGAGTTCGCCAAGCTCAAGCAGATGTCGCCAATGTCGGCCGAGGCCGGGGTCGTGCGTAATTACCTCGACTGGCTGCTGGGCGTGCCGTGGAAGAAGCGCAGCAAGGTGCGCAAGGACCTGAAGGCCGCCGAGGACGTGCTGGACGCGGACCACTACGGGCTGGAGAAGGTCAAGGAACGCATCCTTGAATACTTGGCCGTACAAACCCGCGTCCGCCACATGAAGGGCGCGATCCTGTGCCTGGTCGGGCCACCAGGCGTGGGCAAGACCTCGCTGGGCCAATCGATCGCCAAGGCCACCAACCGCAAGTTCGTACGCATGGCGCTGGGCGGCGTGCGCGACGAGGCGGAGATCCGCGGCCATCGCCGCACCTATGTCGGGTCGATGCCGGGCCGCATCGTGCAGAACCTCAACAAGGTCGGCACCAAGAATCCACTGTTCATGCTTGACGAGATCGACAAGATGTCGACCGATTTCCGCGGAGATCCGTCTTCGGCGCTGCTGGAGGTGCTCGACCCCGAGCAGAACCACACCTTCAACGACCATTACCTGGAGGTCGACCTCGACCTGTCCGAGGTCATGTTCGTGGCCACCTCCAATTCGCTGAACATCCCCGGTCCGCTGCTGGACCGCATGGAAGTGATCCGCATCCCCGGCTACACCGAGGAAGAAAAGCTCAACATCGCCATGCGCTATCTGGTGCCGAAGCAATTGAAGGCCAACGGCCTGCGCGAGGGCGAGTTGAAGATCGCCGAAAGCGCCGTCACCGACATCGTCCGCTACTACACGCGCGAGTCCGGCGTGCGCAACCTGGAGCGGGAGATCGCCAAGGTGGCGCGCAAGGTGGTCAAGGAAATCGCCCTGAAAGGCCCGCAGCTGAAGGGCAGCAAGGCCGCCAAGACCATCACCGTCAGCGGAAAGAACCTGGAGAAATACCTGGGCGTGCAGCGCTTCGATTTCGGGCGCGCGGAAGTAGACAACGAGATTGGCCTGGTCACCGGCCTTGCGTGGACCGAAGTCGGCGGCGACCTGCTGCAGATCGAATCCAGCCTGGTCCCCGGCAAGGGCCTGCTGATCCTCACCGGCCAGCTGGGCGATGTCATGAAGGAGTCGGCGTCGGCTGCATTGAGCGTGGTGCGCGCGCGCACCGAGCGCCTGGGCATCGACCTCGACTTCCTGCAGAAGTACGACGTGCATGTGCACGTGCCGGATGGCGCCACCCCGAAGGATGGGCCGAGCGCGGGCATTGCGATGGCCACCACGCTGGTGTCGATGTTGACCCGCATCCCGGTGCGCAATGACGTGGCAATGACGGGCGAGATCACCCTGCGCGGCCGGGTCACTGCAATTGGCGGGCTGAAAGAGAAGTTGCTCGCGGCACTGCGGGGCGGCATCAAGACCGTGATCATCCCGGACGAGAACCGCAAGGACCTCGCCGACCTACCGGCAGCGGTGACCAAGCACATGAAGATCGTGCCGGTGAAGTGGATCGACGAGGTGCTTGACATCGCGCTGGAACGCCCGTTGCCGGGACGGATGCTGGCCGTGGCTGAGCAACCGCCACTGCCGAAACCCGATGACGCCGCGCGCCCGGATGTCAAGCATTGATCGACGATTCTCCTTCCATTCGTCGGCGCAGCCCTGAAACCCGCGCCAGCGCTGGTTTTCCGTGTTGCATGCGGAAAATCCTGCTGGTATAAGGATTGCACCCGCGACGCAACGTTGATCGTGCCGCGGCCAATGCCGGCATCGCAGCAGGGGAGCGCTGCGGTCCGGACACCGAACACTTCGCGCCACCATCCGTACAGGGAGCCAACAAGCCAATGAACAAGAGTGAATTCGTCGATTCCGTCGCCGACCATGCAGAACTGACCAAGGCCGATGCCGGCCGCGCCGTCGATGCAATGATTGCCGCCATCACCAAGGCGCTGAAGAAGGGCGACACCGTGACCCTGGTCGGCTTCGGTACCTTCTCCGTGCGCAAGCGCGGTGCCCGCACCGGCCGCAACCCGCGCACCGGCGAGTCCATCAAGATCAAGGCCTCGAAGAATCCGGCGTTCAAGGCTGGCAAGGCGCTCAAGGACGCGGTCAACTGACCCGTCACGCGCGTTGAATGGAAAGCCCGGCTACTGGCCGGGCTTTTCGTTTGTGCCATC
>JBBSJP010000100.1:0-5216 GCA_038257155.1 Lysobacterales bacterium | reverse complement strand
GCTAGTTCGTCGGGCATGCGGCAAGTATCGCCTCTCAGTGCCTGGCGCGGGTGTCCGGGCTGGGCCAAGAGCTGCGACTCGGGTCGTGCCATGGCGGCACAACCTGGTCGATCGCAAAACGCGATAGCGAGAAATCCCCGCTACCGGTTGAAGACCATCTCGCCGCCGTCGCCGAGCAGTCCGCTGCTGCGAATGCCTCCTGCCTGGAAGGGAATGAATCCCCTCCCGTCACCCAGCCACATGGTGAGCGAGTGCGGGACCTGCCGCGAGAAGGAATAGTTCGTCAGCACGAAGTCGAGGCGGCCATCGCCGTTGTAATCGCTGAAGGCCCGGTCGGAGCCCTGCATCACGAACCCGGGCGAGAACGCCTTGATGACGTTGGCGTCCATCTTCCAGAACGCCATGCCCGTCCACGAGTTGCTCAGTGCAACCTCTGATTGCTGTAGGAGCAGATCACTCTTGCCATCGCCATCCACGTCGCCGGCGCCGAACACGTGCCAGCCGGCTGCAGGTCCGGCGATTGGGCGGCCATCGAACTGCAAGCCCACCACGCTGAAGCCGTTGCCATCCCCACGCCATTGCTTCATCTCGCGTTCGGAACTGCCGCTCGCACTGCTCCACACCAGGTCAAGCCGACCGTCGCCGTCGAAGTCCCCGCGCGCTGCCAAGCGGGGCGTGCGGGGGTCGACCCTGAAACCGACCGAATAGCGCTTGACGACTCCTCGCTCCATTACCCAGTAGGCGAAGCCGGCCATTGCCGGGTTTTCGGTGAGCGCGGCGTTGGCCTCCGACCTGGGCAGCACGGTCTGCTCACCCAGCAGCAGATCGCTGCGGCCATCGCCGTCGACGTCGCCGGCGGCGATGAACTTCCAGCCGGCGGCAGGGGTCGGGATAACCACCTCGAAAGCAGGAAGGCCACTGCTCAGGCGGATCACCGTGCGCCTCACGCCCTGCGCATCGGGGTGCTTTTCGATCACGATGTCGGCCCTGGTGTCGCCGTCGAAGTCGCCGGTCGCCAGCGGTCGTCCCCCGAGGTTAAAGAAATCAAATCCGATGCGCAGTGGCCCGTCGCTCAGCCTGTAGTAGCTTTCCCCGGTCGGCAAGGTCTGCTGCCCATCCGCGCTAAAACTGGTGAACAAACGAAGCACAAGCAGATCGGCCTTGCCATCGCCGTTGGCGTCACTGTGCACATAGGCCCTGACCGGGGTGCCTTCGGTACCGAAGCTACGCGCGATTCTCCAGCCTTCGTTGTGGCTCATCGTTGGGAACGCGACGAACCCGTTGCCGTCGCCGAACCAGATGCTCAGGGCGCGGTCGCCCTCGCGGGAATGAAGGACATCGAGCTTGCCATCGCCGTTGTAATCGCCCACCGCAACTGGCCCGAACCGGCGGCTCAGGGACTCCGGCCCGGGCACGCGGAATGCAGGGGAATAGCGGACCGGCGTGGCGCCGTCCATCACCCAATAGGCGAACCAACGGTCTGAGGGGTGGGTAAGCAACAGGTCATCGCGGCCATCGCCGTCGATGTCGCCTGCACCCCAAACCTTCCAGCCCTGCACATACTCCCGCACCGGCGCGGCGGTGAAGCCCTCGCCCGAGCCCAACCACATGGACAGCGTCCGCGTTTCCGGAGCCTCCCACACGAAATCGAGCTTGCGATCGCCGTTGAAGTCGCCCTGCGCAACCAGCGTTAGGCCTTGGGGGATGGTGATTGCAGCAGGCTGCCGCACGATGGTGGCGCCGTCCATGATCCAGTAGGCGATCAGGTTGTTTCCGGCGCGCAGCAGCAAGTCGCTCTTGCCGTCGCCGTCGATGTCGCCCAGCCCCGATACCCGCCACTCCGCTGCGTATACCCCGACCGGCGCGGCCACGAAGCCGTCGCCATCGGACAGCCAGAGCAGGATGTGGCGCGTGTTCTGGTGGACCCAGAGCAGATCCGCCGCCCCGTCGCCGTTGAAGTCGCCGGTGCCGATCCTGGTGTATCCCTGCGGGTTGGCGAAGATCGGCGAGGTGCGGACCACGTCCGCACCATTCATCTGCCAATACGCGACCGTGGCACTGGCGTCGTGCTCGAGCAGGAAGTCGCTGCGGCCATCCTTGTTGACATCGCTTGGGACGCGCGTCACCGTCAGGCTGGCTGCGCCGGCGGACCCGCCGCCTGCGTGCACCATGCTTGCCTGAGCTTGCTGCCGTCCTGCCTGCGGATTTGAAGCGGAGGACACGCGAGCGTCTAGCCAGGCCGTTCCCGTCTGCGTCCAGGTCCCTGCGGCGGCGCATGCGCCTGCAGCGAGAAGCAGCGACATGATCGTGCGATACCGCATGAAAATCCCTTCGTGACTGAGGTCAGGACGGCAGGATAGTTGGAATTCTCTATTGTCACCACATCGATGCCGGCTGAGTCCCAACAACAAATGGCCGGCTTGCGCCGGCCATCCGTTACAACCTCGTGGACCCGTTTCAGCGGGCCGGCGCGGGTGCAGGTGATGCAGCAGGGGCCGCAGCAGCAGTGCCCGCCGCAGTCCAGCCGCACTGCTGGCCGGCGTTGCGTTCCTTGAGCCAAGTCTGCAGCGGAGCGAAGTATTCCAGCACCGCGCTGGCGTCCATCTTCTCGCCGCCGGTCAGCTCCTTCATGGTCTGCTGCCACGGCTGGCTGGAGCCCTTGCCCAGCATCGCCCAGAACTTCTGTCCTGCGGCCTGGTTGCCGTAGAAGCTGCACTCGTACAGCGGGCCGGTATGGCCGGCGCTGTCGCACAGGGCCTTGTAGAACTGGAATTGCAGCACGTGCGAAAGGAAGTAGCGGGTGTACGGGGTGTTGCCCGGAACGTGGTACTTCGCGCCCGGGTCGAAGAACACCTCGCCGCGCGGCGTGACCGGGGCGACGCCCTGGTACTTGGCCTTCAGGTCCCACCAGGCCTTGTTGTAGGCGCCGGGTTTGATCGAGCCGTCGAACACGCCCCAGCGCCAGCGGTCGATCATCAGGCCGAACGGCAGGAACGCGACCTTGGCCATGGCCATCCGCATCTGCGCATTGATCAGGGCTTCGTTGCTCTGCTGCTGCTCGCCCACCAAGCCTGCCGAGGCCAGGTACTTGGGCGTCATCGCCAGCACGATGGTGTCGCCGATGGCCTCGTGGAAACCATCATGCGCGCCGCCCTGGAAGATCGGCGGCTGCTTGTTGTAAGCGAGGTAGTAATAGACGTGGCCAAGCTCGTGGTAGATCGTGGTCAGCTCTTCCTCGCTGGGCACGATGCACATCTTGGTGCGCACGTCGCCGGCCATGTTCATGTCCCAGGCGCTGGCGTGGCAGACCACGTCGCGGTCCCGCGGCTTGATGAACTGCGTCTTCTCCCAATAGCTCTGCGGCAGCTTCGGCATGCCCAGCGACACATAGAAGTCCTGCGCGCGCTCGGTCATCTTCTTGGCAGTGGACAGCGCGGCGGCGCGCTCGATTGCGACTTCGCGCTGCGCCGCGGACAGGCCCGGCGCCGCCGGCTTGGCGCGCTCGCTGGCGAGCTCAGCCTGGGCGAGGGTGCGCAGCGACGCGTTGACGTCCAAGCTGCCCGCGCCCGGATACGGCTGCATCATGTCCCACAGGTTGCCCCAGTCCTGCTGCCACAGGTTGCCCATCAGGTGCGCTGGCAGCAGGCCGCCGGCCACTTGTCCCTTGTCGCTGCCGTACTGGGTGCCCAGCTTGCCGCGGGCATAGCAATGCAGTTGTTCGTACAGCGGCTTTACCTGGTCCCACAGGCGGTCGCTCTCGGCCGAGAGTTCGGCCGGGCTCATGTCGTAACCGGAACGCCACATCTCGCCTGCATCGGCGAAGCCCATTTCCTTGGCGCCTTCATTCACGAGCTGCGCGAAGCGGGTGTAGTCCTTGCGCATCGGCTGGCCGACGGTATGCCAGCCCTGCCAGGCATCGAGCTGCGCGTCGTAGTCTCGGCTGGTGGCAAGCACCTCGCTGAGCTGGCCGATGTCACGGCAGACCTTGGCCTCGCCTTCGCCGGTGCAGTAGCTGCCGGCGCCGTACATGCCCTCCATGCGGGTGGCGAGCTTGGTCAGTTCCTCCAGCTTGGTCGGATCCTTCGGGGCCGGCATGGCGGTCCACAGCTTGATCAGCTTGATCGCGCGCGCGGTCTCGGGCGAGAGCTGCTGGCCGTCGAAACGCTTGGCCTGCTCGATCCACACGTTGAGCTGGGTCAGCCAGCGTTCGTTGGCCTTGGCCGCCAGCATCTCGCTGTCGCTGTTGATGTAGGTCGTGGACAGCCACTGCGCGGAACTCAGCTCGGAGGCGATCTTGCGGTATTCCTCGTTGACGCGGGCAACGAACTGGTCGGCGGTCTCTCCAGCTGGTGCGGCGGTAGAACCAGGTGTCGTGGCTGCGTCGGGTGCAGCATCGCGCTTGCAGCCGGCAAGGCCGAGGGCGCCGACAATGGCGAGTGCAAGCAGGGCAGGGCGTAGCGTCACGGGGAGATCCTCGTCAGCGCGGCTGCGCAGGGAGCCCAAGGCTAGACCGCGCTAGCGGTTGGCCGCAAGTTGCGTTGTTCAAGAATGCGGCAGCGTCTTGGGCGCGGCCAGGCTCCGGCAAGCGCGGGGCGGGCAGCCCTGCTTGGGCTCTAAATGCCCTGCGCAGGGCCGCCCGCCCCGCACTTGCCTAATCGCAGACTGGAAAGAGCAGGGCGCGATTGCTGTCGATGAGATTGTGCTGTTGTAGCCAATCCCAGGCGTCTTTGGCGTCGTGTTCGACGTAGGTAGCAGCGGAGCCAAGGCGAAAGGTGTAGCCCCAGGCATCCATGTCGGCCAAAACGCGCGTGCGCCCGACGCCTGGGAGCTGGTCGCCGAGCAATGCCTGCAATACGCAGACGGCGTTTTCTTCGGCGACTGAGTCGGTGGCGTCGGTGTGCACGCAGGCACGACGCTCCGGCGGCAACACGATCAGGTGGCCAGCCTCGTGCAGCAGCGAGTGCACGGGCGTGTCTCTGCGTGCATACACCGTCGTCCCGATGATGCCGGCTTCGCACTCGCCCCAGAAACTGCCGGGGATCGGTTCGTCGTCAGAGACGCGTTCGAGCACCAGCCCGAATCGCGCGAGCAGGTGGGCCGCATCGTCAAACGCGATATCGGCGAGGGTCAGCACGCCGCACTACGCAAGGATCAAGCGCTCGCCTGTGCCCGCTCTTCCGGCAGCGCTACCGAAATATCCAGCACGTCATGGTCGC
>JBBSJP010000099.1:0-5310 GCA_038257155.1 Lysobacterales bacterium | reverse complement strand
CTTGGCCTGGCGATTCAGCGGCGCTTGATCCGACCCACGAGGGACCAATGTAGGTCGGCTCAAGCCGCGCAGCGGTGGAGCCGACATCGAGGGGGTTGACCCGTACGCCTTCAGCAACGGCGGAGGTTCTTTCAGAGTGGTGTCGGCGGCATCGGTAGCGTTGCTGTGCAGGTGAGCGTCGGATCCGCGCCGACAACACTCATCGCTTGGCCTGGCGATTCAGCGGCGCTTGATCCGACCCACGAGGGACCAATGTAGGTCGGCTCAAGCCGCGCAGCGGTGGAGCCGACATCGAGGGGGTTGACCCGTACGCCGCGTCGGATCCGCGCCGACAATGCGGGTCGCGCGACTCAGCGACTCGGCAGCGCTTGATCCGACCTACGCCCAAGCCATTTCCACGCATCCAATCGACGCTCTGGTGCCATTCATCCGGCTTGGCTAAGGTGCGAGGTCGAATTCAGCTGGTAACCGGACCGACGATGTCTTTTTTACGAATCGCACTGACCCTGTTTCTATCGAGCCTGGCGCTGGGCGCGAGCGCGAAAGACTACCGTGTCGATTATCACGTGGCCTTCCTTCCCGAGGACGGCGTGGCCGCGGTAGAGATTCGCGTGGCGCCAGGCAAGGGCCGACTCCTCAGCCTTGATTTCGCCATGGCAGAGAAGCGCTATCTCGATGTGACGGGCGATGGTGAGCTGGAGCGCAGCAAGGACCGTGCCTTGTGGACACCGCCCGAGAAAGGCGGCAGCCTCCGCTATCGCTATCGCATCGATCGCAAGCGTCGCAATGCCGGCTACGACGCCCGCATCACCGACAGTTGGGTGATCCTTCGCGGTGATCAACTGGTGCCGGCGGCCTTTGTACGCAGCACGCCAGGTGCACGGTCCAAGGCCAGCATCAGCTTCGAGCTGCCGGAAGGATGGACCTCGGCGCAAACCGCCTATGAATCGGGCGACGCACCCAACAGCTTCGTGCTGAAGAATCCCGAGCGACGCTTCGTGCGGCCGGTGGGCTGGATCATCGCTGGCGATCTGGGTATCCGCCGCGACAAGGTCGAGGACATGCAGCTGGTCGTTGCCGCGCCGCGCGGTGAAACCTACCGACGCATGGATATCGTCTCCATTGTTACCGCCACGGCACCGGAGATGAAGCTGGCCTTCGGCACGCTGCCGGACAAGCTGCTGATCCTTGGCGCGGGTGATCCAATGTGGCGCGGCGGCTTGTCCGGCCCGAACTCGCTCTACCTGCACGCCGCTCGCCCGATGATCGGCGAAGATGGCACCAGCACCCTGCTGCACGAACTGACCCACACCTTTACCCGGCTCACTGGCGACAGGGGACACGACTGGATTGCGGAAGGCTTCGCAGAGTACTACGCGATTCACTTGCCCTTGCGCAGCGGACTGGTCAGTGACTCGCGGTTCGACCGCACGCTGAGAAGCCTCGCCCAGCGCGGCCGCAACATCAAGCAACTGCCCGCCTCACGCTCAACTGGCGACCGCACCGCGCGTGCCGTGGTGATGCTGGCTGCGCTGGATGAGGAGCTGCGTGCGCGCAGCAACGGTGAGCGCAGCATCGACGACCTCACCCAGGCGCTGATGAAGAAGCGTCGCGTATCAACCGACGACGTGATTCTCGAAGCCGAGAAGTTGCTGGGCGGCAAGTCGACTGTGCTGGATACGCCGTTGTTGCGGTGAGGCGGATCCAGGTCTCAGGGCTCTATTCCCCGCCCTTCGGCATCGACCCGAACTCTCCCTCCGCCTCCGCCGCCATCCAGGCGAACGCCGCATACGCCGCGACCTGCTGGTCGAGTGCGGCGGCTTCGATCTTGTCGAGAGTGTCGTTGGCGGTGTGGTGGTAGTCGAAGTAGTCGGTGCCGTCCTGGGCAAGCTGCGCCCAGATCATGCCGCGGGTCACCATCGGGATCAGGTCGGGTCCTGCGCCGCCCTTGTCGCGCACTACCTCGATGCCCAGCGGCTTCAGCACGGCGCCGATCTGTTCGATCGCAGGCCAGGCATGATCCGCTGCGTTCGATCGCAGTGCGTAGATGCGTCCGGCGCCGAAGTCGCTCTCTGCCCCGATCAGATGCTGGCGCACGCTCGCGGCGTGACGCTCGGCATACTGGCGTGCGCCGATCAGCCCCTGCTCCTCGTTCGCAAAAGCCACCACGCGAATGGTGCGACGCGGGCGTTCCGGCAAGGCGGCGATCAGCGCACCGGCCGCCATCGTGATGGCCACCCCGGCACCGTCATCGATCGCGCCGGTGCCAAGATCCCACGAGTCCAGATGCCCGCCGATCAGCACTACCTCATCGGGCAGTTCACGGCCGCGGATTTCGCCGATCACGTTTTGCGAGGTGTAGCGGCTGAGCGTGGTGGCTTCCATCTGCATGCGCACCGTCACCGGCTGACCACGCTTCAGCATGTTGATCAGCAGGTCGGCATCGGGATTGGAGATGGAAGCAGCCGGGATGCGCGGCACGCCGTCCGTGTAGCGCAGATTGCCGGTGTGCGGAAAACGGTCGTTGGAGGTGCCGATCGAGCGGATCAGCAGGGCCGAAGCACCCTTCGATGCGGCCACCGAGGCGCCGCTGCTCCGCGCATCAACCGCTGGCCCGTAGCCACTGCCATCACGAAAACGCAGCATGCGGTAACTGATGAACGCGATGCGACCATCCAGGCTGCCGTCAGGAACCGCGCGCAGCGCATCGAGGCTTTCGAAGTGCACGATGCGGGCGTCAAGCGGCGCACCTTCGGTACCGATGCTGCCACCCAGTGCGGTCATCGCCAGACGCTGCGGAAAGGGTGCCAGCACCTCGCCGTGTTCTTCGCCACGCACCCAGACCGGAAAGGTGACCGGCTCGGTGCGAACCTCGTCGAAGCCCAGCGTGCCGAACTTCTCCACCGCCCAGGCCACGGCGCGTGCATCGGCCTCACTGCCGGCCATCCGCGCGCCGACTTCGGTGGTCAACGACTCGACCAGCGTCCAGGCGACACTGCCGGCGAGCGCACGCTCGCGCAGCGCCTCGCCCTGCTGCACGGCGGTCTCGGGAATGCGCGTGGATGGCGGCGCTTGCGCCGTGCAGGTGCCGGCTGCCACCAGTAGCGCAAGCAGGAATCTTGAAGACAGCATCAGGCACTCCAGACAGGAATCAGGCCGGCCCCTCAGGCTGGCCTACGCAGTCTACGCAACTGAGCCTTTCAAGCCTGTGAGCGCGATTGCGAAACGACGCAGCTCAGGTGCGCAGCTTCAACAGGTCGCGAATCTCGACCAGCAACTTCACTTCCTCGCTGGGCTCCGGCGGTGCGGGCGGCGGCGCGGCTGCCTGCTTGCGCTTCATCCGGTTCATCACTTTGATCACCATGAAGATGGCAAACGCAATGATGGTGAAGTCGACGATCGTCTGGATGAAGGCGCCGTAGTTCAGAGTCACCGCCTCGACCTCACCTTCGGCTGCAACCAGGGTGATCGCCAGATCGCTGAAATTGACCCCGCCGACCACCACGCTGACCAGCGGCATGATCACGCCGTCGACCATGGAAGAGACGATCTTGCCAAAGGCCGCACCAATCACGATACCGACTGCGAGATCGACCACATTGCCGCGCATCGCGAACTCTTTGAACTCGCTCACCAGACTCATCGCGACTCCAGACGCCATCCAGGCCAATTGCCCGCGTCGAGACTTTACACGCTCTGCTTACTCGAATCGAAACACGTATCAGCGCGTTCGGATCCGTCCGGAAAACTCGACGAGTCCGTCGACACCGGCGCGAAATCGGTCGCCGGGCTGCAGCGCGGCAACGCCCGCCGGCGTGCCCATGAAGATCAGATCACCAGCCTGCAGGGCGAACAGCTTCGACAGCTCGTGCAGGATTTCCGCAACGCCAAACACCATGTCTCCCAGCGGTGCCTGCTGGCGGATGGCGCCGTTCACCTCCAGCCACAGGCGCGTGTCCGGCTGCAGCGTGGCCTCGCTGGCCGGCACCAGCTCGCTGATCGGCGCCGAGGCATCGAAGCCCTTGGCGGTGTCCCAGGGCAAGCGCTTTTCCTTGGCGATGGCCTGCAGGTCGCGGCGCGTCAGGTCCAGCCCGACGCCGTAACCAAATACCAGGTCGGTGGCGTGCTCGACCGATACTTCGCCATCACTGCCAGCGCCAAGCGCGACCACGAGCTCCACTTCGTGATGCAGATCGGTGGTGGCGCGCGGATACGGCACCTCGCCGCCACACAGCACGGCGTCGGCTGGCTTCATGAAGAACACCGGCGTGCCGCGCTGCACTTCCGCGCCCATTTCGCGGGCGTGCTCGGCGAAGTTGCGGCCTACGCAATAGATGCGGTGAACGGGAAAGCGCTGGGCACTGCCCCGTACCGCCACGCTGGCCTGGCTGGGCGCAGCAAGGACGAAACTCATCGCGTGTAGTGGATCTGCTGGGCCGATTGCGCGCCGCTCGTGTCGCGCACCACGGTGAACTCGCCCTCGATCACGTCGACGTTGCCGGAGGACGAAGCCCCGGCAGTCGAGGCCGGACGACCGGTCAGCGCACGCCAGGCCCGCGCCAGGCCAATGACCGCCATCACACCCACGGCTGCAAACAGTGCGAACACCGAAAAGAACAGCAGCAGGCCGAGCGCGGCCAATCCGAGCAGCAGCTGCAGCAGCGGATTTCGCGGACGACGCATCTGGGTAAAGACAAAGCGCATGGCGTGGCAGAATTGGGGATTACCCCGAGTATCAGGGTGCACCGGATGAGGAACAAGTGACTGAAGCCACCCCATTCAGCTTGCCGGCAGGCGCGCTGGCGAGAGCCGCCGATGTTCCGGACGGCGGTGCGTTGGCGGCTTCGGGTGAGACCGGCGCCGGACCTGAACGGCTGGTGCTGCTGCGCCGCGGTGACAAGGTGCGGGCTTTCCTGAACATCTGTCCGCACGCCGGACGTTCGCTGGACTGGGCGCCGGGACGCTTCCTGATGGACAACGGCCACCTGGTCTGTGGCGCGCATGGCGCGGTGTTTACCGTGCCGGATGGCAACTGCGTATCCGGCCCGTGTCGCGGACAGCGTCTGCATGAGGTGCCGGTCGAGTTGCGTGACGGCGTGATCTACCTCGCTCCGAACGCGTAGCGCAGGCCTGGTCTTCCTTGCACCAGGTGCCGCACGCGGTGGGCCAGGGCCTGAGGTCTCCCCAGAACTTTCCTTTACTGATCAGTTTGTTGCAGCTATCGTCGGCAAAAACAGCGCGTGCATGACGCGGTTTTTTCCTCGGGGTGTCGAAACCTGAGGACCACGCCATGCACGCCAGCCGTATTTT
>JBBSJP010000098.1:0-5316 GCA_038257155.1 Lysobacterales bacterium | reverse complement strand
TTTGGCACCCTCGCCTGGAAGCGGACCCCGCCCATCGATGGCTGCGCTCCCTTGTCGTGGAGGAATGCCGAAACACTGCAAAATAAGTGCTGTTCGGCGGCTGGGCAATGTCCGCCTCGGGTCGGAAGCGGCAACTCGATAGAACTCCACCCCACTCCCTCTTCGACCACGTTCCTTGCGCGCCTCGATACGCCAACTGCAACAGGTTCGAACCCTCGGCGTCGCATGTGCTCTTCAATCGTCTCGGCACGTGCGATTCTTGGCGCCGCAAAGGACCCCACAGGAGTCACCGATGGACGACGCCGGATTCTGGAACCGCATGGCGGAACGATACGCGCGTCAGCCCGTGGCGAATCCGGATGCCTTCGAACGCAAGATCGAGGTCACCAGGGCGTTGATCACCCCACAGTCCGTCGTGCTCGACATCGGCTGTGGTACCGGCTCGCTGGCACTGCGGCTCGCGCCCGGCGCCGCCGAGGTACACGGGCTCGACTTCTCGAGCGAAATGGTCCGCATCGCCAACGCCAAGGCGCGTGCTCAACAGGTGGGAAATGCGCACTTTCACGCGGGTCCGTTCGATGACAGCTTCAACGCATTCACCGACGGTCAGCTCGATGGCGTCTGCGCGTACAGTGTGCTGCACCTGTTGGCAGACCGGTCCGCCGCGCTGCAGCGCATCCACCGGCTGCTCAAGCCGGGTGGCTTCTTCGTTTCGTCGACCGTCTGCCTCGGCGACTCGCGCATCCCTTTCCGCCCGCTGCTGAGCGTGATGCGCTGGCTCGGAAAGGCGCCGTCGGTGGTCAGCCTGCTATCTAGGCGCGACCTCGTCGAAGATATTCGTCAAGCCGGATTTATCAATCTTTCGCAGCCGGACGTAGGGGCGGGTCGGACGCTTGGTTTCGTCGTGGCGATGAAGCCGGAATAGCCACCGAGTGGTCAGGCCACGCGCCCTCACGCTTGAATTGAGCCAACCCGCAACATGCGAGCCGGGATTCGAAGGAGCAACACCAGCAACGCCTTTCAATGAAGCGAATGAAGCGGGTTCGGCTGGAGTGATTTGTCAGGGGGCGGGTGCATAGATGTCCGGGAAGTAACGCTCCATGAGCGAATGTGGGCACAGGGGAGCCGTGAACCCGTACTGAGCGTACAGTCCATGCGCGTCCGCTGTGGCCAGCATCATGCGGCGTAGCCCTTGAAGCTGGGGATGTGCAAGCACAGCCGACATGAGCGCCTTGCTGTAACCCTTGCCGCGATGTTCGGGGAGCACGAATACGTCTACGACGTTGGCAAAAGTTGCGTAGTCGGAGATGACGCGGGCAAATGCCACTTGACTACCACCAAGGAAACCGCCAAAGCAGAGCGAATGCTCAATTGACCTTTGAACCACCGCAAGTGGAATGCCTTTGGCCCAGGTGGTCTGCTCAGAGAGGACTTGATGGATCAGCGGGATATCCAGCTCCGCCTTTTCCGTCGTGACACGAAGCTCTTTCATGACCGCCTATCACCTGATGAGTCAAGCCGCGCCCCGAAGGGGCGTCGGCGGGCGATCAGCATTCGCCAGGTCCGCTATTGGCGCAAGTATCCGACCGTCGAAGGTATCCAGGGGCGTACCAGCGCGAACCCGGTCCGGCCAATCCGGATGGGTTAGCGCGCCCCGGCCCAGCGACACCATGTCGGCTTCGCCTCCATCCAGTAGTGCAGCGGCGCGCTCCGGATCGTGCAACGAGCCGTTGGCGAGTACGGGTACCGAGACATACCTGCGCGCAAATGCAGCCAGGCTGGGACCCCGTTCGCCGAACGCGGGCTGCCACGCCTCAAACTCGGTCGTATGCAGGTAGTCGATGGGCTGCTGCCCCAGCGTGCGGAGGATCAACTCCGCGTCGGCCTCGCCTCCAGCCCACCGGTGCATGAAATCGTTCACCTTGCCCTGCGAGATCCGCAGCCCCACCAGGAAATCCGCGCCCACAGCGCGCCTCGTTGCGTCGATGACTTCGACGATGAGCCTGAGACGTCCCTCCAAGGCACCGCCGTACTCGTCATCTCGAACATTGCTATGGCCGGTGAGGAATTGATCCAGCAGATACCCGTTCGCGCCGTGGATCTCCACGCCATCGAAGCCGGCTGCTTTCGCGAGAGCAGCGGCCTCGGCGAATCCGCTTACCACCTCCCGGATCTCAACGAGCGACATCGGCTTCGGCAACCGATACGGCCCGTCGCCCCGATAGAAGGACATCTGTTGACCCTTGGGCTGCACGGCAGAGGGCCCCTTTGTGTCCCGGCGGAAAGGATTGCCCTGCGACAACGCCCCCGCATGCATCAGTTGCGCGACGATGCAGGTTCCGTGGTCATGCACGCCGTCCACGACGACGCGCCAGGCGTCGCGCTGAAGCGAACTCGTCAAGCCGGGCTGGAACAGGTATCCCTGGGAATAGGCCGTGTCGGTATACACGCCCTCGGTCACCACCAGGGCAAAGCCCCCGGCTGCAAAGGCAGCGTAATAGGACGCCATCGTCGACGTCGCCAGGCCGTCTGCGGTCGCGCTGACCCGTGTCATCGGTGCCATTGCGAGCCGGTTGCGAAGCACGTGCTTACCCAGCTTGAGCGGCGCGAACAGACTCGCTTCCACGGCGTTGGGTCGTTGCAGGATGCCGGCCGGCATGTCACTGCCCTCTCGGACGGACAGCGGCGATCGCCTCGATTTCGATCATCGCTGCCGGCGTGTAGAGGGCCTGGATCTGCGCGATCGTGTCGGCAGGGTACGGCGCTGAAAAGAACTGCCGTCGCAACGCCACCACGTCATCGAATTGCCCCATATCCGTCACGAAAATGGTCACTTTGATGACGTCCTGGAGGCTGGAGCCACCGGCCTCGAGCGCACGTTTCAGATTGGCGAACGCCTGCTCACCCTGCGCACGAAACCCACCCGCGACGATCCGCCCGTCTTCGCCTGCCCCGGCCTGGCCTGAAATGAACAGCAGGTCGCCAAAGCGGATCCCCTGCGACAGCAGGAAGGGCTCATAGGGGTCGGGTCGGGTAATTACACGCTCGAGCATGGGTGTACCATTCTCATTCATATCGGTCGTCCAGTGTTTGGGCACATCGCCACTTCGACACAATAATGGCGCCGAGAAGGACGCGACAAATGCTCATTTTTCACGCAATAGATGAAACTATTTCACCTCACCATGCGCCGCCGATCACTGCCACTGTCCGCACTGCGTAGCTTCGAAACCGCAGCCCGCTTGGGCAGCTTCAAGCTCGCGGCTGAGGAACTGGGAGTAACGCCGACTGCAATCAGTCATCAGATCCGCTCACTGGAGGAGCAGATCGGCGTTCTGCTGTTCGACAGGCAGGTCAGGAAGGTGGTGCTGACACAAGCCGGACGCGAGCTGCTCCCTGTGCTGCGCGAGAGTTTCGATGCGATAGGGGCAACGCTCCAGCGCCTGAGCGCGCCGGACGTCCGCCCGCGCGTCACGATCTCGGCGACCCGCGCGTTCACCGCAAAATGGTTGCTGCCGCGCCTTACTGACTTCCGCAACACGCATCCGGAAATCGATCTGCAGTTGCATGCGTCCGACGAGGCGATCGACCTGCGCTCGAACGCGGTGGATTTTGCGATCCGTTATGGCCGCGGGCCCTACCCCGAGCTGATAGCCGAGCCATTGTTCACGGATCGCTTTGCGCCAATGGCAAACCCACTCCTTGCCGTCGCGAGCACAACCGACCTGGCGCGCGTGCCGTTGATAGAGTTCGATTGGAAGCATGCGCATCCTGACAATCCGACTTGGGAACGCTGGTTCTCGATGGCGGCCCTTCCATGGCCTGCGTCCGCGCGAATGCTCCGCCTATCCGATGAGAGTCTTGCGATCCAAGCCGCCGTGGCCGGACAAGGCGTGGCGATGCTCAGCCAGGCACTGGTCAGCAGCGAACTGTGCGAAGGGCATCTGACCCAGCCGTTCGAACCCAGCATCCCCGGTCACACGTACCACCTCGTGACGAGTGCGGCACGCGCTCCATCACCGTGCGTAGTCGCTGTGGCAGCGTGGCTGCGGACGCATGCGCTGCATTGAGTTGTCGTGGCGGAAGCAGCTGGACCCGCAATCCTCGGAGGGAACGTCCCGAGATCAAAGCCAGACTCTGAGGAATAAGTAATGGTGAGGGCAGGTCCGCTTCGGGTCGGAGGCTGACGTCGCGACTCGTGTCCACTATCGGAGAAAGCGGACGTTGAACCGCATGTTGCCTCAAAGGCATGTTTAGGCTTGGCTCCCTCCGCTGATCAGCCGGAGAAACGAGCATGAGTTGCCCACATGCCTTTCTTTCTAGGGCTTTGTGACACTCAGGCATTTGCGCGATCGCGCAAACGTAAAGATTGGATGTGGACACAGTCGATCTCATGCAGGGGATTGAACGGGGAGCTTTTGTTTTGCCACGGCGATGGCGAGCGCAAGTGCAATACCCGTCAGAAGTGCGGCAACGGCGAACGTCATGCATGCCAGTCGCGATCGCTGCGCCGTCGCCGGCAGCGGCATCAGTCGTTCCACTTGCAGCCGAAAAAACCGCGCCCATGGCGGAAGCACCAGTGATCAGGCCAAGATTTCGAGACAAGGTGAGGAGGCCTGATACGACGCCGCGGTTCCCGGCGTCCACGCCCGTCACGACGGCCGTGTTGTTCGCAGCTTGGAATATCGCGAACCCGGCCGTCGTGGTGGCAAGTGGCAGCACTTAGCCGATAACGCCCCAAGCGACCGGTAGCACGGCAAGCACAGTACAACCGGCCGTCATGACCGCCACGCCCACCACAGCCATGCCCCGCGCACCGTACCGGTCCACGCCGCGGCCCGCAGGCACGCCTGCCAACGCGGCGACCAAGGGCCCGGCGGTCATGACCAGGCCCATTAAAGCCGGGCTCAGCCCAAGAGCACCTGTGAGGTAGAAGGGTCCGACGACAAGTGTCGTCATGGCCACGGTCGTGACCAGCGCACTCATGGCGAAGCCGGTACTGATGTTGCGATCACGGAACAATGCTGGACGAACCAGCGGCGACGGGAGTCGGTCTTCGATCAGGCCAAACAGCACCGCGCCTCCGAACGCAGCGCACAGCAGCATCATGTTGATCGCGCCGAAGGAGCCACGACCCAGCGTCATGGACAGGGCATAGGTCGCCAGGGCGATTGCCAGGAGGGCCGAACTGGCAGCGGAAAAATTCAATGCCTACCTTGAGCTTGAGGGGCTTACGCCAGCGCAGCAGGCGCGCAAACGCGATGGGACAAGCGACCAGCCGGGTCGGGAGATCTACTCGCGGCGAGCAAAAACGCT
>JBBSJP010000097.1:0-5785 GCA_038257155.1 Lysobacterales bacterium | reverse complement strand
GTCCGTTGCCGGTCAGAGGTCATGGCCATCGCGGTGACTGCAATAACGGGAATGCTGGCCGTGGCCGCATCCTGCTTGAGCAACGCAGTCGCCGACAAACCGTCCATTTCCGGAAGCTGGATGTCCATCAGGATCAGGTCCGGCCGATCCACCCGGGCCATCGACAGCCCGGACTCGGCGTCGGTTGCCGTGAGCACGCCATGGCCGGCGTTGCGCAGCAACAGGCAGGCCAGCTTCATGTTCGCCGGGTTGTCTTCAATGACCAGGATGCGTGGCATCGCCGGCCTCCGAGAGCTTCAAGGCACGCCTGACCTCGCTCATGAAGCCCACCCGGTCGAAGCCGGCTTTCTTGACGATCTGGATGACGTGTTCCGGATTTCGGTTCAGTGCGGCCCGGTCCTGTGGGGTGATTTCCTTGGCGGTCACGACCAGGATCGGGATACCGGCCGTTTCCGGCGTGCGGGCCAGCGCCTCGACCACGTCGAATCCGCTGACGCCCGGCATCATGAGGTCGAGCAGGATCAGGTCGGGATCCAATTGCCTCGCCAGGACGATGGCGTCGCTTCCGCCGAAAGCGCGCACCACCGCGTAGGCGGGCGGTGCGAGGTATTTGGCGATCAGGTCGACTGCCTTCGGGTCGTCGTCCACCACCAAGATCGTGAGCGTCTTGTGCGGGGCTTCCTGCAGCCCAAGGCTTGCAAGGGACGACTGCAATTGCTGGCGGCTGATCGGCTTCTGCAGGACCGCCGCCGCGCCCCCGCACAACCCGATCGTCCCCTCCGTGTGGCCGGAGACAATCACGACCGGCACGCTCGCCAGCCTGCTGTCGTTGCCCAGGCGATGCAGCAGCTCCAGGCCACTCATTCCCGGCAAGTGCAGGTCGAGCGTGATCAGGTCCAGGTCATGCAGTTCGAGCAACTCGAGGGCGGATTCCGCGTTCGACGCCACCACCACCTGGAACCCCTCGGCTTCCAGCAGCAGCTTCGCCAAGGCAGCGGAAGGGTCATCATCCTCCACGACAAGGGCGACCCGTGGACGCTCGAGCCTGAGCATGTCGCGGGGCACATGCTCGGGTGCCGGCAACTCCAGCATCGGATCCCCGGCGGTGCGGACCGGCAGCCACACGGCAAAGCTGGTGCCTTCGCCCTCGCTGCTGGAGACCGCCACGCTCCCGCCGTGCAGTTCGGCCATTTGCTTCACCAATGCCAGGCCTAGGCCACTGCCCTCGAACTTGCGGGCAAGGGTGCTGTCGATCTGGGTGAAGGGCTGGAACAACTTTTTCATGTCCCCTGGGGAAATGCCGATGCCGCTGTCGGTGACGGCGATCTCCAGGAATTCGGTGAACCCGCTTTCGGGCACCGGGAATTGATGCGTGGCCCAGTCGCTGGTGAACTTGCCAACCGCGTTCCGGGGCACTCGGCGCCCGCATAGCGTGACGGTACCGCCGCGCTTGCTGAATTTCACCGCGTTCGACAGCAGGTTGTAGACGATCTGCTTGGTCTTGCGCGTGTCCAGCTGCAAGGCCCCAAGTCCAGCCCCCAGGTCGAGGTCCAGGGGTACGCCTTGCGCGGCGGCTTTTTCCCGCACGATCGACAGGCTGTTGCCGAGCAGCTTGGGGAGATCCGCCGTCTCCAGTTCAAGCGACATCATCCCCGCTTCGACCTTGGAAAGGTCCAGGATGTCGTTGATCAGTGACAGCAGGTGCTGGCCGCTGGTGAAGATGTCGCCGATGTACTCGTGCTGGGTTTCGCTCAGTGGCCCCATCAATCCATCCCTCAGCGCCTCCGAGAAACCATTGATGGCATTGAGGGGCGTGCGCAGTTCATGCGACATGGTCGACAGGAATTCCGATTTCATCCGGCTGGCGTGCTCGAGCTCCACGTTTTTCTGCTGCAGGGTGTGCTCGAAGCGCTTGAGCTCGGTCACGTCGCGGGCCGCGGCGATGACGCCCTGCAGCCTGTTCTCGCGGTCATTGAAGATCGCGGCGTTGTAGGACACCACGGTTTCTTTGCCGTTGAGCGCCCGCACCGTCAATTCGAAGTTGTTGATCTTTCTTTCGGCCAGCACGCGGCGAATGGCCAGGTCCGCGCGCGCTGGGTCGGTGAAGCAGTCGCGGCAGGGCGTGCCGATCAATGCTTGGCGGGTATGGCCGGTCAGTGCGAGCATCTGTTCGTTGACGTCGGTGATCACGCCCTCCGGGCTGGTGGTCATCAGCGCGTCCACGTTGGACTCGATCAGCGAGCGCGTATAGAACTGCTGGTCGCGCAATTTCTGGTCGAGCACCGCCTGCGCGGCCTCGGCCTGCTTGCGTACCGTGTTGTCGGTGCCAATCAGCAAGTAGCCGATGATGGCGTCCCCGGCGTCGCGCAAGGCCGTGACCGAGACGATCGCAGGCAGGCGGCTGCCGTCCTTGCAGAGATAAGTGAGTTCGTAGATGTCCTCGATTCCGCGCGAGGCCTTGAACACCAGGGCTTCGAAACCCGGACTGATTGGCGTGTCCAGTTCAGCGCTGAGAGCCGAGGCACGGGTCAGCAGCTCTTGGGGATCCGAGATTTCCGCCGGCGTCCTCTTGTTCACCATCTCCGCGGCGTCGTAGCCCAGCATCCGCTCGGCGCCGACGTTGAAGATCTGGATCACGCCCCTGGCATCCGTGGCGATGCTGGAGAAGTTGGCGCTGTGGAAGATGGCGTCCTGCAACGCACCCGTTTTCAGCAGGGTGTTCTCGAGCCTCGACTGCTCGGCCGCGTCTGTGCGCGCTGGCTTTGCGCCAACGATGCCAGCACCAGGTTCTTTTTCGCCCATCCAGAACTGCCCGAAGATCCCGTGGACACTGCGTGCCTAAAACGGTCCGCGGCGGCCTTCAGACGCCAGGAACCGCGACTCCGAGCCAACCATGGCCAGAAAGCAGCGATGCATGGGTAGAACATTTTCACAACTGGGCCAAGAAGACCAGTTTTTTTTTGAGCTGGGTTCACGCTTCGGAAACACCGCACGTCCACGGGATGTAGCTGAAGAAGCGGACACCATTCAGGGCGTGTTTTGTCGAAGGCACCTCTTTGGCGAGGCCAGACCACCAAATGAGCACTGGTGCGCGCCGCAGCGAACAAGCTCACGACGCCCCGTCGTCTTCCCTGCGCGCACCGGGGCGATGGGAGACGTCCTGGCCAACGGGCAGTGCTCGCGGGCCTTCGGCGCCAAAGACCGCTACCCGGTTGCGGCCACTGTCCTTGGCCACGTAGCACATGCTGTCGGCCAACTCGATGAGTTCATCCACGGAGCGGTCGCCGTCGTCGAATTGGACCAGGCCAATGCTGGTGCCGATCCGGTACTCGCCACCGTCCCATGCAAATGCGAAGTCGATGACCGCGCTGCGGACTTTCTCGGCGACGTTGATCGCGTCTTCGGGCGTGCAGCTCTCCAGCAGGATGGCGAATTCGTCGCCGCCCAACCGTGCGACGGTGTCGTGCTCCCTCAGCTGCTTGCTGAGCAAGGCCGCAAGCTGCCGCAATAGTTCGTCCCCGGCGAGGTGGCCACCACTGTCGTTGACGGCCTTGAACTGGTCCAGGTCCAGGTAGAGCAGTGCGTTGCCGTTGCGGAATTCGCGGGCATTGACCAATGCACGTTCCAGCTGCGCCTGGAAGGCGCGTCGGTTCTGCAGGCCCGTCAGCGGGTCGTGGTTGGCGTGGTAGGCAAGCTCGCGGGCCAGCTTGGTCGATGCGGTCACGTTGCGGAACGTGACCACGGTGCCAAGCAGGCGTTTATCACGCGCATGCACCGGGGCAACCGCGCCATCCACCATGATGACGTGGCCATCGCGACGCACCAGCGAGACGATCGAGTCAGGGTCATTGCTGAATCCATCGGACAACAAGTTGATGGGCTGACCCTGGTGGTCGATGAAGCGGGCGACGTTGCCGAGCCGTCGTCCGAGACAGGCGTTCTCCGTCCACCCGATCAAGTGCGATCCGACTGGATTCAGGCATGTCACCCGCCCGTCCGTGTCGACCACGGCAATGCCGTCGGCGATCGCGCACAGCGCGCTGTGGTTCCGTTCGTGCGATTCCTGGCAAGCCAGCAGCTCGCTTTGCAGGGTGGCGAGTTCAGCCTGGAGGCGCGCGATGCGTCGCTCCGTGTCGCTCGCCGGGTCAGGCGATGCCGCAGGGTCGGGGGATCCGATCGTATTCATGCGCAGGAGCGTGTCAAACCCGATGAAAAGCCGAGGTGATCACACTGCCTGGCCCATGGCAGGATGGGCGTCAAACACCTGCGTTTTGCCGGATGCGCCTCTGGCCCCACCAAGGAGCCCATGCATGACCACCCGCCTGCAATGGCTGTTGTTGCAAGTCACCCGCAAAGTCTGGGTTAGGGCCACCGCGTTTTCGCTGCTGGGCGTGGCCACCGCGCTGGTCGCCGTGTGGGTCAAGCGTTATGTCCCCCAGGACATCCCTGCCAAGATCGGCGCCGATGCGGTCGACAGCCTGCTCAACATCCTGGCGGCCAGCATGTTGTCGGTCACGATTTTTTCCCTCAGCACGCTGGTGGCGGCACTGGCTTCGGCGACGAGCAACGTCACCCCGCGCGCCACCCGCCTGCTGACCGAGGACAGCACCGCGCAGAACGCCCTGGCGACGTTCCTTGGCACCTTCCTCTACAGCCTGGTCGGCATCATCGCCTTGCAGACCGGACTGTATGGCGATACCGGCCGCGTGGTCCTGTACGTGGTGACGCTTGTTGTCATCGTGGTGATCGTGGGCACCCTGCTGAAGTGGATCGACCACGTCTCCAGCCTTGGCCGCGTAGGCGAGACCACCGAGCGGGTAGAGCATGCGGCGCGCCGGGCAATGCACGACCGCCACCGCCATCCCTATCTCGGAGGACAACCATTCACGGCGATCGACCGGCTGCCGGACGGCGCATGGCCAGTCTTCACGAAGGAGATGGGTTACGTGGCGCATATCGACATGTCGGCGCTGAGCGAAACCTGCGAAACCCAGGACTGCGAGGTCTATGTCGGCGCGTTGCCGGGCAAGTACGTCGATCCCACCGCACCCCTGGCCTGGGTCACTGGGCCACACAGCGCACAAGCACGCGACGAGGTGCAGGATGCGTTCACGATCTCTGAAGTGCGCTCCTTCGACCAGGATCCGCGGTTCGGCGTCGCCGTCCTGTCGGAGATCGCGTCGCGCGCACTCTCGCCTGCACTGAATGATCCAGGCACGGCGATTGACGTGCTCGGGCGCGCGGTACGCCTGCTGGGTTCCTGGGCGACGCTGGCGGACGTCGAGGACATCAAGCATGCCCGCATCCACGTGCCGCCCATCCTGCTGGAAGAATTGTTCGACGATGCCTTCACGCCCATCGCACGCGACGGCGCGGCATATGTCGAAGTCATGTTGCGGCTGCAAAAGGCACTGAGGTCACTGTACTTGCTGGGCGGGCCCGAGTTCCGCTCGGCAGCCCTGGCTCACTCGATGGAAGCGTTGCAGCGAGCAGAGATCGCGATGCCGCTGGAGGCGGACCGAGCGCGGGTCAGGAAGGAGGCCGAAGCGTTGCAGGCGTTGCACGAAGGGGTTCAGTGAACTGAAACCAACGACTCGGCTTGGGCCGAGCCCGCGGATGGGCTAGCCCAAGGCCTCGGTCAATGCATGCAGGTCGCCAGCCTCGCGCGGACGCACGACGCGTGCGATTTCCCGCCCATCCCGCAACAGCACCAGGGTGGGCCACAGCTTGACCGTGAAGGCGCGGCCCAGCAGGCGGCCCCGCCCATCCTCGACCCGAAGGTGTT
>JBBSJP010000096.1:0-6008 GCA_038257155.1 Lysobacterales bacterium | reverse complement strand
GATGCCGACCACCCTGGCGGTGCTGTGGGGCGACACGCTGTGGGATGCGCTCAAGGCCCAGGCCGATTCGGAGGACATGGACGTTTACGCCTTCATGGCCGGCCAGGCCGGGCCACAGGCGCGACTGGGCGCGCTGGCGAAGGTGTGCGAACGCCTGCAGCAGGACTTCGGCAGCTGCGGTGTGCCCTGGGGACAGGTCAACCGCTTCCAGCGCATCGATGGTGCGATCCTGCAGGCCTTTGATGATGGGCAGCCGAGCATCCCGGTGCCGTTTGCATCGGCACGCTGGGGCTCGCTGGCATCGTTCGGTGCAAGGCGCTGGGCGGGGACCACGCGGCAGTACGGCACCAGCGGCAACAGCTTCGTGGCGGTGGTGGAATTCGGCGACAGGGTCGATGCGCTTGCGGTGAGTGCAGGCGGAGAAAGCGGCGATCCGCGCTCACCGCATTTCAACGACCAGGCCGAACGCTACGCAACCGGCGCCCTGCGCCAGGTGTACTTCTGGCCCGAGCACCTGCAGGGCCATGTCGAGCGCGTGTATCACCCGGGGGAATGAGCACGTTACGGAATCGGGGAGGGAAAAAGCCGGGCAAAATGAATCAGCTGAGGCTCTCCTGATCGGTTCATTCAATTGACTGATGAACCTGGCATGCCGCGGGTTTGATGGACACCTTTGAACGGAACGAAGACCCTGGACGCCGGCAGTCAAACAGTTAATTGCCAGCGTCGCCCTGGCTGCGTCTGTGGCAACCGGGACGCTCTTCCCCGACCCCGGTTCTTGCGCGCTAGCTTTCCAGGACGCGCTCGAACCCGCCGAAGATCATGCGCTTGCCGTCGAAGGGCATTTCCAACGTCATCATCCGCTCGTCCTGCATCAGCATGTCCCACGCGGCGTCGCGCGTGGCTCGATCGGGCCAGGTGATCCAGCCCACGGCGACCGTCTCTCCGTCCTTCAGGTCCACCGCCTTCTTGAAATCGGTCAGCTTGCCGTCGGCCACGTCCTCGCCCCAGCACTCGGTGACGCCGATGGCGCCATGCTCCTTGAACAAGGGCGTGGTCTGACGCGAGTGCTCCAGGTACGCCGCCTTGTTGGCAGTGGGGACGGGGATGACGGTGATGTCGAGGAAGGACATTCTGCTTCTCCTGCAAAAGGGCTGTTGGCCACGTCCGCGTGCGGGGCAAACGGGACGTGCCAAATTACTTGCTGACCGGGTGCCAATCAACCGCCGCGACCCTTTCAGCTTATGGATTCAAACGCTCATGTTCCCTGACCCTGTCCGGGTTTCGACAGAGCCTGCTGCGGCGACATGCAGACGCTACGACTCCTCATCGATGAACAACACGTTGCGCACCAGATCCCGGCTGTCGGAGCGTCCGCCCAGCGAGCCTGCGAGGACGCCCATGGATGCCAGGAAAAGGCTCATCTTGACGTGGTCGATCGTGCGGATGGCGGGGTCGACCGTGGGCCATGTCTCCATCAGCCGTGCCGGAAATACGGTGACGATGCCCGCGTACATCGCCAATGCGAACCCCGTGAACATCACCAGCAAGGTCAGCATCAGGCAGAGGATCGTCACTGTCGCGGTGACCACTGCGGTTTCGGTTAGCAGTCGATCGCGGCTCAGAAGCGTCTGGAAAGCGAATGCCCGGTAAAGTACGAATAGCGCGGTAATCAGCGACCCGACGGAAAACAGCGTGATCTGCGATGCAGAAACCGTGCTCGCCACATCCCATATTTCGGGACTGAACAACAGGACGATCGTCACTGAAAGCGCGGCTGCGAGCATGGTCGGCATCTTCAGCACGAGCCGGAACGGATTGGCGCGAACTGTCGCGCGGACAATCTCGCGGACGTCCTCTCTTAGCACCGACAGCACGAATCCGAACTTTCCCGTGCGCGTCGAGCGCTCATGCGCCTCTCGCGGCAGCATCTTTCGCATCACCGCGAGTTGCTCGCGGCAAAGCTGCCTCATCTGGTCCAGATCCTCGATCCGCTCCAGCGGGTACATCACATTGTCCGGTGACTTGCGATGCGGAAGGTTGAGCAGGTGCCCGAAGCTATGCAGCAAAAGCGCGGCCAGACGCCGCGAGGCGCGCTGTGGATCGGCCTCGCCGCCCCAGAAGCCTGGGTCCAGCCTCTTGCTCGATAGCACCGCGACGTTGGTCAGCTGGCTGGGCAGCGCGACCGTATAGGCCAGGGAGGATGACGACAGGTCCACCTCCGTGACGATCAGCAGGAACTGGACGTCGCGCTCCAACTTTTCGGCCAGGCCGATTTCGAGGAAATCCAGCGGGGAATAGGCGCCGGCGCCGGGGCTGAGATGCGGTCCCGGGAAGGCGAACGTGTCGATTCCCAGCCGTTGCTCTTCGGAAAGCGCCTCCTCGAATTCTTTGACCGCATCGAGAACCAGTGCAGCGAAGTTGTCCGGGTCCTTGCCCTCGACATCCATCATCATGACGCCAACACGATACGAAGGTATTTCGCCTGCAGCGGCGTGGATATCGGAGGGCTCTGGAGTTCTCATCGTGATCAACTTGGCTCGCTCAACCGGGAAGAAGAAAAGGTCAGGATCATTTCATCCTCTCCACATCAACCATGTATTTGCTGGTCACCCGCGCCACATGCCTGCCGGTCATCTTCTCTTCCTTGGCAAGCGCCAACCAAGGCGAGGTAAAGTTACGACGGTGGTTGCCAGCGCTTGACCACCTCGGACCCCTTCCTTCCACCTGCCATGGCTCAGCCGGCCGGACCGGCTTCTGTTTCTTCTTCCAGGCCCATTTCATCCAGCTTGGCTCTGGCTTTCCTGGTCACCAGTACGGTGACGATGATCGTGGCGACCAGGCCGGCGCCAAACAACGACCATCTGAGCACCGGATCGCCGCCGTCGCCTCCAGCCAGTGCCGCTTTGCCTGCGGCGCCAAAATACACATACATCAGTGAGCCAGGCATGATGCCGAAGAACGTGGCCGCGACGTAATGCCAGAATTTGATGTCGGTGAGACCGTAGATATAGTTCCGCAGGTTGAAGGGAACCAGTGGGCTGAGCCGCAGCAGGCCCACGATTTTCCAACCTTCTTCGCCCACCGCCGAGTCGATCGCTTGAAGCGTTCGCTGTCACCCCAGCGTTTCTCCACTGCATCCCGCGCCAGATAGCGGCCCACCAGAAGGGCCAGTGATGCACCAATGGTGGCTGCGACCACCACCAGCGGAAAACCCCGCAAGCCAAAGGCCAGACCCGCCGCCAGCGTGAGAATGGCACCCGGAAACAACGCCACGGTGGCAACGATATAAACGATGGCGAATATCAGATAGCCGATGGGGCCCAACTCTTGAATCCACTGATTGAAGGCGCTGATCCATTCATCAGCGGGTAGAAAGAACCAGCTGGCGAACAGCGCGAGCACGGCGGCCCCGATTGCGGCCCATTTCCAGGGAAATGATTTTCCGTCGCCCATTCTCTGCTCCAGATGTTCTTGGAATCGATGTGCTGGATTCGTTGGACAAGCTTGCAACGAGGGATATCAGGGCAAACGCTTCCGATCTCAGCCAAGATACACCTGCGGCTGCGAAGACGATGCCTTCGGAAGCGGTTCGGCGCCACGTTGCTTCGCATCACGCAATAGAGCTCAGCTTCATTTCCACGTATCGACGCGCCGGTTAGTCGCGCGCTTGCGGTCCCATGTCGGGGCCCGATCTGTCGGGTTCTCGAACGAGTCGGACAGATGTAGCTGTCCGCTGTTTCTTGCCCGTCACGCAGCTGATACTGGACCTCGGCGAAAGTGTTTGTCCCGTCGCCATCAGGAGCGTGTCGTGTCGGAAACCTCTCCCATCACCGGCGAGCTGTCCAACAGCAAGATCGCTGCCGTGTTCCCGGACCAGGCCGCTGCGCGCCAGGCGGCCGAGGCGGTCATCGAATCTCTTTCGCTCGAGTCGGCGCAGGTGCAGGTGATCGCGCCCGGCGAGCCGGGCGCGGGTCGCAAGCTGGAGCCGGAGAGCCACGGCATCTGGCGCACGATCGTGGTCGCCCACGCCAGGCTGGGCATCGTCGGGGCCGTGCTCGGCCTGGTTGTCTTCGCCGCGATGTATGCGATCGGCGTGGCCTTCATCGTCAACTCGCCGGTGGCCGCGGCGCTGGTGCTGCTGTTCTTCGGTGCCATGGCCGGCCTGATGCTGGGTGGCTTGGTCGCACTGCGCCCGGATCACGACCGCTACGTCCAGGCCACGCGCGATGCGATGGAGGCCGGCAGCACGACCGTGGTGGTGCACGCTTTTTCCGCCGAGCAGCGCGACCAGGCCGCCGAGCTGCTGAGCGCGCGCGGCGGCCAGATGACCTCGACGCTTTAGGGACAAGCAGGCAAAACGTGGGCAGGTTGATCTCCTCTTATCGAGGCGCTGGTCAATCGCCTGTCTACTACCGTCAGGCCTGGGCGATGCGGCCATGATCTGCCGGGGCCTCGAGTAAGTCGGATCAATGGACCTGGTCCACTTTCCGACAGGCGAGAGCCCGGCCCCGCTTGACTGCCTCCTCAGCCTTGAGTTTGTCCCATCGTTACTGGCGCTTGACATCAGCAATTACAGGCGTAATCTCATTCCAAAGATTACGGATGTAAACAATGCAGATCAGCGAAGCCGAATCGATCGTGATGGAAGTGTTGTGGCGCACCCAGCCGCTGGCGGCCGAGGACGTGGTCGCTGCGCTGGCGCAGTCGCAGCAGTGGCAGGAACCCACGATCAAGACCCTGCTCAACCGCCTGCTCAAGAAGGGCGCGATCCAGGCCGAACGCGACGGACGCCGCTATCTGTACACGCCGGTGCTGCGCCGCCAGGACTGGGTCATGGGCGAGAGCCAGGGCCTGCTTGCACGCATGTTCGGTGGGCGCGTGGCCCCGCTGGTCGCGCACTTCAGCGAGCAGGGTGGACTCAGCGCCAAGGACATCGCCGAATTGCGCACGCTGCTTGAGGAGATCGACGATGGACGCCATTGACCTGATCGGACTGCTGACCGAGACCACGCTCGCCACGAGTGCGGCATTGCTGCTGGTGCTCGGCTTGCGGCGACCGCTGCGCAAGGTGTTCGGGCCGACCGTCGCCTATGCGCTGTGGTTGCTGGTGCCCGCGGCGATCATTGCGGTGCTGTTGCCGGCCGCTGCGGTGCCGGCAGCGCCGATGGCGATTGCGACCATCGGCGCATCGCTGGCTGCACCGGTGCCATCGGCCGTCGACGGCGGCGTCCACTTGGTGATATGGATCCTCGCGCTGTGGCTTCTGGGTACGACCGCGTTTGCAGGATTTTTCGTGCAGCAGCAACGCGCCTTCCGCTCCGGACTCGGGCGGCTGCGCCAGCGCGGCGATGGCATGGCCCAGGCGGACAGCGTCGCCGGCCTTCCTGCCGCCATCGGTGTGTGGCAGCCGTTGATCGTGGTGCCGGCCGATTTCGACAGCCGATACACGCCCCAGCAGCGACTGCTGATGCAGGCGCACGAACACATGCACATCCGCTGCGGCGATCTCCAGCTCAATGCGCTGGCGACCGCGCTGCGCTGCGTGTTCTGGTTCAACCCGCTGCTACACCTTGCCGCGCGCCATTTCCGCCACGACCAGGAACTGGCCTGCGACCAGCGCGTGATCGCGCGCCACCACCACGCCCGCCGCGACTACGGCGAGGCGATGCTCAAGACCCAGCTCGCCGCGCAGCCTTTGCCGCTGGGATGTCACTGGGCAGCCTTCGATAAAGCCCGCAACCATCCACTCAAGGAGAGAATCGCCATGCTCAAGCAACCCGTTCCGTCGTTGTCGCGCTGGATCGCCGGCAGTGCCGTTGTCGTCGTGCTGCTGCTCGGTGCCGGTGTCACCGCGTGGGCAGCGCAGCCGTCGCGGGTGGTGTCGAATGACACGTCCGCAGTCGTTGCGCCGGCACCTCCCGCGCCTCCCTCGCCCCCTGCACCACCGAGTACCGGATTGTCCGCGCCTGGCGTGGCGCCGCCGCCCGCACCGCCAGCACAACCGG
>JBBSJP010000095.1:0-6118 GCA_038257155.1 Lysobacterales bacterium | reverse complement strand
GGCGTGCATGGCGTGGTCCTCAGGTTTCGACACCCCGAGGAAAAAACCGCGTCATGCACGCGCTGTTTTTGCCGACGATAGCTGCAACAAACTGATCAGTAAAGGAAAGTTCTGGGGAGACCTCAGGCCTTGGCCCACCGAGCTGATGCTTACCTCACATCGCGCGCCGTGCCACCGCGCGGCGTGATCGGCTGTGCGGGCGGCTGCTGCACCGGTGCATCGCGCAGGCGTTGCAGCACGTTGGCAATCGCGGCATCGAGCTGCGCATCGCCGCCCTTCCAGCTCGCGTGCGGCAGGTTCTCGACTTCGATATCCGGTGCCACGCCGTGGCCTTCCAGCAACCAGCGGCCGTCGCTACCGTACTGGGCGAACTCGGGCACGCGTGCCATGCCGTTGTCCGATAGCCGGGTGCGATCGGATAGCCAGACGCCGGCGCCCGCGGTGCGCTGACCGATCAGCGGACCAAGGCCGAGCGCCTTGATGCCGGCGGCGAAGGTCTCGCCATCGGAATAGGTGAGCGGATCGATCAATACCGCCAGGTGCCCGCGAAAGGTCTGCTGCATGTTCCAGAAAGGCTTGCGACCTGGCGGCTGCCAGAAGGCCCATGCGCGGCGCAGCAGCTTTTCTATGATCCAGCTGTCGATGTTGCCACCGCGGTTGCGGCGCACGTCGATGATCAGCCCCTCGCGTTCGAACTGCCCGTAGAAGTCGCGCGCGAAACTGGCGATGTCGTTCGGTCCCATGGCGCGCAGATGCAGGTAGCCGATGCGGCCGTCCGAGGCCTGCTCCACTGCCTCGCGTCGCTGCCGCACCCATTCGCCATAGCGTAGATTGGCTTCGCCGGCGGCGGTGGTTGGCAGCACGATGGCGCGGTGGGTGGCGCCACCGCGTCCCAGCTCGAGCAGCACTTGCTGGCCGCCCTGTTGCAGCAAACGGTCGGAAAGCTCGGCTTCGCCCGTGACCGGCTGGCCATTGACCGCGCGCAGCACGTCGCCCACCCGCACATTCACGCCTGGCGCGGCCAGCGGGCCGCGTTCGTTCGGCAGTTCCAGATCGCCGGTGTAGATGCGGCGGATGCGCAGCCCGCCAGCCTGCGGCTCGAATTCGGCGCCAAGGAAGGCGGCGGTGGCGCGCTCGCTGTCGCTGCGCAGATCGCCGGAACGAACCTGCGAATGCAGCACGCTGAGTTCAGCGCCCATCTGGCCGAGCAGGTCGTCGAGTTCACGTCGGTCGGTGAGCCGCGGCAGCAGCGTGGCGTACTTGTCGCGCATCGCGGGCCAGTCGACGCCGCGCAGGCCGGTGTCAAACAGGAAATCGCGGTGCAGGCGCCAGGCATCGGCATACATCTGCCGCCATTCGCGCACCGGCTCGATTTCCAGGCGCCAGTCGCCAACCCGCACCTGCAGCTTGGCCAGTTCGGTGGGCGCCTTGGCGCCGGCTTCGACGATGTACATATCGCCCGCGCCATCGGCCTTGTGCTTCATGAACCAGACTTTCTTGGCATCGGCCGAGAGCGCGAAGTCATCCACCTCGGCGGCGAAAGTCTCCGGCTTGGGTGCGTCATTGCCGATCGCCAGAGTCTTGAGTTCGGGCTTGGCGTCGGCGCCGATGCCGGCGTCGAGCAGGTAGACGCGCTTGTCGTCCAGTGCCAGCGCGCGGAAATTGCCAGGCGCCAGCGGAACCTCGAACAGGCGTTCGGCCAGACCGTCCCAGCGCAGCGTGGGGGCCTTTGTCGCCGACTTCTTGTCGTCGCCGTTCTTGCTCTTGTCCGTGGCCGGCGCCGGCGCCGGGCTCAGTTCATCGTTTGGCAGGAAGGCGAAACGCTGGTCGCCGACCAGATCCACGGCATACAGCTTGGTGCGCTGGTCGAAGCCGGGGCCCATGTTGCGATCGCCCCAGGGTGCGCCAGGCGTGGCTCGGAAATGTCGGTTGGAAAGGAAGTACAACCAGCCGCCGTCGCGCGAAAACGCCGGTGCGAAGGATTCGTAACGGTCGCTGGTCAACACGGCGAGGCGATTATCCGCGATGCCATAGAGCAGCACCTGGTTGAGCTGGCGCGCGCTGTTGGGGCGGACCAGGGCGAGCAGGCGACTGTCGGATGACCAGATGACCGCGGCGTACTGTTCGGCGAGGCCCTCACTGCCGGCGTCGTCGATTACCCGGTCACGTCCGCTGGACAGGTCGAGCAGCGACAGTCGGCCGCGCTTGTCGTCATGGGCCAGCCATTTGCCATCGGGCGAGGGATACAGGTTCCAGCGATGCCCGTTTCCATTGCGGGTGAGTTGCTCGCCCTGGCCGGAGCCATCCGCTGCGTAGCGCCAGATCTCGGCTTCGCCGCTGGCATCGGAAATCACGAATACGCGCTTGCCGTCGGCACTCAAGGTGGCGCTGCGGGCGCGAGCCTCGGCCGGCAGCGGCAGCTCGACCCGGCGCGAGGTGCCGGTGCCAACCAGGGCAACCCGGCCGCGCGCGGTCAGGGCAACGCGCTCGCCGTTCTGGCCAAAGGCGGACGCGGTAAGGAACTTCAGCGGTTCGGTCAGCCAGCGTGCGCGGCGCTGTTCCAGATCCGACACGAGCGTCACCGGGATGAGGCGATCATCGCTGCTCGCGGTATCGAACAGGCGCAGGTCAGCGCCGTGCTGGTAAACAATGCGGCCCTTGTGCAGGGTGGCGCCGCTGGGCTCGAAGTCGGCATGGTGGGTGTGCTGGCGACGGTCGCTGCCGTCCGCCGCCATGGACCACAGATTGAAGCTGCCGCCGGCATCGGCGAGTAACCAGATACGGCCGTTCCAGGGCATCGGACGTATCAGCGAGGCCTGCCAGTCGGGCGCCAAGCGCGTTGCCTCTGCATTGCCAGCAGGGTCGAAACGCCAGAGCTGGGCCATTGCGCCGCCACGGTAGCCACGTGCATTGTCGCCGGTCAGCGCCAGGCCGAAACGGGAGAAGAGCAGCCGATCGTCAGGCGTAAACGCGGCCTCATTGGCATCGGACAGCGGCAGTTCGCGTCGCGCCAGGGTTTGCGGATTCACGGCGCGCAGCACCCGCGTCCACGCCGGCCCGACGACCTGCTCGCTGGCGTAGACGAGTTCGCCCTGCGGGCTCCAGCCCTGCACCAACACGCGTCCGCCCTCGAAGCTGACGCGGCGCGGCGCACCGCCACCCAGCGGAATCACATAGGCATCAGGCGCGCCGTCGTACTGGCCGACGAAGCCGATCCAGTGTCCGTCGGGCGAAATGCTGGCCTGCGACTCCTCGCCCACGTGCGTGGTAAGGCGGCGCGCCGCACCGCCCGAGACCGGTACCGACCATAGATCGCCTTCGGCGGTGAACACCACCGTGTCCCCGTGCAGCGCAGGTTGGCGGTAGTAACCGGATTCAGCCCGGGCGGGAGCATTGGGCAGCAGGATCAGCGCGAGCGCCGAGAAGAGAATGATGAAACCTGCACGGATCATGCTTGCATTCCGGGTCGCGAGCGAGTCGCCGACCATGACAAGGTCTGGCCTGCCTGTCCTAGCCCATTGGTCATGGGTGGCTGTGCAGCGAACTCTGGGCCGCGACCGATTCCAGTCCTCGGGCTGGAGCCGTGGGTCATGGCATGCTGCCCGATCCGGAAACTCCAGGCACCATCATGAAGACCGTCGACCTGCGCAGCGACACCGTTACCCAACCAACGGCCGAGATGCGTGAGGCCATGCAACAGGCCGCGCTCGGCGATGATGTCTACGGCGAAGACCCCACGGTCAATACGCTGCAGCAGCGTCTCGCACACGCGCTCGATTTCGAAGCCGGACTGTTCCTGCCCAGCGGCACCCAGGCCAATCTTTGCGCCTTGCTGGCGCACTGCGAGCGCGGCGACGAATACCTGGTCGGCATGGAGGCACACACCTACAAATACGAAGGCGGCGGCGCCGCGGTGCTGGGCTCGATCCAGCCACAGCCGCTACCGCAGGCCGAGGACGGCACGATTCCGCTGACCTTGGCAGCGGCAGCGATCAAACCGCTCGACCCGCATTTTGCCCGCACTCGCCTGCTGTGCCTGGAGAACACCTGGCACGGGCGCGCCTTGCCGCTCGACTATCTCGATGCCGCCGGCGTCTTCTGCCGCGAGCGCGGACTGGGACTGCACATCGACGGCGCGCGCCTGTTCAATGCGGCGGTCGCCAGCGGTGTGCCCGCGCGGCGCCTGGTGCAGGCGGCCGACAGCGTGTCGGTTTGCTTCTCGAAAGGCCTGGGTGCGCCGGTAGGTTCGGTGCTGCTTGGCTCGCAGGCGCTGATCGAGCGCGCGCGGCGCTGGCGCAAGGTAACGGGCGGTGGCTGGCGCCAGGCGGGCATGCTCGCAGCGGCATGCTTGTACGCACTCGATCACCACGTAGCGCGTCTGGCCGACGATCACGCCCGCGCGGCGCGTCTGGTCGATGGTCTGCGTGACGTGCACGGCCTGCGCCTGCTCGGCCAGCACAGCAATATGGTGTTTCTGGATGTACCCGTCGCGCGTCAGGCCGCGCTGCGCGATCACCTGGCTACTGCCGGCGTGCGTCTGTCGATCGGCTATCTGCCTTCCGTACGCCTGGTCACCCACATCGATGTCGACGATGCCGGCATCGAGCAGGCGCTGAGCGCGTTCGCCCGTTTCCCCCGTGACTGATACGACCCCGGATCCTTACGATCCGGGGTCGCGCTTGAAGAACCAGTCATGCCGCAGGCTGCGGCGTGGGATCAGGCTCCGCCAACCCGGTCAATCACCAGCGCAACGCGACGGTTCGGCTGGCCCTCGTCGCCCCAGGCGCCAGCGACGACCTGACGGTTGCTGGCCTGACCATAGCTCACAGCGCGAACCTGATCGGCCGCCAGCCCCTGAGCCAGCAGATAATCACGCACAGCTTCAGCGCGACGCTGGCCCAAATTGCGGTTGTAGCCGGAGGAGCCGGCGGCATCGGTGAATCCCTCGGCAGTAACCAGGGTGCCCGGATGGCGTTCGCGAATCACCTTGGCGAAATCGTCCAGTGCCGCCTTGTCCTCATCGCGCAGCTCGGCGCTATCGAAGGCGAAGTGCGCACCGGAGTCAACGCGCAAGCGACCCGCAGCTTCGGCGATGGCCTTGTCGTAGCGCGCGAAGCGCTCCTGCAGGTCGGCCTTCAGTTGAGCCATCTCACTGCTCAGGCCATCGATCTGCGCCTGCTGTGCCGCGTCGCGATTGCGCAGTTCGTCAATGGCCGCGTCGTAGTCTTCCTTCTTCACGTAGCTCGCGCAGCTGGCCAGCGAAAACATCAGTGCGCCAAGAATCAGCGGCTTTACCGTACTGGTTTTCATTTTTGTGATTTCCCACTTGATGGGCGCGACCACGCCAAGCAGCGCACTCGTGGTCGGCACCAGGACAAGGACGATCCTGCGTGCGCTGCCGGGACACCCTACCGCGCGAAACGCCCTGGTGCAAAAACGATTATCGGAAAAGTGCTTCGCGGTAGGCCTTGTCGACATCCGCCGAGAACACAGCGAAAACTGCCCGCATGGGTCGGGCAGCGAGCGCCGCACGGGTTTCGCGTACTGCGATTGATGCCGCTCGACGCAGCGGAAAACGAAACACACCGCAGCTGATCGCAGGCAGGGCCAGGCGCTCGATATGGTGCTCGCGGCACAGCGCGAACACGCTGCGATAGCACGCCGCCAACAGCGCATCTTCACCGGCTTCGCCACCTTCCCAGACTGGTCCGACGGTGTGGATCACCCAGCGCGCCGGAAGATTGAATCCGGGCGTGATGCGCGCTTCGCCGGTCGGGCAGCGAACCAAGGGCCGCACTTCGGGAATCGCGCGGCATGCCTTGAGCAGTTCCTTGCCGGCAGCGCGATGAATCGCACCGTCCACGCCGCCACCACCGAGCAAGCTTTCATTCGCGGCATTCACAATGGCGTCGACTGCCAGGGTGGTGATGTCGGACTGGATGACCTGGATGGACATGTGCGTTTAACCGCATCGTGGCGGTGGGCCAAGGCCTGAGGTCTCCCCACAAAGATCACGCGGCCAGCTTTCGGATTTGGTCCACCTCGGTGAGGATGATTTGTCTGAGCGTGAGTCGGTTGCAGGTTAGGTAGCGATGCGGGTCCTTTAGCCAGGCCAGGC
>JBBSJP010000094.1:0-6152 GCA_038257155.1 Lysobacterales bacterium | reverse complement strand
AAGACGCTAGCCGCGCCGTTTGTGCGCTCGGCTTTCAAAGCACGCTCGTTTCAGATTGTTCTTAACGCTGACGATGAAGCCGAGGAGGTGCACACGGCGCTTGAGAAACTCATCGGGTAAGAAAGCCGGACCACTCGGTCTGCGAACGCTCACCATCCGTCCATTTTCATTCCTGATAGCCCAATCAAATCGCAATCCTCTCTCCGGTTGAGCGCCGCATGGTTTGAACGTTCGGCATAGCGGATCAAACGGAACGGAACACCAAAGGCTTCACCCTCACCCTCGTCGCACGACAAAAGCAGGGTGAGGGTGAAGCCTGAGGTGTTTCCTCCTCCACGTCCTGATTAATGAGTATTCGCAAGATGTGTTTTTGGTCGCAGATCAACCGCCGCCTGGCTCACCTTAACCAGGAATAAGACCGCCTTGACGAAGTGCCGAAGGGAGCAATCCTTGATCCCATGACGTTGCTCCAGTTGAAGCAGGAAATCTCACGGCTCTCGCTGCGCGAACGGCGTGAGTTGAATGCGTACATGATTCGGCTTCGTCACGAGCGCCCCGAATGGAAGAAAGAGGCCAGTAGGCGCATGCGCGAGATGGACGCGGGCAAGAAAATTTCGATCGCAGAGCTCGAGCGGATGATCGCAACCCGTGGGTAAGTCGATCATGCCGTCCGTGAAATTCGGATCGTTGATATCGACGACGCATCCTGAGGCCGAACTCTGGTCGAGGCATGCGCTACATCGGCTCCGGCCGGGTAAAATCGGAAAAGCCGCCCAGGTCCAAGTTGAGGCCATGTCGATAGGGCAGGAACCGAAAACCTCCTATCCGCATTCCATGATTTAAAGAAATTGGGTTCGCTGGGTCCAAAAGGCACCGGGGGGTTGCTTCTGGGTGTCGCTTTTCGGGAACTTAGGTTCGACGGCATCCATCGATAAAGACATTGCCGAAATCGCCGAACACCCTGCAATGCAAAAGCCAACGTCAGACCACCCCAATTCGTAGTAGTGTGGCCAGCGTCCCCTGATTTCCGTTATTGCGACACCCAGTGACGTATACAGCGACAGCGCATCCAAAGTAGACTGGGTGTCGCTTTTGGGTGTCGCAATTTGGGAACTCAATCCTGTCACAATCCAGGAAAAACGACATTGCTTAAAACTCCGAAGCCCCTGAGCTTCAGAATCCAATGAAGGAAAAGCACAAATATTGGCATAGTGCCCGAACCTCGGTGGTTCTTCCGATATTGCGACACTCCGGTGTCGGTGAATAACACTGTTGGGCAAAAGAAATGCGAAGCGATCTGATCCAGAAATATGCGCTACTTGTTGCGCTTATAGGCGCCCCGCTGTTCGTGGTCGCGAGGTTCCATCGCGCGGGTCCTGAGTTCCTTGTTTGGGGAGCGGGCCTGTTTCTTTTGGTTTTCTTTTGCTCGCTTGTCGCGACACTTATTTCAGGCATCGCATATGGTGCGGGATTTGAGCGCATCGAGCGTAAGACAAGACCCGTCCGATTCTGGTTGGTTGTCGGGGCGCATGTTTTCGTTTGCTGTGTTAGTGTATTTGGCATCATGCAGGGCATGTCAGGATACAGAATGAAATGAAGAATCAGACCAACCAGATCACTACAGACAACTCCGGGGCTGCGCCCCTTCGTGTCTGACTGATGACGTTAGGCAAAGAAAAATGAACCTCTCGTGGCGTGAAGCATCTGATTCGGATCTTGGCTTACTCGCCGAATGGAATCACCAGCTCATTCGCGACGAAGGTCACCGAAATCTGATGACGGTTACTCAGCTGGCCGAGCGAATGAAGAAGTGGCTGCAAGGTGAGTATCAGGCGGTGCTGTTTTCGAGCGATGCGCCGGTTTGCTATGCTCTCTTCAAAAAGGAGGACGAGCTGATTTTTCTACGTCAGTTGTTTGTGCGGCGCGACAGAAGAAGAACCGGCATCGGACGCGCAGCGTTCTCGATACTCAAAGAGCAGATTTGGCCAAGCAGTGTTCGGCTGACGATCGACGTCTTGTGCCAGAATCATGGCGCTATAGCTTTTTGGCGAAGTGTCGGCTACCGCGATTACTGTCTGACGATGGAGATCATGCCGTCATGAATCCGGAGCCCAACTCTGAGAGTTCTGTGTCAACTCTGAGAGTTCTGTGTCGCAGCAGCCGAACCGGACTCTGGTTGAACAAGCCCGACGGATACCTGCCGTGATCGCGGCCGCCCTGATGCGGATTGTGTCAGGGCCGCGCTTATAGCGAGGTCACGATAACGGATCGATTTCTTTTCTGAACGCGCGTAACGCTTGGCCGAGCGCCTCCGCGATCGCACCGGGGTCGTGCAACCGGTGATGATCCGGGTCAATATAACGCGTTTTCGCCAGACCGGCCAAAGCTCCGCCGCCCGAACGTGCCTGTTTGCGTTCGGTCACAGCTGATGATGATATAAGGATCGCAATTTTCATGCGCAGCGAACCTCGGGTGGCCCGGTCGCCTGCCCACAAACTGGCAGGGGCGAGCCCCGCTTGATCCGGCCGACGCTGATCAGTGCGAAAGCGCCGCAGTGCGTACATCGCAGGTGCCAGGGCGGCGGCTTCACCGCAGGCGTCCGCACCACGATCACCGCCGACAAAAGCGTCTCGACCACACAACGCCGGGCGCGGGCGCCGGGGTGCATCCAGCCAAAATACCGCACCCGATGCTGGCCCGGAGGCAAAACATGCTGCAGGAAACGGCGCATGAACTCGTCCGCCGAAAGCCGGCAGGTTCCGGGTCGATGGCTTTTGGAATCAGTATAGGAAAAACTGACTGCGTCGGTCTCCGCGGACACCAGGCGATGATCGCTGATGGCAGTACGGAAAACATAACGCGCCATATAGCGCACGACCGCTTCGCCGGATCCGGCGTGCTGGCTGTGCACCCACCAGGGCGTGCGCCACACCGCATCCGAAACTTGAGTATAGAGTTCGGGTGCCTGTGCCCGCAAGGCATCGTCAAATCCGCGACGAAACGCCGCTGCGACCGCCTTCATCGGCAGGAGCCAGTCCGGCTGGCGACTCGGAACCCACCGAGTACCGTCCGGGCTCAAGCCTCCGCCCGGAATAATGAAGTGCAGATGCGGATGATGCTGCATCTGGCGCCCCCACGTATGCAATACCGCGATCATCCCCAGGACCGCGCCGAGGAGCCGGGGACGGTCAGCAACCGATTGCAGTGCGGCTGCGGCCTGGGTGAAGAGCAGATCGTGCAACAACGTGGGGCGGACGGCGAAGAGAGGTCGCAGTTGCTCCGGCACGGTGAACGTGACCATGAAGTACGGGACCGGCAGGAGCCGGTCGGTCTGCCGCTGGGTCCACTCCGCAGTGCGGCTGCCGCCACAGCGGGGACACGCGCGGTGGTGGCAACTATGATACGCGAACTCGGTTTCCGTGCAGTCGGTGCAGCGATAGAGGTGCCCGCCCAGTTCGGGCGTGCGGCAACGCGAGATCGCGAGCAAGGCGCGGCGTTGCGCCGGCGTGAGCGGTCCCGCTCTCGCGGGATCCAGCCACGCCGGCGCCTGCCTGGTGAGCCAGGTGGCCAGCACCGACATTGCTAAGGAGCAGGGTGTCCGAAACCTTGCGGAGGTTACGCGAGGTCGTCCGGCCGGAGGCGGTCGAGCGCCGCGCGGGCCGTCGCCTCGTTGACGGCGGTCAGATGGGTATAGATCAGGGTCGTCTCCAGCGAGGCGTGGCCGAGATAGGCGGAGATCAGCCGTATACTCACCCCTTCCTCGAGGAGGTGGGTGGCGTACGAGTGACGCAGCGTGTGCACGTGCGTGGTCTCCGGCAGTCGCGCGTCCACTCGGGCGAGCCGGACGCAGTGCTGGATGGAGCCGACGCCCATCGGTTCCACCGCGTGGGCGAGGCGTTCAACGCCGCCCGGAGTCTCCCGCCAGCCCCGGCCGACGCCGGGAAACACCCATTGGGGATGCCGGTGGGTCCGCCAGTAGTCCTGCAACTCCCGATACGCCCAGACGGGCAGCGGAACCAGGCGATCCTTGTTTCCCTTGGCGCCGGCGATATGCAGCCGCGGACCATCCCGTTTGACATCGGTGACCTTGAGCGTGGCCGCTTCGGAGATCCTGAGGCCGCAGGCGTAGATCAGCCGCAGCACCACTCGAAAGCGGAGTTCGCGAATGACATGGAACAACCGCGCAACCTCGTTCCGGGTGAGGACCGCGGGCAGAGTTTGCGCGGACGGTGAGCGCACCAGACTGAAAATCCGCCAGTCGCGTCCAAGGTGCTGTAAATAATAAACCCGGAAGGCGGCGACGGCGGTGCGCATCGAAGAGGGCGAGTACCCGTGTCCGACTTTAAGATGGAGCAAGTGCTCGCGCACCTGGGCTTCCTCCAGCTCGGCCGGATCGCGTTTGAGGCGCGCGCCCAGCTTGCGGAGATAACGCAGGTACTCCGATTGCGTGCTCGATGCGAGGCTGCGCAGTTTAAGCAGTTCCGCGAAGCGGACCAGCGACTCAGGATCGGAAGGAGCGGCCGCGGCGGCGCGTCCCTTCCTGGTGGATTTGTTTAGTGACATACCGCACCAGCCTTGCCGCGGATCCCGCCCCCGCCCAGTGTGCCGATCGCCCTATGCATCACCCTCGCCACTTCGCTCCCGAGCCCGTGCGCCGCGCCGCGGCTTCGTTCAACAAGGCGCCAGAGCCAACGACCTTCGCTGTCACGGCTCGTGCTACGGAAAGAGTAATCGAAATGAAGCAGTCGAATCCAAATTGTAATGTTGCACGAGCCGCGCCAGCGAAGGTCGTGGCTCATCTTTGACGTTCGGCAAAGAAGGTCTTCTTTTCGTACATTCGACAAAGAAAGTCTTCCTTCATACGTTCTACTCCCTGTCATGAAGATCACCACGCTTGTCTTGTTCCTGTCTGCGTCCGGCCTGTCCGCGGCGGATGCCCGTTTGCCGAGCTTCTCCGAGAAGCTCACCGATCGCCCTGAACTCTCGCTTTCGGAGGCCGTGAAGACGGGAAAGTTTCCGTTGTTTGATCCAGAATCGAAGGCTACGGCAGAGATGATGCTGCGCGCATCGACCGGTCAGAAGCGACTTGTGTCTCGGATGCCCATCGTCGAGCCCAGCGCAGACTTCGATCGCAGTATGCCGGTGGTCGCACCGAAGGCGGACATCGATTTAAAGATGATCATTAAGGAGCCAAGTGTAGACCCAGCCAAATGAGAGAACCGCCGAACCAACCGCCACTGCGAACGCTCACCATTGGTCCTTTTTCGGTTATGATAGCCCAATACAATCATTATCCTTACTCTGGGTGAGCGCCGCAGATCTTGGACGTTCGGCAAGAAATGATCATCTCCGGTCCAAAGGCTTATCTCCATATCGAGGGCTTGGTCGTGCTCGTTGCAGCATGCGTGGCCTACACTTCGCTTGGAGCATCTTGGGGAAAGTTCGCGCTTCTATTCCTCGTTCCCGATGTCTCAATGATCGGATATGCTGCCGGGAAGATGGTCGGAGCGTGGTCGTACAACGCGGTTCACTCGTATCTTGGGCCGGCAATTCTCTGGGCCGTCGCTTATTGGGGCGACCAGGCGGCACTCATTCCGCTGGCTTTGATTTGGGCTGCGCACATAGGCTTCGATCGTCTTCTTGGCTACGGGCTCAAGTTTCCGACCGCCTTCAAGGACTCGCATCTTAATCGTCTATGAGTAAGCAAGTAGTCCAGGAGCCGAACCTATGCGCTGCAGCGAACGGCGGCGGGCCATCGCGGTTGCAATCGTTGCGTCCCGTGGCCGCCGTCGCTGAGCTTGGGTCGTTCGGCGAAAGTCATGAACATCGAGGCGAGTCGTAGTGAGTGCGTCACCCGGTTTTACTTCGCCTCTTCCCGCGCAGCGTTTCCCCCATCCGTCCCGCTCCCGTCCAGCCCGGTAGAAGAAGAGGCCTCGGATCTTCCGCGTTGATTCCGCCAAAAGAAGAGAAGCCCGCAGACTTCCTGAGATCATCATGACGATTCCCAGAGGCCACCGAATCCACCTGACCGCGCATGGTCGCCGGCCGAACCAGCCGGCACATCCAACGCGGGCAGCCGTCCGTCTTCGGGAGATTCACCCGCATCCGAAACTTCGTCCTCGCTCGGCCCGCGTGGCTGACCGGTAATCGTT
>JBBSJP010000093.1:0-6705 GCA_038257155.1 Lysobacterales bacterium | reverse complement strand
GTGCGCTCGGCTTCGCCTCGCTGAATGTTGCTAAGTTCGGCCTTCCTGGCCTCGCAAAGCAACCCGGCCTCGGGCTCCTGCCCTCGGCGTGATTTGCCGCGCGCGATGCCGTTAAGGCATCGCGCAAGCGCGGCAAATCACCCACCTCCCATTGCCTGGATTAGTTCTACTTGGTCGCCAGGCTGCAGACGGTGTTCGGCGTGGCGGCTGCGCGGAACGATGTCGCGGTTGATCTCCACGGCCAGGCGCTTGTGTGCCAGGTCGAGCAGGACCAGCAGTTCGCTCACCGAGAGCGAATCAGGCACTTCGCGCAGTACGCCATTGATCTGGATTTCCATGCTCGTCGCCATTTGGCCCTGCCGTGAGAAATGCGCTTGCGATGCGGCTTTGCGCTGTTATGATTTCAGCCTTCGCGGGTGTAGTTCAATGGTAGAACTGCAGCTTCCCAAGCTGCTAGCGTGGGTTCGATTCCCATCACCCGCTCCACACATCCGGATCGGCGGCGGCCTTCTTGGCCGCCGCTGTTGTATCGGAGGGCGCAGCGTGACGAAGTCGCCTGTTCACAGGGTGTTAGGTTGGCGTGAATGGGTCGCGCTTCCCGATCTTGGCATTGAATCGATAAGAGTGAAGGTTGATAGCGGGGCGCGCAGCTCGGCCCTGCATGTCGACAGCGTCGAGACCCTCGAGCGCGGGGGCGTCGAGTGGGTACGGTTTTCGATCCACCCAGGTGAGCGTGGAACCGGTCTGTTGCGATGGTGCGAGGCGCCCGTGCTGGAGCGACGCCCGGTGACCGACTCGGGTGGACACACCACGCAACGCATCTTCATCCGCACCACCCTGGCCTTGGCCGGCGAACGCTATGCAATCGAAATGAACCTTGCCGATCGACGTGCCATGCTGTTCCCCATGCTGCTCGGCCGCACTGCGCTGGCCGGACGCTTTCTGGTCAATCCCCAAGCCTCCTTCCTGCTGGGCGAGCCCAAGCCGTCATGAAACTTGCGATCCTGTCGCGCAACACTTCGCTGTATTCGACCCAGCGACTGGTGGAAGCCGCACGGGTACGCGGCCACACCGTGCGCGTGCTGGATCCGTTGCGCTGTTATATGCGCATTGCGCCCGGAGTGTTCGAGATCCATTACAAGGGCCGGCCGCTGTCGGGCTATGACGCGGTGATTCCGCGTATTGGTGCGTCGGTGACCTTCTACGGAACCGCCGTGCTGCGCCAGTTCGAGATGATGGGTGCTTTCACCCCGAACCCATCCGATGCGATCCTGCGTGCTCGCGACAAGTTGCGCTGTCACCAGATGCTGGCCGGGCAGGGCATTGGCTTGCCGCACACCGTATTCGGCGACAACCCCGATGACACCGCCGACCTGCTGCGCATGCTGGGCAAGCCACCGCACGTGATCAAGCTCAATGAAGGCGCGCAGGGCACCGGCGTGATCCTGGCCGAGCGTGCCTCGGCCTCGAAGTCGGTGATCGAAGCGTTCCGCGGCCTGTACGCCAATTTCCTCGTTCAGGAGTTCATAGCCGAGGCCAAAGGCTCGGATCTACGTTGCTTCGTGGTTGGCAGCAAAGTTGTTGCTGCGATGCGGCGCCAGGCAAAGAAGGGCGAGTTCCGTTCCAACCTGCACCGCGGTGGCTCTGCGAAGGCGGTCACGCTGAGCGAGATCGAAACAGAAACCGCGATACGCGCTGCAAAGGTGATGGGTCTCAACGTTGCCGGTGTAGACCTGCTTCGTTCGCGACGTGGGCCACTGGTCCTGGAAGTGAACTCCTCCCCCGGCCTGGAAGGCATCGAGGGCGCGACCGGACTGGATCTGGCTGGCGACATCGTTGACTACGTTGCCGGCCGGGTGCAGCGCATGCGTGGCAGGCAAGAGCGGCAACGTCAGCAACTGCGTTGAGAATCAGCCGAATTAACGAAAGACCAAATGCGCTTTAACACCAGTTTAATGGCGTGAACACTACGCTGAGCCCGCCAGTAACGTCAGTTCGGCACTCCTAGTCCAGTTCGGCTTTGTGGTTTGCAGGTTGCGGTAATCGGGGCAATTGTTTCCTTCAGCCCACGTGAGGCGCGTTCCCCCAAGATCGCCTCCGTGGGCTTTTTGTTGGTCGGCCCTGGGCATTAGAATGCCTTTCGGCAATCGTCTGCCCGGGGTTCCGCGCAGCAGAGTGACCGGACAGTGCCCTCGGGCTGCGCCCCCCTTTTTGAGATCCGATGCAATGAAACGTAGTGCCGTGCTTGCTGTTTTGCTGTGCGCCTCTACCCTCGCCGGATCAGCCGTTGCCGGCACAGCGAAAAGGCTCAGCGAGGAGCGCCTCGACCCGCAGCAGTTTTCCGAGTATCGCGAGCGCGTTGAGAGTGAACTTCGCGGCGGAGAATCGCTTGCCGAGATGTCTCCCGAGCATCGTGCCGAGGTTCGCGACATCCTGAAGCGTATGGATGGCCAACTTGATGGCGTAGCCAACGTTCAGGAGCTACCCGAACCAGGTCGCCGCGCAGTTCTGGATGATCAGGAACGTTTGCGCGCCCTGTTGGGACAAGCCGAGGAAGAAAGCCGGGTGGTCTGCAAGCGGGAAACCGTGATTGGCAGCAGGATGGCGAAGAAGGTGTGCATCAGCGTTGCCGAACGTCGCCGCCAGCAGCAAACGCGCGACAGATAAGGTGCCGAGTGCGTTCTGGCGGCGGCATGTCCCGGGCAACTCACGTCCCCTGGCATCAGGTGGCGGTAAGGATTCCGCGGCTCGAGGGGTCTACGGCGACGTGGTCGATTGATTGTCCGGCGACCCGCTTGATGTGCTCAAACCGACTCCCAAACCTCAATCCGGAGGCAATCGGATTGGTCTGGTTGGGGCGACCAGGTGGGCCAGGGCATCGCCAAGCGTGAACCGTACCCGCTCAATACGCGTGGCGAATGCGCCCGGCAGGCGCGCAGGGCTGTAAGCTAGTCGGCATGCGCATACTCGTCATCGAAGACAATCGCGACATCGCCGCCAATCTGGGTGATTACCTGGACGATCGCGGGCACACGGTGGATTTCGCCGCTGACGGAATCACTGGCCTGCATCTTGCGGTGGTCAACGACTACGATGCCATCGTGCTGGATCTGAGCCTGCCCGGCATGGATGGTCTGGAGGTCTGCCGCAAGCTGCGCAGCGAAGCGCGCAAGCAGACACCGGTTCTCATGCTGACCGCGCGCGACGCGCTGGAGCAGAAGCTCGCCGGCTTCGAGTCCGGTGCCGACGACTACCTGGTAAAGCCGTTTGCACTGCAGGAAGTCGAGGCGCGGCTCACCGTGTTGTTGCGTCGTGGCAAGCCGCCGGGTCCTCGCGTACTCAAGGTGTCCGACCTCGAATTCAATCTCGACACGCTTGAGGTGGTACGTGAAGGGCGCAAGGTGAATCTGAACCCGACCGCGCTGAAGATCCTGCAGGGTCTCATGGAGGCCTCGCCTGCGGTGGTCACGCGGCAGGATCTGGAAACGCGCGTCTGGGGTGAGGAATTGCCCGATTCCGACAGTCTGCGGGTGCATATCCACGGCCTGCGTGCCGCGCTGGACAAGCCATTCGATCGGCCTCTCATCCACACCCGGCACGGCATAGGCTATCGATTGGCGGATCCTGATGCGGTACCGGCGTCGTCTTAGAAGCCGGATCATCATCAGCTTTCTGGTGCTGGGGACGGGGCTGACAGCCCTCTTCGCGGCCTCAGCCGTTTATCTTCGCGACCGCCTTGAGAACCAGCTGATTGGTGATGCGCTGGCCGGCAATCTGGACGACTACGCCAACAGTTTCTACGTCGACCCCAGCGTCGGCGGCGTGCCCTTCGAAAAGATCGGTGGCATCACCTACAGCAAGCGTCGCTTCGCCAACGTGCCCTTCGAGTGGCAGTCGTTGCCGAATGGCGTGCACGACCTCCAGGGCAGCCCGGGTGGCGTGCGCGAGGGCCGCTACAAGCTGGCCGTGCGCAAGGATAGCGAGTACTGGTTCTTCCTCTGGTACGACATCACCCAGGAAACCCTGAGCCAGCGCAACCTGATGATCGCGCTGGGCTTCGCGGTTGTAGCCTTCTCGCTGCTGGCCCTGCTGATAGGCTGGTGGTCCTCGCGCCGCATCATGCAGCCGGTCTCGGACCTGGCTGCGCGACTCGAAGCCTTCGGCAAGGGCGCGCAGCCCGAACCACTCGCACCGCACTTTGCAGACGACGAAGTGGGACAGCTGGCGGCGGCACTGGATGACTATGCCGAGCGACTGACCGAACTTGTCCGGCGCGACCGCGAGTTCAACGCCGATGTGAGCCACGAGTTGCGCACGCCCTTGCAGGTCATCCGCGGAGCGAGCGAGCTGCTGCTGGCGCAGCCCGGCATGAATGACAAGGCCCGCCTTCGCCTGCAGCGGATCGAGCGTGCGGTACAGCAATCCACCGACCTGATTTCCTCGCTGCTGATGTTGTCGCGCAACGAGCGCGGCGGTGGCGCGTCCGACTTGCGACGCATTGCCGAGCAGCAGGTCGAGGCACATCGGGTGCAACTGGGCTCGGCGGCGGTGTCCTTGCGGGTTGAAGGAGAAGCCAGTGCCCTGGTCGATGCGCCGGAGGCCGTGGTCGCCGTCGCGATGGCCAATCTGATCGGTAACGCCTGCAAGTACACGCGCGAAGGCGAAGTGGTGGTGCGGGTGGAGCCGAGTCGCGTGCTGATCGAGGACACCGGTCCGGGACTTAGCGAAGAGGACGCAAGGCGCCTGTTCGAACGTGGCTACCGGGGTTCCGGAGCCGGCGGTACGAAGGGTGCAGGGATTGGCCTGGCCATCGTGCAGCGCCTATGCGACCTGTACGGCTGGCGCGTCGGGATTGCGCCGCGCAAGGAGGCCGGTGCGGTGGCGACGCTGGACTTTGCTCCGCAGCGCAGAGGAGGGGGCTGAGGGAGAGTGGGAGCACGGAACGGGGAACGGGGAACAGGGAGCAGGGAGCAGGGAGCAGGGAGCGAGAAGCGCGGAGCCCGAAGCGGGTAGCTCGGAGCCAGAAGCGAAAAGCAGGGAACGGGAAGCACGGCTAGACTAGTGCCATGGACCTCTACAAGATTTTCAGCATTGAAGCCGCGCACCGCCTGCCCAACGTTCCTGCGGGCCACAAGTGCGCGCGACTGCACGGTCATTCGTTCCGCATCGAAGTGCATGTTGAGGGTCCGCTGGATCCCCATACGGGCTGGGTGATGGATTTTGCCGACATCAAGTCCGCCTTCAGGCCGCTGTTCGATCGGCTGGATCATTACTATCTGAACGATGTGCCGGGTCTGGAGAATCCCACCAGCGAGCGCCTCGCCGAATGGATCTGGAGGCAGCTAAAGCCGGGCCTGCCGCTGTTGTCGGAAATCGTGGTGCACGAAACCTGCACGGCGGGCTGTCGTTACCGGGGCGACTGATTCAGCGCGTCCCGCGGCGACCGGACATCGGCACCACAATGGCGCGAAGCAGCATTCTGTCGCTTATTCATAAGCGCTTGATTTTGCTTCCAACAATTCGGAGATGAGGAATTTGTTCAGGTTGGATGTTGCAGTGCAACATAACCTTTGGTACTGTGCTCCTGCCGCCAACCAGCACAGAGAGAATTCCCATGTACGACCAGATCAACAACCAGTTCACCGTTTCCACCAAGCAGTTCGCCGACAACGCCATGAAGGCGCAGCAGGTTGCTTTCGAAGGCTTCGAGCGCGTGCTCGGCCTGCAGCTGAAGAGCTTCGAGCAGCAGATCGGCGCCACCATGGCCTTCCTTGGCGAAGCTGTTGAAGTGCGTGATCTCGAGGCCGCCAAGGCCTTCTTCCCGAAGTCGGTCGCGCTGATCAAGGATTCCGCCGAGCAGATGTACAGCACCTCGCAGGAAGTCCTCGGCCAGACCATCAAGACCAATGAGGCCCTCGGCCTGCTGGTCAAGAATGGCTTCGAGTCCGCCAATGAGACCGTGGTCAAGGCCGCCAAGGCCAGCAAGGCTGCTGCCAAGTAATCGAGGAGCCCCGCCGGCAGAAGCCGGCCGGGCTCCCAGCACCTGCCACGGAAAGGGATAGTCGTACCGACACCCTCCCTCCCCCGTCGGTACGGCTTATCAGAGGCCGGCAGGCTCGCTTGCCGGCCTCTTTTTTTGTGTGATACGGACCAGTTTCGTGCCTTGTGACGGTTGCGTATGGTCGCCATTCGTTCTAGAATCTCGGGGCTTTGCGATCAGCTTTGAACACGGTCTTGAACCGCGCCGATCCGCAACCACTGCGCTCCATCTGGCTGCTACCTGCGATCCAGCTCCTGCTGGTCGCGTTGCTCGCGCCGTTACTGGCATGGGGAATCGGTAGCGCCCACGCTCTCGGCCTGCTGGCCGGAGGCGCGGCGGTTGCGCTGGGGCATGCGCTGTTTGCCTGGCGTGCCATGCGCGGGGGCGTGGTGTTGGAAGCAGGCGGTGGACTGATCCGCCTGATCGCAGGAATGCTTCTGAAGTGGTTGGCTATCGGTGCTGCCCTGGTATGGGCGCTTCGATTCGAGCACTTCGAACCGGCTTTTGTGCTGGCAGGCGCCGTTCTGGCGACGCTGGCGATCCCATTCTGTTTATTCTGGTTGCGTCGATGATCGACTTGCTGAAAGCCGCCGGCGACAGTCCCGCGGAGTACGTGTCGCATCACCTCATGCATTGGCGCCTGCCGATTGGCGAAGGCAGCTTCT
>JBBSJP010000092.1:0-6924 GCA_038257155.1 Lysobacterales bacterium | reverse complement strand
CGGCGAGCGGGCGCCACTCCTCGCTTCCCCTTTGACGAAGCTTCTCGATCAAGGTATTCGCCGACTGGCGATTGCAGTGATCGGCCTCGTCTCTGAGGCGATCTTCGTCGCTCCTCGCCAGGGATTCCGCCGTCGGGAACGCGTGCAGACTCATCCACTTCGCCCGCGCGCGCGAGGTGGGCGTGTACTCGCGTTGATCGACCGGCAAAAGTGTGAACTCCTCTGGCGTCCATTCTCGTTGAGTGGGCGGTGGGATCGGTCGCTGGGACGATCCCCGCCGCGATGGACTCGTTCCGCTCGGCTCGCCTGACGCCCCGGGCGATACCGTCGCCTCGGGTGGAGGCGATGCGGTGTCGCCAGCGGCACTGGATGCACGCGTGCTCGGCTCGGTCTCCGTCGCTGCGCCTCCGTAGTAGAGCCAGGCAATGATGACCAGCCCGGCCAGCAATATCGCAACCGCATATCTCTTCATGCCACGCACGTCCTGAACTCCGTTGTCACGCTATATACCGCACTCTGCCGAATTGGAAAGATCCTTGAGTGCCCGGCATACCGCACCGGATTTCCGGATTTCGGGGTCTTGTCTTTTGTCGGAACGTCGTGCGACGGAAGCAGATGTATTTCCAGCGTAACCCGTTAGGCAAGAGGCAAGACCCGACCCCGCTGTCGCAAGAAGGCAAGCGTCATTCGCATTGGACCACGTCGCAGTGAATAGTGGGTGTCCTGTTGTTCCGTCGCAGTGAATAGTGGGTGTCCTGTTGTTCCCTGTTGTTCCCCCCAACGACACGGTTACGCCAGGTCGCTTCATCATCCTGCCCTCCTGGTGTGCGCCACTTAGGGCAAGGCGGCTTCCGATTTCTTGGGATGCCGGAACCCGGATGGCGCTGCCTGAAACGGTTTGTCCCCGGATCGGCGTTAATCGCGTATTGCATTGATGACTCGTTGGAGCGCGTGATGAAAAGGATCCACCTGTTTGTTGTCATTGGCCTGATTGCGGGGATCTACGGGCCACCCGCGGGCGCGCAGACACTTGGAAGCGGGTTCAGCTATCAGGGTCAGCTCAAGGAAGCGGGCGTTCCCGCAATGGGGCTGTACGATGTACAGGCGTGCTTGTACAGCACGTCCACAGGTCCCACGTCGCTTCTTCTTTGCGCTCCGGACATCGAGGACGTGCCGGTGAGCGCGGGACTGTTCAACGTCACGCTGGATTTTGGTGGCTCGATCTTTTTTGGCGTTCAGCGCTATCTGGAACTGCGCGTGCGTCCGGGCGCCAGCATCGGCAGCTACACCGTGTTGAGCCCACGCCAGCTGGTGCGCCCGGTACCCGAGGCGCTACGCGCCAATTCCGCCAGTGCGGCGCCGTGGTCCGGGCTCGGCGGCGTGCCCGCTGGTTTTGCCGACAACACCGACAATGACAGTGGCGGCACCGTGACCAGCGTTACCGCCGGTGCCGGCTTGACTGGCGGTACGATCACCGGCAACGGCACCGTGGCCATCGCAACCGCTGGTGTGACCAGCACGATGATTGCCACAGATGCCGTCGGCTCGGCACAGCTCGCAAACAACGCGGTGGACACCAATGCCATCGCCGACGCCAATGTTACCAGCGCCAAGATAGCGCCCGGTGCCATTGGCAGTGCCCAGATCAATAGCGCACAAGTGCAAACGCGGATCACCGGAACCTGCGGGAATGGAGAGTACTTTCGCGGCATCAACAGCGATGGCACCCTGAATTGCGAACTGCTGCCGATGGGATTCAACCGCGCCCCCGATACCGTCGGCAATGTGGGATCGTTTGTGGCCGTGGCGCTGCGCGCCGACCAGCGTCCGCTGATCGCCTATTACGATGCGACCAATACCAGCCTCAGGCTGTACGACTGTGCCGACGCGGCCTGCACCAGCGGTATCCGGCGCACCGTCGACAACAGCAGCGACGTGGGCGCCCAAGTGGCGCTCGCGATCCGGCCAAACGGTTTGCCGGTCATCGCCTACCGCTCGGTCAATCTCGGCTTGCTGCGGTTATATGACTGCAGCAACACCGCGTGTACCACTGGCACCGCCCGCACGCTAGACAACACGGTTACCGTCGGTCCTGCGCTGGCGATGGCCTTGCACGCCGACGGCCGCCCCTTCCTCGCCTATCGCGACGACACCAACTTCAGGCTGCGCGTCTACGAATGCGACAACCTCGCTTGCAGCACCGGCTTGGCGATCGCGCATTCGGGCACCGATGTCCCGCACAGCATATCGATCGTGATGCGCAGCGATGGCCGTCCGCTGATGGCCTTCGGTGGCAACGCGGGCAGCGGCGCGCGCGTGCGCACCTACGACTGCAACGATACCGGCTGTACCAGCGGCACTCTGCGCAACCTAACCACAGTGTCGTATTCCGCTTCGGTGGCGATGGCGATCCGCAGCAATGGCCGCCCGCTCATCGCAGGCTCCGGCATAGCGTCGGCGCTGACCGTGCACGATTGTGCAGACGCGCTATGCGTCGCCAGCACGCCGACCTCCTTCACGTCCAACACGACCAACCCGGTCGGCATGTCACTGCGCGGCGATGGTCGCGCCCTGATCGCTCATGGCGCCTACGTTGCAGCTGGCGTGAGCGATCTGCGGGTACTCGATTGCACCAATTCGGGCTGCACCGCCGGCTCCAGCCGCAACGTGGTCGGTTCAGGCAACTTCGGCACTGTGGCCGCAATGGTGCTGCGCAGCGATGAACGTCCGGTACTGGCTTACTACGATGCGGACAATGACGATCTTCGTCTGCACATCTGCGCCAATCCCGAATGCACCTGAGCCGCAGACGAGTGCAAACCACCATGCGACCTTCAAGACGATTTGTCGGGCTTTTCGCAGCGCTGCTGGCTGCGTCCACCACGTCGGCGCAAAGCGGTGGCGACCTGAGCATTGACTGGTCGACCGCCGATGCTGGCGGCGTACCAGTGAGCGGCGGCGATTTTGAGCTCTACGGCACCATCGGCCAGGTTGACGCTGATCCTCTGCAACCGGCAAGCGGTGGCATCTTTGAACTCACCGGCGGATTCTGGGTGATCGATGCGGCTTTGCCGTCTGCGCTAATCTTTGGCGATGGGTTTGAGTCGCCCTGAGTTATTGGCGTCAGGCTACACCAGAAAAAATAGCGGAAATGGTGCCAGGGACAATTGATCCTGCGGAAATGGTGCCAGCGGAAATGGTGCCAGGGACAATTGATCGTGAAAATTGTCCCTGGCACCGTTTCCTAAGTTTTGTTGATTGCAGTCAGATCAAGGCGCAGCTCACCCTGCGAAAGTTCGGAATTGTGGGTGTCCAGGATTCCGGGTGTCCAGGATTCCGGCACCGTGCCGGGTCGTCGCGACGATGAGGGGATCTTCGTCTTTGATTCCACCGGAACGGCCGTCGAGGATGTCGCCGCGGCGGCGATGCTTTATGAGCGGGCGCGGGAGCGCGGGGTGGGATTGTCCGTCGACCTCAACGGCGCTCGGTCGCGGGCAGCCGCAACGTAGCGCAGGCGCCCCCCTCGGCACGGTTCTCCAGGGACACCGAGCCGCCATGCAGTTCGGCCACCTGGGCGACGAAGCTCAGGCCGAGGCCGCTGCTGCGGTCGCCGCCATCGGGGCGGGGCAGGGAGTAGAAGCGCTCGAAGACGCGGTCGCGGGCGTAGTCGGGAATGCCGGGGCCGTCGTCGAAGACGCGGATCTCGAGGGTGCTGGCGTTCTTGCTGGCTTCGATGCAAATCGTGCTGCCTGCCGGCGCAAAGCTCGAGGCGTTGTCGACCAGGTTGTCGATTGCCTGGCGTAGCAGGAAGGCATCGCCGCTGAGCGAGGAGTCGGCTTGCGTGCGCAACTGCAGCAGTTGCTGCTTGGCCTCGAGGCGTGGACCGCAATCAGCGGCCACCGTTTCCAGCAACGGGGCAGCGTCGAGGATTTGCGTTGATTCCAGTTGCCGGCGGTGTTCGACCTCCGCCAGCGCCAGCATGCGATCGATCATCTGCGCCAGCCGTTCGCTCTGGCCGCCGATGCTGGTCGCGAAGCGCGCCTGGTCGGGCGCCGGCAGCGGCGTCTCCAGCAACTCCGCGCTGGCCCGGATGGCCGCCAAGGGGCTTTTCATCTCGTGGGTCAGGGCCTGGACATAGCGCTCGACATACTGCTTGCCCTCTAGGCGCGCGAGCATGGTTTCCAGCGCCTGGCCCAGATCGGCGAACTCGCCAGCGACCGGTGGCAGCGTCGCGCGCTCACCGGCGGTCACGGCCTGGGCATAGCGGCGCAGGGCACCGAGCTGGCGCGACAGCCAGCCGGCAGCCAGCACGCCCAGCGCCAACGCGAACGCCAGCAGCACCAGACCCCAGCCGAGCACGGTGGCCTGGCTGCGTTCAATGAAGGGCGCGATGGCCCGGTTGGGCTTGGCGACAGTGAGCACGCCGACGATGGCGCCCGCGCCATCCTTGATCGGCGCGGCGACATGCATCACGGTCGCTTCGGGGTCACTCGGGTCCTCGGCGGTGGAGCGCGCGCCGTACTGGCCGCGCAAGGTGCGGTGGACGTCGTTCCAGCGCGAATAGTCCTTGCCGACATCGCGACCGCTGCTGTCGAAGCGGACGATGCCGCGCGCGTCGGTGACGGTGACGCGGTAGTTGCTGTCGCGCTTGGCGAAACCCCAGATAGCCGCACCGGGGTCGCGCCCCTGCAGGCCGCGCACGCGCTGGGCGAATTGGCCCTCATGGATGCGTCCGGCCAGCAGGTCGTCGGTGGCCAGTTCGGCCAGCACATTGGCCATGTCCACCAGGGTGTCCTCCTGCGCTTGGCGCACGCCCGGCTTGACCTGGGCAATGAACACCTGGCCCAGCAGCAGTCCCGCCAGGGCGACGATGGCAAACGTGCCGAGCAGGATGCGTAGGCCGATGCGCATGGCCTCAATCCACCTGCAGGGAATAGCCGAGGCCGCGCTGGGTGCGGATCGGGTCGGCGTCGGGGTCCACGTCACGCAGCTTGGCGCGCAGGGTCTTGACGTGGGTGTCGACGGCGCGGTCCGAGGACTCGCTGTCGTGACCCCAAACCCGGTCCAGCAATTGCGCGCGGCTGAGGATGGCGCCGGGCCGCTGCAGCAGCGCCGCCAACAGGCGGTATTCGTAGCGGGTGAGGTCGAGCAGGCGGCCACGGAACATCAGGCGCTGGCCAGCGGCATCGTGCTCGAAGCCGGTGTTGGCCGGTTGGCCATGGCTGCGTCGCAGCACGGCACGCACGCGCGCCACCAGCTCGCGTGGCGAAAAGGGTTTGGCGACGTAGTCGTCGGCGCCGATCTCCAGGCCTAGCACGCGGTCGGCCTCGGCATCGCGCGCGGTCAGGAAGATCACCGGCAGGTCGCGGCCGCGCCGCAATTCGCGACAGAGCGCGAAGCCGTCCATGTCCGGCAGGCCAATGTCGAGGATGGCGAGATCGAAGCTGCCCGTCGCCGCCAGCGCCAGCGCGGCGCGGCCGGTGAGGGCGTGGGCGGTATCGAAGCCTTCCGCACGCAGCGCGAATTCGACCGTCTGTGCGATCGCGCCCTCATCCTCGACTAGCAGTACCCGTGCCATGGCGCCTCCGTGAGCCGAGCATATTCGCACCCGCCCCATATTCACCACACACAAGCCGTGCAGACTCGCCCCGTAACGAAACCAAGGAGCCACCGCCATGACCGAACTCACCGCGAGACCCGAGCCACGCCGCAACCCCCTGCGCTGGTGGGTCTGGGGCGGCGCCGCCGGCCTGCTGCTGTTGCCCCTGATTGCCATGCAGTTCACCCGCGAAGTGGACTGGGACGGGGCCGACTTCGCGGTGATGGCGGTGATGCTGGCCGTGCTCTGCGGCCTGTATGAACTCGGCGCCTGGCTGGGCGGCGCGCCCGCCTACCGGGCCGGCATGGGCATGGCCGCCGGCACCGGCTTCCTGGTGGTGTGGGTGAATCTGGCGGTCGGCATGATCGGCAGCGAAGACAACCCCTACAACCTCAACTTCGGCCTTGTACTTCTGATTGGCCTGGTCGGTGCACTGCTGGCGCGCTTTCGGCCGCGCGGCATGGCCTTGGCCCTAGTCGCGGCGGCGGCGCTGCAAGCCCTGGTCGCCGGCATCGCCCTGGTCGCCGGCTGGGATCCGCAGGGCGCCATCCTCTCCAGTGGATTCGTGGTGCCGTGGCTGTCGGCGGCCTGGTTGTTCCATGTCAGTGCCAACCCGCAGCTCAGCCATGCCCAGCAGAAGCTCAAGGTGCACGGCCTGCTGTCGCTATTGCTGGTCGGCCTGGGCGGCCTGCTGCTGGTGTTGATGGTGGTGGTCGAGAGCGAGCCGGGCCTGGTGCCGCTGGTGATGATCACGGTGGGCGTGGCCTGGTTCCTGGCCACGCGCTACCGGAACCGGCGGCTGGCGCCCTGAGTTCAGCGAAGCGGCAGCAGGACGTCGGTCTGCCACTCGGCTTCCGGCGTCGCTTCGGGGTCGGTGAGGAAGTGGTGGAAGATCGGGCGGTCGGCCGGCTCGCGGCCCGAGTGCAGCAGCCAGTCGCCGATCAGTTGCTGGGTCGCCCCGTCGAGTTGGCTGTAGCTGCCGACCACGCGCCACACGGCGTGCTCGCAACGTGAATACTCATGAATACTGGATGAATACTAGACACCCATGATTCAGAACTTTCGCACCTCCCGCGGCGCTCTGATCTGACTGCAATCAGCGGTCGACGATGGCAGTCTGAGGAAAGCAGGGGTCAGTGACCTATTTTCCGTGATCTACTTTCATCGTTGAGCCCGAGAAAACATTGAAGACTCATGTCGCCGCCTCCTGCGCGTGGCGGTACCTTTGTGGTTACGAAGCCCAAAGGCGTAACACGCGACAGGAGACGGCCATGCAACTTTACGCTGCGATTGATCTGCATTCCAACAATTCTGTGTTGGCGGTG
>JBBSJP010000091.1:0-6961 GCA_038257155.1 Lysobacterales bacterium | reverse complement strand
TCCAAGCCTCCGTTGCGCTCTGACGCTCGCCACGGTGGGGACGCCTGAGGCACCCGTTCGCTTCACGACATCGCGCTCGCCCCGCAGGAAGCCCGTTCGAGACAGGCTATCGGCGCGGTTTTCCTTCTGCCGCGCACGCTCCTAGATTGAGACTAAAACAAGGGTCAGCAAAACAGGGTCAGAGTACTATTTTTCCAAGAATCAAAGGGGTGGAGCGGGGTCGAGGGTCAAGCGGGGTCGAGGGTCAGGTCTAGCTTTGTAGCATCCAACATCTCTGCACCTATTCCAGCCCCAACTGCTACTTGCTCACTCGCCCACCCAACCCGCCTGCCACATCCCGGAACGAAGTCAATGCGGCTTCCAGGTGCTCGATGATCTCCTGCTGCAGGACTTCCGGTGGTGGCAGGTCGTCGAGGTTGTCGAGGCTGTCGTCCTTTAGCCAGAAGATGTCCAGGCTGGCTTTGTCGCGGGCCATCAGGTCGTTGTAGCTGAAGAACTTGAAGCGTTCGTTGGCGACGCGCTGGTGGCGGTTGTCCGGGTTGTAGCAGGTGATGAAGTCCTGCAGGTCGTCGAGCTTTAGCGTGCGCGTCTTCAGGGTGAAGTGCTTGTTGGTGCGCAGGTCGTAGAACCAGATGCCCTTGGTGTGGATGCGGCCGTCCTTGGGCTTGGCGTCGAAGAACACCACGTTGGCCTTCACGCCCTGCGCATAGAAGATGCCGGTCGGCAAGCGCAGCACGGTGTGCACGTCGCAGGTCTCCAGCAGCTTGCGGCGGATCTTCTCGCCGGCGCCGCCTTCGAACAGCACGTTGTCGGGTAGCACCACCGCCGCCTTGCCGTCCACCTTCAGCATGCTGACGATGTGCTGCAGGAAGTTGAGCTGCTTGTTCGAGGTGGTTTCCCAGAAGTCTTGCCGCTCGTAGGTGAGCGCGTCGCGGTCCTGTTCGCCCTCTTCGTTGGTAAAGGTCATGCTGCTTTTTTTGCCGAAGGGCGGATTGGCCAGCACGTAGTCCACCTTGCGCTTCGACTCGGTGATCAAGGCGTCCGAGCGCTCCACCAGCGGCTCGCCGTCGAGTTCGCCGATGCTGTGCAGGAACAGGTTCATCAGGCACATGCGGCGGGTGTTCGGTACGATCTCGTTGCCGAAGAAGGTCTTGTCGCGCAGGAACTCCTTCTGGCGCTTGTCCAGCTTGGCGCCGGGCCGGGTCAGCCAGTTGTAGGCGCCCAGGAAGAAGCCGCCGGTGCCGCAGGCCGGGTCGGCAATGGTCTTCATCGGCTCGGGCCGCACGCAGGCCACCATCGCTTCGATCAGCGCGCGCGGGGTGAAGTACTGGCCCGCGCCGCTTTTGGTGTCTTCGGCGTTCTTCTGCAGCAGGCCTTCGTACAGATCGCCCTTGGAATCAAAAGGGTCAGACACCTTTGAATAATAGACGGAGGGTGGTTGCTGACATCACCCAAGGACTGTTAATGGATCCGTCCACAGCCGCCTCGAGCGATGAGTTTGTGTTGGGACCCTGTCTGCGAACTTAATTGAGCTTCCGATGGCAAGACGCCAACCCTCAACCTTCGAAACGCTGCAGTCTGCCCATTGGGGCGTCGGGCTGGCAGCCGGCTTCATCGTGCTGGCGCTGAGCTTTGTGGTGATTCCAGCCTTCCCCATTCAGTCGCCGCTTCTGGCGGAAATCGTCAAGCAACTGGTGGCCGGCCCGCTCCGCCTGCTGGTTTGGCTGCTTGCTGCGATGTGCTGGCTCGCATCTATCAGCGCCTTTGTTGGACGCGAGCAGCGAAGCCACTTGCTGGACACCCGCAGCGGGCTGGACAGCCTTCGCTCGATGAGTTGGCGGCAGTTCGAGATGCTGGTTGGCGAGGCTCATCGGCGCCTGGGCTACCGCGTTGAGGAAACCGGGCTGGGCGGGGCGGATGGCGGGGTTGATCTGATCCTGCGCCGTGATGGCCGAACAACCCTTGTGCAGTGCAAGCAGTGGCGAAACCGGAAAGTCGATGCGCGCACCGTGCGCGAGCAGTTCGGGCTGCTGACGCATCATGGCGCCGAAGCAGTGATCATCGCCACGGTCGGGCACTTCACCAATGACGCGCGCGAGTTTGCAAAGGGTAAGCCAATTCAGCTTCTGAATGGGGCAGCGTTGGTGTCCTTGGTGGATGGCGTTCGTTCTGATCCTGGTACCGTAAGCAAAGCAGCTTCGCCCGGTAGTGTTCCGGAAATCACACGAGCTGTGGGCGAACGGGTTGAGTCCGGTGCGCTGGGCTGCCCGCGATGTGGCTCTGCCATGGTCGCCAGAACGGCGAAGGCTAGTGGCCAGCGCTTCCTGGGCTGCTCGCGGTTTCCGGCGTGTAGGGGGACACGAAGTGAGGTGAGTTAGCGATGGTTCGAATCGTTCCGAAGGTTCCGGTGAGGTGGTTCGAGACGGGCCGCCTCGATCCTTCGTTCCGCACTGCGTGCGGTCTCAGGATCTCGATCGGCCCTCCTCACCACGAACGGGTTTAGGTTTGGGTGTGGACTTCCGGTTCTTTAGGCCCTTGGACACTGGTACGCAGGTGTGGCTGAAGCATCTAGGCAACCAGGAGGTCGAGAGCGATCGAGTCGGCGTTGATGCATCCAGGTCCACACTCGTTTAGATAAACCATCCATCGAAAGGAATCCCAATGGCCAAGTTCCTCAACACCAGCGCTACGAACTACTTCCTCGAAGAGTTGATCAAGGATGCCAAGGATCGGCTGATCCTGATCAGCCCTTACCTGAAGCTCAACGACCGCATGAAGGAGCTGCTGGCGGACAAGAACCGTCTGAAGATCGACGTGCGCATGGTGTACGGCAAGAGCGAGCTGCAGCCGCAGGAGATCAGCTGGCTGAAGGAGCTGACCTACATCCGCACCAGCTTCTGCAAGAACCTGCACGCCAAGTGCTACCTCAACGAGGAGCTGTGCATCATCACCAGCCTGAACCTGTACGAGTTCAGCCAGGTCAACAACAACGAGATGGGCATCCTGATCGGTCGCAGCGAGGACGGCGACCTGTACCGCGATGCCTACGAGGAAGCCCAGCGCATCATCCGCATCAGCGAAGAGGTGCGCATTTCGATGGAGCGCGTGTCGGCCGATGTTGAAACCAAGCCCGAAGCCGCCAACGATTCCGGCACCACGTCGGACGACAGCGGAGGAAAGCTCACCACTGCCAAGCTGGCCGCCAAGCTGGGCATCAAGACCACCGAGCTCAACGACCGCCTGGTCAGCGCCGGCCTGCTGGAACTACGCACCGGCAAGCCCTTCATTACCGAAAAGGGTAGGGCGGCTGGTGGCGAATTCCGCATGGGTGCGAAATTTGGGCCGTACTTCTTGTGGCCGGAGTCGTTGAACTTGGTTTGATGGTTGAGCGGTGCGGAGACGATCGTTTCGAGAGAAGCGCACCTCCCCAACCCGCACCCCAGCCTTCGCTCGCGCGAAGGCGCCTGCAGCCGCGCAAGCCGGAGAGGGGCAAGGCGTGGCGCACCAATCGTATTTCTCGGCTGCAGCTCCTGTACTTGACCCGTTCAGCACCGCGCGCGTAGTCTTACCTGCGTCTTACTTTGGAGCTGCACGATGACAACTACGAAGCTCTCCAGCAAGGGCCAGGTCATCATTCCCAAGGCTATCCGCAGCAGCCACCGCTGGGAGGCGGGCCTGGATCTGATGGTGATTGATACCGGCGATGGCATCCTGCTCAAGCCGAAGGCGCCGTTCGCCAGCACGGTGCTGGCCGACGTGGCGGGCATGTTCAAGTCCAAAGTGCCAAAGCTGAGCGACGCGCAGATCAAGTCCGCGCTCGATGATGAAATCCGGGAGCGATGGCGTGATCGCAGTTGATACCAACGTCCTTGTACGCCTACTGACCGGCGATGATGCAACCCAGTACAAAGCCAGCAAGAAGCTGTTTTCGAGCGACCGCATCTATATTCCGGATACGGTTCTGCTGGAGGCCGAGTGGGTGTTGCGCGCGGCTTATGGGCTCGATCGCGCGAACGTGTGCGACGCGTTCAGGCGACTGCTTGGGCTGCCAAATGTGGCAGTCGCAGACGGCCAACGGCTTGCGCAAGCCTTCGCCTGGCACCAAGCGGGTATGGACTTCGCGGACGCATTGCACTTGTCGCATTGTCAGGACTGCGACTCGCTGAAGACATTCGACGCAGCCTTCATCAAGCAAGCCAGAACGCTGGGGAGCTGCCGGGTTGAACTGCCTTGACGCGAATAGTCGTCGTGAGTGGGGAGACCAGGACACCCATCGTTTGAACCGATGCCACATAGACACGCTCGGCGCCTGGATGTGGGGGAGCCTGATCTGCGGCAGGAAGTTGGAGGATTGTGGGTGTCCTAGTCCTCCGCTAGTCCTCCGCTGGTTTTCCGGTCCCCGCATCCTGGTCGCCTGGTGCGAGTTGCGGCAGAACTTCCACGACTTTCGCGCCGATCGAGTGGTCGGCGCCGATTTTCTCGAGGAGCGGTGCCCTTGCCGTCCGGCCGAACTGCGCCGCAGATGGATGGCTGCGTTTACGCCGGTATCCCCGTCCGCACCTCAATCGTGATCGGGAGCACCGGGCGGGAAGAAGGGCCGCTAGGGCCGAGCATCGTCGACGCAGCGGACGACCGGCGGCAGCGCCAACAGCTCGGTGCGCAGCGCGGCGAGGCGCGGGCAGCTATCGTGAATCGGCTCGACCCAGTCGGCATAGAACAGCCACGGCGCCGCGGCGCAGGTGACGAGGCTGACGTGCGGGGGAAGCGTGGTTTCGGACAACCACCGCTCAAGCCAGGCATAGGCCCGCCTTGCCGGCCGCGATCTCCGCCGCGAACGGCACGTCTCTCATCTCGGAAAAGGGGACGGAGGGAATTTATTCCGCCTTAATTCCCTCCGTCCCCTTTTGCCGGGCAGCTGTTGTGCCCAATGTCCGGCCCGGCCCAGCTTTCGCGTTACTTGGATCAGTCCCGGCCACTCCTGCTCCGCCATGCTCACTGTTTCGGTTTCGCGTCCACATTGTTACGTCACACCGCGCTTCTCGCCGGTGCGCTTCCGGCTCGCTGCCGGGCTCGCGCTCAGCATGCTGCTGGCGACAGGCGTCCTGCAGGTCCGAGCCCAGTCGAGCGGGGGCAACTTCGTGCTCACCAAATTCGCGGTCGCGGCTGGTGGCGAGTCATCCAGTGTTGGCGAGTTCACCGTGGTCACCACGGCTGGCCAGCCAGCAGGCGTGAAGAGCGGTGGGGTGTTCCTGCTCACTGGTGGATTTCACCAGCCTGCTGCTGTCGCTGCGGGCAGCGATCTACTGTTCTGCGACGGCTTCGAATCCAACTCCTGTCCCTGAGGAATTTCCTATGCGCACGCTTTGTTTCTTCGGCTTCTTTTTCCTCTGCCTGCCACTGGCGGCGTTTGCGGTCTCGACGCCAATCACGTACCAGGGATCGCTGCAGGAAGGTGGTGTGCCTGCCGAAGGCGCCTTCGACTTCTCATTCCAGCTTAGGACCGCGGGGGGCACCGATGTCGGCGGGCCGATACTGCTGGAAGACGTTCCCGTGGTAGGCGGCGTGTTCACGGTGCAACTGGACTTCGGTGCCAATGCATTTCTCGGCTCCGACAGGAGGCTCGGCATTGCGGTGCGGCCTGGTGCTTCGGCCGAGATTCACACGCCGTTGACGCCTGACACATTGTTGACGGCGGCTCCCTACGCCTTGCACTCCAACAACGCAGATACCGCCTTCCTCGCGGACGACGTGATCGACTTCGCGATCGACAACGTCGACGTGGCCACCGGCGCCATCGATGCACGCACTCTCGCATTCAGTTCTGTGGGCGCATCGGAAATCGCAACTGACGCCGTGGGTGCATCGGAGATCGCAACTGACGCGGTGGGTGCTTCCGAGATAGCCGCCGGGGCCGTGGGCCAGTCTGAACTCGCCAGCAATAGCGTGAGCGTCAGCAAGCTCATCGGTGCCAACTACGTCAGCCCCAACAACCTGACCGCCACCATCACTGCCAACACTTGCTCCACCTTTGACGTCTCCGTAGCTGGCGGCTTCGAACCCGGTGACTGGGTGGTGCTCAATGCCACGACCTCGTTTCCGGCCAACGTGATCATCATGCCGCTCGAAGTTGTCTCCACCAATGTCGTCAAGATCCGCTTCTGCAACAACGGAAGCACTTCCGCCGCGATCAGCAATGCCGGCATTCGGATGATGAGTTTTCGTTAGGGGATCAAAGGGGACGAGGGTTAGGTCGAGCTTTGTAGCATTCCATGGGAGACCAGGACACCCATCAATTGAACCCATCATTTGAACCGAAGCCACATAGACACGCTCGGCGCCTGGATGTAGGAAGAATCCTGATCTGCTGTAGGACATGGGAGGATTGTGAGTGTCCCGGTCGAGTGCTGTGGGCACCGAGTGGGACCTCTACATGTGGCTGGAGGTGATCGCACCGGAAACAGCGCGCAGCGCCTGGGTGCGGATTCGCCAGTACAACTTCGCCGGCCTCGTCGGCTTTGTGTCGTATGCCGACAGTGCGTCCTTCCAGCCGACACCCTCCGACATTTTTGGAAGCGGCTTTGAGCCGTAGATTGAGTAAGCGGGTCGTAGGGAATTGGCGTGTCGATCGGCGCAGAGGCAGCCCCTGCTGCATGGCCAAGCCCGCGCCCCGCCGGCGCGCTGTGTGCTCGCGGGCTGCGCGGGAGAGCACGTAGGCCATTCGGATGGCTTCGAAGCCACGCCCCGAACGCGTGCCGCCGGGTGACGAAGGCAGTTCTTTGCCGCAAGCTTTGGCCACTCCGTCCAGCCCGGTCTCTGCATGGTGTTGCCGCGCGTTGAAAACTGACCAGCTGTGCGCGTTGAAAATTGACCAGGGATTGAGGCCGAGGGACAGGTCCCTCGGGATGGGTTGAGTCTACCTCTGGATTGCGGTCTTGGCTGTCAGTCGGCTGTGTCGGTCACC
>JBBSJP010000090.1:0-7010 GCA_038257155.1 Lysobacterales bacterium | reverse complement strand
GCGCAAGGCTTGCCTGGCATCCTGGGGTACGGCGTGCTGGTCGGCGAAGTCCTCGCGCCCATCCTGGTGCTGGCTGGCGCCTACGCGCGCATCGGCGGTCTGCTGATCGTGATCAACATGCTGTTCGCGATCGCGCTTGCGCACCTGGGGCAACTGAACCAACTCAACGACCAGGGTGGCTGGGCGCTGGAACTGCAGGGCATGTTCCTCGCGATGGCGGCCGCCGTGGCCCTGCTAGGTCCCGGCAAGTACAGCGTCAACCGCAGGTAGTGCATGCGCCGTGCGGGTCTGCGATGACGGGAAGTCCAGCGGCTGAACTCATTGGCAGGAGGAATTTCGATATGCGCTTGGCAATCCGTGTACACGGCAGCGACCCAAAGCAATAGCTGATTGGCAGTCGCCAATTCTGATGTGGCTCAGAGCCCGAACATGGCAAGCGCCCTTGAAACGCGTGCACGCGTCGTCACCGATTGCATCGGAAAGGCTCGGAAGAAGTCATCGCGGCCCAATGCCGGGTTGCGTGAGCGCACATTGCCCGACCACGCCGCGGCGTTGGCCGCATTCCCGGCCAGCGCGTGGGCAACCATCGCAATCATCGCGATCAGGACATGGGCTCCGGGTGCGCGCGCCGCTCGCTCGCCCCAGTCGGCCGCTTCGGCGTCCTCGCCCTGCATCATGTGGGTGAGGGCGCGCGTGCCGACCATGGCGTAGTGCAGCGGGTCGAGCGGGCTCAGACGCATGGCAAGGTCGACGTGTTGCCGACTTTCGATGCTTCGCTCCGCCAGGGACTCGGCCCATGCGCGGGCATAGAGGCCCTGCGCATAGTGCGGGCTGATGCTGGTGGCGCGTTCCAGCCAGCCCAGGCTGCTTTGCAGGTCGCCTTCGAGCCAGAAGCTGCGTCCCATCGCGAAATTGACGAAAGGGTCGAGTGGATCGAGCTCCAGGCCTCGCGTTGCGAAGCGACGCGACAGCGCGATTTCACCGGCGACGTCATCGGTGTGGTGCATGAATGCGTTCTGGAAGTGCACGAACGAAAGTCCTGCATGGGCACGGGCGAAGCCCGGGTCTTTCGAGATCGATCGCTGGAACAGTGCCAGGGCAGCCGCGTTGTCCGTACGATTGAAGTGGTACATGTGCTGCAGGCCGAGGTGATAGGCCGACCAGGCATCCAGGTTTTCGCTCACCGACAAGCGCGCAATCGCCGCCTCATGCAACGGAATCCTGATCTCCAGAGCGGCAAGGGTCTGCGTGCGGATATCCTCGCGCAGCTGATGGACATCCTCGAGCGCGACAGCAAAGTGCTCGGCCCAGACGACGCCACCGTCACGGGTGTCGATCAGCTCGACCATCACCGCCAGCCGGGTACCGACAGTTTCAACACTGCCCGAAAGGTAGTAGCGAACATCGAGCAGTCGACCGATTTCGCCCGGATCCGCCTCGGCGCCCCGCAGCCGGAAGGACGATTCGCGTGCTGTGACGAACAGCCAGTGCATGCGGGCGAGGTCGCAAATCAGCTCATGCGGCAAAGCGTCGGCCAGCGTCGCATACGGTCCCGCCGCGCCGACATGGCGAAAGGGAAGCACCGCGATGGACGGCCGCGTTCCATGCCGCGCAGGGGCATCGGCCACCGGGGCATCGCACACAAACTCCACGGATGCCGATCCGACGACGCGCGCCTCGGCTACAAAGCGGAAACCCTTCCGATGCACGGTCTTGATGAAACGCTGCGCCGTACCATTGTCACCGAGCGCCTGGCGCACTGACTTGATCCGGCTGTCGATGGCAGAGTCCGACACCACGCGCCCATCCCAGACTTTCTCGATGATCTCGTCCCTCGAGATCACGCGCTCGCGGTTGCCGACCAGCAAGGCAAGCAACGCGAATACCTGCGGCTCGGCTGGGCGCACCGCCCCGCTGGCGCGCAGTTCCAGCCTCGCCAGATCAAGCTCGAAGGTATCGAAACGGTAGATCATGCCCCCAGCATAAAGCAGAGCCTTTGCAATCTCCCGGGGATATCCAGCACTTCTCCAGCAAACCTTCAGGCGTTGGCATTCGATGCGTGTTGAAGTGCCATCCAAGGCGTCGGGGGAGATCCTGGTGCCGATTCCCGAAAACTAAAGGAGTATTCCCATGCCCATGGTCACCATCGACGTCATCAAGGACGTCTTTACCCCGCACCAGAAGCAACAACTCATCAGCAAGGTCACCGACGCCATGGTCGCCGTGGAAGGCGAAAGCCTGCGCGGTGTCACGTGGGTCCGCATCAACGAATTCGAAGGGGGCGACTGGGCCATCGGCGGCAAGGCGCTCGAAGCCTCTGACGTCCACGCACTCGCTGCTGCCCAGTCGGCCTGATCGAAATTCGAAGAGCCGCAGCGGGCAGGGCACATGTTCGTCCAAAACGCAGCAGAAGTTTAGCTGGCGTCTGGGGAGTGTTCTCTGGCACTCGTTGTGGCGCGAGCGTGGCCGGAAACGCCGTCAATTCCCGCTATCAAGTTAAGAGGCGGCAATTCATCTACGCAGCAGTCAACCAAAAAGGAAAAAACGCCATGTATCGTCCAAGCCTCATCAGCGGTTCATTGCAGGCCGCTTTGTGCTCTTCGTTGCTGGTCTTGTTCGGTCTGGCCAGCTCATCGGCCCTGGCACGATCTCCAGCGCAAGAGCTGGCCGTGACCCACACCGTCAATGACGCGAGCCTCACCTGGGGACCGTGCCCTCCGTTCCTGCCCAAGGGCTGCGGCATTGCCGTGCTTCACGGCGACCCAGCCAAGGATAACGTCGACGTCTTCTTCAAAATCCCTGCCAAGTCGACCATTCCGCTGCATCGGCACACCTCGGCCGAGCGCATGGTGCTGGTGGCTGGGGAGCTGCATGTCACCTATGAGGGCCAGAAAACGGCGGTGCTCAAGCCGGGGACTTATGGGTACGGCCCAGCCGAAAAGCCGCACAAAGGCTATTGCGCAAGCGCGGTCGCCTGCGTGTTGTTCATAGCCTTCGAGTCGCCTTTGGATGCAATTCCGATCGAGTCCGCAAAGAAATAGCAGGGGTTGCCGCCTGGCCCAAAACATGGGTCAGGCACCACAAACCCAGTCCCTTGATCTTGTACTCTGCATGGACCCTGGCTTTTGTACGCTATAGGGCATCATCCAGCGCCCACAGGTCGGCAGGGCATCATCCAGCGCCCACAGGTCGGCCAGACCCATGCCGAAACTTGACCTCTCCTCGGTTCCGTTGACGAACGCGACAGGCTACCCGTCGCCCTATGCCGATGCCGTGGAGGAACGCTGGGTTCGGCGACTTGCACCGGCATCGGGACTATCCGATTTCGGGGCCAGCCACGTCACGCTGAAGCCTGGCGCCTGGTCGGCGCAACGACACTGGCACGAGGACGAGGACGAGATGGTGGTGATGATCGTGGGCGAGGCAGTGCTGGTCGATGACACGGGCGAAACCAGGATGCGCGCAGGTGATGTCGCAGTCTTCCCCAAAGGCGATGGCAACGGGCATTGCCTGCGCAACGACAGCGCCGAAGATTGCGTATTCGTCGCCATCGGACGGCCGTCGGGTGGTGTTTGCCACTACCCGGATATCGACTTGCACCTGCCAGCAGGCGGTCCGTTCACGCGCAAGGGTGGCTCTGCATCAGAGTGAAGAAAAAAACGGTGTCTGAGACAGCAACAAGGGGTCCATACAAAAGAGGGGCGGTCAGGAGGACATTTCTGATTGAAGCGAAAGTGTCCTGTAACCCCTTCACGTGTAAAAGGCGATGGCTGGCCGTTGGATTTGCTTTCCCTTGCAGGAAGGGACGGCGCGTGCCGTCCCTTCTTTTCTGTTCGTGCATATCTGGCGCAATGCGCCTTCGGTCAGTGCACCATCAACCCGCTGTGGTCGACGCTGGTCACGCCGGAAATGTCATGGGCGATGTTGTGTGCCCGAGTGTGATCAGCACTTGAGCCTACGTGTCCGGTCAGGTAAACCTTGCTTCCGTCGACGCGGACCTCGATGTCGCTGGCTGCGGAACTCATCCCGGCCATCAATGCGTTATGCACGCGGTCGTGAAGCGACATCATGCCCGGATTCGGGGTAGTGGTCTGAACCGGTACCGGGTATGGAGTGGGCACGGCGACCATCACGTCACGTCCAGGGGTTTCCACCACCACCGGCCGGGTATAGCAAGCCGACAGGGTGACTGCGGTCAATGCGGCGGCAGCGAGCATCTTGATCTGCATGGTGAATCTCCAGTCAATGGGAACGACCCATGGCACGTTCGCAGAGTCCGGATCAAGGGCGGGTGATCAGCGCGGAGGCTTACCTGAACCCTTTATTGTCAATGGGTCTATGCTCGATGCGGGTATTTCCGGACAGCATGCGATGAAACCAGCGCCAATGCCGCCAGATGAACGCAGCCGCCTCGAGACACTACGGGCGCTGAATCTACTTGATACTGCCCCTGAGGAACGCTTCGATCGGCTCACCCGGATGGCCCGACGGATGTTCGGCGTGCCAATTTCCCTGGTCAGCTTGATCGATGCCAACCGGCAATGGTTCAAGTCCAACCAGGGCCTGGAAGCCTCGGAAACTCCCCGGGATATCTCGTTCTGCGGCCACGCCCTGCTCGGTGACGAAATCCTGCTGATTCCGGATGCGACTCTGGACGATCGCTTTCGAGACAATCCGCTGGTGATCGACAATCCCAACATCCGTTTTTATGCGGGCTGCCCCCTGAAGGTTCTCAACGGCAGCAAGATCGGTACGCTGTGCATCATTGACAGGGAGCCTAGGGATTTTTCGACTGAAGACATCGCGTTGCTGCGTGACCTGGCCACGATGGCGGAACAGGAGATCGCCGCGGTACAGCTGTCGACGCTGGACGAATTGACCCTCATCTCCAACCGGCGTGGGTTCATGACCCTTGGCCAGCACAGCCTCAACCTTGGGGTCCACGCTGGCAATGCATCCATGATGGTGTTTTTCGACCTGGATGGATTCAAGGACATCAACGACCGCTTCGGCCATGCCGAAGGTGACCGCGCGCTGATTGCTTTCGCTGAACGCATGCGCAGTGTCTTCCGCGACACGGACGTGTTCGGACGCATCGGCGGAGATGAGTTCGCGGTGCTGCTGACCGGAGCCAATGATGCGATCCTGGACGAAGTCCTTGCCCGCTTTGCTGACGCGATCCGCGATTACAACGCCACCGCGCGGCGGGGTTACGACCTGGCCTACAGCGCTGGCCGTGTCGTCCACCAGCCCGACAACGGCTCGATCGAGACCCTGCTTGCCCAGGCGGACGCCCTCATGTACGAGAACAAGCAAGCCAAGCGCTAGACATCGAATCCGATGAACCCGATCGCGTTTGACCCGCCTGCCACTTCCGTTCGCGGAGCGCTGGTTTCGACGACTAGCGCCAGCGGGGGGACTATCCGGTATCTTCAGCCCTCACCTGATGGAGCCCGCCATGCCTGTCGCATCCTGCCTGCGCTGCGGAGTGATTGCCGCCGCGATCGTTCTCGTTTCCGCAGCCGCAACTACGTCCACTTCTGCCGCTGACCGGGTCACCGGCAAACCGTTCGCCACGCGCAGCGAGATATATGCACCACATGCGATGGCAGCGACGTCGCATCCGCTGGCGACGCAGATCGCGCTGGACGTGATGAAGGAAGGTGGCAGTGCAGTCGATGCCGCGATTGCAGCCAATGCGGCGCTCGGGTTGATGGAACCCACCGGCAACGGCATCGGCGGTGATCTGTTCGCGATCGTCTGGGACCCGAAGACAAAAAAACTGCACGGCTACAACGGCTCGGGGCGGTCGCCGAAATCGCTGACCCTGGCCGAGTTCCAGAAGCGGGGGCTGACCGATATTCCGCCGCACGGCCCGCTGCCGGTCAGCGTGCCGGGCACCGTCGATGCATGGTTCGCGCTGCACGAAAAATTCGGGCGCAGGCCGATCGCCGAAGACCTCGCGCCCGCCATCCGCTACGCGCGCGAAGGCCACCCGGTCCACGAAGTGATCGCGTATTACTGGAACCTGTCGGTGCCGCGGCTGTCGAGATGGCCCGGCTTCAAGGAGCAGTTCACCATTGATGGCCGCGCGCCGAAGCGCGGCGAAACGTGGAAGAACCCGAACCTCGCCAATACATTGGAGGCGATTGGGCGCGATGGCCGCGATGCGTTCTACAAGGGCGACATCGCACGCCGCATCGATGCGTACTTCAAGGCCAACGACGGGTTTCTGTCCTACGAGGACCTCGCCGCACACAGGGGCGAATGGGTCGAACCGGTCAGCACCAACTACCGCGGCTATGACGTCTGGGAACTGCCGCCCAACAGCCAGGGCATCGCCGCGCTGCAGATCCTCAACCTGCTTGAACCGCATGACCTGAAACAGTACGGATTCGGCAGCCCCGAACATGTGCACCTGTTCGTCGAGGCAAAGAAACTCGCCTTCGCCGACCGCGCCCGCTGGTACGCAGATCCTGCCTTCGGCGCCTTGCCGGTGTCGAAACTGATCTCCAAGCCGTATGCGCGGCAACGAGGCAAGCTGATGTCGATGGACCGCGCCGCGCGCGAAGTGCAACCGGCCACGCCGAAGGAACTCGAAGAAGGCGACACCATCTACATGACCGTGGCCGATGCCGACGGCATGATGGTGTCGCTGATCCAGTCCAACTATCGCGGCATGGGCAGCGGCATGGCGGTGCCGGGGCTCGGTTTCATCTTCCAGGACCGCGGCGAGCAGTTCGTGCTGACCGAAGGCCACCCGAATTCTTTCGCGCCCGGCAAGCGACCGTTCCACACCATCATCCCGGCATTCGCGACAAAGGATGGCAAGCCGTGGCTGTCGTTCGGGGTGATGGGCGGGGCGATGCAGCCGCAGGGCCACGCCCAGATCCTGATCAACCTGATCGACTTCGGCATGAACCTGCAGGAGGCCGGCGACGCGCCGCGCATCCAGCACGACGGTTCCACCGAGCCGGCCGGGCAGAACGTCGCGATGACCGATGGCGGCG
>JBBSJP010000089.1:0-7238 GCA_038257155.1 Lysobacterales bacterium | reverse complement strand
CGCGGATCCGACGCACAACTTGCCGTTCGCGGCAAGCCTCTAGCACCTCGATGTCGGCTCCACCGCTGCGCGGCTTGAGCCGACCTACGACAGCTGTAACCGCCTCGCCTGCTGCTCGCGCTTTGTGTAGGAGCCGACCTGTCGGCGACCGGGATATCCGGCGTTTCCGGCAGTCTCGTAGGTCGGATCAAGCGCCGCCGAAACGCCTGACCGAGCGATCTGCCTAGGCGGCGCGGATCCGACGCACAACTTGCCGTTCGCGGCAAGCCTCTAGCACCTCGATGTCGGCTCCACCGCTGCGCGGCTTGAGCCGACCTACGACAGCCCTCTCGCAGGTGCGACCCGCGATATGCCGCGTCTGAGTCGCGCACAGGGTGCGCTACACGGCTGCGTCGATGGAACATGGCGATTGCAACGGCGGATCAAGATCCGCCCTACGGCTTTTCGTAGACCGGCTTGCCATCAACCCAGGTCGAACGCAGCGGCAGCTTGAGCAGGTCCGGCGCGGGCAGCGCGAACGGATCGGCATCCAGCAGCAGGAAATCGGCGCGCAGCCCCGGCACGAGGCGACCCACCTCGCCCTCCTTGAAACCGGCATGCGCGGCTTCCTGGGTGAAGCCGCGCAGCGCTTCGAGCAGGCTCATGCGCTCGTCCGGGTACCAGCCGGTTTCCGGATGACCGTTTTCGTCCTGTCGGGTAACCGCGGCATAAAGACCCAAGCGCGGATCAACCGACTCGACCGGAAAATCCGAACCCAACGGCAGGCGCGCGCCGCTCGCCATGAGGCGCTGCCAGGCATAGGCGCCGCGAATACGCTCCGGCCCGACCCGGGCTTCGGCCCAGGGCATGTCCGACGTTGCGTGGGTAGGCTGCATCGACGCAAGCACGCCGAGCGCGGCAAAGCGCGGAATGTCCTCCAGCGCCACGACCTGGGCATGTTCAACCCGCCAGCGGTGATCGCTGCCGATCGCATCGCCCAGCACACGCTGCATGGTGTCGAGCACGATCCGGTTGCCACGGTCACCGATCGCGTGCGCAGCAACTTGCACACCACAATCACGCGCGGTGCGCATCGCCGCTTCCAGCGCATCCGGTGCAGTGACCAGCAGGCCACGATTGCCTGGGTCATCACTGTAGTCGTCGAGCAGGGCGGCGCCGCGCGAGCCCAGCGCGCCGTCGGCGTAGAGCTTGACGCCGCGCATCTGCAGCCGCCCCGAGGCGTGCTGCAGCGGACCGAAGGCGCACAGTGCCGCCAGCGCATGGCTGTCGCCGTCGGCAAAGGCTGTAATGCGCAGGGGCAGGCGGCCGCGCTCGGCAAAGCGCCGGTACAGGCCAAGGTCGACCAGCGACACGCCCATGTCGTGAACGCCGGTCAGGCCCAGGCTGATCGCGCGCTGCAGTGCGCGTTCGAATGCTGCCTCGCGCTCGACGGCGCTGCGGGGAGGCACGCGCGAACTGATGATTCCCATGGCCGCATCGATGAAGACACCCGTCGCTACGCCTGCCTCGCGCAGGATGCGTCCACCCTCGGGCTGCGAGTCGCCGGACAGGTCGCGCCCGGCCAGCTTGAGCGCCGCACTATTGGCCCAGCCGGCGTGCCCATCGATGCGCCGCAACCACACCGGTCGTTGCGGAAAAGCGGCATCGAGATCGGCGGCGTTGGGAAACTCGGCTTCGACCCAGCGGTTCTGGTCCCAGCCGCGGCCAATCAACCAGGCTCCTTCGGGCAGCTCGGCCTCGAAGCGACGCAGGCGTTCGATGATTTCGGCCTTGCTGTTGGCCCCGACCAGGTCGGCACTCATCAGCGAGTAACCGAGATTCATCAGGTGCGCATGCGCGTCGATCAATCCGGGAATGACGTGCGCGCCGGACCCGTCGATGACCCGTGCGGCCGGGTAACGCGTGCTGAGGGTGCTGCGATCACCCAGCGCCAGCAGGCGTCCGCTGTCGTCCCAGACCATGGCCTCCGCGGTCGGACTGGCGGCATCCAGGGTATGGATGTGCACGTTTTCCAGACGGGTTTCGGCCAGTGCCGGCAAGGCGCTCAACAGCAGGGTCAGGAACAGCAGGCGCATCGCGGCAACTCCATTGGAACCGGGCTGCACTATGCAGAGCGGCGCGACTTACAACAAGCGCTCGGCGGGATCGTCGCGTGCAATGACGCAGCACCGCTCGCCCTGCAAGCGGGAACCTGGCGAGGCGTCTTGCTTTTGGAATGCCGACGGGAATTGCGGAAAACGACAAGGGGCCCGCAGGCCCCTTCGCTTTTCCTTTGCAGGCAACCGCGCCGCTCAGCGCGCCGGACGCACATCCACGATCAGTTCGATACTGTCGCCGGGGTGGTAGTCGGTGACCGTGCGGTAGGTTTCGCCCTGGTATTCGTAGGTCACGTCATAGCCGGTGACCTGCTCTTCCTCGCGATACTGATTGCGCACCACACAGCGCTCTTCATAGCGGGTGTATTCCCTGCCGCTGCGGTAGTAACCGCCCTGGTAGTGCTGCGAGTCGCGCACCGATGCGTAACCCAGCGCCGCACCGGCGGCGGTTGCCACGTCACGTCCGCCGCCCCGCCCAAACTGGTTGCCGATGACGCCACCGACGATTGCGCCGAGGATCGCCGGCGCACGGTCGTGTCGTGCGCTGCGATACACCGGTGGTTCGCGATACCGCACCGGCTGTTCGAAGCACTCTTCGCTGGCTGTCGGCACGTCGACCCGCTCGATGATCGGATCGACCTGCAGCACCGTGCCGAACACGGTGCCGCTGGCCTCGGCGCTGGGGGAGGCAAGGCCAAACGCCAGCAGCAAGGCGCTGGCCGACGAAACTGTGGAAACCCAACGGCTCATGGCACTCTCCGGCGCGGCCCGACAGTGGACCCTGCGGCAGACATTAGGATCAGTGGGGTGAATCGGCTCTTAACCCGACTCTCGTGTTCAGCCAGGCGACCGTCTGACGTGCGCAACCCGCGGCACTGCGGCCCAGCAATGGCCCGACATGGCTGGCGCCGGGAATCAGTCGCAGCTCGGCGCCCAGTTGCCGCGCAAGTCCTTGGCTGAGCTCGACCGGCACGTCCGCATCGGCCTCCGATGCCCACAAGAGCACCGGACAAGCAGGCGGCGGAATGTCGATCCCGCCGGCCGCCTGGCGCAGTACCAAGCCCGATTCATCCCGCCAACGCCGAAAGGCATCCAGGCAGGTCGCATCATCGGCGTCGAACAGGCTGCGGCGCGTGCCCGCCAGGCTGCGCTCGCGCCCCCAGGGCACCAGGTCTGGCCAGTGTCTTTCTGGCAGCTCGGCATGCAGCGGTGCTGGCGGCAGGGAATTGATCAGCACCAGCGCACTGGGCGGTGCTTCGCTCGCCAGCATCAGGGCCAGCAGTCCGCCCAGGCTGGCACCGATCAGCAGCACCGGCTGCTGCGTGTCCAGAACCCGGTGATAGTCGGCGCGCGCCTGTCGCAGATAGTCATCAAACCCGGTGCTGAGCCATCCTGCATCGCCGGCGATGAGGTCGGTAGCGCGGCAGTGGACGCCTTCGCTCTGCAGCACGCCGCGCCATAGTTGCCATTCCCAGGCACCACCGCCAGCGCCATGCAGCAGCAGGCATTCAGCCAAGCAATTCGGCTTCCATAGTCACCGGCAAGGACAGTGCACGCGAGATCACGCAGTTGGCCTTGGCGTTGTCGGCGATCGTTGCGAACTGTTCGGCATCGATGTCGGGCACGCTGGCCTTCACCTTCAGGACCACGGCCACGGCAGAGGGGCCGGCCGTGCCCAGTTCCATCTTCACCTCGGCGCGGGTGTCGATGCGACTGGCCGTGAAGCCGGCGTTCTGCAACATGAAAGCCAGCGCCATGCTGAAACAGCCGGCATGGGCCGCGGCCAGAAGCTCCTCCGGATTGGTGCCCTTTTCGTCACCAAAGCGGGTGTTGAAGGAATAGCGCTGATCCGTGAACAGGCCGCTCTGTGGCGTGCTCATGCGGCCCAGTCCAGTCTTGAGGTCGCCTTCCCAGTGGGCGGCGGCGAAACGAGTAAAGCCCATGGCGCATGCTCCAGCGTGGGGTAAGACTGCATGCTGCACGCCCGATTCGTGGCCTGCAACTGGGTTCGGTGCGAGTGGTCGGCAGTTCGCACTGCCCTACACTGCACGCGCGCCCTTAGTCGGCGCCGTTCACCTGCCTGACGGAACTGCATGTCATTCACCGCCCTCACCGTTTCAACCCTGGTCGTGGCGCTCGCCGAGATCGGCGACAAGACCCAGTTGCTCGCGCTGGTACTGGCAGCACGCTATCGCAAACCCTGGCCGATCATCGCCGGCATCCTTGTTGCCACGCTGGCCAACCACGCCCTGGCCGGCTGGCTGGGCGCGCTGGCCGGGCAATGGATCTCGCCCGAACTGGCGCGCTGGCTGATCGCTGGCAGCTTTCTCGCCGTTGCAATCTGGGCGCTGGTGCCCGACAGGCTTGAAGAAGGTGAGGCCAAAGCGCCGCGCTTTGGTCCCTTCCTGGCCACGACCGTGGTGTTCTTCCTGGTCGAGATTGGCGACAAGACCCAGATCGCCACCGTGGTGCTGGCCGCGCAGTACTCGCCACTGTGGCAAGTCGTACTGGGCACCACCGCCGGCATGCTGCTGGCGAATGTACCGGTAGTGCTGCTGGGTAGCCGTTTCGCCGCCAAACTGCCGCTCAAGGCGGCGCGCTGGGCCAGTGCCGCGCTGTTTGCGGGGCTGGCGGTTTGGGTGCTGCTGCGGCCAGCTGGCGAAGCACCGAGCGTAGCGCCAGAAATCCAGCAAGGAAGAGAATCCGTTGCAAGCAAGCAGTTCATGCCGGCAGTGGCAGATTCGGATATCGACGCGGCGCCTGCGGCACCGACTCCTGGCGCGGCAAGGATCCGTCAATCAGTCCCCGAACCATTGCCGCCGTTCGACACACCCTTGCTCGATATCCTGCCCGAACTCGAGGCACGTCTTGCATCGGGCGACGGTCGCGCAGGCTGTCGCCTGGCGCGCGAATTGCGGCGTTGCAACCGGATGAGGTTCGGTGACGCTTCAGTCCAGCACCTGATTGAAGCTGCCGCAAGCCTTGATGAAAATGATCCGCAGGCGCAGGAAATGGCCAAGTCAGCCGAGCAATTCGAAACCGATCGGAACATGGGCCACATTGTATGTGCGGGCATCACCCCGGCGCATATCGATCGCCGATTCGACTACCTGCTGCGCGCAGCCGAGGCTGGCCACCTTCTCTCGATGGCCGAATTTGCCGATGGCCAAGGGTTCAACGCAAATGAGTTCGTGCTTTATCCGGAGCGCCCGGTTCTTTATCGCGACCGCGCGCCTGACATGATTCGCGCAGCACTGGCGGCCGGCAGCCCTGAGGCCGCCTTGTTCCTCTGGCTGGCACTTCAGGACGATCACAGCATTCTCGGCATCCTCATTCCTGATGACCCAGTGGAGGCGCATGCCCTGAAGTTGCTGCTATATCGAATTGGCACCTTGAATCGGGTGCAACCACCGCGCCACCCGCTCACCCCACAGCAAGAGGCGTCCGCCGAGGCGCGCGCTGACTCCCTGCAGCGGGTTCATTTCGCAGAGTACGTACCCCGCCCCCTGTTCACTGCACCTGACTTCGGCGCCCACGTCAACGAAATCGCCGCCTGCGAAGACTGATCCGGCCAAGCTGCCCGCTTGCGGCCCGCGCCGCCCTCCCCTACGCTCGCCCGATCATTCGCTGGGGAGCGGCACCACTGTGAGCATTCTTTTTGGCCTGCTGGGCCTTTCCACCCTGCTGGCCATCGCCTGGGCGTTTTCGGAAAACCGCAGCAAGGTCGACTGGCGCCTGGTGGCGACCGGTGTCGGCCTGCAGATCGTGTTCGCGATGTTCGTGCTGCTCACGCCCTTTGGCGCGGCGATCTTCGGCGGGCTGAGCGAGGGCTTCGTCAAGCTGCTCGGTTTCACCACCCAGGGTGCCAGCTTCATCTTTGGCGACTTTGCCAAGCCCGACAAGTTCGGCTTCATCTTCGCCTTCCAGGTGCTGCCGACGATCATCTTTTTTGCCGCCTTCATGAGCGTGCTGTATCACCTGAATGTGATGCAGGTGATCGTCAAGGGCATGGCCTGGGTGATCACCAAGCTGATGAAGGTCTCGGGTGCCGAGACCCTGTCGGTCTGCGCCAACGCCTTCATTGGCCAGACCGAGGCGCCGCTGGTGGTGAAGCCCTACATCCTGGGCATGACGCGCTCCGAGCTGCTTACCCTGATGGTCGGTGGCATGGCCACCATCGCCGGTGGCGTGCTGGGCGCCTACGTGATGATGCTGGGCGGCGACGATCCGGCGCAGCAGGCGATCTACGCCAAGCACCTGATCACTGCCAGCATCATGGCCGCGCCAGCCACCCTGGTGATTGCCAAAATCCTCTGCCCGGAAGTCGACGTGCCGCTCACCCTCGGCACGGTGCGCATGGAGGTCGAGAAGACCACCGCCAACGTGATCGACGCGGCCGCCGCCGGTGCCGCCGATGGCCTGCGTCTGGCACTGAACGTCGGCGCCATGCTGCTCGCCTTCATTGCATTGATCGCACTGGTCGATGCGCCAATCGCCTGGCTGGGCGAGGTCAGCGGCGCCAATGAATGGCTTGGCCGCCCGCTTAACCTTTCAACGATCTTCGGCTACGTGTTCGCGCCGATCGCCTGGATCATCGGCGTGCCCTGGGCCGATGCGATCACCGTGGGCGGCCTGATCGGCACCAAGGTCGTGCTCAACGAGTTCGTGGCCTACCTGCAGCTGGCCGACGTGCAGGGCGAGCTGACCGACAAGGGCCGCCTGATCGCGACCTACGCGCTGTGCGGCTTCGCGAATTTCAGCAGCATCGCGATCCAGATCGGCGGCATCGGCGGCATCGCCCCGGAGCGCCGCTCGGAGCTGGCCAAGTTCGGTTTGAAGGCAGTGCTGGGCGGTTCGCTGGCGACCTTCATGACCGCCACCATTGCCGGCGTGCTGAGTGGGCTGTGATGACGGCGACCGTTGTTGTTGGAGGGCGGATATTGATACGCCGCCGCGACAATGGCGGATCAAGATCCGCCCTCCACAAGCCATTTACCCTGCTGGAGGGCGTATATGGACTCCTCCTCTAGCGCAAGCTCTTTGGGTGGGGGATCAACGCTAACGTATATTCGGCTTCACAAGTGGGGACCGTCGTCCCCGAGCCTAGATGGGTCATTTGCTGCCGGGCCGCCTATCGGATCT
>JBBSJP010000088.1:0-7266 GCA_038257155.1 Lysobacterales bacterium | reverse complement strand
TTCAGCCCATTCGAATTACCTCGTGACAGGAGCTGGTGATGAATCCACGCATCTATATGGCAGCCCTCGTGCTGTGCCTGTCCGGCTGTCCTCAACCTCAACAGCCCGATGCGCTGCACACATCGAAGTCCGGGCAGACCGCCATGGCCGCGTTGTCACCGGTTTCCAGTGCCGCGTTGTCACCGGTTTCCAGGGCCGCGAGCGAGGCCCAGACCTCGCCCATGGCCGCGAACGCCGTCGCCTACGTCCCCGGAGACATCGACGGTGATCGCAAGAGCGACCTGCTGCTTGACAACACATCGCTTGCCTTGAGTGCCTACTGGCTCATGGACGGCGGGACGGTGCGAAGCTATTCGCCTGCATTCATCAAGCCCGACGGCTATACGCAAGCTGCTAGCGGGGACTTCAATGGCGATGGCAAGCTCGATATCGTGTGGACGCGGACATTCGACCGCAGCCTGTTGATGTGGGTGGGTGACGGCAACGGCTTCAGCCAAGTGCCGATTCGCAATTACGTCGAAGGGTGGGCTGTCACCGGCGCGGGTGACATCGATGGCGACGGCAAGAGCGACCTGCTGCTGGCAAACGAAGCTCAGGGGTTGTTCGCCTATTGGATCATGGACGGCGCCGCGCCGACCCGCTATTCACCGGCCTTCGGCCGGCCGGCGGAGCATGCGCACGCGGCATACGGCGATTTCAATGGTGACGGACGGCTGGACATCGTATGGGACCGCGCCAGCGATCGTGCGGTGGTGATGTGGATCGGGGACGGCAACGGATTCGTGCAGGCGCCCGTGGGCCAGCGCGCTGCGGGTTGGGAGATCAGCGGGGCGGGAGACGTTGACGGGGACGGCAGGAGTGACCTGCTGCTGTTCAACGGAACGCGCCAGACTCGTTTCTCGTCGATCGGCCAGAAGATGTTCGCGTACTGGATCATGAACGGCGCCACGCCTGTGCGCTATTCGCCCCCGTTCTTCTTGCCCTCCACGCATGTGCCTGCCAGGGTTGGTGACTATAACGGCGACGGCAAGCTGGACATCGCCTTGGTGGATGAAGCTCGCACCTTGTTGATGCTGCTGGGCGACGGCAACGGTTTCCGTGAGCATTTTCCCTTGCTCAAGTACAGCTCGGGTTGGCAACTGCTGCGTGGCTTCGGTGGACCCGGTTATCGGCTCCGTCCGTCCTACGTGCGGGGCGACGTCGACGGAGATGGCAAGAGCGACCTGCTGCTGTTTGGTCTCAACAACGGGCCGGCGGCACCGAGCGCACCTGGCAGCTACATTTCGTACCTGATGGACGGCCCGCTGGTGCGCTCGATCTCGCCAACGTCAGAACTTGGTTGCACCACAGCCAAGCCGCTGGCGACGGGCGACTTCAATGCCGATGGCGTATTGGACCTGGTTTTCGAACGCGATTGCGGCGCGCGCGAGACGATCATGCGACTAAGTGCAGGCGGAGCCTTTACCGACGCAGCGATCCCGAATCCGGCGCCCGGCTGGAGCATCATCGGTGCGGGCCGCTATGACAACTTTGAGCGCAGCGCCCTGTTGCTCGGCCAGAACGTGATGGCTGACGGAAGCATGGACGCAGTGGCCTTCTGGAACATGGACGGTAGCAAGGTGCAGAGTTATTCGGCCGGTTTCTTGGCCCCGGCCGGACACAAGCGTCTGGTTGCAAAAATCAAGCTTTTCGATACAGCTCGCACGTCGTTGGTGTGGGCGGGAATCGATGGTTCGGGTCGTCAAACCCTGCAGTTCTGGGAAGCGATCGATACAGGTTTCTTTAGCAAGCCAGGGTACCTACCGAGTCCGGCGGCAGGCTGGGCCGTGTTCGGCGGCGGGGACATCGACGGCGACGGGGGTGACGAGGTCCTGCTTTCAAAGACCTCGGGTGAGCGGGGCATCGCGTACTGGACTATCGAGCATGCAGGCTCGGTGCGGTATTCCCCGGGCTTCGCCGTCCCTAATAGTCCCTACGGTGTTGAGCGTATCGTCACCGGTGATTTCAACAGCGATGGCAATCTTGACCTGGTATTCCCCGTCACTACGTCGTGCGGCTTGCGCTCATGTCCTGATCGCATGGTGATGTGGATCGGCGACGGCAGTGGGTTCATTGATTACGATGCGGGTGGTTACAGCTCTGCGTACCAGCTTTTCAACCCCTGAGTCAGGGGCCGGGCGTGAGTCAGGACAGCTTTGCACTGGACCGCGCCTTCCCTGATTCGAGTGGCATCCATCCGGTGCTAAAGGCGTGCTTCCGGGGCTGGGGTAGATTGGCCGCCCGCGTGCTCCGGTGCAATGGGCGGATGCCGTCTCACCCTGCAGGAACATCCCTAGCTAGGCTGGGGCCATGCTCAAGGCTTCCTGCAGTTGGATTCACTCCGATAACGGGTCCTTTCTCAACTGGCACGCGGGCTGCATCGGGTACGTGAAACAGCGGGATGGTCAGTGGGCGGTGACGCTGCAGACGTGGGGTATCTACGGCGTGCACCCCTGCGCCAGTCGTCGCCAAGGCGTGCGCTTCCTTGAGCGATGGGCCTCTAGCTGCAAGGGCTTCCCTGGGATGGGAAGTGTTCGAGAAGCGCGGGCGCGGATACGGCGGGAGGCGGCAAGGCAGGAGGCAGCCTCGCGGCGTTACTGCCCGCTAAGGCCGCCATAGCAACATTCCGCCCATGAGCTGGACCCCTTTTGCTTCAAGGTCTCTCGCTTAGCAATTCCTTCCAATGCTATCGTCGGTCGAGCAGTTCAGCGGGCAAGCGGCGTTAGTGTGGGGGCAACTTTGGGGGCAACTGGCGAGGACGCAGCTCGAAATCTGCGCAAACACGACGTTTCCGAGCCTCATTCAATAGCCCTCCGCCCACCAGGACACTAAAAGGGCTGCGGGCAACCGCAGCCCTTTTTCATGGGTCTTCGGCATGTCCCGGCAGCTCGGCCGGCGGACCACATCAGTCGGGAGCAAGCGTCCATGTTCAACTCCAGGCCACGCGTTGAACTGGTTCCGATCTTCGGTCGGCATGCGTGCGTGGTGATCGACGACGCGCTGCTGGAACCCGAGCGCCTGGTGGCGCTGGCGCAGGAACGTCGCGCGGATTTCGCCCAGGCGCCGTTCAACGCATACCCGGGGCTCGAGCTGCGCATGACCGAAGGATTCTCTGCGCAGCTGGACGACTTCTTCCGCCTGCACGTGCGCGCGCTGCTGGGCGCACGCCGCACCTTGCGCATGTACAGCCGGCTGGCAATGGTCACCACGCCGCCTGGCGAGCTGCAGCCGCGGCAGTCCATCTGCCATCGCGACCGCCTGGACTTCGCGGCCAACCAGTGCATCGCCGCCTCGGTGCTCTACCTGTTCAAGGAGGCAACACTGGGCGGAACCAGCTTCTTCGTGCCGACACGGCCGAAACCGGAAATCGACCGCATGGTGCACGACTCAGGCACGCTGGATGCCGACGCATTCGCGGAGCGCTACGCACTGCCCCGCGACTACATGCGTGATTCAAACGCGTTCTTCGGCCGCGTCGTCACCGTGCCTGCGCGCTGGAACCGCCTGATCTTCTACGACGGCAGCATCTTTCATAGCGGCGATATCACCCACCCGGAGATGCTGACCGCTGAACCCGGCTCCGGCCGACTCACGCTCAACGGGTTCTTTACCTGCAGTCGCAGCACGGGCGCGCGGTAGGCCTGCTCGGCGGGCGGAAAGCGGGGGTGCCTTTTACAACACTGCTTACAGCTGCAAGCGCCGGGGTCCGACGGGCACAGCGGGCCCTCACCCGGCCTGCGGCCACCCTCTCCCGCAGGCGGGAGAGGGGCTGGTTTTAGCTTTGGTATCGAGAAGTACGATGACAGTGCCGGACGTTCATCGGGCACGAAACCCGCCGCTGCGCCGCGGCCGTATCCTCGCACCATGTTCCCATCCAGCCGACGCAGCAGCCAGCGCAAATAGAATTGCCCCCGCCTGACTGGATCAGGCGGGGGCAATAGTCTGGAAGCGTACCTGCGAGGGCGGTCAGAACTTGTAGCTGACACCCAGCAGGAAGTTGTTGCCGTAGTCCTCGAACCGCTCGGGACGCAGTGGATCGTTGTTGAACGAGGACTGGAAGGGTTCGTCGGTCAGGTTGGCCGCCTGGAGCAGGAAACCCAGGTCCTTGAAGGCGCCGGACTGCACTGTATAGCTGATCTGGAAGTCGACGATCTTCTCTGACTGGATGGTCGGGTACTCGGGATCCAGGAACACATTGATTCCCTCGCCCACATAGGTCGAACGCGTGCGCTGGGTGGCCCGAACGCCCCAGCCGAAGCGCTCCCAATACAGAGTGAGGTTGGAGGTGTAGCGCGAGAAGCCTGGGATGGATTCGAGACCCAGCAGGGACGAGTCAATGCTGGTGCGGGTGTCGGTGTAGCTCGCCTGCAGGCCGAAGCCTTCCAGCGGCTCCCAGAACATATCGAACGGGATCGAGGCAGCGAACTCCCAGCCCGCCATGAAGCCCCCTTCTGCATTCACCGGGCGCGTGTAGATGCCAATGTTGGAGGCCGGCCGGTTGATGGGGAGGACGTCGCTCGGGATCGGCAGTCCCGTGAAGTCATACGCCACCGGCGCGCGCGATATGTAGTTCTTGAGGTCCTTGAAGAAGAACGCCGCCGACACGTAACCCCTACCGCCGAAGTACTTCTCATAGGAGACATCGAACGCGTTCGCGATCCACGGTCGCAGCGTCGGATTACCACCGCCCGCTTCGAAGCGCGGACCGCCCGGCGCGGTGATGTTGACACCGTAGCCAAAGCCGGCGGACAGGTCATCCATGCGGGGACGCGCGGCCTGACGCGCCAGGCCGGTGCGCACGACCTGCTCGTACGGAAGCTGGAAGATCAGGTTCATGCTCGGCAGCACCTCGGTATAGCTCGTACTGACGCTGAGCGGGTCCCCGAGGTTGTTGCCCGAATAGGTGACGCGCCCGAACCCGGTCTGGTCGGCGCGGACCACCTGGACGCCGACGTTGCCGCGAAACGGCACGCTGCCCAGGTCGCCGTTCAAGTTCAATTGCACGTAAGCGGTGGTGAGGTCCTCCTCCACGCCAAAGCTCTTGCGCGCGCCACCGAACTCCCCGTCCCGGCTCAGGCTGTCGTAAGTGGCGTTGGCCGGATCGAACGTCGGCAGGAAGGGAATGCCGAAGAAGCCGAACCCGTAGCTGCCGCCTGTGGGATACGGCGCGGACTGGTTGCTGAGCGAGCACGAGTTGATGCAAAGCCGGTTCTCGGTCCCGAAGCGCTCCTTCTCGCGGGCGGTATGGTCGATTCCAAAGCCAAGGCTGCTGACCCACGAGGTCTCGAAGGAACGCTCGAACTCCAGGCGGACCTGGTTGAGCGTGTCGTCGGTGCTGTAGGGCTTGTCGAAGCCGTCGCCGCCCCAGCCGCCAATGTCGCGCAAAAGCAAAACGGAGGGGTCATCGAAATCGATGCCGTAATCCATGTCGTACCAGCCGCCCGGATTGAACGTCACGTCCAGCGTGGTGCTGTTGCCCGGCGCGAAGCCGGCGTTGCTCTCGAAGTTGTTGCCGACGCGGTGGGCGCTGGACCGGCTGACGTCGACGGTGGCCGTCCAGGCCTCGTTGATGCGCCACTCGTGGTTCCAGCCAAGCGACAGCAGTTCGTCCTCGTTGGCGTAGATATCGGTGCGGAATACCGGCGTGGCGCCAGTCCGCCTGGAGGCGCGGGTAGCCGGGTCATAGCTGACCAGGGTTCCGCCCAGGTAGTCGCCACGGCCCAGGCCGATCTCGATGCCCCGCTGCTGCGTGGTGACGTCGAATCGTGAGTAGTAGAGGTCGAACGCACCCCGGTTGTCTTCGCTGGCCTTGTATTCGAGCGTGGTGTTGAAGCCCTCGCGGACCGAGTCGGAGATGCGGCTCTGGATCGTCGAACCCTGGATCAAACCATCGGGGTCATACCCCCACGCGCGCCAGGAATTGGATTGCCCGGGCGAGTCCTGGTAGGCGTAGCCCATGGCGATGCCCAGGGTGCCCTGCTCGTTCTGGTCGATGTAGCTGACGCTGCCACGCACGCCGTCCAGCTCCGAATCCTCGAGCCGGTTGCGATCGCCACGCAGGTTCATGGCCACCGTGCGCTCGCTGCGGTCCAGCGGGCGGATGGTCTGCAGGTCGATGGTGCCGGTCAGGCCCTGGCCGATCATGGAGGCGGTGGGGGTCTTGGACACCACCACCTGCTGCAGCAGCTCGGACGGATACTGGTCAAACTCGACGCCACGGTTCACGCCCATGCTCACCTGCTGGCGGCCGTTGAGCGTGGTGGTGTGGAAGTCGCCGGACAGGCCGCGGATGTTGATGTCGGTCGCGCGCCCACGGACGCGCTGGGCGGTGAGGCCCGGCAGGCGCGCGAGCGAATCGGCGATCGACATGTCCGGCAGCTTGCCGATGTCCTCGGCGGTGACGGCTTCGACGATGTTGCTGGCTTCCTGCTTGACGTCGATCGCCCGTTCGATCGCTCCGCGGATGCCGGTGACGGTTACGCGGTCCAGATCCACCGCGTCAGCCTCTGCGTCTGCAGCCCTCTGCCGTTCGGCTGCCTCTTCTTCAGTCAGTTCCGCGGTCGGGGTGGTTTGCGCACTTGCGTGCGCGGACATCATCAACGCGGCCGAGGCCAGCGCGACGCTAAGCAGATTGCGCTTCAGCTTTACCATCTCCCCTCCACTCCCATGGTTGGTTTTGTTCTGCGTGGGGATCCGCCGGGTGCGCCCTTGGGCGCCGCGCTGGAATCCCGTGCGTCCGGTGGCGCAGGCCGCCCCCGATACGTGCGGCAATGGTAGTCGCGCGAAGTCCTGCACAATTCCACTTGCATACGTATTCATGGCCCTGGGAACGTTTGCACGTAACCTGCCGCGGAGGGCCGTGGGATAGTCCGGCGGCGCGGGAATGCAGCGCGCAGATCGCTGGCGCTGCATTCGGTCGCGCTCTTGTCGTGTCGGAGCGTTTGATGACCACTACTTCTGCATTGCGCGCCGTCGCGGCGGCGATCGGGCTGTCGCTGCTTGTCCCGTGCGTCGCCGGCGCCAGCGATCTTGGGCCTTCCGCACTCAACCTGCACGTGCCCTCCCCAGACTGGCGCGACCAGGTGATCTACTTCCTGATGATCGACCGCTTCGACGACGGCAACGCCGCGAACAACGACCAGGGCGCCGGCGAGTTCGACCCGGCGCGTGGCTCGACATTCAGCGGTGGCGATCTGGCAGGCGTCACCCGCAGGCTCGACTACATCC
>JBBSJP010000087.1:0-7393 GCA_038257155.1 Lysobacterales bacterium | reverse complement strand
TACGGCTGGCGTGCATGGCGTGGTCCTCAGGTTTCGACACCCCGAGGAAAAAACCGCGTCATGCACGCGCTGTTTTTGCCGACGATAGCTGCAACAAACTGATCAGTAAAGGAAAGTTCTGGGGAGACCTCAGGCCAAGGCGCACCCTACGAGAGCAGGGCCCGGGTATACGGATGTTGCGCGGCACTGAGCAACTCGGCAGCCGGCCCGCACTCGACAATGCAGCCGTCCTGCATCACCGCGATGCGATCAGCCAGCGCGGCAGCAGCGCGCAGGTCGTGGGTGATGAACAGCAACGACAGCCCGCGCTCGGCGCGCAGGCGGGAGAGCAGGGCGAGGATCTGCGCCTGCACTTCGGCGTCCAGTGCCGAGACCGCTTCGTCGCAGACGATCAAGTCGGGTTCGCTGGCCAGGGCGCGAGCGATGGCGATGCGCTGGCGCTGGCCGCCGGAGAACTGGTGCGGAAAGCGCTGCGCAGCATCGCCCGGCAGGCCAACCACGTCGAGCAGTTCGCGTGCGCGTCGATCGCGCTCGACGCGTGGCATGCCGCGCACGCGCAAGGTTTCGGTGACGACGTCGCCAACCCGCTGGCGTGGGTCGAGCGAGGCGAACGGATCCTGGAACACCGCCTGCAATCGTGCGCGCAGTGGTCGCAGGCGCCGCTGCGACAGCGGCGTCCAATCGACGTCGGCGAAAACGATGCGCGCGCCGGCTGCCGGCTCGATCAGCCTCAGCAGGCAACGGCCCAGGCTGCTCTTGCCGCTGCCCGATTCGCCCACCAGGGCCAGTGCCTCGCCACGCCCGATGCGCAGGGAAGGCACATCGACCGCGTCACTTGCAGCGCCGCGGTAGCGCAGGCGCAGCGCGTCGATCTGCAGCAGCGGCTCGCGTACTGATGTCGTCGGCGCGGGTGGCGCGGGCAACTGCTGCGCCGCCAGCAGCCGGCGGGTGTATTCGGCCTGCGGCGTCGCAAACAACTGCGCCGTGCTGGCGGTCTCGACCATCTGGCCGCCCTGCAGCACCAGCACCCGGTCAGCATGCCGCGCCACGGCGCCAAGATCATGACTGATCAGGACCAGGGCGAGCTGCTCGCACAAGCGCAGCTTGTGCAGGGTTGCCAGCACCTCGGCGGCTCGTAGCGCATCCAGCGCCGAGGTCGGCTCATCGGCAATCAGTACCTGTGGCCGACAGGCCAGGCAGAGTGCCAACAACACGCGCTGGCGTTGGCCACCGGAAAGACGATGCGGATAGCTCTGCAGAATGCGCGGATCAGGATCGAGCCCGGCGCGACGCAGGCAGTCGAGTGCCGTCGCACGCCGCGTCGCGGCATCGCCGGGCTGATACAACGCCAGGCATTCATCCAACTGCGCAATGACCCGACGCAGCGGATGAAGCGCGGCGAGCGGATCCTGCGGCATCCATACCAGGCCGTTGCCACGCAGCGTGACTGGCGACTGTTCCGCCAGATCAACGGTCCTGTCGCCCAGCCGCAGCTTTCCCTTGGCGCTCGCGCGTGCCGGCAGCAGACCCAGCATGGCCGCCGCAGCAAGGCTCTTGCCGCTGCCCGATGCGCCCACCACGGCAAGACATTCGCCCGCATCAAGCTGCAGATCGAGCGGCCCAAGCGTGTCACGCGGCAAGCCAGCAAATCGCACGCGCAGTTCGGTTAGCTGCAGCAACGGTGCAGTCATCGGCGGCTCGGATCCATGCGGTCGCGCAAGGCATCGCCGAGGAACTGAAAGGCGCCAAGCGTCGCACAGAGCAGCAGTGCCGGCACCATCAGCACCCAGGCCGACTCGTCCAGTTCCTGCACGCCCTCGGCCAGCAGGCCGCCCCAGCTCAGGGCGGGCTCGTCGACCGACAGGCCGAGGAAGCCGAGAAAGCTTTCCACCAGGATCGCCTGCGGCAGCAGAAGTCCGAGGTACACCAGGGCCAGCGGCAGCAGATTGGGAATCAGGTGCCAGCGCAGGATCTGTCCGGTCGAGGCGCCGGCCACGCGCGCTGCATCAATGAAAGCGGCCGAGCGCAGCCGCGCGGCCTCGGCCCGCACGATGCGCGCCAGGTCGATCCAGACATAGCCGCCGATCGCTGCAAGCAACAAGAGCAGCGAGCGTTCGAACAGGGTCAGCAGCAGGATCACCAGCAGAAGGAAGGGCAGGGCTGACATCACATCCAGCGTACGCATCATCAGACGCTCGGCTGGACCGCCGATATAACCTGCCGTGGCGCCATAGCCCAGTCCGAGCAGCAGGGCAATGAAGGCCGCACCGAAGCCGATGCCGAGCGACAGGCGTCCACCCACCAGGCTGCGGGTCAGCACATCGCGACCGATTGCGTCGGTGCCCAGCCAGTGGTTGGAGGAAGGCGGCTGCGAAAGTGCTGTCCAGTCAGGCGTCTGCGGGTCGTGTGGCGAGATCAGCGGCCCCAACAGGCAGAGCAGGGCGAGGCCGAGCAGCAGGCCGAGACAGAGCTTTAGAAGGCCTGCACTTCGCGGAGCGGAGGGTGCCATCGGGGTGGAGACGAGCATGGCGCGATGGTAGCCCGGATGTGAATGCAGAAGCCGCGCGGACCCATCCATGGGCGGGGGCACCCAAGGGCAAGGCAAGCGCGGGCGATTTTGCTACCGTGTGCCTCCTTCCGCTTCAACGCCCTTGTTCGACATGAGATCAATCGCTGTCCTGCTTGGCCTTGGCCTCGTGGTTCCGCTGGCCGCGCAAGAACACGCCAGCCATGAGCACGGCGTCAGCACGCTGGACCTGGCCATCGACACAAACCAGGTGAACGCCGTGCTGCAGGGACCGGCGCACAATTTCGTCGGCTTCGAGCAATTGCCGCATAGCGAAGCCGAGCGCGTGCGAGTCGAGGCTGCGCGTGCTGCGCTTGCCGAGGGTGGGACGCTGCTCGGACTGCCAGCGGATGCTGGCTGCCGGCAGCAGTCCATTGAGCTGGAGGGCGTTCCGGATGCCTGGGCAGCCGCGCCACAGGTGCCGTCCGATGATGCGGCAGGATCGCACCACGCCTGGCGTATCGAGTACCGTTTTCACTGTGCCACGGCCGACGCCCTGCGCAGCCTCGAGCCAGTCCTGTTCAGGACGTTCAGGCACACCAGCGAGCTGCGTTGGCAGCTGATCTCTGGAAGCCATCAGGACGGCGGCAGTCTGCATGCGCCAGGCGGGCGCATTGGCCTGTTGCCCCCGTGATGATTGGCACGTCGGTACTGCGGGTGGAAAACCTTCGCTTCGGCTACGAGAGAGGAGCGGACCTGCTCGACGTGCCGGCTTTGGCGCTGGACGCCAACCAGAGCCTGTTCCTGTTCGGCCCCTCGGGCAGCGGCAAGAGCACCCTGTTGAACCTGTTGGCCGGTACCTTGCTGCCGCGCGCGGGACGTATCAATCTGGGTGAGATCGAGCTGACAACGGGTTCCACCTCGCGCCGCGATCGGCTGCGCGCTGACCATATCGGCTTCATCTTCCAGCAGTTCAACCTGCTGCCTTTTCTGAGCGTGCTGGAGAACGTGCTCTTGCCCTGTCGATTTTCGCGGCGGCGGGCACAGCGCGCCTGCGCGGCCGACGGTTCATTGGAGGCGTCGGGCATGCGCCTGCTGCGCGCCCTCGGCCTGAGCGAAGCGCACCTCATGAAGCGCAATGCGTCCGACCTGTCGGTGGGCCAGCAGCAACGCGTCGCGGCCGCGCGCGCCCTGATCGGTCGCCCCGAACTGGTGATGGCGGACGAGCCGACTTCGGCGCTGGATGCCGGCAGCCGAGACGAGTTTCTCGATCTGCTGTTTGCGGAAGTTGGCGAGGCCGGCAGCGCCTTGCTGTTCGTCAGCCACGACCGCAGCCTGGCACCGCGCTTCGATGCTGAGCTGTCGCTGCCCGATCTCAACCGCGCGAGGGTTGTAGCGTGAGCGCCCTTGTCCGTCTGGCAGCTGCCAGCCTCTGGAACCGGCGCTTTGTGGCTGGGCTTACCGTTCTGACCATTGCGGTCAGCGTGATGTTGTTCATCGGCGTGGAGCGCCTGCGCCAGGACGCGCGCGATTCCTTCCTGCGCACGGTGGCTGGCATCGATCTGATCGTCGGTGCACGTTCGCATCCGGTGCAGTTGCTGCTGTATTCGGTGTTCCGCCTGGGCGATGCCACCAACAATCTTGGCTGGGACACCTACCAGGTCATCGCCGCGCAGCGCGGCGTGGCCTGGACCGTGCCGATCTCGCTGGGCGACTCGCATCGCGGTTACCCGGTGATCGGCACCACGCCCGCTTACTTCGAACATGTCCGCTATGCCGGCGACGCCAGCATCCAGTTCAGCCAGGGGCGCCCCTTTGAAGATCTGCTCGAGGCCGTGATCGGCGCCGAGGTGGCCGCGCGACTGCAGCACTCCGTCGGCGCGCCGATCGTGCTGGCGCACGGCACGGCGGCGGCCAATCCGCAGCAGCACGAGGACCGGCCCTTCACTGTCGTTGGCGTGCTGGGCCCGACCGGTACGCCGATTGACCAGAGTGTTTTTATCGGCCTGGAAGCCATCGAGGCGATCCATCTCAACTGGCGCACCGGCACCCGGATCGGCAGCGGACCCGACCTGCAGGAGATCGATCGCGAGCGGCTGGCGCCGCGCAGCATCACCGCCTTCTACCTGGGGCTATCCGACCGCATGGCGGTGTTTTCGCTGCAGCGATACGTCAACGAGTACCGCGCGGAGGCGCTTGCGGCAGTGATGCCGGGTGTCGCCTTGCAGCAGCTCTGGTCGTTGCTGGGCACGGCCGAACGCGCCCTGCAGATCACTGCCGCCTGTGTGGTGCTGGCCGGCCTGCTTGGCATGCTGACTGTACTGCTGGCCACCCTCAACGAGCGACGTCGCGAGATGGCCATCCTGCGCTCGGTCGGCGCCGGACCACGCCATGTGATGGCCCTGCTGCTGCTGGAAGCCCTTGCGCTGGCCCTGTTCGGCACCCTGCTGGGTCTGGCCCTGCTGCAGCTGGGCCTGCTGCTGCTTTCGCCCTGGTTGCAGGCCAACTACGGCATCCTTGTCGCGCCCGCATGGCCGACTGTGGCCGAATGGAAATTGCTCGCCCTGGTGCTCGGCGCAGCCCTGCTGGTAGCACTGATCCCCGCCGCGCTCGCCTACCGCCGTTCAGTGGCCGATGGCATGAGCGTGAGAAACTGAGGCTCGCGGTTGTTTCGGCAGCCCTGCTTCATGCCTGCGGCTGCAACAGCTTCAAGTCGCCTCGCCCAGTGGCATACACGTCTCCGCTCCCTGACCGGTAAAACTCATGCGCCTTGTCCATCTTGCCCTGCTGGCCCTCAGCTTCGCCCTGCCATCGCATGCCGAGGAACTGAAGGAAATCGACTGGATGGAGCTGATACCGCCGGAAGAGGCAGCCAAGCTGGAGGAGTTGTCGCAGTCCGTCGACCACAGCGGTGCCTCGCCCGCCTACACCTGGGAAAGCGCCACGCCGGTGCTGAGCATGGAGGGCCGGCGCGGCAAGCTGCCCGGCTACATCGTGCCGATCAGTGTCAGTCCCAAGAACGAGATTCTCGAGTTCTTCCTGGTTCCCTACTTCGGCGCCTGCATCCACGTGCCGCCGCCGCCGCCCAACCAGATCATCTATATCAAGCCGAAGGAACCCCTGCCCATGGTCCACATCTGGGACGCCTACTGGGTGCACGGCACCTTCACGCTGCAGACCATGGAGAACGAACTGGGTGCCTCGGCGTACGCGATCGAGCTGGACAAGGTCGAACCCTACCGTTGAGCTTGCTTGCCTGAGCCCTGCCCATGGCGCGACAGGCTGACGCGCGGGATAATTGCTGCCGATACCGCGACGCGGGTCACTAACGTCGCAGGGGCGGGGGGTTGAATGACTGCTGCAAGTGAAGCGCCGCTGGACGGCGGGCCTGATCTGGCGTTGCTTGCGCCAGACGCGCTGGACCGCGCGCTGAGCTTTTCCGTCAACGGCACGGTCAGCGTGCGACGTTTCGTCGCCGATGTAGCGGCCGCCGCGCAAACGCTGCCGGACGCTCGTTATGCGATCAACCTGTGCGAGGACCGCTACCAGTTCCTGGTGGCGTTTTGCGCGGTGGCGGCGCGAGGTCAGATAAACCTGCTGCCGCACTCACGCGCCCCGAACGTGGTGGTCGAGGCGCTGGAACGCTATCCGAGCAGCTACAGCCTGGCCGAGTGCCCGCCGCCGGTGCTGCCACCGCGCTTCCACCAGATCCACCCAGGCGCCCGCACCGGCGCGGCGGACATCGCGATTCCACGGATTGCCGCACAGCAGGTCGTGGCGATCGGCTTCACCTCGGGCAGCAGTGGCCAGCCCAAGCCCAACCGCAAGACCTGGGGCAGTTTCGTTGCCAGCACGGCGCTGAACGCTGCCCTGCTGCGCGAACAGGTCGGGGCTGACGCCCAACTGGTGGCAACCGTGCCGCCGCAACACATGTACGGCATGGAGACCTCGGTGCTGTTGCCGCTGCTGGGTGGCATGGCGGTGCACAGCGGCAGACCCTTCTTTCCGGCCGAAATCGCCGACGCCTTGGGCCAGGCCCGGGCACCGCGCGTACTGGTCACCACGCCGGTACACCTGCGCGCCCTGCTGCAGTCCGGCATCGACCTGCCGCCGCTGGCGGCGGTGCTGTCTGCCACCGCGCCGCTCGGGCGGGATCTGGCAGAGCAGGCCGAGACTCGCTGGGGTGCGCCGGTACTGGAGCTGTTTGGCTCGACCGAAACCTGCGTCATCGGCCATCGCCGTACCGCCCGCGAAAGCGACTGGCGGCTGTATCCCGGCGTGCAGCTGCAGCCGCAGCCGGACGGCACCGGCGTTGCTGCGCCCTGGTTTGTCGAACCGGTGATGCTGCAGGATGTGATCGAGCCCCTGCCTGGCGGATTTCGACTGTGCGGACGAAGCAGCGACTTGTTGGAAATCGCCGGCAAGCGCGCTTCGCTGGGCGAGCTCAATCGTCGCCTGTTGGCCGTTCCGGGCGTGCAGGATGGCGTGGTGCTGCAATCCGATGCCAGCGATGCCCAGGGCGTGCAGCGCCTGTGTGCCCTGGTGGTGGCGCCCGGACTGGATGAGGCCGGCATCCTGGCGGCATTGCGCGATGCGGTCGATCCGGTTTTCCTGCCGCGCCCGCTGCGGCTGGTCGACCGGCTGCCGCGCAATGAAACCGGCAAGCTGCCGCGCGCGGCCTTGCTGGCCCTGCTCGATAGGCCGTAGGGTGGGCCTTGGCCCACCGATGCTTCGAGCGCTTGGCGACGGTGGGCCAAGGCCTGAGGTCTCCCCACAAAGATCACGCGGCCAGCTTTCGGATTTGGTCCACCTCGGTGAGGATGATTTGTCTGAGCGTGAGTCGGTTGCAGGTTAGGTAGCGATGCGGGTCCTTTAGCCAGGCCAGGC
>JBBSJP010000086.1:0-7415 GCA_038257155.1 Lysobacterales bacterium | reverse complement strand
CGGCTACATCACCCGTCACTACGCAGACCCTGCCAAACGCATCGACGCCGTGCAGCTGGAGCTGTCGCAGAAGAACTACATGGACGAGGACACCTGGGAGTACCTGCCGGAGCGTGCGCATGCGGTGCAGCGAGTGATCAGCAGATTGTTCGAGGCGGTGCTGGAGTAACACCTGCACGATTCGATCGCGGGTGCCGCTCCACTGCGCCGAGGCTCCCGGGCTCTGGCACAAGGTGTCAATTCACGGCTGTCGACCGCGCTGCTTCGATCAGCTGCAGGCGTGGCACCTCTGGCACCCCGATCCGGAGCCCGCCGGTTTCTGCCGAACCGCAATGTGGAGTCGGGCCGCGCGTGCCGATTCCCAGTGGTTCCATGCGCGCCGAATGCACGCGCGCCGCGCCGCTGCATCCTCGCATGGGGCATCGATAGCGGGTCAGAAGAATCCGATTGACAACATCCCGACCGTGCCCAAGTATCCGCACCACGGATGAATCGATGAAGCGCAAGGCCAAGGTCTTGCCGGTGCCATGAGGCCGCATCATCGAACAGGAAGTTGTGCAAAGGAGAGTGCGCGTGTTGCCTGGCATGGAGCTGATGGGCTGCCAAGATCTGGCCGTCCCCAATGAAGTAATGCACCACGTCGTGCGCGTCGAGTCGGCGTTCAACCCGTACGCCATAGGCGTGGTCGGTGGAAGGCTCGTGCGTCAGCCACGCAACGCCTCCGAAGCGATCGCCACCGCGCGCGACCTCGAAGCCAAGGGCTACAACTTCTCCCTTGGCCTGGCGCAGGTCAATCGCCACAACCTGAAGAAGTACGGTCTCCTGTCGTACGAGAGTGCGTTCCAGGCCTGCCCGAACCTGAAGGCAGGCGCACGCATCCTGGCCGAGTGCCACGGCCGCGCCGGCGGAGACTGGGGCAAGTCACTCAGCTGCTACTACTCGGGGAACTTCGTCACCGGTTTCCGCCACGGTTACGTGCAGAAGGTCATGGCGTCCATGCAGGGTGCTCCGCCGGCGTCGGCAACTGAAATCAACGCCATCGCCATCGCGATCGCCGGCCCGAAGCGTGTGGATGACAGCGGTCCGGCTCATCGGAGACGCCCGGCCGTGATGGAGGCGCACGACGGGCAAGAGGAGGGCGTCTACCGCGTCCCTCGAGGTGCAGGGAAAAGCCGGGAAAACAGCGGATTGCCCGTAGTCGGGCTTGCCGCAGCAGGCGGTGCGGCCGAGACCGCCTTGCCACCGCACGCTTCGACTTCCGCGAGTCCGCCGCTCGCAGACGCCACCACGCCAGCGCGCCCGGACCGCGCTTTTGTGTTCTGAAACATTCCGGTGAGGAGCGTGCTGCCGATCACCGGGTCAAGGATCGATACCCAACAAGGAGTCTCACCATGGACAGCAACACTGCTACCTCAATCGCCTCCAGACGCCGCCGATTTGGCTTCTCGAGCGCGGCCACCCTCGTGGCAACACTCGCGGCAGCGCCACTGGCGCTCCTGGCGCAGGACTTCGGCGGCGCCGACACCAAGGTCTCCACGTTCTTCGAGAACATCAATGGCCTGCTCACCATCGCTTCGATCGCTGTGGTGACGATCGCGGTGATCTTTGCCGGCTACCAGATCGCCTTCGCCCACAAGCGCATCAGCGACGTTGCGCCAATCCTGATCGGAGGTTTCCTGATCGGCGCGGCGGCCCAGATCGCACGCATGTTGCTGGGAAACGAGGCGGGCGGCGGCGCCGGCGGCATGGCCTCGGTCGTGGTGCAGTCGCTGAAGGTGCTCGGTGCATAAGGACGTGGTTTTCCGCGGCTGCACGCGGCCCGCGATGTTCCTGGGCGTGCCCTACATGCCCTTCTTCATCGCGACGGGCAGCTGCATCCTTTTGACCTTTTACATCAACATGTTTTGCCTGGTACTGCTGCCGCTGATGCTGTTCGTGATGCGGCAGATGGCCCGGCGGGACGAGATGATCTTCCGGCTGCTTGGGTTGCGCCTGCAGTTCAAGTTCAAGGTTCGCAACCTGGAGCACCACGCGGGCATGTGGGTCTTCTCGCCGGGCGACCTGCGTCGGCGGCCAGATGGAAACTGACTTTTCATTTCGACGCGGATCTCCAGACAGGACGTCAACTCGCTGATGTTTACCCCCGATCCCTCCATTGCCGAGTTCATCCCGCTGTCGACCCACGTGTCGTCGACGGTCATCAAGACCAGGGGCGGCGATTACCTTCTGGTGTGGCACCTCGGCGGGCTGCCCTTCGTTGGCCGCGAGCAATGGGAGATCGAGCACCGGCACAACGCGTTCAACCGGATGCTGCAGACCCTGCGCGCACCCGATTTCGTGAACGTGGCCTTCTGGGTTCACGACGTTCGCCGCGTCCGCACCATCAAGGATGCGAGCCGGTTCAGGGGACACTTCAACCAGTCGCTTTCAGACGCCTACTTCGCGGGCCTGGCGTCGCAGAAGAGCATGCAGAACGAACTCTACCTCACGATGATCTACAGGCCGGTGGTGGAGGGCAAGCGGATGATGGAGAAATCCGCCGATCGCGCACGGCTGCAGTCGGAGCAGGAGCAGGCCGTGGCAAAGCTGGAAGAGCTCGCAGCCAACGCAGAGGCGGTGTTGAAGGACTACTCACCCTATCGCCTGGGAATGTACGAGGGGCGCGAGGGACTCGTGTTCTCCGAGACCCTCGAACTGTTCGGCTACCTCCTCAACCGGATCGACGAGCCGGTGCCGGTGTTGCGAGCGCCAATCTACGGCTACCTCCCCGTAAGCCGCCACATGTTCTCTTCCAGGACCGGCGACTACATCGTCAGCGCTCCTGACGGGCGCAGCCACTTCGGTGCCATGCTGAACATCAAGGAGTTCAGCGACGCGACCTACCCGGGAATACTGAACGGCTTGAAGTACCTCGACTTCGAGTACGTCATTACCCACTCCTTCAGCCCGATGGGAAGGCAGGATGCGCTGAAGGTCCTGGACAGGACCAAGGGAATGATGATCTCTTCTGGCGACAAGGCGGTGAGCCAGATCGTGGAGCTCGATCAGGCCATGGACCAGCTCGCCTCGGGCAGCTTCGTGCTCGGTGAGTACCACTTCACGATGAGTCTTTATGCGGAGTCGCAGGAGCTGCTCTCCAGCCACGTTGCGAGCGCGCGGGCCGAACTTTCCAATGCTGGGTTCGTCTCGGTGAAGGAGGACCTCGCCGTAGCCTCCTCGTACTACTCGCAACTTCCCGGAAACTGGAAGCACCGGACCCGCCTCGCCAATGTGAGCTCGCTGAACTTCCTGGGGCTTTCCCCCCTGCACAACTTTGCTTCCGGCAAGCGACGCAACAATCCGTGGGGCGACTGCGTGACCACCCTGCAGACCACCAACGGGCAGCCTTACTACTTCAACTTCCATGCAACGCATCCAGCGGAGCACTCGTTCGGGGAGAAGGCAATCGGCAACACCATGGTGATCGGCAAATCAGGCACGGGCAAGACCGCGCTGGTCAACTTTCTCCTGAGCCAGGCGCAGAAGCTCGACCCTTGCCCGACGATATTCTTCTTCGACAAGGACCGTGGGGCGGAGATCTTCGTCCGCGCATGCGGGGGCAAGTATCTCTCGCTCGAGAGCGGGCAACCAACGGGTTTCAATCCGTTGCAGTGTGAACGAACGGAAGCAAACCTCCAGTTCCTTGTCGATCTGGTGAAGGTGCTGGCTGGAAAGACCAACTACACATCGCGGGATGAGGAGGACATTTACAGGGCGGTCGGGAATATTCTCGACACGCCGCTCCACCTGCGCAACATGACAAATTTCCAGAAGAGCCTTCCCAACATGGGCGACGACGGGCTGTTCGCGAGGATGCGCCGGTGGACTGCCGGCAATGCGCTTGGCTGGGTGTTCGACAATCCGGTAGATACGATCGACCTGCACAGGGCGACCATCATCGGCTTCGACTACACTAGCATCATCGACAGCCCGGAGGTCCGCGTACCGGTCATCAATTACCTGTTGCACCGGCTTGAAGGCCTTATCGACGGCAGGCGGCTGATCTACGTGATGGACGAGTTCTGGAAGATCCTGGAAGGCAAGGGCGGACTGATGGAGTTCGCCAAGAACAAGCAGAAGACCATCCGCAAGCAGAACGGTCTCGGCATCTTCGCTACGCAGAGCCCAGAAGACGCACTTTCCAGCGAAATCGCCGCCGCGCTCATCGAGCAGACCGCGACGATGATCCTTCTGCCCAATCCGAACGCCAGCCGCGATGACTACATCAACGGCCTCAAGCTCACCGAAGCCGAATACCAGGTGGTGGTCAAGCTCGATGAGCGCTCACGATGCTTCCTGGTCAAGCAAGGGCACGCGGCGGCCGTGTGCCAGCTCAATCTGCGGGGCATGGACGATGCGTTGTCGGTGATCTCTGCATCGACCGACAACATCGAGGTGATGCATGAGGTGCTCGAGTTGAAGGCCAGGGGCGAGGGAGTAGAAGTCCACGAACTTGAACCTCAGAGCTGGCTGGACCAGTTCTATTCCATGCGGAAAGGGTCGGGCAAGCCCTTCTCTTCCCGAGCCACGACGCAATTCCCTGAAACCTGTCCTGCGGACGACGCGCGCAGTAGATAGCGGGACGCGCCCGCAAGACCGCCCCCTGAGTCACCAAAGCACGGAGCAAATGATCATGGACGATAAAAGTACTGCTGCACCAAGCCAGCGCGGTTGGCTCCCGCTTGCAGGGCTGATCCTGGCAGGGGTTGTGGCGGCAGGCCCCGCCCGGGCGCAAGCGCTGGTGAACGACCCGCCGCACACGATCAAGACGGTGCTCGGCTGGATCAACACCCACAAGCAGGATCTGAAGCAGATCCAGCAGTGGCGTGATCAGCTCAACCACTACCAGCAGCAGCTGGTGTCGGCCAGCAAGCTGCTGGATCGATCAATGACAATGACCATGGATTTCGAAGAGCGGGCGCTCGACTACGGCATGGCCGATCAGTGTCGCGCTCCACGAGGCGGCGGTGGAAACGTGCTGGGGCTCGCTGCACTCTGGGCTCGCCTGGCCCCTGACATGAATGGTGATATCAAGGTGCAGCAATACGGGATCTGCCAGCGGATCGTCATGGCCGGCAACGCACGCTACAACGAGCAGGTGCGCATGATCAACAACATCCAGGAGCGCGATCGGGAGTTGAAGGCGATCGCGGCCCGCGGCCAGTCCATCGGAAGCTCGCAGGGGAAGCTCGAGTCGGTGAAGGCAGAGCTTTCCCAGTTTGGCGCGCGCGCGACGATGGACATGCAGTATTCCGAGTCGGTACTGGTGGCATACGACGGGCTGCTGGTCTCACTGGGGCAGGATCAGCAGCGCCTCGCCCAGCGGGCCCTGCATGGGACAGGACAGGACGGCCTCGGTGCGGTGGTGCAGGGTGCGTCCCTCAAGGGTGCGCTGAAGCTGGCCCGTCGGCGGGATCGCTGACCCGGTAGTCGCGGCGCACCAGGACCAGGAATGGACGTCGAACTCATGCGGGCAGTCGACGCGATCGGGTCGCTGGTCGGGCAGTGGCGCGTGGTCTTGCGGCCGCTCGTCCAGTCGGCGGACCTCACCAACCTGGTGTTCTTCCAGGAGATCAATGGTTTCCTTCGCGACGAGATCGACGAGTTCGGGGTCAACCTGCTGGGGCGATCGATGGCGTGGGCAGGCAGTGTCGTGCTCACCCTGTTGACACTCTGGATCCTGATCCAGGGCTACCGCATCGTGACCGGGCAGTCGCGTGACTCGATGACGGCGCTGGTCACCAACTCACTCAGGTCCATCCTGATCATTGGCCTTGCCACCGGAATGGCGATTGGCGGCTCGGATCTCTACGGGTTCCTGACCGACGGCTTGAGTACTGAAATAACCCGCGTGGTGACCGGGAACAACGACAGCGCTTTCGCGCGCATCGACCGCAGCCTGGGATACATGCAGCTGGCCATGTCCAGCATCGACGCGCTCGAGGGCGGCGGCGATCCCGTCGTGGAAGATGCCAAGGAGCGGGCACTGTGGTTTACCGGCGTCGGGATCGCAGGGCCGGCCGTCGTTGCAGGTTCCATGCTGCTGCTCAACAAGGTGGCGATGGCGCTGTTCATCGGTCTCGGCCCCATCTTCGTCCTCAGCCTGATGTTCGAGCAGACCAAGTCGTTCTTCGGAAAATGGCTGTTCTATGGCGTCGGGACGATGTTTTCGCTGGCCGTGCTGAGCGTCATGGTGGCGCTGGCTCTCGACATGGTCCTGGCTGTCGCGGCCTCGTTCTGGACCGGCAGCATGCTCGGAGCCAACCCCGAAGGCGTCAACAGCATGGCCCTGCAGCAGGGCGGAATGGGGCTGATCCTGACCACCTTGATCGTGATGGCGCCACCCATGGCGGCTTCATTCTTCCAGGGCATGCTGGGACAGTTCACTGCCTACTCGGCATTTGGCGGAATGGGCCGCGGCACTGGCGCGGATTCGGCCGGCCGCACGCCCGGTATCCCCGGATATTCAGGCGCGGCAAGTTCCGGTAAAGAGCGGCAGGACAACCCCCCAGACCATGAGGCGGGCTCGCGAGCGGGACCCGGCTACCCGAGCGCTCCCCGTGCACCGGGGGCCATGGGGCTGGCCAGAGGGGAAGGATCCCCATCGTGAACCCGGCACGACAGGCTCTTCGATGAAGCGCGGTTGGCATCTTGCGGTGCTCTGGATGCTGTCTAGTACGCCCGCAAATGCACAGGACTGCGGGGGAATGCCTGCCGTCAATGGGGTGTGCATCCCCCCGGACAGTCCGACTTCACCGTTGTACCAAGGCTACGGCCGGGAGGTACAGCAGCGCCAAGGACGCTTGAAGCCGACATGGGGCGCAATTTCGGTCGACGCCAAGACCGGCGATATCAGCGTGATCACGGAACGCTTGTCCGAAGCCGAGGCCATTCGCCACGTGCTCCAGTCCTGCGAAGCCAACGGGGGTGGCGCGTGCCGGACGCCGCTTGCCTAATCGCGACCGATGCGTGGCACTTGCGTGGCCGCTGGCGGCTGGCGATGTGCTCGTGACGCGCACGGCGTTCACCATCTACAAGGCGTCGGAATCGAGCATGGCGGCATGCGCGAGTGAAGGTGGTCTCGGCTGCGAGGTCGTGTACTCGGCGTGCTCGGACCCGGTGCTCGTCGATTGAGTGCAGCACCCCCGTGACCGGGCAGCCGATTGGAGTGCAGCCGCAGAAGTGGCCCGGGACCGGTCACGCGGGGGAGGCAGCAGCCGATCGGCCGGCGCCTGACCGGAAGCCCTCCACCCGTGGGTTGACCGCACGGAACCAGAGCGGGGGGAACATCGACAGCACGAACATGGCCGCATAGCCCCCCGGCAGCTGCGGGCTGTCGGCGTGGTGCAGCAGCACCTGGTAGCGGCGGCGCGGGG
>JBBSJP010000085.1:0-8170 GCA_038257155.1 Lysobacterales bacterium | reverse complement strand
GCAGCTGGCTGCCGTGCGTTCTGCAGCACGATGATCGCCAGCGACGCGGCGGCCGTGTCGGCTACATCGGCGCGAACGTCAGCAGCAGTGCGGTCAGCGCATAGATCATCAGGAACGGCGGGACCAGGTAGCCCATGACGTCGCGCGCCTGGATCGATACGCCGGCGCCCATGATCGGCAGCACGATCAGCAGGTAGAAGGGCTGCAGCAGGTTGGTCGAGGTCTCGCCGTAGGCCACTGCCATGGCGATGCGGGCAACGTAGGCCTCGCGCTCGAGTTCGGGCAGGCCTGCGCTGAGGGCGAGCGCCGCCTCGGTCACCGAGGGCCCCACGACGGCCCATTCGCCGCCGGCGGAGGGAATCGCGAAATTCACCAGTGCGCCCGCGAACTGCGCGATGAGCGGCAGCGTCGCCAGGGTCGCGCCGCCGGTGAGCCATTGCGTGGTCATTGCGCCCAGGCCGGAGAACATCATGATGCCCATGATCCCGGCGTAGACCGGGTACTGGAACACGATGCCCGAGATGTTCGAGCAGGCCCGCTTCATCGCGATGACGTAGCGCATCGGCGTGCGGTGCAGCAGCATGCCCAGCGCCAGGAACAGGAAGATCATGATGTTAAGGTCGATGTCGAAGCCGTTGGTCGCGAAGTGCCGCCCGACGTACCACAGCGCGGCCAGGGCGATGAGCAGCTGCAAGGCGGTGCCATTGTTCAAGCGGTCCGACACGCAGGCCTCGCCCAGACGGCACGCTTCGGCTTCCTGCTGCACGCTGGCGTCAGGCTTCTGCTCGGGAATGCTGAGGTCATCGAGCGTCCTGGTGCCTTGCGCTGCCGGGCGCAACCACCACATCAGCAGCGGCACCGGCAGGAAGAACACGGCCAGGTACATCGCGTTCATCCAGCTGCCCAGCGTCACCGAGGCCGGCACGGTGGCGGCGAGCACTCCGGACTCGATCAGGAAGTTGCCATCGGTGTTGAGCAGCAGCGGGATCGAGCTGGACAGCCCCGCCACCCATGGCTGGCTCGACAGGTAGACGCAGGCAACCAGATAGGCGTAATCGACGCCAGGGACGCGTCGCGCAAGTTCGCGCCCCAGCACTGCGGCCAGCACCACCCAACCCCAGCTGACGAGGCTGAAAAGGCTGCCCGCGATCAGCACCAGCACGTACACCGACGCCGGCGTGCGCGCCACCGCTGTCAGGCGGTCGATCGCCCGGCTGGCGATCGGCGACAGTGCGATCGCGTATCCGGTGGTCAGGATCAGCACCATCTGCATGCCGAATTCCAGCAGCATCCAGAAGCCCCGATACCAGTGGCCGGTCACCTCGTTCAGGCCCGAGTCGGTCAGTGCAACGGCCAGCACGGCAACCAGCACGGTCAGGATCAGCGCGAACACGAACGGCTCGGGGATCCAGCGCCGCAGGTGATGCGACAGCAGGTTGCCCACGGATGCGCGCACGGCCGACGCTGCTGGAGGGACGATGTCGGGTGTGGACACTGGCGATCCTCTTGGCGAATCCGCGTTGACGAATTCGGGAATCGTGCTGCCGCAGGCCTATGGCCCACGCGGCTGATCCCCGGCCCGCAGGATATATCTTAAAACGGGGATCAGTGTCGACTTCCCCCATGATGCCGCCGGACCGTACGATGCCGGTCGCTACGCCAGCTCGATTTCACCCAGCAACGCGCAGTGGTTCAGCGTTGCACCAGAACAGAATCGGCGAAGACCAGCGGTGGTTCCCCGTCCCACACGGACGGCTACAGGTGTCAGGGGCAATCCCGGACACGTCGTGTGGGAATTGTTTCGCGTGCTGTAGCGGCAGCGGCAGTCACCGATGGCGTGTCGCTGCGCGTCAGGCGTCACTTGGGCATGGTACGAGATCCTTGAGTCGACTTTGCAGGCGTCGCGCAACACGTCGTGCAGCGCAGAAACACCGGGCTGCCGTGCGTTCTGGAGCACGATGATCGCCAGCGACACGCCGGCCGTCGGCCAAGCCAAATTGGCCCTGACGCCTTTCGCAAGACACCTTTTCACACTGCCGCGGTAGCGCAGGCGCTGGCTAGCGCCCGACCGAGCGCTCCACGATGACGCGTTCGGCCAGCCATTGGTTGTTGCCCACTTGTCGCGCCTGGATACGCACGAGGTCGCCGCGCTGCAGGTCCTCGGGGCGATAGCTGCGGCCCTGGTACTCGACCGTGGTGCGGGCGTCGTAACCCACCTGCACGTCGTTGCCGTAACCGGCGCCGTCGAGGCGGATCACCCGCGCCCGCGTGTCGACGAACGCAACCGAGCCGCGCAGGTCGTTGCCGTTCCCGTAGCCGCCGCCGTAACCGCCGTCGCGGACATTGCTTACGACCTCTATCGAGCGCGCATAGAGTTCGCGCCCCGATTGCGCGGCATCGATGCGGATCACGTCGCCACGCTCCAGGCCTTCGACCGGCTGCTCGCGCCCCTGGTAGACCAGTCGGGTGCGCTGGTCGTAGCGAATTTCGATCCGCTGTCCGCGGCCGGTACGCTCGTCGTCGACGACCATGAAGATGCGGTTGTAGCCGGGATCGACGGCGTCGACGGTGCCCTGCAGCTGGCTGCCGTACTGGGAAGGGTAGCTCGGTGCGGGTTGCCCGTAGCCGCCGGGAGCGCTGCCATAGCCGCCAGGACTCACGCAGCCGGCCAGCAGCAGGACGCTCGTGGCCAGCAACAGACCGATGCCGCGGATCGTGTAGTTCATGGAATGCTCCCAAGGTCTCGAGAACGCCATATGCACCCAGAGGCCGTGAAGGCCGGGTCGTTGCCGTGCGCCTGCGGCGATGGGGCGCGTCGAGCGTGATGGGCTGGAGGCGCCTCAGCGAAGCCTGCGTCCGACCGCCAACGGCTAACCGCCGACCTCCACCCCCTTCCGGAACGCCACCCGTCCAAGGATCTCCTCGGCCGCCTGCTTAGGCGCTGGGTGGTACCAGGCCGCATTGGCGTTGACCGCGTCGTCGGCCGCCGCGTCGTAGCACTACGCGGTGCCCTGCCACGGACAGCTGCTGGTGTGGTGGGAGGGGCGCAAGTGCTCGCGAAGCAGCGCGCGGTTGGGAAGTAAAGGTGTTCTCGACCACGACCGTATCGTCGCCGCTGGCCACGACGGTGTCGCGCCAGATGGCGGTCTTCATGCCCTGGATGGATGGGTGGTCGAGCATGCGAGGGGCGGTCCTAAAGCGGCATCCGCGCTCGCGGACACCGAGCTGCAGCGGCTTTCGCATGCCTGCGTGCAGGCCTTCCGCGGCATGATCGGGCCCGACCGCGACATCCGCGCGCCAGACGTCAACACCGATGCCGGGAAGAAGGCCGCGCTCGGCCATCAGTCGACGGTAATTGCCTGGAGGTAGGGTCGGATGGGCCCAGGCCTCTCCCCCGTGGTTCGTGCCGTGGCCGGCGGTGCCACGGATGTGCGTTGGATCAGCAGCGTCCCTATCGCGACGGTTTTCGTCCTTCAGCCGCGCCTTTCACTCAAGCCATGAGGAATCCAGATGACCCTGTCAATTGCGAAATCCCTGCGCCATGCGCTGTTGCCGCTCGCCGTCGGCCTGCTTCTGGCCGCCGGCCCGCTCGCCGCCGCCGAACCCGACCCAGCCGCCGCCGAAATCATGGCGCTGACCAAGGCGCAATGGTCCGCTGAAGACCAGAGCAAGCCTGCGGCGCAGGCGTGGTCGTCGGTCGCCAACGATTACACCGAGTTCAACGGCGTCGTTCCGACGCTGGTGGAAGGCAAGGCCACCGCGGCGCGCTTCTACGACGCCTCGCTGCAGAGCGGCGACAAGGGCATGGTCTCGGAAATGATCAACCCGCACGTCCAGGTTTATGGCGATACCGCGATCCTGGCCTACAACTACGCCGGCGTGACCAAGGACCGCGAGGGCAAGATGAACCCCAACCTCGCCAAATCCACCCGCGTCTACGTCAAACAGGACGGCAAGTGGATGCTGGTCCATGCCAACTTCGCACCCGTGGTGAACCCAAGCCCGTAATCGCAACGCTGCCAGGAGCCACGATCGGAAAAGCCGGGCACGTCCCGGCTTTTCCGTGCGCGGGCAAAGCGGATGGCAAAGGCGGCAAAGAGGATGGGAGCGGTGCCAGGGACACTGAGCCGCTACGCGTTCAGCCAGTCGGCCCAGCAGAAATCCGGCGCGGCGCCGACTGATCCATTCCGACCAGCTCCTGGCGTTGGCTTGTGCGATCCACGCGCGCCGGCGCAGGACGCGGGACCATATGGAAGCCCGGATTGCGCCTTGAGCAGCTGTCCGTCAAACCCGGCACGCTCCACCCTGGCCCATTTTTATGGGGATTCGTGAAATCGTGTGGGTGATTTCATCCGATTTCACAGTTCCGGAAGCATGCAGGTCAGCACTTTCAAGCGCAGATAGTCCTCGTCGCGCAAGCCGTAGGCGCGGCGCTGGATGACACGGATCTTGTTGTTGAGTCCTTCGACGAAGCCAGGCGAGACCTTGTTCTCGGGATGGCAGTAGGCGGCGATTCCGTCCCAGTGACGTTCGATCATGGCGGCGACTTTCTCGTAGGGTTCGAGCCGCTGCCAACGCAGCGATCTGCACCATTGATCGAAGAACCGCCGCGCCCAGGCTTCACGTCGGTAGTCCCACAACTGGCCGAAGCTTTCCTTGAGCAGGTAGGCGGTATTGAGCCACTTGTTGGCCGCCAGCAGCCGCTTGAGCGCCGCCTTGCCGTCGAGGCTCAGGTTCGCCCGGTGCGACAGCAGCGTGTACTTGTGGCCTTTGATGTAGCTGCGATCGGTGCCCGACAGCCGTGCATATTCGGCCTTGCGCACCGCATCGAGCGCCTTGCCCAGATGGGCCATGATGTGGAACTTGTCGAACCCAATCGCCGCCTGCGGCGCGTGCGCCTGGGCGGCGTTGCGAAACGGCTTCCACATGTCCATCACGGCTAGTAGTATTCCTGCGGCTTTCCTTGTCCCAAGGGCTTCGCAGAACATCGCCATGCTCGCTTCGGAGCGATCCGTGCCGCCAAACCAGATCGGCCGCTTGCGGATCAGATTGCTGACCACGATGCGATATGTATGCCCTTTGCGAATCGATATCTCATCGATGCCAATCGCCTTCGGGCCGGGCATACCGGCGCGCTTGAGTTGCTCGGTCATGTACTGCTTGTCCAGCGCCTTGACCGTCTGCCAGTCAAGCTTGAATTCCCTGGCCACATCGCTTACCGATGATTGCCGACAGCGTCGCCCGACGTGCCAGGCAAAGCGCTTGGTGTAGAACGGATTGTCGGCCAGGAAGTCGAGCCCCTCGGTCTTCACCTTGCCGCAGGCCCGGCAGTCAATCCGACGCACCTCGAACGCCAGCCAGACACGGGTGTCGCCACAGGACAGGTCGCCGATGCGCCGGAGCTTGCGGTCATGCCAGCCTGACTGTGTCTGACCACAACACCCGCAGACCGTTTTTTTCCCGCCGAACGAGTGTGATGACGCGCGCCCTGGGATCGCCAAACACGCCCTTGACCGTCGCCTGCGGACCGAAGCCGGGGAACCGATAGGCATCGAGCAGACGTCGGTCGCTTCGTTGAAGTAGTCATCGGCAAAGCGTGCCAGATTTGAGCGCAACCCTGAAGGGCTGCAAAGCCTTGTCACGCTTCGCTTACCGGGTGGTCAACGTACGAAGATCACCCACACGTTTCCAAGAAGAGCCTCTTTAATTAGCGAGGCGACAGGTTGTGATGCTGGCACCGATCGGGACTACGGGAACACTGTGGATGCTCGAGGGTCGCGCTCCCTCTGGTCAGTTTCGCGTTGAAGAGGCACCCACGCTGGCCAACGATGAAAAAATCGGCGCCTAATGGTCGATAGCGATGTTTTGGTGTCTGGAACCAATCTTGTTGGAGCAGATGATATTTGCCTACGACGTGTAGCAGGGTACTAAGAATCTTTCTTAATAGTGGCAAGTCAAGCGTTTAAACCCCAAGTACGTCGCACTTCAGCCTGCGGCGCGTTGTGCGTGCGAATCTTTACCTCTACAACGTCAGCATGGTACTCCGCAGCAAGTGGATGCAGCGGGGATGGGGTTCAGGGAGTTCGGCCCCCAATGGGCTGAAAGGGAAGGTTAAAATGAAGTCTGTCAGATCAGTCTGCTGTGCAGCTATGCTCTTTTTGGGGTTTTTGCCGTTCGTCGCAACCGCGCAATCAGGGTCGCCAAACGGCAAGACCAAACCCGGCTCAGGGGCGGATGCTACCTCGGCGGTGGCTAACTACGTCACTCGAACCTGGGAAGTTACCAGCAGCGACTTTTCGGTCAAGCAGCGCAAGGACGAAGACGGGCTCCTCGTCTACCGCGTAACGCTGCGGGCGGATAAATCCATCGCGCCTCCGCTGTTTCGTGTGCTCGACGTATACGTCGAGCCCTTCTCGGTTTCCGTCGTGGGCGAACGCCAAGTCCGGTAGCGCCGACCGTTCGCCCTCCAGCCTGACGACCCATTACATAAATACAACCACCTAAGGACCGGCTCCCCAAGAGCCTAAGGAAACGCATGAAGCGTTACATCGTGGGAATTCTGGCGCTCGCCCTGAGCGTAGGCGCGCAAGCTCAAATCCCCGGCAAGTTTGCATGGCAGGACATTGGGCTGCGTTTGAAGGCAAGCCAAGCGGTGGCCCCGTTGGGCCCCAGCCTGTCCGGAGAGCAGGTGAGCCTATCCAATGGCGCACGTGGCGGGTCTCAGGCCGGACGGCAAAATTGATATCACTGAGGTCCTTTCCCCGAGGCAGAATGCTGCAGCCTTGCAGGCGAAGTACGCAGGCGCGTTAGGAGACCGGATGGGAGAATTCAAGTCGGTTGATTACTCCAGATCGATGTGCACGGGCAGCCGAATTGCGCAAACCTCATGTTAGTGCCTCCACCTCTCAGCACTGATTTATCTGCGCTCTCAATCGCTGAGCCATGGGCTCCGTATGCCTATCTTCTTGGTGGGGCGAATCCGCAGCTTAGCCCCGCTACTTGTCTCTACTTTGACGGCATTTCATCAGAATGCCATCTGGCGCAAACGCTTGACCTCGTAGAGAACTGGTTTGGGAAGTTCGACTCGAAGCCTAAGGTTCTGCTGGTGGGGGGAGACAAGCAGGTCCTGTCGGTGCGCTACTCGCTGAAAACCCTGCGGGAGTCCGTTTCAGACCGCAGGGTTCATCGAGCGATTGAGACAGTCCAATTCTTTCCGAAAGGTCGCACCACCATTGATGACACGTGGCGTCCTTCCATCTACTTTGCGCGCTCGCTTCGCGCGCCTACATCTGCGTTCTTCTCCATCAATGCGACATTAAGTGAGCAAGCTGCGCTGAATTTGCTGCTCGAGGGCGATCGAGTGTTTCGCAGTTGCGCGGCTTACGGGTTCCTGTTCCCCGCACGGTTTTCTCCGCTAGGTTACTACTGGGGAATATCCGTGGAGCCCTCCTACCGCGCCTTGGGGGCATGGGGGAGCCGAGAGTCCCGTCGGCTTTCGCATTGGCGAGACAATGCCGAGATAGGCATTCAACAGGGTAATGAGAGACGCTTCTATCGAGCTTGTGATGGATACTTGAGGGATGTTTATCCTCTGATGTTGCTTGGCGAAGGCCATTTGGCACGACGAGTGGGTGATGGCACGCTGGCCGATGCGCTTCGACAACCTTCATTGGGTCATGTGTCTGCCGAGAACGGGAAGTTCCTATGGCGAGTACCCAACGACGGTCTTGTTCGTACACAGCAGCTCTTGGATGCCGACGACATTACGTTGTCTGGTCGAAGGTTAGATATGTAGCGAACGACTAAAGGGGTCTGGTTGGACTAGCCCCGATTTCTCGGACACCACAAAGCGAGGACAATCCTCGCACGGAGGTGTTCGATGGAGAAGCGTCAGAAGTTCACGGCAGAGTTCAAGCGAGAGGCAGTTCGTCTGCTCAACACGGGCGGCAAGCCGGCAGCGGTGGTGGCTCGGGAGCGAAACAAAGGGGCCAGAGTGGAATGGCACTGACTTAGGGAAGGTCTGAACAAGTGGCTTTTAAAGTTTTGATCGTCGATTCCCCGCGTTCTCGAGCCGCTTCAAACGTGGCACTCGCCGTGACTCTCTCGAAATGCACTAAGCCCCCAAAGTAGAGCCTGTTTCCGCGGCGTTCTGCCGCTTCTGCTGCTACTT
>JBBSJP010000084.1:0-8792 GCA_038257155.1 Lysobacterales bacterium | reverse complement strand
TGATGGCGGTGGACGCGATCCCCGACATCCTGGCCACAGTCGGCAATGTCACCGCCGACATGACCGCCAATGCGCTGGTGGTGTCGGGCACCAGCGACGACGCCAGCATCGAGCCGTGACCCGCGTCGCACGCGCGTCTTCACCCGGCTCGGTCGGCAATGTCGGTGTGGGTTTCGACATCCTTGGCCACCCCATCGCAGGCATCGGGGACACTGCGACTGTGCGTCGGATGGACGCGCGCGAGGTGCGCATCACGCAGATTCGCGGCTGCACCCGCGATGTGCCGCTCGAGGCCTCGCGCAATACCGCCGGGGCTGCGCTGGAAGCCATGCGAGCGGCGTTGTCGCTGCCGTTCGGTTTCGAACTGGAACTCGACAAGGGCATCGCGCTTGGGTCCGGGATGGGCGGTTCGGCTTCGTCCTGCGTAGCGGCGCTGGTCGCGGCGAATGCGCTGCTGGATACGCCGTTGCAGCGGCAAGAGCTCTATCCATTCGCCCAGGCCGGCGAGTCGGTGGCCAGTGGCGGCCGCAACGGCGACAACATCGGGCCGATGCTGCTGGGGGGCCTGGTGCTCGCCTCCGCCGACCGGCTGACGCGCGTCAGCGTGCCCACGCATTGGCATTGCGCTGTAGTGCACCCCCATCTGCAACTGGAAACCCTGCGCGCCCGGGGCGTACTCGCCAGTCCCTACACGCTCGACCAATTCGTGGAACAAAGTGCCGCGCTCGCGCAACTGCTGCTGGGCTGCGAACGTGGCGACACCACGCTGGTACGTGCAGGCCTGCGCGATGGACTGGTAGAGCCTCGCCGGGCGCCGTTGATCCCCGGCTTCGCCGCGGTCAAGCAGACGGCACTGGACGCTGGCGCCATGGGTGCCAGCATTTCAGGGGCCGGGCCCAGCGTGTTCGCCTGGTGCGAAGATGCCGGGACGGCCCAGCGCGCGAGCAGAAGCATGGCCGAGGCGTTCCTCGATGCGGGCTTGGCCAGCAACCTCCACCTGACTCCGATTAACTGTCCCGGCGCCATCTTGCTCGACTGACCACGGGCACCAACCATTGGCCGGCAGCACCGCTATAGTCTGCCGATGATCGACGAAGCCACCGACGCCGCATTCGACCCCAACTGCGACCCTGCCAAGCTGGCCAGGATCGGCGCGCATGTCACCGCGCGGCTGGATGCCGATCCACGAGTGCAGCAGATCGATCTCGCCGATGCACAGGTCTACTTGTTCCAGGACTTCCTGAGCCCTGATGAGTGCAAGGGACTGATCGACCTGATCGATGCATCGGCGGTACCGTCGACCTTGTACGAAGGCGGGCCGGCGAGTTTCCGCACCAGCTATACCTGCCACATGGACAGCGGGAATGCGCTGGTCAGCCGGGTCGAGGCGCGCATGAGCGAGGTACTTGGCATCCACAACAGCCATGCCGAAACGATGCAGGGGCAACGCTACCTGGTCGGCCAGGAATTCAAGCCGCACCACGATTTTTTCCACCTGGACCAGGCCTACTGGAACGTTGAACGGCTGGCCGGCGGACAGCGGACCTGGACCGCGATGATCTTCCTCAACGAGCCGGAGGCAGGCGGCAACACCGAATTCCCCGAGCTGGGATTCGGCATGCGTCCGCAAGCCGGCAAGATGCTGATGTGGAACAACGTCGATCGCGACGGCACGCTCAACCACAAGACCCTGCACACAGGCACGCCGGTCATTGCCGGCACCAAGCACATCATCACCAAGTGGTACCGCCAGAACAGCTGGCTGGAGATCAATGCGCCGACGGGGTGATGGTCAACATTTCGGTTAAGGCAGCACTATTTGGAATGGCCCGGAACGGGATTCCCCATTGTTCGAGTTTCAGCGAATCGCCGGACGAGAGGAGGTTGCGCGCCGTGCCCCGGGGCTGGAGGGAGTGCAGCAGCGCCCTACCCCTGCAGGCTTTCGCCCATTTCACTGCAGTACTGTCGCAGTTCCTCGGGCAGTTCCGGTGGACACACGCCGCAGGCGTGATTGCCTGGCACCGCATAGTCGATGAACTTCGGATAGGGCAGGTTGAGGTTCGCCATCAGCTCGATGAAATCCTCGAGCGTGCGGTCTCCACCCAGGCGCGGATTGCGCTGCCGTTCCTGCTCGATCGACGACACCCGGCGGCCTTGATAGTCGTGCGCGGGATACACGAGCGTTTCGCCCGGCAGGCCGAACAACTTGCCGCGCACGCTCTCGTACAGCGCGCGCGAGTCGCCGCTCTGGAAATCGGTGCGTCCGCAGCCGTCAATCAGCAGCGCATCGCCGGTGAAAACGCGATCCCTGGCGGCAACCGCGAAATGGTTGTCGGTGTGCCCGGGCGTATGCATTGGCTCCAGCATCACTCCCCCGACCTGCAGCGGGACGCCATCTTCCATGCCCACGTCGGTACATGGGAGCGCGTCAAGCACCGGAAGCGCGATGCGGCTGCCCACTTCGCGCTTGAGCACGGTGGCTGACGTGATGTGGTCGGCGTGGATATGCGTGTCGATGGTCATCACCAGCTTCAGGCCCAGCGCGTTCACGACTTCCAGGTCCCGCTCCCAGGCCGGCATCACCGGGTCGATCAGCACCGCTTCGCCGGTGTCTGCACAGCCCAGCAGATAGGTATAGGTCGACGACACGGGCTCGAAAAGCTGTCGGAACACCACCCCGCCTGGCGCACTCATCGCGCTCCTCCCTCCTGGTCGACAAGCGCGATGACCGCAGGTTCGAGGCTGGCCAGGCCGGCGGCGCGGCCACGTTCAAGCGCGGCATCGAGCGGACCGCCGCGGTTGATCGCCTCGTCGAGCGCGACCATCGCGCCAACCCGGTTCGAGCTGGCGCAGTGGATCAGCACGCCGCCTGCCTCGCGTGCTGCGTCCAGTTCGCGGCCGAATTCCACCACGCGCGCGCGTTCGAGATCGCCTGCGTCGGCAATGGGGATCGTGACATAGCGCAGGCCCAGGCGCGCAGCTTCGGCGGCTTCATCGAACTCCACCGCCTCGTCCGGGGCGCGCAGGTTGATCACCGTGCGGACACCGTCATCTGCAAGTCGCGCGAGATCCCCGGGTGTCGGCTGTCCGCCGGCGTAGTGGCCCGTGTCGAAGAGCTTGGGTGCGGTCATGCGAATCTCCCTGGATTGCCGTTGAGAAATTGAGGCGATGGGCCTGGCTTACAGCCAGCCGAGTTCACGCGCGGTGCGATACAGCATGTAGCAGGCGACGACCACGATCAGCCACGCCAGCACGAGGTTGAGCGCACCCTTGCGATGAGCCAGGCGCGTCGCCATGCGCGCACCGAGCAGGCTGCCCAGCGCACCGCCACCGATGAAGGTTGCAGCCAACGGCCATGCGATCAACCCGGATGTCGCATAGCTCAGCGCAGTGGTGAACCCGAAGGCGCTGACGGCCACGAGCGACGAGCCGACCGCGAACAGGATCGGCATTCCGGTCGATGCGATCAGGCCCGGAACGACAAGAAAGCCGCCGCCAATGCCGAAGAACCCCGACAGCAGGCCGGAGGCCGCGCCGGACCCCAGCAGTTTCGGCGCGTTGCCGCGATTGAGCACCACCGCCGGATCTCCCACCGCGCCGCGCGAGCGGAACATCAACCCGGCCACGATGAGCATCAGCAGCGCGAACAGGGCGAGCAGCTTCTGCCCGTCCATCGCCTTGCCGAGCATGGCGCCGAACCAGGCACCCACGATGCCCGCGCTCGCGAACACGGCAGCACAGCGCCATTTCACGTTGTGCTTGCGGGCGTGATTGCTGAGGCCGATCAACGCATTCGCCGCGACCGCCGCCGCGCTGGTGCCGATGGCCACATGCGGATCCTGCACGCCAACCAGGTAGACCATCAACGACACCGCGAGGATTGAACCACCCCCGCCCACCAGGCCAAGGGTGAAGCCGACTGTGCTGCCGGCGAATATCCCGAGGATGAACTGGAGCGCGGTCATCGGCCGATGTGCTGGCTGCCGCAAAACGCCGCGTAAAGCGCGTCGAGCACACCGGCGGCGGGGCCGGGTGCCAGGGAATAGTGGATGGTCTGCGCCTCGCGGCGCGTTTCAACCAGCGCCATTGCGCGCAGCACCGCCAGGTGCTGGGACAATGCGGACATGCTGAGCCCGGTGATCGGCTGCAGCTCTCCGACCGATGCCTCGCCCTCGACCAACTGGCACAACACCAGCAGGCGGGCTGGATGCGCCAACGCCTTCAGCAGCGCCGCCGCCTCATTGGCGTGGTGCGCCATCTGCTCCGACGGGGGCAGCATGCGCGCGGCGGATTTCATGGCAGAGGGACGACCCATGGGCAAGTACTTTAGGAGACGCTTGACAAGGCGGAGTGAAGATACTAGTTTAGATATATCTGAAATACAACGAGCGACCGCCGATGCTGTCGGCGCTCCGCGGCGCGCAGCCTGGCTGATTCGGCGTATCCGTCGTGTAGCGTCTGATCCGTCGCAAAGGGATCACCCATGACCTCGGTCGACGCACCCCTCCGCCTCGTCATCGCGCAGATCGCGCCGGTCTGGATGTACCTCCCGGGAGATCCCCCTGCTGTGGACGCGCTATCCGGGTAACTCAGGACATCGACTCGCAATCCATCGCGTCCAGCACAATATGGATCAGCAGCCCGATGCCAAGCGACCTGCCACGGCGCGGTACCAGCAATAGCAGAGACACGAGGATCGCAGGTGCGGTATGCAGCGGATGGAAGCCGATGCTGCAGCGGACCGGTGCGTCGATGGGTTCGGCCAGCAGATGGTCCACCTCGATCAGCCAGCCGGCGAGCATCCACAGGAACGCCCGGCGCCTGCGGTCAGGTAAAACGCAAAAGCGACCGCAGCAGGCACGGCGACTTGCAGCACCAGGTGCAGAACGGGTAGCGGCTCGGAGTTTGGCAGCATCAGCTTCCTAGCCTCCACATCAGCGATCTGCCTGCAATGTTGATTAGCGGCCAGAAGTGAACTCGTCCATTCGTCCAGCCAACCCACCAGCCCTTCGCTCGGGACCCACAGCAGTCACCCTGATGGCTTAACGCGGCCAGCGTCTGTGCAGTTCGTCGATATACACCACATGAGCATGTCCGCCATCCACGTGGCCACCATGTTCCTGCCAGTGCGGGTGGTTCGCCGGCAGGTCGTCATGACGGTGCCCAACCTCGGCCACGTCGTGCGCGGACCAAGTCGCCAGCATGGCGATCAGACCGATGATGGCCACAATGGACAACGCGATCAGCGCCGCCGCCAAGCCAAGCCTAGACCCCAGCCAGCCCGCCAGCGGATAGGCAAGCAGCCAACAGACGTGCGACAGCGAGAACTGGGCCGCGAACAAGAATGGCAGGTCTTCGGACTTCGCAGAGCGGCGCAGCAGTCGGCCACCAGGCGTCACAAGCCCGGCGTAGGCCATGCCCATGACCACCCATAGCACCAGCAGCCACGGCAACGGGAGCCCATCGGCCCGCATCTGCCACGTCAGGCTCCCTGCCACCAGCGCCGACACCATGACGCCTGCCGCCGCCAGCATGACGCGACGATCGGGCCAGTGGTCGAGCAGCCTGGGTAGCGTCAGTGCGACCACCATCGATCCAGCGCCGAACGCGGCCAGGGCCCACGCAACCTCGCGGTCACCGCCGCCCAGCACGCTGCGCACGATGACCACGGTATTGACGAAGACCATCGCACCGCCCGCCGCAGCGATCAGATTGGACGCCAGCAACCCGCGCAGGCGTGGCGTCTGCAGATAGATACGCATACCGCGCATGGCACGGTCGAATGGCCGACCCGAAGCGATTGCCGATGTCACCGGGAAGGTGGCGCTCATCACCAGGAGCGCCGACAGCACAAACCCCACGGACGTCCCCATGAACAGGCTATGGAAGTTGATGACGGTGAGTAGCGCCGCGGCGAGCATCGGGCTCAGCAGATTTTCCAGATCGTAGGCCAGCCGGGAAAGCGACAACGCCTGGGTGTAGTTCCGCTCCCCCGACAGAATCTCCGGGATCACCGACTGGAACAGCGGAGTGAAACCGGCCGAGGCTGATTGCAGCAACGCAATCAGTAGATAGACCTGCCAGATTTCCGTGACGAACGGCAGCGCCAGCGCAACGCCCGCGCGGACCAGGTCGAGGGCGATCAGCACTCTCTTGCGCATGCGTGGTGGAACCATCGCCCCGGAGACGGGCGCGAGGACGACATACACCACCATCTTGATCGCGAGGGCCGTGCCCAGGACTTCGCCGGCGTGCGCCCCGGCAAGGTCATACGCCAGTAGCGCCAGCGCGACGGTAGCGAGTCCCGTCCCGATCAAGGCAACGACCTGCGCCGTGAAGAGGCGGCGGAAGGTCGTGTGCCGAAGGATGCCAATCATGGGCGTTCCTGTTGCTGCGTTGCTACGGCGCTTCGTTTCAAGGCCGCAGCGAGCGCCATGGAAAGAAGACGTGTCAGATGAGGCGCTTGATGTCTTGGTAATCGCCGCGTACACGGAGCACCACGGTCACCGGGGCATCACCACGATTCCGCCAGAACCAGCCGTGGTTGCCATCAAAGGCGGCGATGAGCACGCCGTCGTCGGCAGGTACGCTGCGGCCCTTCTCGTAGCTGATCGACTTGCCTCCGCCATCACCGTGGGTGTCGAAATTGACGGTGCCACCTTGCACGGTCCAACTGAATTCGGCTTTCGTACCGGCCTTCATGACGAGTTTGATCTCCGCGCCCTGGCCTGGCTGCAGGACGACCTGCATCTCGTCTTTCCAGGCTTGTTCGGGGTTCGCCACGTCCTGCGCGGGAGGCGCGATGGCCGCTGGCATGGGGAGAGGTTTGCGGTCGACAGAGGCGCGGCTGTCCTGGCTGGCAACGGCTGGCGCCGCATCGGCAGCGGCTTCCTTGGCGAGCTGGGCCTTGATCTCGCCCATCTGGGTCAGGCCCAGCATGCGGCCCATGCCGGTGGGGTCAATCGCGTACTCAGCGGGCAGCACGACGGTGACCAGGAGGGCACCTGCGACCAAAAGCGCAATGAGGGTCGAGCGCAACAGCTTGCGAGCAGAGGGCAGCTCTGCGGCGTCGGGGATGGTGTTGTTGTACATGGGTTGCTCCAGGACGTCAGGAAACGGAATAGCCGGTGAGCTGGTAGCCAATCAGCACGAATCCGGCGCACATCAGGCCCACGTTGGCGATATAGGCGTGGCGGCGGAAACTGCTCGTCCGGCGCCAGTAGCCCATCACGATCAGGATCGCGCCAAGCGCAAGTAGCTGCCCGATTTCCACGCCCACGTTGAATGCCAGCAGGTTCGGCACCAGCCCTTCGGGTGAGATGTTGTAGTCGATGATCTTGCTCGACAATCCGAAGCCATGGCAGAAGCCGAAGATCAGCGTGGCGGCCTTGGTATCGGGCTGGTAGCCAAACCAGCGCTGGAACGCGCCAAGGTTATCCATGGCCTTGTAGACCACCGACAGGCCGATGATCGCGTCGATCAGGTAGCTGTTGATGCCGATGTTGAAGTACACGCCGAGTAGCATCGTCGTCGAATGCCCGATGGCGAACAGAGTCACGTACAACGCGATGTCCTTCATCCGGTACAGGAAGAAGATCACGCCCAGCAGGAACAGGATGTGGTCGTACCCGGTGGCCATGTGCTTGGCGCCCAGGTACATGAAAGGGATCAGGTGAACCCCGGAGACTTCCTGGATGTAGCCCTTGTCGCCTTCTGCCACCGCGTGGGCCAGCACATCGCCCGCGCCGGCCAGCAGCAGCACTGCCACCATGAGCAGGAATTTGGGCCGGTCTGTTGACGATGGGCCCCACAGCTCGGGCATTCGTGATCGGAGACGGTCTAGCACTTGTGCATCACCTCGTGAAAATGACTTACTACTAACGGATTCCACTCCAAACAGCGAAATCACAGGCACCCTTGGGGGATTAAGGAAGCCATTTCTGAGCGTGGGGCCGGTTGTTCCGTCGCCTGTCTCAGTCTTGAACGCCTGTTGGATGCTACAGCGCCACCGACCTCGTTCGGCGGCGAAGCTAAGGGCAAGCCAAGCTCGAACCCACTGCCCCGCGAATCCATTTTTTCGCTCTGAGCACTCGATTTTCTGTTAAATCTGTCCCGACCACCGACCACCTGAGGTGTCGTGGCTCAATCCAAGGAGTATTTCTTGAGGGCTCGGATGCCCCAGCTTCGGGTCACAGGCCGACGCTCATACACCCATTGCTACCTACTTCACGAAGCCTGAGATTTTTGGGACTTCAGGGCCGGTCGGCTATCCTTGACAGTCAGGCCCCGTAGCTCAGCTGGATAGAGCGGTCCCCTCCTAAGGGACAGGTCGTGCGTTCGAATCGCGCCGGGGTCACCAGTCCTTGCCTTCCCAAGCTTGGAAAGCCCGCCCGGTGCGGACTTCCAGGCACCCGCACCCGGAGTTCCCCCATGGCACATCCCGTCCTCACCGCACTCGGCCTGCAGGCCGTCGAATCCGGCACTTACCTTGGGCATGGCGAGTGGTCGAAGACCACCGACGCCGGCATCATCGAGCCGGTCAATCCGAGCAATGGCGAAGTGCTGGGGCGCGTGCATGCGTCATCGCAGGCCGATTACGACCTGATCGTCGAGCGTGCCCAGGCCGCGTTCAAGGTCTGGCGCACCACCCCCGCCCCGCGTCGCGGCGAAGCCATCCGCCTGTGCGCGGACGCGCTGCGTGCCAACAAGGACGCGCTGGGTTCGCTGGTGGCGCTGGAAATGGGCAAGTCGAAGCCGGAAGGCGACGGCGAAGTGCAGGAGATGATCGACAT
>JBBSJP010000083.1:0-8995 GCA_038257155.1 Lysobacterales bacterium | reverse complement strand
GGCCTGGCTAAAGGACCCGCATCGCTACCTAACCTGCAACCGACTCACGCTCAGACAAATCATCCTCACCGAGGTGGACCAAATCCGAAAGCTGGCCGCGTGATCTTTGTGGGGAGACCTCAGGCCAAGGCCCACCCTACAGAGCAACGAAGAGCCACGTAGGGTGGGCCTTGGCCCACCGAAGCCTGGCGATTTGTGTTGGAAGGGCGCGAAGCCCTCAGCTGCCCTGCGCGTCCGGCCGTGGCGCAAGACCAAACATCCGATCAAGCCGCTTGAGGTCGGCGTTTGCAAGGCTGTCCTGCGCCAGCTGGCAAAGGGACTCGGCTGCCTGCGGCGTGGCCACATCGATGCCAAGGTTTTCGCCACGTGGCCAGGGCGCGTCGACGCGCAGGTAGCGCGCACCCAGACGCTGCTCCATCATCGACTGCACGTGCTGCTGCTGCACCGACACCAGGGTCAGAATCAGGCGTCCATCGGACAGCCAGCCCACCGCGCCGTCGTCGGCAGCGACGCCGTCGTCCGGCTGGTAGCCGGCGGTGGCAGTGCCGATCGACAGCATGCTGAGATTCTGCGGATCGATATTCAGGAAATGCTCGGCTTCGTGCATGGCGACCTGATCTGGAGCCACCGCGAACAAGCCGCCATCGGCGTACAGGGTTTCGCCGATCCTGACGGCAGGAAAGTAGCCGGGCGCTGCCGATGTCGCCATCGCGACGTCGACCGCCGCGATGCGCTGGTCGCCGCGCGAATCCGGCGCATGCGGCGTCTTGAAGATCTTGGTGTGGCTGCGGCTCACATCAACCGCGGGGATCGCCAGTTTGTGCAGGGCGCTGCCCAGGGTGCGTTTTCCAAGATGCTCTGTGAGTGCCTTGCGCAGCGGCGCGCCACTGTACTTCGGTCCCATCACCGAACGCGACAGGTCGATCAGTTTGCCGATGCGCGTGGTCGGCGCTGCGCGGCTGGAGAAAATCCGGTTGCCCTGCTGCATGAACAGGTCGACGACCTTGGCCATCGGCACCTCGAACGCCAGCGCCACGGCCAGAATGCCACCGACGGAGGTGCCGGCGATCAGATCGAAGCGACGAGCCAACGGTTCGCCCGCCCATTCCTCCAGTTCGGCCAACACGCAGGCGGTGTAGACGCCGAGGTAACCGCCGCCGGCCAGCGAAAGAACGCGAAAGTCTCGATCTGGACGGTTCACTGCAGCCCCTCAGGTGATGCGGGATTGCATGATGGACCCGAGCGCCGCGTCAGCGCTTGATGGCGATCAAACGAGCTCTCAGCGCAGTGCGTAGCCGAACTGCTGGCGGAACTGTTCAGCGAATTCGGCGTAGTCGAAACGTTGGTTCTGCGGACCGAGGTGCTCGATCTTGAGCGCGCCCATCAGCGAGGCGACGCGTCCGGCAGTGGCCATGTCCATGCCGTTCATCAGACCGTAGATCAGGCCGGCGCGGTAGGCATCGCCGCAGCCGGTGGGATCCACCACGCGCATGGCGTTGGCAGCTGGCACGTGCATCTCGCCACCCTTGGTATGTACCTCGGAACCGCGCGGGCCGCGGGTGATGATGTAGGCCTGCACCTGCTCGGCGATCTGCTTGATCGAGTAGCCGGTCTTGTCCTGCAGCAGGCTCGACTCGTAGTCGTTGACCGTCACATAGGTAGCCTGGTCGATCATCTTGCGCAGTTCCTCGCCGTTGAACAGCGGCATCGCCTGGCCAGGATCGAAGATGAAGGGAATGCCCAGCTCGGCAAACTCGGTGGAGTTCTGCAGCATGGCCTCGTAACCGTCCGGGCCCACGATGCCGAACTTCACCCCCGGCACGTCGCGCACGTGGTTCTCGTAGCTGCGCATCATCGCGCCCGGATGGAAGGCAGTGATCTGGTTGTCGTCCAGGTCGGTGGTGATGAAGGCCTGCGCGGTGTAGAGGTCTTCGATCTCCTTGACCCGCGAAAGATCGATCTCGCAGGCCTCGAAATGCTCGCGATAGGGGCCGAAGTCCTGCCCCACGGTGGCCATCGGGATGGGATTTCCGCCCAGCAACTTCAGGTTGTAGGCGATATTGCCGGCGCAGCCGCCGAACTCGCGGCGCATGCGCGGTACCAGGAAGGACACATTCAGGATGTGCACCTTGTCCGGCAGGATGTGGTTCTTGAACTGGTCCTGGAACACCATGATGGTGTCGTAGGCGAGGGAACCACAGATCAGTGCGGACATCGGTGCGGCCAAGTTGGGAATCCGGGCGCCACGGTACGTGCTGCGCCCGGTTCGGGCAAGGCTGGTATTGGCTCTGTGTTCCGAGTCAAGGTCCGCCAGCCTGAACGGCAGTCCCTCATCAAACGCGGGTTGCCACGCCACAGCCAGTGTTTCCTTGCCGTGAATCCATCGAGCTTGTTAGGCTTACAGGCTTTTCCGGCCCCACATAGACGCCGACGCCCCCAATCATGTTCAAAAGCCTGCGTGGACTCTTTTCCACCGACCTGTCGATCGATCTCGGCACTGCAAACACCCTCATCTATGTCCGTGGCCAGGGCATCGTGCTGAATGAGCCTTCGGTCGTTGCGATCCGTCAGGATCGCGGCGCGGGCGGGGCCAGATCGGTTGCCGCCGTGGGTGTGGATGCCAAGCGCATGCTGGGCCGTACACCGGGCAATATCGTCACCATCCGGCCGCTGAAGGATGGCGTGATCGCCGACTTCACCACCACCGAAGAGATGCTCAAGCACTTCATCCGCAAGGTGCACAAGGCGCGCTTCCTGCGTCCCAGCCCACGCGTACTGATCTGCGTGCCCTGCGGTTCGACCCAGGTCGAGCGCCGCGCGATCAAGGAATCGGCCGAAGAGGCCGGCGCGCGCGAGGTGTTCCTGATCGAGGAACCGATGGCGGCGGCGATCGGCGCCGGTATTCCCGTGGCCGAGGCGCGCGGCTCGATGGTCATCGACATCGGCGGCGGCACCTCGGAAGTCGCGGTGATTTCCCTGAACGGCATCGTCTACGCCCAGTCGGTGCGCATCGGTGGCGACCGTTTCGACGAGTCCATCATCAATTACGTGCGCCGCAACCACGGCACCCTGATCGGTGAAACCACCGCCGAGCGCATCAAGATCGAGATCGGCTGCGCCTATCCGCAGGCCGAGGTGCGCGAGATCGAAGTCAGCGGCCGCAATCTGGCCGAGGGCGTACCGCGCATGATCACCATCAATTCGAATGAAGTGCTGGAAGCCTTGCACGAGCCACTTGCCGGCATTGTTACTGCCATCAAGCAGGCACTCGAGCAGACTCCACCGGAGCTCTGCGCCGACGTCGCCGAGCGCGGCATTGTGCTGACTGGCGGCGGCGCCTTGCTGCGCGACCTGGACAAGCTGATCTCCGAGGAAACCGGCCTGCATGTGCTGGTGGCGGATGATCCGCTCACCTGCGTGGCGCGTGGCGGTGGCCGGGCACTGGAGCTGGTCGACATGCACGGCAACGACTTTTTCGCGCCTGAATAAGGGCGCGCCTCGAACGGGGCTCGAAAGTGGGCCTTTCTGACGGTTCCAGCACCACCCTTTTTGCCGAAGGCGGCGGCGGTACGCTGCGCCTGCTGTTTTATCTGGGTCTTTCGCTGATCCTGATGGTGGCGGACCACCGCGGCGAGTATCTGGACCAGATACGGCGCGCGGCGGGAATGCTCGTCGAACCGGTCTACCTGGTGGCCTCCTCGCCGGCACGGCTGGCGGGCTATCTGCGCGACACGTTCACCGAACGCCGCCAGTTGACGAGCGAGAACGAATCGCTGCGCCAGGCCTTGCTGGTGAGCGAGGCGCGCCTGACCAGCCTTTCGTCCCTCCAGGATGAGAATCGCCGGCTCCGCGAACTGCTCGATGGCACCCGCGGCTACCGGCTGAAGGTGCAGCTGGCCAGCGTGATGGATGTCGATCTGGATCCGTTCCGGCATCGAATCCTGCTCGATATCGGTGAGCGCGCCGGCGTGCGTGCGGGGCTTGCCCTGATCGACAGCGAAGGTCTGGTTGGACAGGTCGTCTCCACGACGGCGATGAAAGCGACCGCCGTGTTGATTTCCGATCCCGGTCACGCGGTTCCAGTGCAGGTCTTGCGCACCGGCTTGCGCACGATCGCGTACGGTACCGGCCAGACCGATCGCCTGGAACTGCCCAATATTCCGCTCAGCGCAGACATCCGCACGGGTGACCGACTGGTGACATCCGGCATCGGTGGCCGGTTCCCGGCGGGCTTTCCGGTTGCCCAGGTCAGCGACGTGCAGACCGATGAAACGCGCGTCTTCGTGATCGCCCAGGCCCGGCCTGTGGCGGCACTGGAGCGCAGCGGCGAGGTGCTGCTGGTCTGGAGCGAAGCCGACGCCGGTCCTTCTGGTCCCGAAGGCCCGCAGCCAGCTGCGGCGGAGGTGGACGAGTGAGCAAGCAACGCGATCGCAGTGGCCTCATGCTGGTGAGCCTGCTGCTTGCCCTGCTGCTGTCGGTCATGCCGATGCCACCCTCGGTTGCCGAGTTGCGGCCCTACTGGCCGGCACTGGTCCTGTCGTACTGGCTGCTGGAGACCCCACATCGCGCCGGCCTCGGCATGGCCTTTTGCCTGGGACTGGTAGCTGACCTGGTGTCAGGAACCCTGCTCGGCGAACAGGCCCTGCGCCTGTGCGTTCTGGCCTTCATCGTGTTGCGCTTTCGCGCTCGGCTGCGCTTCTTTCCGCTTTGGCAGCAGGCGCTGGCGGTTCTGGCTCTGCTCTTGAACGATCGCGTCGTGGTGATGATGGTGCGCGGCTTCACGGGGGAGGGACTGCCGCCATGGGAATTCTGGCTTGCGCCGGGGGTTGGCATGCTCCTCTGGCCGTGGATATTCCTGCTGCTTGATGATCTGCGCCTCAAGCTGCGTCCTCGGGAAGGCTGAGCTGTGCGCCGTTCCCGCCGCAGCCAAACTCGCTGGTCGCTGAGCGCGCGCCCGGGACGGCTGCGCGATAGCGCGGCAGAGTCCCTGCAGTTTCGCAACCGCGCCTTGCTGACCTTGTTGCTGGTGGCGCTCGGCTTGAGCGTACTGGGAGCGCGCTTCGTGTTCCTGCAGGTCATCAGTTATGACGAATTCCACACCCGTTCGGAGCGAAACCGCATAAAACCGCGACCGGTGGTGCCGGCGCGTGGACTGATATACGACCGCAATGGCGTGCTGCTGGCTGACAACGTACCGGCACACCGACTGGAGCTGACCGCCGAGCAGATCGTCGATCTGGACGCGACGCTGGCAGCGCTGGCTGAGGTATTGCCGGTCAGTGAAGACGAAATAGAGCGCTTCCGCGCGGCGCGAAGTGGCAAACGCCGCTTTCAACCGGTGCCACTCAAGTTGCGCCTGACCGAGTCCGAAGTCGCGCGCTTCGCGGTTGAACGGCACCGTTTTCCCGGTGTGGATGTGGTGCCTTATCTGAGCCGCTCCTATCCCGGGGGCAGCGCTTTCGCGCATGTCGTGGGCTACGTGGGAAGGATCGATTCGGCGGACCTGGAGCGTCTGGATCCGGTCCAGTACCGCGAGAGCACGCATGTCGGCAAGTCGGGGATCGAGCGTTTTTACGAGGGTCGCCTGCACGGTCGCGTCGGCTATGAGGAAGTCGAAACCAATGCCGAAGGTCGTGTGCTTCGCGTGCTGAAACGCGTTCCGGCTGTCGCCGGCGAGCACCTCTACCTGAGTATCGATGCCGATCTTCAGATGCGCACCGCGGAAGCTTTTGACGGCCAGCCAGGTTCCGCGGTGGTCATAGATCCTCGCAATGGCGAAGTTCTGGCCATGGTCAACGTGCCGTCCTTCGACCCCAACCTGTTTGTGCAGGGCATCAGCCACACCGATTACCAGGGCCTGTTGAATGCTCCCTATCGGCCACTCTTCAACCGGGCGGTGCAGGGCGGCTATGGCCCCGGTTCCACATTGAAGCCATTCATCGCCCTCGCTGGGCTGGAATCTGGCATTCGCCGCCCCTCAGACCGGACGCTGTCGACCGGTGCGTTCCGCTTGCAGGGTCACAGCCAGGAGTATCGCGACTGGCGCAAGGGCGGACACGGTTGGGTGGACATGAACGAGGCGGTCGCGCAGTCGGTCAATACCTACTTTTACCAGTTGGCGCTTGACCTTGGCATCGAGCAGCTGAGCGAGGCCATGGCGCGCTTCGGATTTGGATCGCCGACCGGCATTGATCTCAGCGGCGAATCGGCGGGCGTGCTGCCCTCGCGTGAGTGGAAGCGCCAACAGCTCAATCAGCCCTGGTATCCGGGTGAAACCGTGATTACCGGTATCGGCCAGGGCTATTGGGTGACAACTCCGCTGCAGCTGGCGCATGCCAGCGCTATCCTGGCTTCCGGCGGCGTTGCCACGGCACCCCATCTGTTGCGTGCGACCCGGCCGACCTTCGACGCCGAGATTCAGGCCATCGCCTGGCCTGACGGTGTGCGCATCATCGACAGTCACTCGCCCAATCTGCCGCTGGTGATCGACAGCATGGTGGCCGTGATGCATGGCCCTACCGGAACCGCGCGCCGCGCGGCCGCGGATGCCAGCTACCGAATTGCCGGCAAGACCGGCACCGCGCAGCGCGTTGGCAGGACCGGCGATCAAAGTCTGAATCCTGCCAGCATGGCCGAGCATCTCAGGCATCAGGCCCTGTTTGTCGGCTTCGCGCCCGCCGAAGCGCCGCGCGTGGCGGTTGCGGTGGTGGTTGAGCACGGTGGCAGTGGATCGCTGGCTGCGGCGCCGATTGCGCGGCGCATTATGGACGCCTGGCTGCTGCGGGAGGTCGCATGGACGCCCCGCTGAGCCTGCAGTCGCTGCTGAAGCTGGCACTGCGCCCACGTCTGGATCCGGTCCTGCTGGTCGGGCTGTTGCTGTTGATGGCAGCCGGACTGGTGACCCTGCACAGCGCAGCGGCAGGTAACGAGCGACTGGTGATCCTGCAGGCATTGCGCTTTGCCGCAGGACTGGTGGCGCTCTGGGTGCTGTCGCGGGTGCCGCCGCAGCAGTTGCGGCGCTGGACTCCCTGGTTCTTCCTGTTTTCACTGGTCGTGCTGGTGCTGGTACCGTTCTTTGGAACCGGCCGCAGCGGACGGCATTGGCTGAATCTTGGATTCTTCTACCTGCAGCCGGCCGAACTGATGAAGCTCAGTGTGCCGATGGCCGTTGCGGCCTTGCTGCATCGCGAGCCGCTGCCGCCGGAGTGGCGCAGTCTGTTTCTCAGCCTGCTGTTGATCGGGTTGCCGGTGGGGCTGATCATGCTGCAACCCGACTTCGGAACCGCCGTGGTGGTGGCCGCCAGCGGCACGCTGGTGATCTGGCTGGCCGGCCTGTCCTGGCCCCGCATCGGTTTGTTGGCGGGCATCGGCCTGGCAGCCTTGCCGCTCGGCTGGCAGGTCGCGTCGCAATACCAGCGGCAGCGCATCCTGACCTTCCTCGATCCCGATGCCGACCCACTTGGCACAGGCTGGAACATCATCCAGTCAAAGGTTGCGGCTGGCTCGGGTGGATTGTTTGGCAAGGGTTGGGGCAACTCCACCCAGGCGCGTCTTGACTTTCTTCCCGAGCAGACCACCGACTTCATCTTTGCGGTCTACGCGGAAGAGTTTGGACTGGTTGGTGTAGCGGCCCTGTTGCTGGTGTTCCTGCTGATCATCGGGCGATCACTGTGGATTGCCATGCAGGCCAAGGAGAGCTACGCGCGCCTGCTGGGTGGCTCTCTGGCGATGACCTTCGCCGTCTATGTGCTGCTCAACGGCGGCATGGTTTCCGGGCTCTTGCCGGTGGTCGGAATACCGATGCCCTTGATGAGTTACGGCGGAACCTCGGCGGTTACCCTGCTGGCCGGGTTCGGCATCCTCATGTCGATTCATTCGCACCGCAAGCTGTTGGGCAAGTCGTCGGGCTGGAGTTGAGGCAATGTCCAGAACTGTGACGGACCTCGCACTCGGTGGACACTTAACGTCAAATAACCGATGGCACACTCTAGCCTTGACAGACACTCTTGCATCGTCGTTTTCAAACCAGAGGTTCGCCATGTCAGCCCCAGTCAAATTGAGCGCCATCCTCTTGTTATCCCTCGGCTGCTTTCAGCAGGCCGTCGCCGGCGAAGTACGGCTGGGAAATCGTGATACGCCTGGCCTGATCGAGGCTATCGAGCGCGCCAACAGCCAGAGTGAGCGGATGGTCATCCATCTGGCCGAAGGCGGCATCTACACCCTGGGCGAGCCGCAGGCCGGACAGGCGCTGCCGACGATTTCCGGCAAGCTCCAGATCCTGGGCAATGGTGCCGAGATTCGTCGCTACGCGGCCGGACCGGTGACCCTGTTCGAGGTTGAGGCAAGTGGCAGCGTGAGCTTGCATGACCTGACCTTGGCCGAAGGAAGCCATGGTGCCCTGCGCAACCACGGCAAGCTGCGCCTGGAACGCGTGTCGGTGGTTGACAGCACGGCTGCCGAAGCGCAGGCGGTTGTCGTCAATTACGGTCGCTTCGAGGCACTGGAAAGCGAGATCGGGTTCAACCAGGTCATGGGCGGTGGCCGTGATGTGGCCGTCATCCTCAACCACGGCAGCATGTTGCTGCAGGACGTGAACATCAGTGGCAATACGGTAAGTCGCCGCTTTCCCACCCTGATGGCGGTCGCCGGGATCCTGAACTACGGTGAGCTCGAGCTGTTTGACGTGAGCTTCGACAACAACGAAGTCAATGACAGCTTTGGCGGCTTGGGTGTAGCCGGCGTCGCACTTGTTGGCAATGGCAAGCTGCGCGGCGACCTGGACGCGGACCAGGTGCAGCGGCTTGATTCACTGCCGCGCCCATTCGCGCCGATCCAGGGCTACGCAAGCCGCTAAGGAACCTCTGAATAAGTCAGAGGTTCCGCCGGCCATGGTTGGCCGGCCCGCGAATCGATCGCGCAAGCGATTGATTTCGCGAAGTCGAGTCCGGACATGTGCCGGACTCGACGTGGGATGACAAGTCCAGGATGGACTTGT
>JBBSJP010000082.1:0-9103 GCA_038257155.1 Lysobacterales bacterium | reverse complement strand
GGCGCTTGGCTCTTGGCTCTTGGCTCTTGGCTCTTGGCTCTTGGCTCTTGGCTCTTGGCTCTTGGCTCTTGGCTCTTGGCTCTTGGCTTTGATTCCCCGTTCATTTTCCGCCGAGTAGCGGAATAATCCGGCGGGGAAAGGCGCGCATGTCCGAGGCCATGGATGGCCGAGTTCGCGCCGGCCGACGGATTCTGAGCAACGCAGGGTACCCCGCGCGCGCTTCTCGCGCGGGGCGGGAAATCCGGGGTGCCCTTCTCTTTGGTTACTTTCTCTTGGGCAAGCAAGAGAAAGTGACTCGTGGCCCCGTAGGGGCGCGAAAGCGGTTGATCTTGATCTTGCAGTTGCAGTTGCGGTTGCAATTGCAGTTGCGGAAACAAGCGCAACACCCCGCAATGGCGGATCAAGATCCGCCCTCCGGGCTTCGCCTAAATGCTGATGCTGTTGGGAATCTGCGAAGGCAGCTGGAACGGATAGGGCAACGGACGTTCGCTGTTGCGTTTGCGGATCTCGATCTCGACCAGGGCAAGCGCATCCTGCAAATCGGCCACCAGCGGCTGCACGCGGGGATCGGTGAAGTACGGATCGCGCGGGTTGTGCTCGTAGCGTCCGAAGCTGTCGTACTGCACCGAACTCAGCAGGAATTCGAAGGTTGCACCGTACAGCGCGATGTCGAGCGGCGGGTACCAGGGCAGGCAGTCGTTGATGGAGTTCAACGTGGTGCTGCGCGTCGGCGAGGGCCGGTACAGGCTGCCGCCAACACTCGGCACGTAGGACATCAACGGATACTGGGCGTAATTCACCGAGGCGTGCCGCGGTCCCGCGGTGTAGAGGATCAGCGCTACCATCTCGACCAGGTAATCGAGGCTTTCGATGCGCCAGGGGCGCTGCGCATCGCCGGTGGAAGTGAGACCGTCGAGCCCCTTGAATCCACAGTACTGCGGTGCGGTCAGCTCCCAGATCCAGCCCTGCAGCTCGATGTCTTCGATCACGTCCTGATCGTTGCGGTAGTAGACGCGCAAGTAAGCGCCAACGTAGTCATGGATCGCGCGCCATAGCAGCAGGGTATCATCGCGAAACGGGAATGCCGGCAGCCGGTCAACGCCGCGTCGCGCGAACTCGCGCGCCGGGACGTGCTCGTCCCAGCGCCAGGCCAGGTGCGCGCGGCTGACCAGATCAAGACTCGACTCGATCGCGATACCTACATTGCAGGCCACCACGCCGCCCGGCACGATCAGGCTGTGGATCGCGTCGTCATTGATATTGATGGTGAAGCGGAAGTGCGGGATCAGCAGCTTGTGCAGTGGATGCTCCGCAGGCAGCTGCCGGTGCATGGCAACGATCATCGGCTCGATGATCAGATGGGTGTCGCCAAGGTGAGCCACGGCCTCGTGCTGGATCGCGCTGCACACGTTCATCGTGTACTTGGCGATCCGCCATTTCAGACCGTTGGCGTCGTTGGCATTGGCACAATCGTTCGGAGTGAAGATTGGCGTGGCCTCGGCATCGAAGGCCTGGCCGAGCTGGATGGCGATCGGCTGCAATGCGCCCTGCGGTGGAAAACCCTGCGGCGGCGTCGGGTTCCACAAGAACAGGCCAATCGGCGCGGTGATGTAGCGCTGTTCGCCGTGCAGCGGCTCGGTCTTGGCGCCTTCGAGCTGGCTGTAGTCGACGACGTACAGGCGGCCGTCGCGAGCGGCCTGCGCCAGGCTGATGCCCGCATCGCCGCTGACCCGCTGCAGGACCACGTCGGTTACCGGCATCTTGCCCTGCAATTCGGCCAGCAGCATCGCATCTGCGCCTTCAGCCGTGTCGAGCACCACGCCACGCAACTGGGTGGTATTGAAGCCAGCGATCTGCAGCTGGCCGAAGAACCAGTCCTGTTCGCAGGGCTCGCCCTCGGCGGGCATCCAGGCTTGACGCGCAATCGTCAGGGCGGCCGGCTTGGGCATGACCGGAAACAACAGGGCATAGTCGTCGAGGCTTCCGGCCTGCAGATATGCCCGGCCATGCGGCCCATTGAGCATGTCGTAGAGCGTCGATTTCAGGAATGCGGTTGGCCCCTCCGCGAGCATTTCCTTGAACATCCGGTCAAGTCCCGTGATCATCGCCTCGATGTCCCTGGGGATATTGACCAGGCCCTCCAGCGCCGGCGGCAACTCGGCCAGCGCCTTCAGCAAGGCGTGCAGATCCTTGGCATCACGCAAGGGATGCAGCACGCTGAACTCCTGATCGAACTTCTCCCAGGCGACGCGGATATCGGTTAGCGCCTGGGTGGGCAGATCGCCCTTCAGCTCGCGCTCGAGCAGCATCGCCACGACCGACTTGAAGTTCTCCAGCATCGGCACGAACACCTTGAGCACCTGGGTCTCGTAGTCGAGGCTGAACTTTTCGGACGACGGACAATCAGCCGACATCGGCACCGCATCCAGATAGCTGCGCATGTAGTTGTAGTTGGTGCGCGCCGTCGCCAGCTGGAAGGCGCGCGCCTGGCGTGCTTCGGGCGTAAGGTGCTGCGGCAGGGCGGGAAGCGCGGGACTGGCCAGATTAGACGACATGCAGGATCCTCGATCGGGACTTGAGAGCGACAATGGCCAGGAGCCTGCGCGGCAGACGCAATCGAGGCGAAAGCGTGACTGCGCGAGAACGAATTTCTGACGATTCGCCGGCCTGTAGTGGTTCTACAGGCCAAGAATCGGCGGAAATTCGGGCCGCGCAGGCGCGTTTGCAGCCCGGTTGTCTTCTGCCGCGCAGGCTCCCTGGGGTCACCAGGCGGCGACCAGACGCACACGCTACCGGTTGCGTCGGTGGGCCGGCAAGCGCGACGTTTCGGCCTACGTCCTTCGGTCACTCCGATGCGGCCTTACACTTGCCAGCAACGCGTCCATCAACCCAAGGGCCCGGCCCATGCACCCCAGCGTCACTCCCTTCCTGCATCCGCAAAGCAATACCTTCTGCTATCTGGTGCTTGATCCGGCAACGCGCGAAGCCGCGATTGTCGATCCCTGCCTGGACTTCGATCCGAAGTCGGGGCGTACCGCCACCACCAGTGTGGAGATTGTCGAAACAGCGCTGCGTGAGCACGGTGCTGGCTTGCGCTGGATCCTGGAAACCCATGCACACGCTGATCATCTGAGCGCGGCACCGTGGCTGAAGGCCCGCTACCCGAATGCCACGCTGTGCATTGGCGAAGGCATCCGCACGGTGCAGAAGACGTTTGGCAAGGTCTTCAATCTGGGCGAGACACTGCGCGTCGACGGCTCGCAGTTCGACCGGCTGTTCGCCGATGGTGAGAACTTCCGTCTCGGCGTGATCGAGGCACGCGTGATCGCGGTGCCCGGCCACACCAGCGACAGCCTCGCCTACCTGATTGGCGACGCACTGTTTACCGGTGATTCGCTGTTCATGCCGGACGGCGGCAGCGCGCGCTGCGATTTCCCCGGTGGCGATGCCGCCCTGCTGTACCGCTCGATCCAGCGACTGTTCGACCTGCCCGATGCGACGCGCGTTTTCATCTGTCACGACTACGGCCCGGACGGTCGGGAACTGCGCTGCGAAACCACCATCGGCGCGCAGAAGCGCGACAACATTCATCTGCGTCTCGGCACCAGTGAGGACGAGTTCGTCGCCAGACGCCGCGCCCGCGACGCCACACTCGACATGCCGACCCTGATTCTGCCGGCCGTGCAGGTAAATATCCGCGCCGGCCAATTGCCCGAGCCGGAGGACAACGGCGTGCGCTATCTGAAGATTCCACTCGATCAGTTCTGACCGACGAGGCTGCGTTCCTCCAGCTTTCGCCACATCGTCGACCTGCAATCTGCTGCTGGCGATCGTGACGACCTGGGCGGCCAGGCTCGGGCAAGGTTCATCGGCGTTGCCTTGCTGGCGTAGTGAGCGGGTTTGGCCACATTCTGAGACGGGAATGATCCACAGCCCGAGTGGTGGCAGATCCGCCCGCGCTTGCGTCTACCGGTCCAAGGACTGCTGCCACTTGGCAGCCTGTTCGGCGTGGCCACGATTTGGCTCTGCGGCATCCCAGGCGCGATAGAGCGTGACAAGTGCTTGCTCGCTATTCTGCAGCGGGCCTTGCTCCGTGCCAGGTGCATTGCCAAGATTGGCGTGGGCTTCCAGCAAATTGAGCTCAGCCGCCTTGAACCGGCCTTGGCCGGCCTGGGCCTCGCCCAGGGTCATCAGGTACTGGCCGAGTTCGGAATTATTCGATCCCTGAAAAACCGCCCGCGCCGCCGCTTCTCGCGATGTCAGCAGTTCGAGCGCCTGAGCGGATTCGCCGCGCTCGACCAGTACTGAAGCCAAGTCACTGAGCGACTCGATCGTCGCCGAGTGCTCATGCCCCTTCAGGCGCACGCGACGCTCGAACACCTCGCGAAACAAAGCCTCCGCCTGCGGCAGCTGGCCTGCCAGGCGCAGCAGGACGCCAAGGTTGCGGACCGAACTGATCGTCGTCGGATGGTCGTCCCCCAGCGTGCGCCTCCGCAGCCGAAGTGCCTCGCTCAAGTAGGTCTCGGCTTCTGCCAGCCTGCCCTCACGCCGCAGCAGCACGCCGAGGTTGCTGATCAAGTACAGCGTGTGCGGGTGCCGTTCGCCCAGCACGCGGCGCGCACGCTCCAATGCATCGACACTGATCTCCCGCGCTTCGTCGAAGCGGCCTTGCCCCAACAGCAACGCTGCCAAGTTGATCTGGAATGCCAGCGTCTGCGGGTCGTCGCTGCCGAACGCCGCGCGGCTGCCCCCCACTGCTTCTTGGTAGTACGGCTCCGCCTCCTGGCGCCGTCCCTGGAAGTGGAAAAGTCCACCGAGATTGTTCAACGATGTCAGCGTGGCCCGGTGGCCTTCGCCGAGCACGCGTCGACGCGTATCCAGCGCTTCGCGCAACAGCGGTTCAGCCAATTCCCACTGCCCCTGCGAGTGGTGAAAAGTACCCATGTTGGCGATGGCAGTGAGCGTTTCCGGATGCTCGCTGCCGAGCTCGCGGCGGCCGCGGTCGAGCGCTTCGCGGTAGTACGGTTCCGCTTCCTTCAGCCGACCCAGATCATCCAGTAGCTCCGCCGTCTTGCTGAGCGCGTGCACCGTCAGCTCATGCCCTTCACCCAGATGCAGCCGACGCACTTCCAGAACGCGCTGCTGCAGCGGCAAAGCCGCGGCGGCCCTGCCCATGCCCTGATAGCGCTCGGCCAGGACCTGGCGCAGCGAGGCATCGACCAGTGGCTGCTCCTTGAAACGACTGTCGAGCGCGGCGACGGCGGGCACCAGAATGGTGCGGGTGATCAGTTCGCTCGCGGCATCGGTGGCATTGACATGCACCCACTGCTTCTCGAACGCCAGCGTTTGCGCGGCGCGTTCGGCCTCCGGCGTGCCGGTGGTTACCAGATGCTCGTCGAACCTTGCCAATACATCTTCGGAAAGCATCAAGCCCGCACGAACCGGGTCGACCTGACTCAGCATTTCGGCCTGGAACGAGGAAACCTGCTCCAGCTCGCTGGCGCGCTGTTCGGCGATGCGCGCCTGGTGAGTGGCGATGCTGGCCTGCCAGGCAAAACCCGCCATGCCGACCAGCAAGGAGACAGCCACGAGAATCCCCGCCGCCACGGCGCCCTGGTGCCGTTGCACGAACTTGCGCGCCCGATAGGCCGCACTCGGTGGCGCCGCCAGCACCGGTTGCCCGCTCAGGTAGCGCCGCACGTCCATGGCCAGGCCGCTGGCCGTCTCGTAGCGGCGCGAACGGTCCTTCTCTATTGCCTTCATCACGATCCAGTCGAGCTCACCGCGCAACTGGCGGGCGAGGCGCACCGGATCGGTGCGGCGCTGCGCCGCCACCTCGTTCAAGGTGTCCTGGGACCGCGACAGGCAGACGCTCGGGCGCGGCGGTTCGACGTCGCGCAGTATGCGCTGGATCTCTGCGTAGGCAGCACCACGAATCGAGACCGACTCAAACGGCGTAGTTCCTGTGAGCAGCTGGTACAACAACACCCCCAGCGAATAGACGTCGCTGCGCGTGTCGATGTCGGCGCTGCCCTCGGCCTGCTCCGGGCTCATGTACAGCGGCGTGCCGATCATCTGGTTTTGTGCGGTGAACAGGGTGTTGTCGGTTAGGCGGATCCCGGTGGCTTTGGCAATGCCGAAGTCGATCACTTTCGCGAAGGGGCGGTCTTCATGGGTGCCAACCAGCACGTTGCTGGGCTTGAGGTCGCGATGGATCACGCCTTTGCTGTGCGCGTGCTGCACCGCCGTACACACCTGTTCGAACAACGCAAGCCGTTCGGCGATGTCGAGGTTGTGGCGGTCGCAGTATCCGGTGACCGGTTCGCCCTGCACCAGTTCCATGACGAAGTAGGGCTGGCCGCCATCCGTGGTTCCAGCATCCAGCACCCGCGCGATGTGGGGATGATCCATCAGCGCCAGCGCCTGCCGCTCGGCCATGAAGCGCGCGATCACGTCGCGCGAATCCATGCCAGGCTTGATCACCTTCAGCGCAACGCGACGGCGCACCGGATGGGTCTGTTCGGCTTCGAACACTTCGCCAAAACCGCCCTCGCCGAGCTTCTGCAGGATCCGGTAACGCCCAATATGCTTTCCCGCTGCCTCGCCGCCGGGGGCGCGCTGGGTTGCACCGTCGATGACGGGTTCATCGCTCAACGAAATACTCCTCCTGCCGACGACAGCATAGTCGTGCCGATGTGAAGTCCACTCCCGCCCCCAATGCTGATACACCCGGCAGTAGAAGCTCGGCGGCCGCGGCGGCGGTGGCGGTTTGACGCTGCTCCGCTGACTCCGTTGACGAGAAAGGATAGGAATCCCAAATCCATTTTTCGCAGAGTGTCTATGCTGGACACTTTCGGGCCGAGCGGGCCGCGGCCGGTGCCGGCGCTCCGCTGAGCGAGTCGCCCGGCTCAGCTACCCCAGGTCGCAGGTCGTGTTTGAGAACGCGCCGGGCCGGGACGAGATACCAATCTTGCCGGGCCCCAGCTTCGTGCCGTAGAAACCTCCCCACGGCCCCGACGTCCACTGGATCCCGCCCGAGGCCGCGTCGTACGTGTAGTTGCCCGAGTTGCCTTCGCCATCCGCGTACTGCGACCCGTTCCGGATCACGAGTCGCAGCGTTCCGGCCACGCCGTTCGCCGTCCAGCACGCGTAGTTGCCCGTCTCGAGCGCCCCGCCCGGCTCAGCCTCCACGGCCTGACCGGCCGGCGTCAGCATCCATTGCAGGTAGTATTCCTCGGCGACGCCGCCGTCGATCCTAACGTGGCAGCTGGCGCCTTCCGCCCGGACCACGACGCCACTCCGGCCATCCCGGTCCGTGACCCGACTGCCGACGCGGCAGTTGCCGGTGCCCGCGTCCCTTCCAATCGCGCCGCCCGTTGAACCGCCCGCGCTCTGTTCGTCTCTCGCGCCGCCGCCAGTAGTCGGGCTGAGGGTCGCGACCGTCCCGGACGGCGACGGCGCGGAACCGAGGTCCGTGGTGGCCGCCGCCGGTGCACCCGGGCGCAGGTGCGAGGCGTTCGTCCCGACATCCTGGCCGTCGTCCGTCCGGATGAAGATGCCGGCCACCATGCCGTTCCACATCTGGATCTCCGTGATTGTGCCGGGCCGCCATCGCTCATGCGAGGGAACGCTCGACATGTTGACATCGACCATGACGCGGTCTCCCACCGCGTAGTCCTGGGCGCGAACGGCGGCCGCCGAAGCAAGGATCAGGATCAGAGCCAGCGCGCGAAGGATCGACATGCAGGATTTCACGGTGGACCTTCCAGATGCGGGGAAAAGGAAAGGAAAGGAAATCCAAAGCCACTTTTCGCAAAGTGTACGCTGCGGACTCATACCGTCAAGGATCCGGCAGGCGGGTCGCGCAGGCCTCTGAAGTCTTGCTGCGTGATGGACGCCTGCGCGCTCCCTTCGTTGCTCTCGCACAGTCAATTGTCGAACGCTTCTGCCATTTCGCGGACAAACGCCGGCATCGACGCACTGTTGAAGTCGGCACTGCGTCGGGGGATTTACCAACGGGCGGATCAAGGTTGAGCGACCCGCGGGTGCCACGTTAATTCCCTTGCTGAACGCCTCGTCGCTGGGCGGGCCACAGATCGGCGCAATGCGCGACGCGCGGCTGGGCTCGCCGAGGTGGTCGAGTAGGCGCACGATCACATCGTGCTGGGTGATGGAGGCAATCAGTCGCATGCCGCCGCCGCAGCGCCAGCAGCGTTGCGGGGCGACTTCGTCTGCCGGTGACCTGTCGCGCCCAAGCGCTGGCAACGGATAATGCTGTTGCGGTCGGCTCTGGAAGGGGCCGGATGGAAGCGCGCCGGTTCGCCCAACTCCCCAGCCACGGGGTGTAGTGGACCGAAAGTAACGCTGACCCTGATCTTGCGGTTCTCTGCTTGACCCAGCTCACACATTGGACCTGCGAACTGGAGTAGTGGTAGAACCCGCTTGCTGGACATGAATCCTTGCAAGCCGAATGCCAACAACTGCTGAGCCCGCCGCAAGGCGCGATGCTTGGCCACCCACCTGCGGTCCACTGGGGTACAGGACAGTGCAACACAGCGAGTCTTATCGAGCCCCGTTCACCTGGCTGCTAGGCGCAGCGCTCGCCAGCATCGGCTCACACGCGCAGGCATCCGTGTTCGTGGTCGACCGAAACGACGACATTCTGATTGCTACCTGCGGTGCAGCACCGAACGACTGCACCCTGCGCGGCGCACTCAGCATCGCCGGGGCCGGCGACACCATCGAGTTCGACGCAGCGGTTCTGGCACCGGCCGTCATCTCGATCACTTCGCCACTGCCGCCGCTGAATGTCGGCGCGGTCACCATCCAGGGCCCCTTGAACGACCCGCCGCAGGTGATCCTCGACGGCAGCGGCGCGCTTGCGGGTACCGATGGCCTGCGTCTGGAATCGGACAACAACGTGCTGTTGGGACTGTGGATTCGCAACTTCCCCGGCGACGGTGTGGTGATCGAGGAGGCTGCAAACAACCGGCTCGGCCAGTTGTGCTCACCCGCAGGTCTGCTACAGCAGACCGGCAACGGCGGCTGGGGAATTCGTATTCGCGGCGAGGCAGCCGATTCCAATCAGATCGGCAACCAGCGC
>JBBSJP010000081.1:0-9518 GCA_038257155.1 Lysobacterales bacterium | reverse complement strand
TCGCGACTTGAACCACGCGACCCGGGAAAGACCCGGTCGTGACATTGCCCGCAATGTTCTGGCGGCCGTGAGCATCCGACGGCGTCGTCACGTCATCGGTGCAATCAGGCTTTCGACCTTGGGGCGGGACGCATGGCCAGCTTGCGCGTCAGCCCGCGTGGGTCAGCTGCAGCCGCCGCAGCAGGTGCTGCCGTCGCTGATATGTACTTCATCCTGCGACAGCGTGGCTGCGCACCCGATCTGCTCCAGCGCTCTCTGCACCTGTTCGGTGATGGCGGTGGCGATCACATCGAGGTGTCCGCGGGCATCACGGTCGAGCGGGCGCAGTGCGGCGGTGAGCGTGGCGGCATCGTGAGTGCAGGTGGTCAGTTCGAACTGCATGGAGGCTTCCTTCGACCATGCCGGCAGGTGCCGGTGGGAAGAGGATGCAAGACCGTTCCGGGGCGTCACCTGATCCAGGTCAACTGATCGCGATTCTCATGAGGTCTGGTCGCCCGGTTTCACTGCCAGGGCCGCGCGGATGGCGAATAATGGCGCACTGCCCAACTGATGGATCCACCAGCATGAACATCCGCATCACATTCCTCGCCGCGTCATGCGCACTTGCCGTCGCGGCCTGCAGCGACAAGTCCCCCGACACCGCCGACACCACCACCGCCGCACCCGCGCCGACGGCCATGCCGGCCCCGGTCGATACCCCGATGTCGACACCGGCTCCCGCCGCAACCGGCAGCGACAAGCCGGCGGCTGTGGTCGCCGACTGTGCCACCTCGATCGAAGGCAGCGATGCGATGCAGTTCAACGTTGGCTCGATCGCCGTGCCCGCGTCGTGCAGCGAGTTCACGATCACCCTGAAACACACCGGCCAGATGCCGGTGGCCGCGATGGGGCACAACGTGGTGATCACCACCGCCGCCGATGTGCAGGCCGTTGCGGCCGAGGGCATGGGTGCCGGCATCGATGCCGCGTACGTGAAGCCCGACGACGCGCGCGTCATCGCCCACACCGGCATGATCGGTGGCGGCGAGACGACCTCGGTCACCTTCCCGGTGAGCAAGATCGAGGACGGCGGGCCGTACCAGTTCTTCTGCAGCTTCCCGGGCCACTCGGCGATCATGAAGGGCAGCATCGCGGTCGAGTAAGCAGGGATCGGGGTCGGAGTGCATTCATGACAGCGCGCACCGGTCACGTCGCGCTGTGGGCGGTCGCGATCGCGCTGTTGTCGGCGCTGTTCTTCACCTGCACCTACGTCTTCAACCGCGCCGTCGCGCTCGAGGGCGGCCACTGGGCCTGGACGGCGAGCCTGCGTTACCTGATCACCCTGCCGCTGCTGCTGCTGGTGATGCCGCTGCAGGGCGGCATCGCGCCGGTGTGGCGGGCGATGCGCGCGCACCCGGGGCCGTGGCTGCTGTGGAGCGGCATAGGCTTCGTGTTGTTCTACCTTTGCCTGAGCTTTGCCGCGGCCAGCGGGCCCTCGTGGCTGGTGGCGGGCACCTTCCAGGTCACCGTCATCGCCGGGATGCTGTGCGCGCCGCTGCTGTACCGCGATGCACGCGCGCGGATCCCGCGCGCGGCGCTTGGGGTCGGACTGGTGATCGTCGCTGGCGTCCTGCTGATGCAGTTCGGCCACGGGGGCGGCAGGCTCGATCGTGAAGGCTGGATGGCGCTGGTGCTGGTGGTCGTGAGCGCGGTCGCCTACCCGCTCGGCAATCGCGGCCTGCTGCTGCACCTGGAAACCGTGGGCGTGGAGCTCAACGCGACCCAGCGCGTGTTCGGGATGACCCTGGCCAGCCAGCCGCTGTGGTGGCTGGTCGCGGCATTCGCCTTCGAGCGCGCGGGCGTGCCACCGATGGGCCAGGTGTGGCTGGCCGGCGGAGTGGCGCTGGGTGCCGGCATCGTCGCCACGATCCTGTTCTTCCAGGCCACCGGCATGGTCCGCAACGATCCGACCGCGCTCGCCGCGACCGAGGCGATGCAGGCGGCCGAGATCCTGTTCGCAACCCTGATCGGGGTGCTGTGGCTTGGCGAAGCGTGGCCGCAGGGCCACGCGCTCGGCGGCGCGCTGATCGTGATGGCCGGGATCGTCGCCTTCAGCCTGGTGGTGGCACGCTCGGTGGCCGGGGACCGGCGCGCGACGCGACCCCTGCTGACCGACCGCGGTGCCTAGCCGCAACAAAGCGGTCAATCCGCGCAAGGTGGTTCATGCAACAGGGGGATGCTCGGCTCCGACGAAATGATCTGGCGCGAAACCGCCGGTCGTGCCTGACCAATGGCAAGCTTCGTCCCGATTCATCCCACGCCGATGAACAGCGACGTCGAGTGGCCGCACGCGCCCGCTCGACCGCGGGCCGTACGTGCGCCCAGGGCGGGAACAGAAAAATTCAGAGTCCACTTCGTGCCTCGTTGCACAGGGTCTAGAAGCCCTTGTCCTCGTCCCTGCGCGCGCCGGGGCGATGGGAGACATCCAGGCCGTCGGGCACGCCGCGATGGCCTTTGGCGCTGTGGATCGCCACGCGGTTGCGGCCGCCGTCCTTGGCGACGTAGCACATGCTGTCGGCCAGCTCGATCAGATTTTCCACCGAAAGGTCTCCGTCGTTGAATTCGACCAGGCCGATGCTGGTGCCGATCCGGAACTCCCCTCCGTCCCACGCGAAGGCGAAGTCGACCACCGCGTTGCGGATCTTCTCGGCCACGAGGGACGCGTCCGCCGGAGTGCAGTTCTCCAGCAGGACCGCGAATTCGTCTCCGCCCAGGCGCGCCACGGTGTCGTGTTCGCGCAACTGCTTGCTCAGAAGCACCGCGAGCCGGCGCAGCAGTTCATCACCGGCCAGGTGTCCGCCACTGTCGTTGACGGCCTTGAACCGGTCCAGGTCGAGGTACAGCAGTGCATTGCCGTTGCCGAACTCGCTGGCATTGATGATCGCGCGCTGCAGCTGTGCGTGGAAGGCGCGCCGGTTGTGCAGGCCGGTCAACGGGTCGTGGTTGGCATGGTAGGTCAGCTCGCGAGCCAGCTTGGTCGAAGCGGTCACATTGCGAAAGGTGACCACCGTGCCGAGCAGGCGTCTGTCTCGGGCGTGGATGGGCGACACCGCGCCATCCACCAGGATGACGTGCCCGTCGCGACGGACCAGGGACACGATTGCATTCGGGTCGCTGCAGAAACCATCGGACAGCACGTCGACCGAGCGGCCCTGGTTGTCGATGAACTGCACGACCTTGGCGAGAGGACGGCCAAGGCAGGCCTCTTCCTTGCATCCTATGAGGTGCGACGCCACGGGGTTTAGGTGGGTCACGCATCCCTGCGTATCGACGATGGCGATGCCGTCGGCGATCGCGCATAAGGCGGCGTGGTTGCGTTCATGCGATTCCTGGCAATCCAGCAGGTTGCGCTGCACTTCGGCAAGCTCGGCCCGGAGTCGCTCGAGATCGCCTTCCGCCAAGTGTTTCGCTTCGGGAGCAGGCGCGGAATCGCCTGCTGCAGTACGGGTCATTCGCCAGAGGTTGCCGAGAGGGGAGGCAGAACGTCAGCTTGGACTACTCCTGATTCTCCGGACTTCACAAAGTAGAACGGGCTCCGGATTCCGCTTTTCCTATTTCGGCAAGGCGGATCTGAAATCAGCTGTTCATTCCCGGGGTGGCTCCGGCATTGAGCTGCTGCGTTACTCCCGCCCGGGCGTTTCCCATTCGACAGCGATCCGCGCAGGACTGGCCGCATTCCAGCTTCTGGCATTGGCTGCAGAATTGTCATTACACGGCGGATTGGGCGATGTCGGTGGACGATGTGGTGGTTCGGTAGCCGCGGGGGCTGCGGGTTGCTGCTTTCGATCGTGGCAGGTCAAGACCCGCCCTCCGGGGACCGCATGGGCGGGATCATGGTTTGGTGGAGGGCGGGTCTCGACGCCATGGCGCGTTCGTATTGCGGTCTGGTCGCCATGACAACGCCAGAGCAGGGGTCAGCGTGCATTTTTCTCGACCCGTACTGAAGGCGGGGCGGTGATTGCTTCGGTACGCTTTCAGGTGTGTGTCTACGAGGTAGGGAAACGTTGACTCTGAGCCCTGTTCTTGCTCAGATCGGGCGAAGCGCGGGTGGTCGCTGCTGCAGGAGTAATCGCGATGAACATCGACTGGTACTTCGACTTCGTCTCGCCCTACGCGTTTCTGCAATTGCAGCGATTCGACGAACTGCCGGCGGGGACGGTCGTGCGCCCGGTCCCCCGTGCTGCTTGCCGGCATCCTGAAATCCTCGGGGCAGCTGGGTCCCGCCGAGATTGCGACCAAGCGGATCTTTACCTATCGCTACGTACGCTGGCTCGCCGAGCGTCGCGGCGTCGCGTTCGCGATGCCCCCTGCCCATCCGTTCAATCCCCTGCCACTGCTCAGGCTCAGCGTTGCGGCCGGGTCTGCGCCGGACACGGTACGGCGACTGTTCGATTTCGTCTGGCGCGAAGGCAGGCTGCCTGAAAGCGACGACGGGCGTACGCTCGATGCCGTGGCCGGCGAGTTGGGCATTGGTGCCTGGCGCGAGGTCACCTCGCTGCCCGCCGTGAAGTCCGCGCTGGTCGACAACACGGAGGCGGCGGTGAAGCGCGGTGTTTTCGGCGTGCGGACCTTCGCCCACGAAAACGAGCTTTTCTGGGGCGACGATGCCACCGACATGCTGATCGATTACATCGATGATCCCGGAGGCTTCCGCGAACGCGCCGGTGAAACGGACACGCTGCCCATCGGAGTGGCACGTACGCGTTTAGCGGTCGTGACCCAAGGCACCTCTCGTCTGGTCCAGCCAGCGTAGCCCGGGCAAGCGAAGCGCATCCCGTGGCGCTGAGCACGGGAACTCCACGTTCCCCGGGTGCGGCCTTTGGCCTTACCGGGGCTGCTTTCCTGAAAGGTGTGGATGCCGGTCTCGCACACGTGGTAATCGCAGAATATCCACGGCTCTGGCAGGACATGAAGAAAGGATTCGCCCTGCGTACGTCAGAACGCGGTGCTGCATCGGCATGGCAGTCCCGCTGCCGGGGACGCACCGTGCGAGATGAGGAAGAGCTACAGGCGCTCGTCGACTACGTGCACATCAATCCACTCGAACACGGCCTGGTCACCATGCTGTCGGACCGGCCGCATTCCAGCTTCCATCGTGACGTCAGGAATGGATGGTTACCGCATGACTGGGTGACCGCACCCGGGCTCGGCGGAGGGCTCGGCGAACGATGACATGGCCCCCGGTGCGCTTCGCTTACCCGGGCTACTCGCTCGCGCCACTCCATGCTGAGTCCTGTCTGTGCTATTTTTCGCGGTGGTTGGGCCTCAACAGGCCGAGCCGGGGGCTTCATTTTTTTTTAAAGACACACAGGGGATTCAAACATGACAAGTCTAAATGCAGGGCTCGCGACGCGAGCGCTTCTGCTGTGCGCGTTATTTTTCTCGGCCGGTTCAGCCCACGCAGCCAGGTTTCTTTACACCGGGGGACATGGGCTGGATGACGCGCGGGTTGCCGCGCTGGGCCACACTTACGGAGAGTTCACTTCGGACGATGCCGGCTGGGCAGGTGTGTTTGCGGGCAACAACGGAGCATTCGATGCGATCCTGGTCGGAGAAGATCAGCGTCCGATTTCGAACACCACCCGCGCCTCGATCGCCTCCTACGTGAGCAACGGTGGCCGCGTACTGGTGGCTGGCGACCACGACGGCAGTACGGCTTTCACGAATTCCGTATTCGGTTATGCCGTTACGCTGGCCTACGGCTGCGAGTTCGACGACGGTATCGCCGCCACCCTGCAGCCGGCTGCCACGGGCACGAGTTTTGCCGGCGGTCCGCCAAACTTGGGCAATCTCTCCTGCACCTCAGCCCTGAATCTCTCCAGCGTACCGTCGGGCGCAGCAACGATTTATGCGGGAACCTATGTGGGAGCGGACACGGCGCTGCTTTTTGCGACTGACTTCGGCAGTGGAAAGATGGTGTGGCTGGGCTGGGACTTCTGCTGCGGCGGAAGCACCATGCAGGTAGACGACTGGTACTTGACTCTGGACAGCGCGCTGGCTTTCCAGGGCGTAGCGCCGACTTTCACCACCTGCGCCGCAGAAGGTTTCACCGGATCGAAGCTGACCCTGTGCCGGCAGATATGCGAAATCCGCCAGTCTCCTTCGCGCCTGGCCGGACTGGTCAAGCTCTACAAGGGGGCCTATCGCGAATCGCCACCCTGTGGTGCGGTGTTGAGCGGAATGTAACCGGCCCTTTTCAAAGAGCGCCTTCAAGAAAAGGCGAGTCTTGCGACTCGCCTTTTTGCTTGTCTGAACGGTGAAGACACCGAACAGCGGGACGTGGTTGATCGAGTGAGTCGTGGTCTTCCGGCTCCGCGGGCGGTGAACCGATTTGACTGCATCCGTCCCACTCGGTCCCTCTGCTTGCTCTGATGTAATGTCCGCTGGAACTTCGTAAGTAAGCTCAAAAAGGGGAATGATGATGCGCAAGAGGATGGCCGCTGCGTTGTGCGTAGTGGCACTCGTTATTGCCAGTACGACCTTCTGGTTGACAGGCAAGGATGCGGAGGGCTTGGCTGCGCCGACCGCCTCGACTTCCGCATCGCGGCACACCACTTCGGAGGCGCCTGTCGCGTCACCGCCATCGATTCCTGAGCCGCGACCGGTCGCGCCCCTTCCTTCCAGGGACACGCCCCTTCATCTCATGGTCGACGAACTGAAGCGCAGGGCCGCCGAAGGCGAAGCCGCCGCAAGCTGCAGGCTTGCTGCCGAATATCTCCATTGCTCGCATTTGCCTTCCCGTCGCGCGGCCATGGACCGCTGGCTTGCGCAACAGCACCGGACGCTGGGACTGGTCGATGCGCAAGTCGACAAGCAGATGATTTCCCAACGCATCGACCGGGAAATGACGCTGCGCCAGGAGGGCGTGGATCGGATCGCTTCGCATTGCAAAGGGGTCGCGGTTCCCGATGCTGCGGGCATGGTCAAGCTGTGGCGCAGGTCCGCTCTGGCTGGAAATCCTGCCGCCATGAAACAGTATTCAAGCGGCAACGCGTTCCGCTGGAGCAACACGATGGAGACCCTGCCTGAACTGGCGACCTACAAGCAGGAAGGGGAGCGCATCGCCACCGTCGCGAGCCAGCGCGGCGATTTCGACATGCTGCTGGCACTGGCCGCCGGCTACATGACGTCCAATGACGGGTCACGCCCACTTATCGCACAGCTGCTGAAGCCAGACGGTGCCCGCTCGCTGGCCCTGTACCGTCACATCGACGCGGCGCTGGTGCGTGCCGGCAACAGCCAGGAGCGGGTGGGTCGTGAGGTGCGGGATCGAATCGAGAGTCTGGAGCTGACTCTGTCCCGCGAGGAACTCGTTCGTGCCGATGCGATCACCCGCACCGAACTCAATCGCTGGAATGCTCCCACCATTCGAGGCGTGCATGCGCTCGATGCCAGCGGGCGCCAGCGGGACATCGATCGCGACTGGTGCGGGCGTTGATGCCCATGCAGGAGTCGTCGAAAACGAAACGCGCGTAAGGCGGGTCAAGGCGGCTTTCGTTTCCTTCGCTTTCCTCATGGCGGGTCAAGACCCGCCCTCCGGGGACCGCATGGGCGGGATCATGGTTTGGTGGAGGGCGGGTCTGGACCCGCCGTGGCGCGTTCGTATCGCGGGCCTGTCGCGAGGAAACCTGATCGCTCGGTGAGGACTTGCCTCATGACCTGCGGTCGCCCTGGGCGCGAGACTGCGATGCATGCCCAACTACCGACGCGTCTGGGTGCCTGGCGGCACCTACTTCTTCACCGTGAACCTGCTGGAACGCAGACGTTCACTGCTGACCGACAAGATCGATGGTCTCCGCGATGCCTTCGACCAGGCGCGCCGCGCACGACCCTTCGCCATGCCCGCCTACGTCATCCTGCCGGATCACCTGCATTGCCTGTGGCGACTGCCCGACGGGGACGCGGACATCGCCACGCGATGGCGCCACATCAAGACGCTGTACTCGCGCTCGCTACCTGCCGGCGAACGACGCTCGGAACGGCGCGTGCGCAAATTGGAGCGCGGCATCTGGCAGCGTCGCTACTGGGAGCGGCTTGTCCGCGACGAATCGGATTACATGGTTCATTTTGATTACATCCACTACAACCCGGTGAAGCACGGCCACGCACGATCCTCGCTGGACTGGCCGCATTCCAGCTTCCGGCATTGGCTGCAGAAGGGTCACTACACCGCGGATTGGGGGATGTCGGTGGACGATGTGGTGGTTCGGTAGCCGCGGGGCTGGCGGGTTGCTGCCTTCGATCATGGCGGGTCAAGACCCGCCCTCCGCTTGCTCATGGCGGGTCGAGACCCGCCCTCCGGGGACGGTACGCGTGGGGTTTGGTTAGGTGGAGGGCGGGTCTTGACCCGCCGTGGCGCGTTCGTACAGCGGGCAGGTGGCGAGGACAAACCTTGGAACAGGTCACTACACGCGAATCGGGCGATGTCGGTGGACGATGTGCTGGTTCGGTAGCTGCGGGGACTGGCGGGTTGCTGCTTTCGATCATGGCGGGTCGAGACCCGCCCTCCGCTTGCTCATGGCGGGTCGAGCGCCGCCGTCCGGTTGGGAGGGCGGCCCCCGCAGATGTGCCTGCAAGGGTGAGAGCGTGATGACGTTCAGTGGAGCGACATCCCTCGCGGCCGTTCTGCAAGTCCCAGTCGGGCATCTGCCCTGACTTCATGCCCACCGAAGCCCATTTGGCGTACCCTCAGCGAGTCCGTCTTGAGGCGGAGGCTATGGAATACCGATGCAAAGCGGGGCGCAGGGTATTCAGACAAGATTCGTCCGCTCCCTCGCCCAAGGCGCGAGTGCTGATGAGGTGGCCGACGCGGCGGTCTTGATCTGGCGAAACATCGATGCTGCGCTGGCTCCCATCATTGGCCAGCAGGGCGTAGCGGCGCTGTTGCGGCGCAGCCAGTACCTGCTGCGCGACACCTGTCCCTGGCTGGCGGCATGTCCGCCAGACCCGCCCGGTGCCCACGCGTTCGACGCGCTGAAATCCGCACTTGGCGCACAGGCCGCTGCCGATTCGGCGCAGGCCAACGGCGCACTGCTGCAGGTTTTCCACGATCTTCTTTCCAGCCTGATCGGCGCATCGCTGAGCGAGCGATTGCTGCGGTCGGCCTGGGCATCCACTACTGTGCAGGACGAAACGCAATGACCCACACCAAGGCCAAGATCAATCTTCTTCGAACCGGCGTGCCGGGACTGGACGACATACTGGGCGGCGGCCTGCCGGAGTTCTCCTTCAACGTGCTGGCCGGCTCGCCCGGCTGTGGCAAGACCACCCTGGCCCATCAGCTGATGTTTGCCCTGGCCACGCCCGAGCGACCGGCGCTGTATTTCACCGTGCTGGGCGAGCCGCCGCTGAAGATGCTGCGCTACCAGCAGCAGTTCGAATTCTTCGACAGCGAAAAGATTGGCGACGCCATCCGTTTCATCAATCTTGCCGATGACACCTCAAGCGGAAAACTGGACAAAGTACTGGCGCGGATGGTG
>JBBSJP010000080.1:0-9934 GCA_038257155.1 Lysobacterales bacterium | reverse complement strand
GCAGCAGGTGGCAGCGAAGTATCCCGACGATCTGGAGATCGCGACGCTGTATGGCGAATCGCTGTTCCTGCTCATTCCCCGGCGGGGGCACCGCGATGTTGCGCGGCCCGAGGTGCAACAACTGCTTGCCGTGCTGGAAGGCATCCTCGCCAGGGATGTGCAGCATCCCGGCGGTTGCCACCTGTATGTGCATGCCACCGAGTCAACCGTGGTACCCGAGCGCGCTCTTGCGTGCGCTGAGTTCCTCGGCGCGTCGATACCCCTTGCCAGCCATATCAACCACATGCCGTCGCATACCTGGAATGAAGTGGGGCGCTGGGGTGATTCGGTGCGCGCCAACCTGGAGGCTTGGCATTCCGACCTCAAGGCCGCGACCGGCGAGGGTATTTCGGTCTATCCCGCCCACAATCTGCACATGCTCCTGTACGCAGCTTCCTATGACGGCCAAGGCGCGATCGCGATGCGGGCGGCGAAGGATTACGCGAAGTTGAATGACACTTCCTATCAGGTGCTGACGCTACTGCGCTTCGGTCGTTTCGACGAGATACTGGAGGTGAGCGACCGGCCTGAGAACGAGATAAGCGGGGCGATCTGGGATTTCGCCCAGGGCTATGCCCATTTGCGGCAGGGCGAAGCCGATTTCGCCACGGTGTATCTGGCGCGACTGAAAAAAAGCGCAGACACCTCGACGGCCATGTTCCGCACACATACCGCGAAGACCTTGCTGGGAACCCTGGCGGGGATCCTTGAGGGAGAAATCCAACGTGCAGCCGGTGATCTTCCGGGCGCTATCCGCTCCTTCGAACGCGCCGTCTCGCTCGAGGATGCGATGGGCTACGACGAACCGGAGCCGCTACCGTTCGCTGCGCGGCACTGGCTGGGCGCCGCCCTGCTCGATGCAAAAAAGTATGCGGACGCCGAACGGATCTACCGCGAGGAACTGAAGGATCACCCGCATAACGGCTGGTCGCTGCTCGGCTTGCAGCTAGCGCTGGCAGGCCGTGGCGTCACTTCACCAGAGGTCGATGCCGACCTCAAGAAAAGCTGGGCCCGCTCGGATACATGGATCCGCACCTCACGCTTTTGAGTCGATCGCGGGGAGCACTGTCCGGAATATTTTTGCTTGGCTGAGCGACGACATGTCGGCGGCTCACGGCTGGGGCCTGCGCCCCCACACCTATTCGTTTCCCCGGCGCAGGCCGGGGTCCAGTGGACAACGGCTTCTGGCACTCTTTCGATGGCTGTCGAGACAGCACCGCATCAGAGAGAGGAAGATTGCCAACAACATCTACCCACTGGACCCCGGCCTGCGCCGGGGAAACGAATAGGTGGAAGGTGCCGCGCGCGAAGGACTTCGCGCGTCACGACGAAGGTCTTGCATAGCGTCGGCGTCACTCGAATCCAACCTCGAAAAAGGTGTCGGTCAAATTCTCGTTCCACCATCGCATTGCCAGCTACTATCGCCTTCTCCCCTAACGGCGTAACCGCCTTATGGCCCTCTCGATGCACGCCGCGTCCGTTCCCGTGTCCCAGCAGATGCTGGCTGCACTGGGTGGCGTGTTGGCCAAGGCTGAAAGCCACGCTGTGGAACGCAAGATAGACCCTGCCGCGCTGCTGCAAGCGCGGCTGTTTCCCGACATGTTCCCGTCGGCGCGCCAGGTGCAGGTCGCCTGCGATTTCGCGACCAGTGTGTCGGCGCGGCTTGCGGGCGCGGAGGTTCCGGCCTACGAGGGCGGTGACCAGAGGTTCGCCGACCTGCAGCAGCGGATCGCCGCGACGCTGGCCTTTGTCGGGGGCTTGGATGCGGCAGGTTTCGAAGGTAGCGATCAGCGCGAGGTGCTACTGCGCCCCGGCACGCCGAAGGAACGCCGCATCGGCGGCCAGGCCTACCTGTTGGCGTACGGGCTACCGCAGTTTTTCTTCCATGTCAAGACCGCGTACAACCTGCTTCGGCACAACGGCTTCGAGATCGGGAAGAAGGACTTCATGGGGGCGTATTGAGGGCGAAGGAAGTGAACCTGACCCCGTTCTTTTGACCCCGTTCTTTTCCGTTCTTTTCTGGTCCGCGCCGCGGGCTGCGAAGTGCTCGCCGAGTTGTTCCGGCAGGGGGGCGCCGCGTTCGCTCCCGCGAAGGGAGGCCTTTCCGCCGGCGCTCAGCGGCGCTGCATCGAGTTGATGCACGCGCGGCTGGGCGATGACATCAGCCTTGATGAGCTGGCTGCCGAGGCGCGTCTGTCGGCGTTTCATTTCGCGCGGATGTTCAAGCAGACCCTTGGTGTGCCGCCTCGCGTCTACTTCACTCGACTGAGGATTGATAAGGCCTGCGAACTACTCGAGCATTCCCATCTCTCGATCACCGAGATCGCCCTTGAGGTTGGCTACACTTCGAGCCAGGTGCTCTCGCGCGTATTCCTGCAGCATCAGCGCAGGAGCCCGACCGATTACCGTCGGGCGGTGCGCGAGCTTGCGTCAAAGAAGTAAGAAGCGATTCCGAATCGCAGCTCCGGCAACTGAATTCAATAGCGATACTGCAGTGTCAGGCTTATGTGGCTCAAAGGGTCGCCGGCGCCCGTATCGCGCAGGAATGCGCCGGGGGCGGAGTAGGCAACGATCAGGCTGGTCGACCAGCCAGGCGTCAGTTTCCAGTTCGCGCCGACCGACGCAATGGTTGCGACATAACGGGACTGGCTGTCGCCGGCGGGGCGGATCAGCATTCCGCTCGGCGCGTAGACTCCATCGCGGGTGCTGTGGCGCCAGAAGAAATCCAGGCTGGCGTTCACCTGAAGCCGAGGCGACAGCTGAAAGGTAACCGCCGGATGGACATTGAAGAAGTTCCGGGGGCCGAGGGATCCTTCGCTTCCGAAGTAGTTTCCGCGCGGGTAAAGCGGGTTGAGTGTGCCGAGCTGATCGTCCTCCGGGTCCCTGTCGCCGCTGGCAATGGCCACAAGCAGCGCGATCCTGGGCTGGCCGCTTGAATCAGCAAAGGTGTAGCCGGTATCTGTAGCGAGCGACCAGGCCTGAATGGCGGAGGCTCCGAACTGGCCACCCTGCACCAAGGCCTCCCAGTTCCAATCCCATGAATTGCGGGTCCCGAACACGCGGGCACCAAGCGACCAGCGGCGCTCGTGCGCGATGCCTTGATTGTAGCGGGCGTGGGTGTCTTCAAAGTGCAACAAGCGTGCCGCACGCAGGGAGAGGCGTCTGTAGGAAATCGCCGCGTCACGGCGTAGGATTTGGTGGGGATTGTGGGTGTCCCGGTAGCGCATGCCGTGACTCCACGTTTGGCCGTAAAGGTGGCCAATTGTAGATCAGATGGGGTTTTTCAGCACCCTGTTAGGAGATGCGACCGAAAGGGAACACTCCGCTACATCTTTCGTACTTTTAGTATCCGCCTGCGCAATGCACAGCAAAACACTACGGCCTATGAGCGAATCTACAAACGTGCCTTCTCCTGCAAAGGCCTGGTCATCGGCAAGTAACGCCTTTGCGAGCACAGGCAATTCACTTTTAATAGTCCCATTAGAAATATGCGTGTAACCCACCCCCAATTCCGGAGTCATAGCAAGAAGCGCCGCAAAAGCCGAAGACTGCACTTCCTCTGGAGTTTTGCTCTTATTTTCCCTAGACGTCAGCGTAACCGCGAGCGTCGCCCAATTTGCAGCGATACTGTCCTGTATCGTAGGACGCGTCTCGTGGGTAATCTCGTGTGTGAGCCAGCCAAGCAAAGACCCTGCCAAAAATGATGTGACTATGACATAGCCTTTCATAACGTATCGCCCCGACTTATATGATTACAGTATAACAAAGCTCGATTACGCCAGATCTAATGACGCAGAAGAGCCAAAGTTCGCCGGTTGCGCCAGAGTACCCCAGCGGCGCGTAGCCGACCGTGCCGTTGTTAAAGTTCACCTCCATTCCACCGCCTGACCCATATCCACCATCAAGCCATTCCCCGCTAATTCCTCTCGCGGTACCCGAAATGTAGTTGTCCACTGATGGCGCATATGTCTGCGGGGCGAAGCACGCGGAGTCTCCATTGTTGAACACTCCGCAAACGCGGAAGTCTCTTCCAAAGTAAGAGCCAATTTTATTGAAAATCAGTTGACGAACATTACCCAAGAAGTTTCTTCCTGCCCATCCAGGATTTCTATCGGTCAAAGCGCCATAAATATGCAATGAAGTTTGCTCTGCGTTTCGCCCATTGAAACTCCCAAAATACTCTTCATTGTTTGGGAAAACGATAAATTGCTCGTTTCTGGTAAAATCGATAATTGCTCCAATTTCAGCTATTTCACCTTCGGTTGCAGGATTAGAAGAGGTGCTTGATGAGGAAACCGAGTGCTCGGATCTATTCCCACTCAAGTTAAGGGCAGCGCCTCGTTCTACCAGCTCCGGACTACCTTCGTCTAGCACGGGCGCAACACCGGTCGGAACGTCTCCATCTCTAGCGTACGACACCAAAACGTTGTGAGCATCGCCAGTTTCCGGATTGATCGTTAGGATCAGATAGTCGCCGGGAATGCCGTTCCCAATAACTTGTGCGAGTGCGGCTTGTTCAAAGTGAATGCTACTAGTGCAGGTGTTGCAAATACTTACATCCTGCGATCGGGCATTGGTTGACGCCACACAGAGTATAAAGAATATCGTGAGAAAACTCCATAACTTCATTTATCGCTCTCCCTTTAAGTGGGCTAGACAGCTAGATTGAAACTTCAGGCGAGGGGGGACTAAAGATTGGATAACGTGATCATCGTGATCGGGACCATGTGCATCGCATTATGCCAGAGACTCCAATCCTACGGCAACAATTGTTCCATTTACGGGAACTCGCGCCGTGTAGGCATAGTGCGAGTGCGGGGCAAAGTTCAATGGATCACAGGGCAACGTTCATCAGCCTTATAGCCTCGAAGACCCTCGGGAGGATACAGGCGTGACGTCGCAATAGTCAACTGTCACTTCTGACAGCTTGACTGAACATACTGTGTGCGCAAAGAGGTCTGAATAAGTCGCCTGTATCATAGTACAAGTATGCGCATCAAATCGCGGAGCGATGCGATATCCCAGATGAGTTTCTCGGATGCGGAGTATGTCGGCAAGCGCAATCGCACTCGCCGCAAGCTCTCTCTTGCCGAGATGGACCATGTCGTACCTTGGCATGCCTTGCTGGCGCTGATCGAACCGGGGTATCCGAAGGCGGGCAAGAACAACAACTGGGACACCCACGAACAACAACTGGGACACCCACGATCTTCCGGAGGTGGAAACAACAACTGGGACACCCACGATCGTCCGGAGGTAACTTCGAAGCGGATTCGTCACGGGAAAAGGATTCAGGCAGGCGTAACGCTGTACCGACGTACGCCATCACGCGGCAATCGGGCGCCGAATCGCTTGGGTGGAGTTGATGCAAGCGGAAAAGTGAGCGGGAAGCAGCACTGCCCGCGATGCAACCGCCGAAAATCCCCGCGGATCGGGCCAGAATCAGCTGGTTTGTTGCCGCAGCCATTGCGTGGCTCCGAGCCCTTTCAACCAACACTGACCCATCGCCTTTGCCTTCTCGATCAGCACATCCGCGCAGCCGATGGCGCGGAAGTATCGGCTTTCGATGCCGAGCACTTGGTAGTGCCACTGGCGCTCGGCCAGACCGAGTGTGGCGAGGATAGGCGGTGTAAGAACGGTGTAAGAACGGGGTCAGGTTCACTTACGGGTTCACTTACGCGTGCATGTGGCAGCTAAGAACGGGGTCAGGTTCACTTACGCGTGCATGTGGCAGCCAGCGCGCAGTGGAATTTCGTTCAACTCCGTTAGGTATCGCGACCAATCAGCGTCCTCGAAGAAGTTCGGCTGTCTGTCGTTGCCGCGCTGCACGATCTGTTGCGGAATACCGGGAAGCGCGATACGAGGCTGGCGGGGCATGGTCTCGTTCAGGTGGAGTAGACCAGCAGCATCACGCGACCTTCGATCCCCACCCGCAGAATGGTTAATCGGTAGACTCCGTTGGTAGCAATTCTCATGGCGCGAAACACGTCATATCACTCACAACCACCATGGAGCGCTTCGTCATGTGCTACTCCGCCCTCGTCTGGCAACACTACGGCGACTACGTGCGCGCCTTCGGTGCCGACATCAACATCACCGAGTTTTTCCGGCTGTATGTCGACCGGAAAGACAACTCGAAGACCAAGATTCCGAAAGCGATGGATGAAGCCTTTCAGACGCCCCGCAACGGTGAGGAAAGGGAGATCGCCACGCTCATCAAGCAGTACAACGCCGAGCAGGCGTCTGAGTTTGAGCAGGAGCTTTTCAAGCAGCGCAAACGATTGGCTGACGCTGAGCGTTCGCTCAAAACAGAAACCACAAAAAAAGCGGAGAACGATCAGCGGATAGCGACCGACAAGGTCGGCAAACTCTTGCGAAAACTCGAAGACCTGCGGCGAACGGCGCACAAGGATCGTGACGCTCGCATCTTCCCCGGCATGTACGCGCCGGTGATGATCTGGGAGAACGGGCGCAGGGTGGTGAAGCCGATGCGCTACCAGTGTCGACCAGCGGGAAAGCCAGCGTTCTACGACCGAAAGTATCCTGGCACCTACAACGCTCGCCGCGACAATCTCGAAGGGTTCTGGAAGGGCCAGTTTGGACACACGCATGGCGTGATGGTGGTCGAAACTTTTTTTGAAAACGTCGCGCGTCACGATCTGGAGCATCGCGAACTTGGGCCTGACGAGAAGGCGGAAAACGTGGTGCTTCAGTTCACGCCTAACCCACCGCAGGAAATGCTGGTTGCTTGCCTGTGGTCGCATTGGAGCGGAGAAGGCGAGCCGGATTTACTGAGTTTCGCGGCGATCACCGATGAGCCGCCGCCCGAGATTGCAGCGGCCGGACATGACCGGGTCATCATTCAGATCAAGCCCGAGAACCTGGACGCGTGGCTCAACCCGGATGCCTCAGACCTCGCTGCACTCCACGCAATTCTGGAAGATCGGCAGAGACCGTTCTACGAGCATCGAATGGCTGCTTAGGTTCGTCGGCGTCGTAGCCGGCGCGTGCTTTGCAGGAAAAAGTCCACTCTGACCCCGGTTTTGGGCCCCGGTTTTGGCGCCGGTTTTTCCCAAAACCAGAACGTATGACCTATTCGATCGGCTTGCGCGAATCGAGCAAATCCTTGCTGCTCTCGGGGTCCGTGGCGCGTTCCGCGTCGACCATGCGTTTGACTTCGTTTTCCGGCGCAATATCGCTGGCGACGTGCTCCGGCACCTGCACGGTCGCGGGTGCGCGTTCCTTCGCAGGGGCGACGGCAGTTCCCTCGGCCTGTGGCAATTGCGTGCCGGGATCGAAACGCAGCCGGTAAATCGGCTCGGGCAGCAGGAAGCCAGCCCCCTCCAGCGCATCTTTCACTGCCGGGATCGCACGGCTCTTGGCCTTGTACCAGTCAGTTTCGTTCTGATCGATCCAGCCGAGAAACTGCAGGATGATGCTGGAATCTCCCACTTCGACCACCCGGCCCTGCGGTTCGGGTTCATCAAGAATGAAGGGCAATGCGCGCATCGCCTTCACGCCCAGATGACGGGCGGCCGTCGGATCGTCCTCGGCATCGATGCCCAGAACGAAGTGGAAGCGGCGCTGCGGATTGCGGGTGTAATTGAGGATCACCGCCTTGAACACGGTGGAATTGGGGATTCGCAGATGATTGCCGTCAAGGGTCATCAGGATGGTCGCGCGGCTGGTCAGGCGGATTACCCGGCCTTCGAACTCGTTGATCATCACCCATTCTGTGGCGCGAAATGGCTGGCGCAGTGACAGCATCAGCGACGCAACGTAATTTTCGATGGTATCGCGCATGGCAAAGCCCAACGCAATGCCAATCACGCCCGCCCCGCCCAAAACCGCGCCGAGCAACGTGCCCGCACCAATCATCTGCAGCGCGACCACCAGACCGCCGATCACGAAAACGAACCGGATGGTACTTGCGATCAATTCGGCCAGAAAACTGTTGCTGGCGATCCGCTGCCAAAGCGCATGGAAACCGGCGATGAGATAGCCGATCAAGCCGATGAGGAACGCCGTCGTCAGCGCCACTCCAATCAGCGGCAACATCTTGACGATCCCGGTCATGCGGTCGGACAAGGCGCCAAGTGCGCCCAGGCTGCCATCCACCGAAGTATCGCGCTCGAGCGAATTTTCGACGGTAACCACGCCATCAACCCGCGTGGCGATGGCCTGCGCCCGATCTTTCGCCGCAGCATTGGGCACTTGCCCGCTCAGGCTCACAACACCTTCGTTGACCGAAACGCTTACTCCTGCGAGTGACGGCAACTGGCTGAAAATGTCGCGGATGCGCGCGTTGATTCGTTCGTCCGAACCTGCTGCGGCGGTGTTGGCAATCTGCGGCTGGGGCGGGGTCGTTGTCGCCGCGTTTTCATTTACGGCAGGGACCAAGGCAGGCGCAAATACACCCATGGCCGTGGCGAGCAGGAGCGATATCAGCAGAAGTTTTCGCCAGATACCCGCCATTTTCATTTCTCCGCCACCACCATCCCGTCGATCCGCAAAGTCGGCACCTTTGATTGCGCGATGCATTTCCCAATCATCTGCTGCTGACAAAGCGGCCGTCATGGGCGTGCAGGAAACACTGGTGCCCTTTGGGCCAGTCTGCCGCGTAGCTGGCGGTCGCACAAGCAAGAACGGGGTCAGCAAGAACGAGGTCAAGAACGGGGTCAGGTTCACTTCCCGACCTCTGGGATCAGACGTGCCGACCGATGCGCAGGCGGTGGCGCCCGCTGAAATGAGGCGAATCCGCTGGTCAGCGGCGCCACGCGTCGAATGTTTGCGTATTTTCGCGCAGGAAGTGAACACGACCAAGATCGGATCGCTATGGCCCACGGGCCCGACTTCCCGCGACTGGATTCCGAATGCGGCACGCCCCCGCTTCCGCACCCCCTGCCAATCAGCATATTTGCTTTAGTGTGGTAGGTAACTACACTACCGACACAGTTGGCAGTCGCCGACGGGAGGAAGCAACAATGAGCACTTGCACCTTGCACCTTGACGATGTCGGTTTCCGCTACAAGCGCGGTCAGGACGTGCTCTCAAACATTTCGCTGACCCTCGAGCGCGGCATCGTCGGCCTGCTGGGCCCGAACGGTGCCGGCAAGTCCACGCTGATGCGCATCCTGGCGACGCTGGCCAAGCCAACTGGCGGCCGCGTGCAGTGGAACGGCGAGGACACCGCCCGCAAGCCCGACCCGCTGCGCCGCACGTTGGGCTATCTGCCGCAGGACTTCGGCGTCTACCCGATGCTCAGCGCGCGCGAGTTTCTCGCCTACCTCAGCGCGGTCAAGGGCATCTCCGCCAAGGGCGCGGCGGCGCGCGTCGATGCGTGCCTCGCGCAGGTGGGATTGGCCGATGTGGCGGACCGTCGGCTTGGCGAGTATTCCGGCGGAATGCGCCAGCGCGTCGGCATCGCGCAGGCCCTGCTCAACGATCCGAAACTGCTGATCGTCGATGAGCCCACGGTTGGCCTTGACCCGGAAGAACGCCTGCGCTTTCGCCACCTGATCAGCGACCTCGCCGCCGACCGTCTCATCATCCTGTCGACCCACATCGTGTCGGACATCGAAGCCAGCGCCGGCTCGCTGGCGGTTATGGCCAAGGGACGGTTGCTGTTCGCGGGCACGCCCGAAGCTTTGATCGCCGATGCGGCCGGACATGTGTGGGAATGGACCGTGCCCGAGCCGCAGGTCGCCGACATCCGCGCACGCCATGTCACCACCGGCGTGCAGCGCCGCGCCGATGGCGTGCGCCTGCGTGTTGTCGCCGAGACCACGCCATCCGTCGACGCGGTCCCTGTCGCCGCCGGACTTGAAGACGCACACCTGTGGCTGGTCGCCCGCTCGGAGAATTGCTGAGATGGAAATCCTGCGCAGGGTGTTCG
>JBBSJP010000079.1:0-10036 GCA_038257155.1 Lysobacterales bacterium | reverse complement strand
GGTGACCGACACAGCCGACTGACAGCCAAGACCGCAATCCAGAGGTAGACTCAACCCATCCCGAGGGACCTGTCCCTCGGCCTCAATCCCTGGTCAATTTTCAACGCGCACAGCTGGTCAGTTTTCAACGCGCGGCAACACAAGGTATTCACTCAACCCCAAGGGAAGCCCGCTCGATGCTGGCCCAGCCACCGGTTCCAGCCCGGCGTTGGCAGTGTCCGACTGAAACCGGATCAAGCGGTTCCTGATGGATGTGTGATTGGAGGTCTCAAGACTGGGCGCCATGCCGGCGCGGATCGGATTTAGATCGACGTAGGCCATGCACGCCAGCACCGCTGCGTCGTCGAGAAGTGCCTGGCACTTGAAGCGACCCTCCCAAAATCTCCCCGTGCAATTGTCCTCTCGGTTGGCGCGGCGCGCGATGGGCTCGCTCAGGCAGCGCATGAACCACGAAATGCTCGCCAGCCGCGCGCGCAATTCGACGATGCGTATGGGATCGCCAGCCAGGACCTGCGCCCGGAGTCCACAGGCTTCCTCATCGACTTCACCCTGTTCGCGCACCGGAAACAGGCACACCCAGCGTCGCGCGACTTCCTCTGCGGACCAGCCCTCGGCCGTTACTGGATCGACATGCACGACGACGTGCAGGTGGTTGCTCATCACTGCGTAAGCGTAGATGCCCACCGCGAAGCACTCGGCAAGCGCCAGCACCCGATCTTCCACCCAGGCCTTGCGATGTTCGAAGTCCTTGCCGCTGATCGAGTCACTGCCGCACAGGAACGCGCGCCGAACGCAGCGACTGACGCAATGGTAGTAGCCGGGCGAGGTGGGATCGATGAGTTGGCTGCGTGGTGAAGTCATGCAGCGAGTGTGGCGAATTGCACTGCGCCTGGATGTAGGAAAAATCCTAATCTGAGGTAGGACGTTGGCGGATTGTGGGTGTCCTGATATGCCCTTGCTGATATGCCCTTGATATGCCCTCTCTCACAGACGACGATCCGCGCCCGAACAGGCGCTTGAGCGACCTCTGCCTACCCGGCAGACTGGCCGAAAAGGGCGTTTGAACTTCCTATACGCGGCTCGGCCGAAAGTGATTTATTACCGACGCCTTTTCTCCCGGCGCACAGCCAAGCGCACGCACGGCACGTTGACTGTCACTGCCCCGAGTGCTTTATTGAGCTTGCATCCAGCCGGTCAATGCGATCTATCCAGCTGATGGATCGTTTTCCCGGACAGCACGGGGCGATCCAACGCCCTTCCCTCCAGCGCAGCGTACGAGGAGAGTGAGCATGGCAGTTGCAAAAAAGGCCAGCAAGGCAAAGAAGGCCGGCTCCGCGAAGAAGGCGGCAGTCAAGAAGCCACCGGCCAAGAAAGCGCCGGCAAAGAAAGCACCGACGACGAAGGCGCCGGCTAAGAAGGCCCCCGCCAAGAAAGCTCCAGCCAAAAAATCACCAGCGAAGAAAACACCCGCCAAGAAGGCTCCAGCCAAAAAATCACCGGCGAAGAAGGCACCGGCCAAGAAGGCTCCAGCCAGGAAATCACCGGCGAAGAAAGCACCCGCCAAGAAGGCTCCAGCCAGGAAATCACCGGCGAAGAAGGCACCCGCCAAGAAGGCTCCAGCCAGGAAATCACCGGCGAAGAAAGCCCCCGCCAGGAAAGCGGCTGCAACGCCGTCACCAGCGAAGAAGTCCCCTGCAAGAAAACCATCGGCCAGCGGCGCCGCGAGTCGGGGAGCCCGTTCCAAGGGCACGAGAAAGCCATCGACGATCACGCCCGAACAGGCCGCCGCCAACATCTACGCCCTGCTCGAAGCCAAGCAAGCGCGCGATCACCAAGGGCCGCACTGGCCTGGCGCGGAGTCGCATACGGGCGCGCATGATTGGACCGGGACCGCGGAAAGCCAGGCGGCTCCCGCCTCCACAGCCCAGCCCCGCGCCGCCGGGAAGCACAGTCGCGTCGATCCGAGCAAGCGCGGCGATCGATGAATCTATCGCGTCAAGAATTCTAGCGACCGAGCGCGGGCGGCCACAAAGGGGCCCGAGGTCAGGTCTAGCTATGTAGCCTCCGGCTCGAGTCGGTGACTTCGCCTCTAACGGAGACCACGTGCGACCGGTCGACTATCCCTGGTGCAGCAGCTCGGACTTTGGTACCGGGAGTCTCGTGGGACTTGACGTTGCTCGTTTATCGAGCAACGATATGGCATGGCGATCCTGAGCTTTCGCTGCAAGGACACCCAGGCCCTGTTCGAGCGGCGCTCCGTAAGGCGCTGGCGTTCGCTGGAGTCGGTTGCGAGGCGCAAGCTGGAGTTGCTTGACGCCGCGGCCAGCCTGGAGTTTTTGCGGGTGCCGCCGGGCAACCGGCTGGAAGCACTTCGAGGCGACCGGGCTGGGCAGCACAGCATCCGTGTCAACGACCAATGGCGCCTGTGTTTCCGGTGGACAGGCAGCAATGCGGAGCAGGTCGAGATCGTCGACTACCACTGACGAGGTACGCGTAATGGCCAAGAAGCTTCCCCCCATCCATCCCGGCGAGATCCTGCTCGAGGAGTTCATGCGTCCTTATGGGCTGTCCAGCAACGCACTGGCACAGGTGCTTGGCGTTACTCCCGCAAGGATCAACGAAATTGTACGCGGCCGGCGAGGAATCACGGCCGATACAGCCCTGCGTCTGGCGCGCCATTTTGGAACCGACGCGCAGAGCTGGGTCAATTTGCAGTCGCGCTACGAGTTGGAGTGCGCGAAGGACGCCGCCGGAGCTGAGATTGCCAGAATTCCTGTGCGTGACGCTGCCTGAGGCAATGAGCAGAAGACGAGGACACCCATCATTCCGAAAAAGGGGACTGAGGGAATTAATCCGCCTTAATTTCCTCCGTCCGCTTTTCCTGGGGTGTGAATTACCCGTGATTCCGGCGTATCAGTTGAACGATTTAGGCGAATCGAGTGGAAGTTAGGAATTGGTATGTCGTAGGCATCGCTGGGCTGGTTGCCGTATCTCTGCTCATGTGGGTGCGTTATTACCCTGTCGACCAACGGCGACAATCGTCGACCGCGGTTGATACGAGCGGCGTTGAAGACCTTCCAGAAAGCGAAGGCCTCCATATCAATGGCGAAGACGAGGACACCCATCGAAGACGAGGACACCCATCATTTGCGCCAATAGAGCGCGAACGAAGAACGAGGACCCCCATCATTTGAAGCGGACGTCCAGGACGGGACCCACATCAAGTTCCCCTGTCCAGATCGGATGCTTCTCGCTAGCTTGTGCCCCCGAGACAGCCAAAACGGGTACGCCATTGACGCAGAGTGCGCCAGAGGCGTAGTCTTGCAGCATGGTCTTTGTTGAGACTGCGGTGTTCACGCGACAGGTTCTGGCGCTGCTCAGTGATGAGGAGTACGCAGAGCTTCAGCGGGAGTTGGTTCGCGATCCGCACGCGGGCGTTGTGATCCAGGCAACGGGCGGGCTGCGCAAGCTTCGGGTCGCCGCCAAAGGCAAGGGTAAGCGTGGCGGAGCGCGATTGATCTACTACTTTGTTGATCAGGCTCAGCAGTGCCGGATGCTGCTGATCTATCCGAAGGGCGTTCAGGACGATCTGAGCGAAGACCAGAAGGCCGCGCTGCGGCACCTGATCGAGGACTGGACATGATGGAAGCGAAGTTGTTCGCCGAGTTGCTGGAAAGTGCGACGCAGATGGGCGAGATCGCTCGTGGCGAGCGCGCGCCCGCTCGAGAGTTCGTGGTCGAGGATGTCGATGTCCGATTGATTCGCAAGGCCACGGGTTTGTCTCAGACGCGGTTCGCCGAAGTAGTCGCTGTGCCGCTCGGCACCTTGCGCAACTGGGAGCAGGGCCGCCGGGTTCCAACCGGTCCCGCTAGGGTTCTGCTTAGAGTGATCGAAAAGCATCCGGAAGCAGTTTTGGAAACGGTGGCTGCGCGGTAAGGCCGGAGGAGAGAAGACGTGCCGCCAAAAGGGGACGGAGGGAATTAATCCGCCTTAATTCCCTCCGTCCCCTTTTCCGCAATACCGCGTGGCCAAGGAGATTGGAGTGCCACAGCGCCGGATCGGTGAGATCGTGGCCGGCAAGCGCGCGGTGACAGCCGATACCGGGCTGCGGCTATCGCGCTTTTTCGCCATGTCGAACGGCTTCTGGATTGGCCTACAGGCTGACTTCGATGCAGCTCAGGCGTAAGCGTCCGGCCACCACACCTTCCCCTCGCAGTTCCCCTCGCCCCACCCTCGCGCCCGATCAATCATCGGAGTGCGGGTCATGGCGAGTGTATTGGAGAAGCGGCGGTTCTGGGCGCGGGATGTTGCGCGGTTCGATGGCTGTGGCCTGACGCGTCGGGAGTATTGCGATCGGCACGACCTGGTGCCGGCCACGCTGGACTACTGGCGACGTCGTCTGCGTGCTGAGCCCGCCCCGGCGTTCGTACCGCTGCAGCCGCGAGTGGAGGTGACGCGCGATATCTCGGCAACCGCGGCCGCGTCGTTGGAACTGAGCGTCGGCAATGCGCGACTGATCATCCCTTCCGGCGTGGATGCGATCTGGCTGGCGTCGCTGCTGCAGGCGCTGCGCTGATGCGTGCGGCGCGTTGGTTCATCGCCGTGGCACCGGTCGATCTGCGCTGCGGGATGGATCGTTTGCTGACAATGGTGCAATCCGCATTTGGTCGTGACGCCTTTGATGGCACGGCCTATGTGTTTCGCAATCGCAGCGGCACACGCATCAAACTGCTGCTGGGTGATGCCACGGGCGTGTGGCTATGCGTGCGGCGCTTGCACTCAGGTAGCTTCGTCTGGCCACGCGCTGGCGATGCGTTGTGCGAACTCTCCACCGAGCAGTTCGAGTGGCTCTGCACGGGTGTCGATTGGCATCGACTTTCTTTGTCAAAACCTCTTGCGAAAATCGTCTGAGACGCTAGCCTAGCTGCATGGATTTCGCGCAGCTTTCAACCATCACCGACCCGCAGGTTCTGCGCGGTCTGTTGGTCGATAAGCTCAATGAAATCGCGCTTCGCGACCAGGTCCTTGTCGAGCAAGAGCAAGTGCTCGCGGCACGCGAGGCACTGCTCGCATCGCGCGACGCGCTTATTGCAAAGCGCGATGAAACCATCCGCAACCGCGACATCGAAATCGGCTATCTCACCCACGAGATCGCGCGGCTGCGTCGTGTGCAGTTCGCAGCACGCTCCGAGCGCATGGATCCAGATCAGCGCGCCCTGTTCGACGAAACCATGGCCGCCGACCTCGCTGCCGCCGAAGCGGCGCTGGAAGCGCTCAGGCAGCCGGTCGATTCGGATAGAAAGTCTGAACCACGCCAGCAACCCAAACGCCGTCCGCTGCCGCCTGAATTGCCGCGCGTGACCACCGTGCACGAGCCCGACTGCAGTGGCTGCGCGCAGTGCGGGGGCGAGCTGGTCAAGATTGGCGAGCACGTGCGCGAGCGCCTGGCCTGCAAGCCCATCGAGTTCTTTGTGCGGCGTGAGATTTTCCCGCAGTACGCCTGCCGTCCCTGCGACAGCGTCCAGGCCGCGCCCGTGCCGGCGGCGATCCTCGACCGCAGCCAGGCTGATCCGAGTCTGCTGGCGCAGGTGGTCATCGCCAAGTACGTCAATCACCTGCCGCTGTATCGACAGGAAGCGGTCTACTCGCGCAGCGGCGTTGAGCTATCGCGCTCCACGCTGGCCGAATGGGTTGGCGCGGTCGGCGTGGCCCTGCAGCCGCTCAGCGACGCGCTGCGTCGCGAACTGTTGACCGAGCCGGTGCTGCACGCCGACGAAACGCCTGTCTCGCAGCTTGATCCTGGCGCCGGCAAGACCAAGCGCACCTACGTGTTCGCTTACCGCAGCGCGGCCCGGCCGCTGATCGTGTTCGACTACTGCCAAACCCGCAGCGGCCATCACGCGCAACGCTTCCTGGGCGACTGGCGCGGCACTCTGATGGTGGATGATTTTGCCGGCTACAAAGCGCTATTCACGAGTGCAACCACCGAGCTGGCCTGCTGGGCACACGCGCGCCGTAAGTTCGTCGATCTGCATAAGGCTAGTGCCAGTCCAATCGCGGAACAGGCCATCGCACGAATCGCTGCGCTGTATCGCATCGAAAGCGCCATCGCCGATTGCGATCCCGAGGCGCGCCACGCCTATCGGCTGGAACACGCCGCACCACTCGTACATCAGCTTGGCGAGTGGCTGCGCGAACTGCATCCGAAAGTGCTAGGTAACAGTGGCACCGCCCGAGCGGTGAACTACACACTCAAACGCTGGGCTGCGCTCACGCGCTACCTTGATTACGGGCGCTACCCGATCGACAACAACCCGATCGAAAACTCGATCCGGCCAATCGCTCTGGGCCGCAAGAACTGGCTACACGTCGGATCCGAAACCGCCGGCAAGCGTGCCTGCGCAATCATGAGCCTGCTCGCCACCGCAAAGGCCAACGGCCACGACCCGCACGCATGGCTGAGTGACGTGCTCAATCGCTTGCCGACCACCCTCAACAGCGACATCGCCACGCTGTTACCGCACACTTGGACGCCGAGCCGCTGAGGCTTACCGTAGCTCGGCGCTGAGGGGTACGTGTCGTGGCCGGACGCTTACGAAGATCGGGAAAACAGCGCGTGCATGACGAGGTGGTCTCCTTTTAGTCGCCAAGACAAGAAGGAGGCTCGCCATGCACGCCGTAAGATTATTGCGCAGTTGTTTGGGGTTGGTTTTTGAGCGAAACAGGGGTCAGAGTACCTTTTCCATCTGGCAAAACGAATAGAAGGTGAAGACGAGGATACGTATGGACGCCCCCGGTCAACTCCCGGTTTCCGGCTTTGAATGCGATCGGTACTCGGACACGTATACGGCGTCGTAGTGGCGCACTGGAAGGCGCCGCGCCTGCGCAGCACGGGGTCAGGTCTAGAATAGTTGCATTCGAGTATTTGCGGGCGTAGCCTCGGCCGCATGTCCCGCCCGCTTCGCATTGAAAACAAGGGTCAGAGCACTATTTTGTGGGCGCTTGACGGCCGGAATCAAAGGGTTCAGACACCATTGATTCCTCGGATTGATCGTTTCTGCAGATGTTGTCGAAGTCTAGAACCTACTACGAGGATCATTTATGAAATTTAGAGCTCCTTATGTAGAATAAAAGGGGTCAAAGGGGTCAGACACCATTGATTCCTCGGATTGATCGTTTCAGCAGATGTTGTCGAAGTCTAAAACCTACTACGAGGATCATTTATGAAATTCAGAGCTCCTAATGCGGCCCTGCTCGGGCTGAGCATGCTTTTCAGCTCTTCCTATTCGCTCGCTGATGACAATGTCTGCGTGATCAATAACTCCAGTCAGGACATTACCGCAAAGGCTGCTGAAGGCGATGATAATGTCGGGGTCTATCCCATCGGCGCCAACGGCGGGGATCAGAACAAGTGCTGGGGGTTTGGATCAGGCGTAGGTGAAGCGTATTACTCGATCTTGGTTACCTGGGGCGACAATGCTGACGGAGCAAACGAGATTTGGGTCGGCTTTACCAACCCCATGATTGGCGAAGGATATTTTAACCCCTCGCTAACCTCGAAGGATGAGTGGGCCCCAAATGATAAGATTTGCCAGGGAGCTCTGTGCGTTTGGCACACTGGCAAGGCTGACGTTTGGCGGTTCTATATCGAGGATGCGTCCGGTAGTTCTGTTATCGAAATAATCGAAAAGGCGTGCGCAGAAGACCCATCGGCTTGCAGCGACTGAGCCTTCTCTGGATTGCGTTGCTGCTCCACCTCCAATCGAATTGGAGGTGGAGCAGTCAGTTGTACGTCGAGGTTCTTTCGGTCGGCGGAGTCAAGCTAGGAATAGGTTCAAAAGAATCAAAGGGGTCAGAATCAAAGGAGAATAAAAGAATCAATGGGGTCAGACACCATCAGAATCAAAGGGGTCAGACACCATTGATTTCCATTTGATAAGGTTGGGGCTGATCTGAGGGGACGGAGCCACAGCAATGCCACGCCTTCCGCAAAAGAATCACAAAAGAATCACAAAAGAATCAAAGGGGTCAGACACCATTGATTTCCATTTGATAAGGTTGGGGCTGATCTGAGGGGACGGAGCCACAGCAATGCCACGCCTTCCGCAAAAGAATCACAAAAGAATCACAAAAGAATTAAAGGGGTCAGACACCATTGATTTCCATTTGATAAGGTTGGGGCTGATCTGAGGGGACGGAGCCACAGCAATGCCACGCCTTCCGCGCTATCTGTTGGCCGGACAGCCGCAGCATGTGATCCAGCGCGGCAACAACCGGCAGCCGGTGTTCTTCGAGGACGCGGACTATTGGTTCTTCCTCGAATGTCTGCAGGAAGGCATGCGGCGCTGGCCCTGTGATCTGCATGCCTATGTGCTGATGACCAACCATGTGCACCTGTTGCTGACACCGCAAGCACCGGACGCGTTGTCGAAGCTGATGCAGTCGGTTGGGCGGCGCTATGTGCAGTACATCAACTTTGCCTACGCGCGCAGCGGCGGGCTGTGGGAAGGGCGATTCCGCGCGACGCCCGTCAACAGCGATGAGTACCTGTTGCTGTGCTATCGGTACATCGAACTCAATCCGGTGCGCGCACACATGGTGGACCACCCGCGCCGGTACCGCTGGTCCAGTTACCGCTACCACGCTGAAGGACGTCCCGATCCGCTGGTCAGCGATCATCCGCAGTTCCTGGCCTTGGGGAACGATGCACAGGAGCGTTCTATGGCCTACCGGGCGCTGTTCACAGAGGATTTGGACGAGGCCACGCTGGAACGCATGCGCCATTCGGTTCACGGTGGCTGGGCGCTGGGTAACGATCGCTTCCGCTCCGAGATCGAGGTGGCCACGCAGCGCCGAGCGATTCCACAGCAGCGGGGCGGCAAGCGTTTTGGAGCGGGGCGGAAGCGGTCAACGGACCGGGTGGAGTAGGAGCGCGTCGCCGAGACTGCAGCAGTGTCCAAGTCAGAAGTGATCTGACAGGGTTTCCATCAGCGCTGACTTGCTCAGTCCCTGGACATCCGCCACGGAACGCGGAATTGCGTTGAGGGTGCCAATGCGTAGTGAGGGATGCGCCGGTACAGCCAGCCGGTGGTGGGAGGGTGACTCGGTTTGAAGGATGATGTGGCTGCCGCTTTGATGCACCCTGACGTAGCCGAATGACTCGCATAGCGCCTTGGCCAGCGTCTCCCCCGATAGGTCGCGGGGAAGCTTCACGCCACAGCCAGCAGCTCGTCGCGAACCAGGTGCAGTCGCACCGCGGTGGGTTTGGGAAGATCGACGAAATAGGCGCCTACGGCATCGAGAACCTGCGCGCGCAAAGACTGCCAGTCATCGGCCTGGGCAAAGATATCGTGCGTAAGGCATTCGGCTACAAAGCCACCGTCGGCCTCTTGTTGCACGCTGAAAACGATTTCCATGGTCGTTCTCCTTGGAGGTCGAATTCTACTCTTGTTGATGATGCCCAGTCGGCGCTGAACCGGGTGGGCGCTCATGCTGTCTTTCCAGCGGTGTTGCGTGTTGCGCAACATGCTAGTCTTGCGTCGTGATCAAGTCATTCCGGCACAAGGGGCTGCGCAGGCTCTACGAAAGCGGTGTCACCTCTGGTGTGCGGGTTGATCACGTCAAGCGGCTGCGGATGCAGCTGGCGGCGCTGGACACCGCTTGCGTCATCGAGGATGTGGACATTCCCGGCTTCCGACTTCATCCGCTGAAGGGTGAGATGCGCGGGCGCTGGTCGATCTCGGTGAGCGGCAACTGGCGCGTCACGTTCGAGTTCAGGGAAGGACACGCCTACGTTCTGGACTACGAGGACTACCACTGATGGCCATGCACAATCCCCCGCATCCGGGCGAATTCATCGTCGATGTCTACCTGGAGCCCAACAGCATCAGCGGCTGTGAGCTGGCGCAGAAGCTTGATGTCGCGCCTTCCACCTTGAGCCGGATCCTGAAGTGCACGAGTCGCGTAACGCCCGAAATGGCGCTGCGCCTGTCCAAGGCTATCGGACGCTCGCCGGAGAGCTGGCTGGCGATGCAGG
>JBBSJP010000078.1:0-11468 GCA_038257155.1 Lysobacterales bacterium | reverse complement strand
GACGCTAATATGGCCGGCCTCACGCGGGAATAGCTCAGTTGGTAGAGCACGACCTTGCCAAGGTCGGGGTCGCGAGTTCGAGTCTCGTTTCCCGCTCCAGCTTCAAGGATAAAACCTCGGTCCGCCGGGGTTTTGTTTTTTGCGGAGGGCCGCAGTACGCTGCGAAGCTTCCGAAATGCGTCACCGGCCTGGTGGCAGAGTGGTCATGCAGCGGCCTGCAAAGCCGCGTACGCCGGTTCGATTCCGACCCAGGCCTCCATCGTAGACAAGCGCAAGGACCGTCATGCGGCTCCTTGCCTTTTGCAGGCCATATGACGCTGCGCGGCCACTGGGACATTCGTGTCGCGTGCCGCGGTCTGGGCCGGTCACTACATGAACTGCGGCCATCGACAGGCCTGCCCTGAACTCCCTGTCCTTGCATCACAAGCGACTCGCATGTCTCGCAAGCTTGGCGCAAGGAATGCCTCGCGACTGCTTCACACTCTGACGCCGCTCCGGCACACTGCCGGCCTACGGCCCGGGTGGCGAAACTGGTAGACGCAAGGGACTTAAAATCCCTCAGCCGCAAGGCTATGCGGGTTCGACCCCCGCCCCGGGCACCAGGTCCGCGATCGCCAGGCGTTGGCTTCGGCAGGGACGGACCGCAGACACAGGAGCGCCCACGGTGCAGAGCCAGTTGCTTCCCTCGCGCTATTTCATCCTGGTGGCGGTCGCACTGGGTGCGCTGCTTGGTGTACTGCTGTTGCCTTGGTTTCCGCACGCGTTCTGGATGGTGCTCGGTTTCGGTTGCCTGTTGCTGGTCGGCATCATTGACCTGCGGCAGAGCCGACAGTCGATCCGGCGCAATTACCCGATCGTTGCGCATTTCCGTTTCCTGATCGAAGCCTTTCGGCCCGAGATCCGTCAGTACCTGCTGGAAGGAGACAATGACGAGTCGCCGTTCTCGCGTGTGCAGCGTTCGATCGTTTACCAGCGCGCCAAGAACACCCTCGACAAGCGGCCGTTTGGCACCCAGCTCGATGTCTATGCAGCGCGCTACGAGTGGATGAACCACTCATTGCAGCCGAGCGACATTGCCTCGCACGACTTTCGCATCAGTGTGGGTGGCGAACGCTGCACCCAGCCCTACGCCACCAGTGTCTTCAATATCTCGGCAATGAGCTTTGGTTCGCTCTCGGCCAACGCGATCATGGCGCTGAATGCCGGTGCCAAGCGTGGTGGTTTCTATCACGATACCGGCGAAGGCTCGATCTCACGCTACCACCGCGAACATGGTGGCGACCTGGTCTGGGAGATCGGTTCGGGCTACTTCGGATGCCGCAACGAGTTCGGTGGCTTCGACGAGGAACGCTTTGCGCAGAACGCCGCGTTTGAATCGGTGCGCATGATCGAACTCAAGCTGTCGCAAGGCGCGAAACCCGGCCACGGTGGCGTGCTGCCTGCCGCCAAGATCTCGCCGGAAATTGCCGAGACACGCGGCATTCCAATGGGCGTGGACTGCGTTTCGCCCGCATCGCATGCGGCGTTTTCCACGCCGCTGGAGCTGCTGGCGTTTGTCGACCGGCTGCGCCAGCTGTCCGGTGGCAAGCCGGTCGGCTTCAAGCTGGCCATCGGGCATCCCTGGGAGTGGTTCGCCATTGCCAAGGCCATGCACGAGTCCGGCTTGCTGCCCGACTTCATCGTGGTGGACGGCGGTGAGGGCGGTACCGGTGCGGCGCCACTGGAATTCTCCAATCACGTCGGCGCGCCGCTGCGCGAAGCCTTGCTGCTGGTGCACAACACCCTGGTTGGCCTCAACCTGCGCAACCAGATCCGCATTGGCGCAGCCGGGAAGATCGTCACCGCCTTCGACATCGCGCGCACCCTCGCGCTTGGCGCCGACTGGTGCAATTCGGCACGCGGCTTCATGTTCGCGCTCGGCTGCATCCAGTCGCAAAGCTGCCACACCGATCGCTGCCCGACCGGCGTGGCGACACAGGACGCCCTGCGCCAGCGTGCGCTGGTGGTCCACGACAAGGCGACACGCGTTTTCCATTTCCATGACAACACCCTGCGCGCCCTGCGCGAGCTGTTGCAGGCTGCCGGTCTGCAGCATCCCGATGAACTCGGCCCGGAACACGTGATCAGGCGGGTCTCGTCAAACGAGGTGCGTTCGCTGGCTACCTTGCACCACTTTCTTGCCGCAGGAGACCTGCTGCGCGAGGAACTGCCGGATCACCCGGTCTACAAGGTGTTCTGGGCCCTGGCTCGATCCGACACGTTCACCGCACCACCCAGCATGCTGGCCTTGCGCAGCACGCGGCTGCGCTGATTGGCCGCAGGTTTAGCTGCTATGGCGATTCGAAGCCGTCGCCGTACACCCGGAATGGGGCGATGAAGTCCACCGGCGTCTGCAGCTCGAAGCTGTTGTTGCCGGGAGAAGGGTCGCTCAGGGCACTGCTGATCGTGACGAGGTTGGTCAGCGAGCTGGCACCCGCATAGTTGCTGGGCAGATTGACCGTGATCGAGATCGCCGGCGCGTTGCCTGCAGCAAGACTGGCGCGCGTGCAGGTCACCAGGCCGCCGTTGAACAGGCAGCTCCAGCCGCTGCCACTGGCGCTGCTGAAAGTCACGCCGGCGGGCAAGGTGTCGACCACCGATACGCTGGTTGCCGTGCTGGGGCCCGCGTTGGCGGCACTCAGGGTGTAGACCAGGCTGTCGCCAACCGGGGCTGGGTCCTTGTTGATCGACTTGCTGATCGACAGGTTGGCGCTGGCCGGTACGGTGGAGTCGGTCTGATTGAAGAACCAGTTGACGCTCTTCTCGAAGCGCAGCCGGCCCGAACTGCTGTCTGCCGAGAACGACAGCAGGGTAGCGTTGCTGCCGGAAAAGCTGAAGGAAACGTTGCAGACACCGAAACCTGCGCCCGCTTCGAACCGCACGATCAGATCGCAGCCGCTGCTGGTGCGCCCGGCGTACTGCAGGTTGAGCGTGTAGTCGTCGACATTGCCCTGGGTGCCATCGCGCCCAGCACGCGCGATGCGCAGGGTGGCTATGTCATCAGGGGACAGTTGCCGCACGACATTGTTGCCGCACAGAACCGGAAACAGGGAGTTCTGGGTGTTCGCGACGCGCCCCGGCAAGGAACTGGTGCTTGAGGTGGGATTGGAACAGGGTGAATGGTGCGTGGAGGCCTCGGCAAAGGTGTGCCCTATCGGCAGGAAGGTGCCGGTGGCAACCGAATAGGTCTGACGATCGACCGTCGCAGGAGGAGTCTCGAACGGGTTATTGATGTTGCGGCGGAACCAGTGCCGGTTGCCATCATCGCCGCGCACGTCGTCGCGACTGGCCCGCATCGCGTCGACTCCCGCCACCACATCGAAGCTGGTATTTATGCCCGGGCTGGCGATCGTGGCAAAAATGCTGGGGCTGCTGCTGCAGGTGCTGCTGAGACTGCAGCTGGCTTCAGATGGCCCGATTACATTGTGGTCGAGGCCCACGCAATGGCCGAGCTCGTGCAGCATCACCGACTCGAAATCAAGGCTGCCGCCAGTGACGCCCTGGCCCGCTGCGTTCTGCACGTTTCCGGTTGCCGGCTGCATCGCATTGAAACGGGCGATTGCGTTGCGAATGGCCTGGTCGGGCGAGTCGGTCTGGGGATTGCCGGTGACAGTCGGCAATTGTGCGGGGTCCAGGCAGACGTTCAGCGTGACATTGCCACCAGCCCCAGAATTGGCGGGGTGGGTGACGTGGTCTACCGCAAGGCCAGTAGCGGGGCTGGAGCTGATGAACGAACCCGCCAGCAGTGTTCCCGACGCACCCAGCGCCGCCAGTGCGAGCACGGAGGTCCATTGTGTGATGCGACCATTCATCGGATCGTCTCCCGTTTTGCGTTGCGGCGCTCGATAAAGGCGCGAAACAGTTGTTCCGCTGCCGCGAGCCGCACCAGGTCCTGGTCGTCCGGATGGTTGAGCAGGTCTCCGTGCAGGCTGCCCCAGCGGATGTGCTTCACCGCACCTAAGGCCTCCGAGGGCGTGGCGGGAAACAGGTCGAACTCGATGATGTTCTCGTCGGTGGTGATGCGGATAATGCGACCCGGCTGATCCGACTGGATTGCAGCGCGGTGGCGCGATTTCACTGCATCAGCATCGAAACCTGCGGGGTTGCTCTCGGCCAGCTGACTGCGAAAGCGCGTCAGCGCCTCAGCCGAAATCCGTTCGGCCGCGAGACCTGGATCGACGAAGTAGGCAGGCTGGTGGGTGAGCACACACCCGTCGTCCAGCACCGTGACGCGCAGGGTGTTCTTTGGCGAGATAGGAAGTAGCGGTGATGCGGAACGGTACTCCCCGATGCGCGTGGCAGAACTGGTGAGACAGGCCTCGTCGGCCTGACAGGCGAATGATCCGCCTGCGCCCAGCCCAATCAACAAAAGAACCGTAATCCTCATAACCGCTCCCCGCGTTCCAGGAATGAGATGGGAGGATCATAAACCGGGCACGACAGCAGCGACGCATTCGCACGACGGATTGACGACCGACGGTTCAGCCCGTATCCTGCGCGGCTCGATGGGCGGTTAGCTCAGCGGTAGAGCATTGCCTTCACACGGCAAGGGTCGCAGGTTCGATCCCTGCACCGCCCACCAGGATCAGTTCCAGTACAAGGCCACCCATGCGGTGGCCTTTGCGTTTCCGACGCACTTGTCGAAGCTGGCCACCCAGGTCACGCCGGGTTGCCGCCACCGGGTTTGCGTTTGCGGCCCTTGTCCTGCGGCTGCGTCCGCACATGCAGCATGCGCGATCGGCCGTCGGCGCCGATGCGCTCTTCCAGGTCGAACAGGCCGGTGGCGCGCATCAGGTCGCTGAGCTTGCGAAACCCCCAGTCGCGCGGATCGAACTCGGGCGATTGCTTGGCGATCTGACTGCCGACCAGGCCCAGCGGCGCCCAGCCGGATTCATCGTCGGATTCGCCAACCGCCTCGTTGAGAAGACGACGCAGACGCTGATCGTCGCGCAGCGCTTTTTCGTCACGCTGGCGTTCGTTCGATTCACCGCCGTCGCTACCGAGCAGGTCGGTGAAAATGAACTTGTCGCAGGATGCCACGAAGGGCGCCGGGGTCTTGCGTTCGCCGAACCCATACACCATCAGGCCCTGTTCGCGCAGCCGGCTGGCGAGGCGGGTGAAATCGCTGTCTGAAGAGATCAAGCAGAAGCCGTCGAAGCGGCCGGTGTGCATCAGGTCCATGGCGTCGATGATCAGCGCGGAATCGGTGGCGTTCTTGCCGCGCGTGTAACCGAACTGCTGGATTGGCTGGATCGACAGGTCGAGCAGCACATCCTTCCAGCCGCGTAGCGAAGTGGTTGTCCAGTCGCCATACGCGCGCTTGACCGATGCGATGCCGTAGCGCGCGATCTCGGCCATCAGGCCTTTGGCGATCGAAGGCGGCGCGTTGTCAGCGTCGATCAGGACGGCCAGGCGGGCCTGCGTGATTGGCTCGGGCATGGGGCGCTCAGCGTCGTGGAGAGGCTGCCCAGTATTGGCCTGCAGATGGCGGCAACTCAAGCGAGGTGCGGAGCACGAGTTGTTGATTACCACGTAGGGTGCGCCTTGGCGCACCGATTGTTTGCCTCGCGATGGGGTGAACGGCAAGACCGCGGTGCGCCGAGGCGCACCCTACGAAGCCGGAAGATTACGCCGCGCGCGAAGCCCGCTTGCGATCGACTTCGGTGCGGTACTTCTTGCGCAGGCGGATCTGCCGCGGCGTGACTTCGACCAGTTCGTCGTCGTCGATGAACTCCAGCGCCTGTTCCAGCGAGAACTTCACTGGCGGCACCAGGCCTTCGTCGTCGTCCTTGCCCGAAGCGCGGAAGTTGGTCAGCTGCTTGCCACGCAGGGCGTTGACGGTGAGGTCATTGTCCTTGCTGTGGATGCCGACGATCTGGCCTTCGTAGATTTCCTCGCCCGGCTCGATCATCAGACGGCCGCGCTCCTGCATGGCGATCTGCGCGTAGGCCGGTGAGGGGCCGGTGCCGTTGGAGATCAGCACGCCGTTCTGGCGCTGGCCGATCGAGCCCTCGGCGCGCGGCGCGTAATGGTCGAACACGTGGAACAGCAGACCGGTGCCTGCGGTTAGGGTGCGGAACTCGGTCTGGAACCCGATCAGGCCACGCGCCGGGATCAGGAACTCGAGCCGCACGCGGCCCTTGCCGTCCGGCTCCATGTTCTGCAGCTGCGCCTTGCGCTCGCCGAGGCGACCCATCACGCCGCCCTGGAACTGCTCCTCCAGATCAACGACGAGCTGCTCGTAGGGCTCCTGCTTGACGCCGTCAATGTCGCGCACGATGACCTGTGGGCGCGACACGGCCAGCTCGTAGCCTTCGCGGCGCATGGTCTCGATCAGGATCGACAGGTGCAACTCGCCGCGCCCGGAGACCTTGAATTTGTCGGCATCTTCGGTGTCTTCGACCTTCAGCGACACATTGTGCTGGGTCTCGCGCACCAGGCGGTCGCGCAGCTGGCGGCTGGTGAGGAACTTGCCGCCACTGTGCTCCTTGGTGCCGGCGAAGGGCGAGTCATTGACCTGGAAGGTCATGCTGATGGTCGGCTCATCGACGCTCAGTACCGGCAGCTGCTCGACCGCGCTCGGATCGCACAGGGTCTCGGAAATGCCCAGGCCCTGGATACCGGAGATCGCCACGATGTCGCCAGCGCTTGCCTCGGTTGCCTCGTGCCGCAACAGGCCCATGAAGCCAAGCACCTGCAGCACCTTGGCGTTGCGCGCCTTGCCTTCGCGGTCGATGACCGCGACCTGCATGTTGGGACGCACCTTGCCGCGCTGGATGCGGCCCACGCCGATCACGCCGACGTAGTTGCTGTAATCGAGCGAAGTGACGCGCATCTGGAACGGGCCGTCCAGATCGACAGGCGGCGGCGAAACGTGCCGCACGATGGCGTCGAACAGCGGCGTCATGTCGCCCGAACGCACGTCTGGATCAAGACCGGCATAGCCGTGCAGTGCCGAGGCATAGACAATCGGGAAATCGAGCTGCTCATCGTTCGCACCGAGGCGGTCGAACAGTTCGAAGGTCTGGTTGACGACCCAGTCGGGACGCGCGCCGGGGCGGTCGACCTTGTTCACCACCACGATCGGCTTGAAGCCCATCGCAAAGGCCTTCTGGGTGACAAAGCGGGTCTGCGGCATCGGGCCGTCCATCGCGTCGACCAGGATCAGCACCGAATCGACCATCGACAGCACGCGCTCGACCTCGCCACCGAAATCGGCATGGCCCGGGGTGTCGACGATGTTGATGCGGAAATCTTCGCCGGATGGCGACTTCCAGCGGATCGCGGTGTTCTTGGAGAGGATGGTGATGCCACGCTCCTTCTCCAGATCGTTGCTGTCCATCACCCGCTCGACCAGCTTCTCGCGGTCGGAGAAGGTGCCAGACTGCTTGAGCAGCTGGTCGACCAGGGTGGTCTTGCCGTGGTCGACGTGGGCGACGATGGCGATATTGCGCAGGGTTTCGATGGACATTGGAATACGCTGCGCGCTGGGCGCAGACTCTCGGCTGGGGTAAGAATCGGGAGCTCAGGCCTGATCAGGGGCACCGGCTTAGCTCGCCAGTATACCGGCTAATCCGGCCGGCAAGGCTGAATTGGTATTCAGGAGGTCATTGGAATGAGCAATGGCAAATCGGTCTTTCCTTTCCCTGTCTGGCTGCTGCTGCTGGATATGGCGGGCCTTGCGCTGATGACACTGGGTGCGCTCGGGCTATTCGCGGATATGGACGAGGCGCTGGGGGTCCTGGCACAGGACGGCGTTGCCACCCTCATGCTGGTGCTGGGCGTTGTGCTGATCGGAGTGAGCGCCGTGCAGATCGTTCACCATCTGCGCAAGCAATCCGGCTGAACCCGCCGCTGAATTGAGCCGTGCATGGACTTGATCGAAGTCCAGATCCAGTCACTCGAACACGTTCAGAATCGCAGCTGTGCCATTTCGCGTGCGGTGACTGATGAATACTGCGAAGCATTCGGCGCCGATTGCCTGGCATGCCGTCGAGACGGGTGAGGCAGCCGAGCGACTGGGCTCCCCGCCTGAGGGACTGAGTGGGCCTGAGGCCGCCGAGCGCCTGATGCGCTTCGGCCCGAATCGCCTGCCACCACCGCCACGCCAGTCCGCGTTGCTGCGCTTCCTGCGCCAGTTTCACAATGTGCTGATCTATCTGCTTGTGCTGGCGGCCCTCGCGGCCTGGCTGCTGGGGCATCCGGTGGACAGTGCGGTGATCGGCATCGTTGTGCTGGCCAATGCGCTGATCGGCTACGTGCAGGAAGGCAAGGCGGCGCGCGCCATGGAGGCTATCGGCGCCATGGTCGGGCGAACTGCACGGGTGCGACGCGATGGCCACTGGCAGCGCATCGATGCGCAGGATCTGGTGCCAGGCGATCGGGTCAAGCTGAAGCCGGGCGACCGCGTGCCGGCCGACCTGCGCCTGTGCGAGTGTCATGACCTGGGCATCGACGAGGCGCCGTTGACTGGCGAATCATTGCCGGTGAGCAAGCGTAGCGCCGCGCTGCCAGCGGAGACTCCATTGGCCGAGCGCCTCGGCATGGCCTGGTCCGGAACCCTGGTGGTGAAGGGTCAGGCCGAAGCGCTGGTGGTGGATACCGGGGCCGCCACCGAGATTGGCCGCATCACCGGACTGCTCGGCGAGGTCCGGCACCTGGAGACGCCTCTGCTGCAGCAGATCACCCGCTTCGGGCAGCGTCTCAGTGTGGTGATCCTTGTCGTTGCAGGCTTGCTGATGCTGCTGGCCTGGCTGCTGCACGATCAACTGCCGGGGCAGACCTTCATGGCCGCAGTGGCATTGGCGGTGGCCGCCATTCCCGAAGGCTTGCCCGCGATCATCACCATTACCCTGGCGGTTGGGGTGCGGCGCATGGCGGTGCGCAAGGCCATCGTCCGGCGCTTGCCGGCAGTGGAGACCCTGGGCTCGGTCGACACGATCTGTTCGGACAAGACTGGCACGCTGACCAGCAATGAACTGCAGGCTACGCACCTGACCCTGGCCGGCGAACTCAAGACGCGAGAGGACTGGCTGGAAGGCGACTGCGAACACCTTCGCCAGATGGCCGAAGCGGCCGTGCTGGGCAGCGAGGCCGAGCGTCTGGAGTCGGCAGATCCGCTGGAAGCTGCGCTGCTGCATCTCGCTGAGTCTGCTGGCCTGCGATCGGCCGATATGCGTGCCCGTCATCCGCGGGAGGCCATGCTGCCGTTTGCCTCGGAGCACAAGTTGATGGCAACGCGTCACGCAGATCACGTGTATCTCAAGGGTGCTCCCGAGCGCGTTCTGGCGCGCTGCAACGCCGCGCGGGGCCGCGAATCGCTCGAGCTGGAACTGTGGCATCAGCGGCTCGCCAGCATGGCCGGCGAAGGCCTGCGCGTGCTGGCGCTGGCACAACGCCCGGCAGCCGGTGAAGCGGGTGCCATGTCCATCGATCAGGTGGGTGAGGGCTTTGAACTGATTGGCCTGATCGGCTTCTCGGATCCGCCGCGTGCTGCGGTACCTGCGGCGATCCGTGCCTGCCGCGACGCTGGTATCCGGGTAAAGATGATCACCGGCGATCATGCTGATACTGCCCTGGCGATCGCCGACCTGATTGGCATCGACACCGCGCAGGGCGCGCTCAATGGCGCCGATCTCGATGCCCTGCAGCCGGAACAACTGGCACTGCGTGCCGAGCAGGTAAACGTGTTTGCCCGCACCTCGCCCGAGAACAAGTTGCGCCTGGTGGAAGCGCTGCAGGCGCAGGGCAGGGTGGTGGCGATGACCGGCGACGGAGTCAATGACGCCCCCGCGCTGAAGCGCGCCGATATCGGCGTGGCAATGGGCCAGAAGGGCACCGAAGCGGCGCGTGAGGCGGCCGAGATGGTGCTGGCGGATGACAATTTCGCAACCATCGTGTCCGGCGTCGAGGAGGGTCGCGGGGTCTATGACAACATCCGCAAGACCATCCTGTTCGCCCTGCCCACCAATACTGGTGAGGCCCTGGTGATCCTGGTCGCGGTGCTGGCCGGGGTTGCCCTGCCGCTGACCCCGGTGCAGATCCTCTGGGTCAATACCGTCACCGCCATCACCTTGGCGCTGGCGCTGGCCTTCGAGCCGCTGGAGAGCGACGTGATGGCGCGTCCGCCCAGGCCGCGCAATGAAGGCCTGGTCGACCGGTTCACCGCCGTGCGCGCGCTGTGGGTTGGCATCTCGATGATGCTGGGTACCTTTGGTCTTTATCTACTCGCGCTGGCTGCGGGGGAAAGCGAAGATCAGGCGCGTACCGTGGCACTGAACACCCTGGTGGTGTGCGAAATGGTCTACCTGTTCAACGTGCGGCGCTGGCTGGCACCGAGCTGGCACTGGCGCACCCTCGTCGCCAATCCCTGGGCACTGTGGGCGGTGGCGCTACTGGTAGTAATGCAGCTGGTGACGACCTACCTGCCCCTGGCACAGGGCCTGCTGGGCACTGCCGCGATCGGACTGCGCGAGTGGCTGTGGATCGCCGGATTCGGCGTCCTGCTGTTTTCAGCGGTGGAGGTGGAGAAAGCCTGGCTGCTGCGTCGCAGGGGCCTCGGTTTACACTGAGCCACCCAAACGGAGCTCCTCATGTACGAACTTACTGCCGAAATCGCCACCGCCCGCGGCACCATTCACCTGCGCCTGCATCCCGACAAGACGCCGCTGACCGTGGCCAATTTCGTCAATCTGGCCAAGCGCGGCTTCTACAATGGCCTCACGTTTCATCGGGTGATTCCCGACTTCATGGTGCAGGGCGGGTGTCCCTTGGGCTCAGGCACCGGCGGACCTGGCTACCGTTTTGAGGACGAGATCGTTGCCGACCTGCGCCACAACCGCGGCGTGCTGTCGATGGCCAATGCCGGCCCCGGCACGAACGGCAGCCAGTTCTTCATCACCCACGTGGCAACCCCATGGCTTGATGGCAAACACACCGTGTTCGGTGAGGTGATGGGAGCCGAAGACCAGGCCATCATCGACCAGATCCGCGCCGGCGAGAAGATCGGCTCGATCACCATCAAGGGTGACGTGCAGCCGCTGCTCGACAAGGTGGCAGCGCGCCTGACGCGCTGGAACGAGACCCTGGATCAGCAGGCGAAGCCTTAACTGGCGCGTCGGATCCGCACCGCCAGGCTGATCGCTCGGTCTGGCGTTTCGGCGGCGCTTGATCCGACCTATGCGCGCGCTGTCGTAGGTCGGTTCAAGCCGCGCAGCGGCGGAGCCGACATTGCGGTGCTGCAGGCCGGCCCCGAATGGCAGGCCCTGCGTCGGATCCGCGCCGCCAATGGCTATCGCTCGGTCTGGCGTTGCGGCGGCGCTTGATCCGACCTATGCGCGCGCTGTCGTAGGTCGGTTCAAGCCGCGCAGCGGCGGAGCCGACATTGCGGTGCTGCAGGCCGGCCCCGAATGGCAGGCCCTGCGTCGGAT
>JBBSJP010000077.1:0-11746 GCA_038257155.1 Lysobacterales bacterium | reverse complement strand
TCCCGAACTGACACCCGCCATCGCGCCGCCCGAGATGTCGGCCGAGGGGTAGCCGTTGTAGCGCATCACGCGGTCGGGGCCGGAACTTGGGGTGACGGTGACCAACGAGGACAAGGGCAGCATGTCCCCGGCCGCGTTGCGCACCTGCAAGCGGCCAATGTCTTCGGCCTGCATGCGGTGCTCCGAATCGGCCTGGGCCGTCACCTTGTAGGTGCGGCCAAAGCGATTGAAGTCGTTGACATAGAGTGAGCCGAGATAGACCTGGAGTGCTTCGAATACATCCGACAGATGAACCCCCTGGCTCTTGGCCTGGGTACGATCGATGGCGACATCGAGCTGCGGCGCATTGATGTCAAGGCTGGTCATCAGCCCGGCTACCTGTCCCGACTCGGTGGCTTTCGTCATCAGGATATGGGTCTGCTGGACCAAGGCGTCGAGCCCAGCACCGCCGCGGTCCTCCACCTGCATCTTGAAGCCACCGGTCGCGCCAAGGCCGGGCACTGGTGGCGGTGGAAACACGCCGAGAAAGCCGTCAGGGATGCTGGCGAATTTCGCTTGCAGGCGCCCGGCGATCGCGGCCGCGGTGAGGTCGGGCGTCGTGCGACTCTCGAACGGGTCGAGCATGACGAACATGACCGCCGCGTTCGGCACGTTGACGAAGCCATTGATTGAGAGTCCCGGGAAAGCAACGACGCTTTCGACCCCAGGCTCTTCAAGCGCGAACTTCGACATCTGCTTGGCGACGGCGTCGGTGCGATCCAGCGATGCCGAGTTGGGTAGCTGGGCGATCCCAACAAGATAGTATTTGTCCTGCATCGGCACGAAGCCCGGCGGGACGGCGTTGAACCCGAAGAAGGTCAGGGCGAGCAGTCCTCCGTAGACCAGGAGGGCCACGCTGCCGACGCCCACGACCTTGCGGACCGAGTTGCCATAGGCGTCCGGCACACGCTGGAACGGCCGGCCAATCACCTGAAACAACCGCTCAGCGCGGCCACGAAGGCTGAGCGGGTCAGGTGCGACCCTAAGCTTGCGCGGACGCAGCAAGAGTGCGGCGAGCGCCGGGCTGAGCGTGAGCGAGTTGACCGCCGAAAGGATGGTCGAGATGGCGATCGTGAGTGCGAACTGGCGATAGAACTCACCCTGCAGTCCGCTCAGGAAGGCGGTCGGTATGAACACGGCGGCGAGCACCGAAGTAATCGCGATGATGGGACCGGTGACCTCGTCCATCGCGTGCCTTGCCGCCTGAGCGGGTTCCTCGCCATCCTCGATGTGACGTTCGACGTTCTCGACCACCACGATTGCGTCGTCGACGACGATTCCGATCGAAAGCACGAGGCCAAACAACGACAGGGTGTTGAGCGAGAAGTCCATCAGATGCATGACGGCGAAGGTGCCGACCAACGACACCGGCACTGCCAGGAGTGGGATAAGCGAAGCGCGCCAGTTGCGCAGGAACAGCACCACGACAATGACGACCAGAAGGATTGCTTCCAGCAGGGTGGTTGCCACCGACGCAAGCGAGGCACGGACAAAGACCGTCGGGTCGTAGGCGATGCGCGAGCTGAGTCCCGCCGGGAAGTTGCCCTCAAGCCGCTGCATGGTTGTCCGCACTGCCTGCGCAACGTCGAGTGCGTTGGCACCCGGACTCTGGATGACTTGCAGCGCGACCGCCGGCTCGCCGTCAAGCAGGCTGCGCAGTGCGTAGGCATCGGCTCCCATCTCGATGCGGGCGACGTCGCGCAAGCGCGTCACCTGACCGTTGCTGCCCGTTCGAATGATGATGTCGCCGAACTGCTCCTCGTCGGTCAACCGCCCAAGCGTGTTCACCGTCACCTGGAATGCGGCGCTGGAATTGGGAGCCTGACCGACGGAGCCGGCCGCCACCTGCACGTTCTGCTCACGCACCGCGGCAATTACGTCGCCAGCTGTCAGTCCTCGTGCGGCGATCAGGCTCGGATCGAGCCAGAGCCGCATGCTGTATTCGCCAGCGCCCCAAACCAGGACGTCACTCACCCCCGGGATGCGCGACAGATCGTCGCGCACCTGGAGGTAGGCATAGTTCGAAATATAGAGAGGGTCGTAGCGTTTGTCGGGCGAGAGCAGGTGAACCACCATCAGGATGTCCGGCGAGGTCTTCTGCGTGACCACGCCCTGGCGCTGAACCTCTTCAGGCAAACGTGGCAGCGCGCGGGAGACCCGGTTCTGGACCTGGATCTGTGCCATGTCCGCATTCGTTCCCTGCTCGAAAGTAACGGTCAGAATCATTCGGCCATCGGTTGCCGATTGCGACGACATGTACAGCATTCCCTCGACCCCGGTGATCGCCTGCTCGAGTGGCGCTGCCACCGTTTCAGCAATCACCTTGGGGTTGGCGCCCGGGTAGGAGGCGGTCACCTGCACGGTCGGCGGCGTCACCGACGGATACTCACTGAGCGGCAATTCAAAGAAGGCAACGAGGCCGGCGATCACCATCAGAACCGAGAGGACGATGGCAAAGATGGGGCGATCGATGAAGAAACGTGGGAACGTCATTGCGCGGCTCCTGCGATTTGCGGCGCCGCAAGGGGTGTGCCGTCAATCGCGGCTGATTGCGGCGTGACCTGCATGCCCGGGCCCACAAGTCCCTTGACGACAATGCGTTCGCCGGGCTGCAGGCCTTGTTCGATCACGCGCAAACCGTCGACCACCGGGCCCAAAACGACCGGCCTGTATTCCGTCGTGTCGTCCTTGCCGACAACCAGCACATAGCGGCTGCCCTGATCGGTACCGATCGATTGATCGGCGATCAGAACCCTGGCTTGCGACACGCCGGTCTCCAGTCTGACCCTGGCAAAAAGACCGGGCGTCAGTTGTCCATCGGGGTTGTCGATAACCGCGCGGACACGAACCGTTCCCGTGCCACGATCAATGGTGTTGGAGAGGAAGTCGACACTGCCGGTCCGCGAATACGTCTCGTCGGTGAGCAGTGCCACCGAGATCTTCGCCGCTTGTGACCCGTGCGAGGTCGCATCGGCTCGGCGTGCTGCCATCGAGTGCAGGTAGGTGCGTTCGTCGACATCGAAATAGACATGAAGCGGATCGATCGAAACGATCGTCGTAAGTGGCGTGACACCACTGGCGACGTAGCTGCCCTCGGTGACGAAGGCGTGGCCGACGCGTCCACTGAATGGCGCTGTGACGCGCGTGAAACCCAGATCCAGTTGCGCAGCATCCAAGGCTGCCTTGGCGGAGTCGACCTGTGCTTTGCCCGCATCAAGCGAGGCGATCGCGGTGTCGAGGCGATCGCGCGCGATGATCTTTTCCGCGAACAGTTGTTCGGCTCGCGCATGTTCGGCCTGGGCGAGCATTGATGCCGCTTCAGCCTCGCGCAGGCGGGCCTTCGCGGCGTTCACCGTGGTTTGAAACTCACGTTGATCGATGACAAAAAGCCTGTGCCCCTTCTCAACGATTCGTCCCTCCGGCAGGCTCACGTCCTGAATGTAGCCGGCGACCCGCGGACGAAGTTCAACCTGCTTGACTGCGGTCAGCGAGCCGGTGAACTCGACCGATGGCGTCACGGGACGAACAATCACCTCGGCCACCGGCACGGCGGGTGGCAGTGCGAGGGCGGGCGAGGGCACCGCATCCCTGCATCCCGTGATGGCGAGTGAGAGGCTTAGCGCCGCAGTGATCAGGGTTACGCGTGTGACTTTCATATCTGTTCTCTTCCGGTTGCAATCGACGTGGCTTTGCTGAGCCTGAGCAGCTCCGGTTGCGTTTATCCGTCTTGCCACGCTTGGAAGGTCAAGCGCTTTTTTGGGTTCGAGTGTTTCAATGCAGAAGGCTGATGGCCTGCACGATCACGTGCTCTGCATTGCCGCGCTGCCAGCGCTTTGTGAGGACAATCACCGAGGGCGGGATGTGGCCCCGACACCTCCACGGCGCGCCTGCTGAACGCGGTGGTGGACGCAACAGCATCTGATTCCGGCACTGCAGGCGTGGAGACCGCCCGCAGTTCGATACCGTTGGTCGCTTCAGTCACTCCCGACGGCAGCAGGGCAGGGCGACCGAAAAGGTGATCGTGCAGATGCCCCGCGCCGTGTTCGGCATGGGCGGCGGATCTCATGGCGTGCGCTCCCCATTGGACTGCGGCCGGACCGAGGTGCCGACCGTCCAGCCCATATTCCCCAAAGGCGGCCGGAGAGAAACGACATCTGCCCGACGCTTTGCGCCAAAACGCCCGCCGGGGCGTTGTCCTTACGGCCCGCGCTCGTTACCCGGAGTACGCTGCGCTCCCGCGATTTCGCTAGGCACGGTGCCGACCACACGCAAAAACGAACGCCGCATCGAGTCGGCGCTGCCGAAACCGCACTTGGCGGCCACCGACTTCACGCCCACGCCCGATGCCTCCAGCAGGCTGCGTGCAACTTCGACGCGCAGACGCTCGACGAAGCGCGCCGGTGTCGTGCCCTTTTCGCTGCGAAAGACGCGCGCGAACTGGCGCGCGCTCATGTGCATGCTGGCGGCCATACGCTCGACGCTGATGTTTTCGGCGAGGTGCTCGAAGATCCAGTTTTCCAGGTTGTCGAAGGGCTTGATCGAGCTGGACTGCAGCGCGAGCAGCTTGCTGATTTGGGAATAGCTCGCGGTTCTCCGGACGAAAAGCACAAGCCACTGCGCGATCGCGAAGGCCTTGCGTGGGCCGAAGTCTTCCTCGACGAACAGCAGCGCCAGGTCGATGCCGGTGGTGATGCCGGCGGAGGTGTAGATGTGGCCGTCCTTCACGAAGATCGAACTGCGCACGAGCTCGACGCGCGGGTAGCGCTCGGCCAGGTTGTCGCACCACTGCCAGTGCGTGACGACGCGCCGGCCCTCCAGCGCACCCGACGCGGCGAGGACGAACGTGCCGAGGCAGCTGGCGCCGACGCGACGCGCTTGCGAAGACATTTCTTTTAGCCAGGCGAGATAGGCCGGGTCGTAGCGGCCCGAAGGAGCTTCGGGTCCGCCCACTACCCAGAGCGTATCGATGGGGCGATCGAACTTGCGAAAGTGGGTGCCTCCGGTGACTCTCAGCCCCCGATTGATCGCGGTCGAGCCATCAGCATCGGGCGATACCAGTTCGATCTCGTAGTCGCACTGGGAGAACACCTCCAGTGGACCCGCAAGGTCCTGCACTTCGAGAGGCGAAACACCGGTGAGTACGATTCTGCGCATTGCAGGCCATTGTGTCCGAAATCGTCGGCGCAATGTCTGTTCTTGTCGTCCTGAATCGGGACGGCGCGCAGGCGCCCGCCGGGTGCCTTTGCTAACGGTCACTATCCTGAGGGAGGAAGACTGCCCCGGCTATGCGTTCAAGCGGCCAGCGGGGACAGGCCAAGGTGTTTCCTGACGTTCTTTCGGCCCGCTGCCGCTTGACGCGGCGTTAGGTTGCGTGGGCACTATGTCGTACGTCGAAGTTCCGGAAATGCTCGAACTCATACCAATAGATGTACCCAATCTTCGCCGCCTGACAATGCATTCAAGCGAACCGTTCTTCGTTTCGTTGAAAGTGTCTGTTGGCGCTGTTCTCTCGACTCCTGAGTTGTATGTTGCTGGGCAGCGATACGGCGCGACGTGGCCTGGCTCTCGGTAGCAATTTCGGCGTTATCGCCAAGACGAACCCAAGCGTCCGACCCGCCTCTACGCCCGGCTGCGACAGATCGACGATTCCAGTTTGACGAATGTCTTCGACGAGGTTGCGCCTGCACAGCGGACTGACCACCGACGGTTCCTTTCCGCGCCAGCGCACGACGCTCAGCAGCGGGCGAAAGCTGCCCCCCCGCAGCAGCTCTCTATCTCGATGCCACCCGCACAGCCCGGCACTTGATCCTCGATCTTGGCTTGCCGCGGTTAGCGGCGGCTATCGGGGGTAGGGAAGGGCGGCTGTCGACCTGTTGCGGCCATTTTTCGGCCATTCGGCTTGAGTTCGAAAGTGGCGATAGCGGACATTAGTGCTGGCGCTCACACATGGCCCCATGTTCGCAAGAGTTGGAGCATCCACAAAAGTGCGGATATTGCTCCTGGGGCGCGCGGCTCATTTCTTGGTGCTAATGGGCCACCGGCAGTTGACTTAAATGGTCTATGCTGTTGGAACGCTCGGTGACATCCTTGGCTCGCTTATGCGCCCCCTTCGAGTCTGGTGGCGTGCCGTGTAGTTCCCTGGAGTCATTGCATGATTTCTGGCAGTGAGCCAAGCAGTCCGCGGCAACCTGGAGGCCGAGGCTTGGTCACTTGCTGGGTGCTGGCACTGATTGGCCTGTGGGTGTCGATGCCCGTTGCGGCGAGTTGCGATCGCGCTCTCTCCGAATACCACCTGCGCGTCTGGCGGACCACCGAGGGCCTGCCGCAGGACAGCGTCACTGCCATTACGCAGACCCCGGATGGTTTCCTGTGGGTGGGCACAGAGGATGGCCTCGCCCGCTTCGACGGGGCGTCATTCCAGCGTGCGCTCGTCGCCGAGGCCATCGGTGATGTGCCGGAAACCTTCGACGCCCTCGCAGTGGACGCTGACGGCCATCTATTGGGTGGCACATCGGCTGCGGGCATTGTCGCGCTGACTGCGCCAGATCGCTCTGCGGTCCTGCTCTGGGCCAGTGATCACGGCGTGGTGGATTTGCTGACGGATGCAACGGGTACCATTTGGGTGGCTACCCGGGGTTTGGGCCTGCTACGTCGGGAGCTGGCTGGTGCGCCGCTGATGCAGGTCTCTGGATCCGAGGGCAAGACGGTCAGCGCCATGGCCGCAAGACGCAAAGGTGGGGTATGGGTCGGCCATAAGGGCGAGGGCTTGAAATGGTTCGATTCTGACGGCGCGGGTGCTGCCATGGCAAAGGACGACCTGGATCATTTGCTCGTCGAGGCGTTGCTGGAGCTTGACGACGGTTCGGTCTGGATCGGGGCCCGAGAGGGACTGTATCGGCTGCGGGCTGGCCGTCTTGAGGATCTCAGCGAACGCATGGGCATCACCGCGGATGCCAATGTGAGCGCCCTGATCGAGGATGCCTCAGGGGCCATTTGGATTGGCACGGCGGGTGCCGGGATCATCCGTGTCTGCGGCGAGCGCATTGAACGCTTGACGGTGGACGACGGTTTTCCAAGCGGCCCTGTCTTGGCACTGTTTCAGGATGAAGAACGCAGCATCTGGGTCGGCACGGCAGGGGGTGGTCTGGCGCATCTGGCGCCGAGCCCGGTGCTTGGCATCACGGAGCGGGACGGATTACCCGCAGCCCCGGTGTTGGCCGTCATGGAGCATAGTGACGGCGACATGTGGATCGGGACCTTCGGCGATGGCGCCGTGCGTTGGCGGGACGGCGTGGCCAGGCCCGTCGAAGGCCTTGGAAGTGATCGTGTCCTGTCGCTGGCCGAGGGGCCGGACGGCGAGGTCTGGATCGGCACCCGGGATGGATTGAACCGCTACGATGTCGATGGCGGCGTTCGTCAGTTCGGTCGTGAGGACGGGCTGAAGCAGTCATCGGTGGCTGCGCTGTTGCACGACGGTGAAACCCTGTGGGTCGGAACCGTGGGTGGCCTGCTGGCCTACCGCGATGGACGCTTCGAGGAGATACCGCCCGAATCGGGAAGCGTCGGCGGACACGTGGTCCACCTGTTCCGTGATCGAGAGGAACGGCTGTGGGTGGGGACAAACGGAGGAGGGCTCTATCTAGTGGAGGAAGGCTTCCTGAGATCGCCTTCGTTCGCCGATCAGGTGCGGAACAGGGTGGTGCTCGGTACCTTCCAGACCCCAGCGGGGACGCTGTGGTTTCTCACCGCCCGTGGCCTGCTTCGCTGGGATGGTGAGCAGGCAGGCTTTGTCAGCAGTCAACATGGCTTGCCGGATCCCCAGATTCACTCCATGCTTGACGACGGTCGCGGCGGCATCTGGTTGAGCGGCAACCGGGGCGTCTTCCGCGTCGATGCTGCGGAACTCGACGCGGTGGCTCGCGGGGACATGGATCGCATCGATGCCCAGCAGTTCGGGGTCCTGGATGGCATGCCTTCCACCGAGACCAATGGTGGTTTCCAGCCAGCGGCCTGGCGCACGCGGGACGGAAAGCTCTGGTATCCGACGATGACGGGTGTCGCGGTCTTCAATCCAGCTGAACTAGATGCCGGACGTCCGCCTCCTCGCTTGCTGATCGACGCGGTGGTGGTGGCGGGGCAGCGGCTGCCGGAGGCGTCCATGGGGGAGGTGGCGCCACGACCTGACTGGATCGAGTTCGGCTATGCCGCGCCCACCTTTCTGCGGCCCGGGCACCTGCTGTTCGAACATCGCCTGCGGGGATTCGATGAGGGCTGGTTCGCCACGCGCGACCGCACGGCACTGTTCCGCAAGCCCCCGCCTGGGCGTCACACCTTCGAGGTCAGGGTGCGGCGCAGCGGAGGTCCGTGGTCGGAACCGGCATCGGCGGAAATCCACATCCAACGCCACCTGCTTGAACAGCCCATGCTATGGATCGCGTTGCTGTTCGGTGTCCTTGCATCCGGAGGCCTGATTGCACGGCAGCGCGCGCGGCTGCGTGCCCGGCACCGTGAGCAGATGGAGCGGGCCCAGCGCATGGAGGCTGTGGGACTGCTTGCGGGGGGCGTCGCGCACGACTTCAACAACATTCTCACCGTCATCATGGGGGGTGCTGAAACCCTGGTCGAGGAACTGCCCGCCGGCTCGCCGCTGCGTAAGGATGCCGGCATGGTCATGGATGCTGCGACTCGCGGCGCGGGCCTTACGCGCCAACTATTGACCTTTGCGCGCCGCCAGCCGGTGCACCCGCGCTGGATCGATCTTGCGGCAGAAATCAGGGCCATGGAGCCCTTCTTGAGCAGCCTGCTACCCAAGCAGGTTCAACTTAATTTCGACGTGGTCCCCGATGTGTGCCGTTGCTTCATCGATCCCGTGCAGTTGCAGCAGGTGGTGCTCAATCTGGTGGTGAACGGTCGCGATGCCATGCCAGGGGGCGGCGAGCTCAGCTTGAAGCTTTGGAAAGAAACTAGAGGCGATGGCGCTCAAGTAGCCATTCTTACCGTCACGGACTCCGGGACCGGCATTGATCCGGCCTTGCGGCAGCGGATCTTCGAACCGCTGTTTACAACCAAGGCCGAAGGAACGGGCCTCGGCCTTGCTGTCAGTGCTGGAATCGTTGCACAGGCGAACGGTCATATTGGCGTCGACTCACAGGTTGGGGCAGGCGCGACAATGCGGGTCGAACTGCCGGTGGTTGAGCAGCCGCTCTAGATTTCGAGCGTCCAGAATTTTGGGGGAGGTCGTGCAGCACCGACAGAAGCCGAGGGAACCAAGCCCCAGCGCAACAACCTGCGCCGAATCAACTCCGGAGTGCCGACGCTGGTCTGCAGTGGCTATAACCAACAAACGGCGATCAACCGCTTCGCTGGCAAGGACCTTGCCGGCTTCATCCAGAAGGCCTACAGATGTTCCGCGCTCAGCGCAGCCGTCAAGCAGGCAGTGGAGGGCGAGTGACGGCAGCAGCGCCCCCCGAGATGCGCTCTTCGGTGAGGTGCCGTGCCAGGCAGATGCTGATGACGGTGCCGGCACCGGGGCGGGATGCAACGGCGATGCGTCCGCCGGACTGGGTGATGAAGCCATAGACCATGGCCATGCCGAGCCCCGTACCACGACCATCCGGCTTGGTGGTGTAGAAGGGCTCGAATATCCGCGCCAGCGCCTCCGGCGACATGCCAGTGCCACTGTCGGAGACGCGCAGCAGCACATGGTCGCCAGGCGGCAGATCCACCGGCAGCCGTTCGTCCCGGCCGACGTCGTCCAGCGGCAGCACCTCGATATGCAACCGCCCTCCGGTCGCCATGGCGTCCCGCGCGTTGATGGTCATGTTGAGCAGGGCGCTTTCCATCTGGGGTGGATCGATCAGACAGGGCCAGCGCTGGCCCGAGACGCTGACCAGCAGTTCGAGATCGGCCCCCAACGCCTGCCTGAGCATGCCCGCCATGCCATCGACCAGATCGCCGAGCTCGACCACTTGCGGCTGCAGGGGCTGTTGCCGGGCGAAGGAGAGCAGCTGGCTGACCAGGGAGGCGCCGCGCTCGGCGGCAGTCAGGCTCATCGTGGCCAGCTGCTGCAGATGGGGCTGGTCGGCCAGGCTGTGCTCCAGCAATTCCGTATTGCCCAGGATGACCGTCAGCAGGTTGTTAAAATCGTGGGCCACGCCGCCGGTCAGTTGCCCCACCGCTTCCAGGCGCTGTGCTTGGCGCAGTTGGGCCGCCATCTGGTGGGACTTGGTGGTGTCCAGGCAGACAAAGGCGATTGCCGGAGGCTGGCCGTCCGTTGCCGCCACCACGGCGAAGCTGAGCTGGGCCTGCAGGAGCTTTCCAGCCGCGCCGGAAAGGCGCAGGTCGATTGCGAAATCGCCTCGTCCAGCCGATTGCATGCCGCATAGGAGATCGGCCCAGAGCGGCTGGTCCTCGGCATCCACGAACGCGCAAAAGGGCTGGCCCTGAAGTTCGTTCACCGGCCGTCCCAGCATGCAGCCGAAGGTGCTGTTCAGATCCTCGCAGCGTCCGTCCATGCTGAGCCATCCAATGCCGCTGGCGGCGTTGGCGAACAGCCGACGGAAACGCTGCTCGCTTTCCCTCAGCGCACGGATCTGGACCTCTTCGGCCCGCGTGCGCTCCTGCTGCTGGATGTAGACTTCGCGGTAGTCGGTGAACAGGCTGAGCACCAGGGCGAAGGTCACGTTGCTCAGGCAGTAGACGATCAGCACGCTGACTTCATTGAGTTCTTCCGGGTGCGAAACGATGCGCGCCACGGCCAGCCCGATCGGCACCAGGCTGATGCACACCGTCAGGGCTGCCTGATGCCGCGAGACGTTGGCAAATCGGTTGAAGGCCTGCAGCGGAAAGAACCAAAGCAGATATACATGAAGCTGCCGAGGATCGATGGCTGGTCGAAGACCAGCAGCGCTCCTGCGCCTAAGTCCACGAGAAAGAACCCCGCACTCATGGACGCCACCCAGGGCACCCGGTCGAACGGCACGCGCATCAGGACCAGCAGCATTGCGACGGAAAACACCAGCGAGCTGGCTACCAGCCACACTTCGGCGCCGCGTACGCCGCCGCTCCAGCGGCCGATGGTCAGCCCGATCAGGGAACCCACCAGGGTAAGGGCCAGCGCCCAGACGACCGTCAGTCGGGCGCTGCGCAGGGAGTCCTCACTCATAGGATCGTCTTGTTCTGACCTGGTTGGCCGGGATCATCGTGAGGCCAGACCGGTTTTGTCGCGCAGTCATTCGGCGGTGACGAAACGCTGGGCGAGACGAAAGGCAGATCGGGTTTGTCTCTGCTACGAACCTCTTGGATCCAGCACGCCGCTTTGATTCATCAGCCGGGCCGTCGAGCAGCCCGATTCTCGGAGCCGAGTGCTAGTAGGGCACGATAGCATCGCGGCAGAAGACGCGCCGTGCCGCTTACATCGGTTTCGGCGGCCGCAGTGCTTCGAGGCACCGTGCTGGACACACCGGTTGGACGGTGATGACGATAACACACATTACTTCGCATAATGTATATTATGTCATTCACGGAACAACGTATCTGACGTGAGTTCTTGTGGAGTGGCCACCAAGTTGTCGGCAACCCGCTTACCTTGTCGTTTCCCCTTTAACCATGTCGTTCCCGCTTACCGTGTCGTTTCCCAACATCGAAACCCAGCTCTGGCGCGGGTTTCAGCGTTTTCGGCTCGCCAATTTCGTCGCTCGGTCAGCTC
>JBBSJP010000076.1:0-12016 GCA_038257155.1 Lysobacterales bacterium | reverse complement strand
TCCGCTACTCGGCGGAAAATAAACGGGGATTCCAGAGCGAAAAGCCAGGAGCCAAGAGCCCGCTCCAATTGATACCGCGACTTCTCTCGCTTCGCTAAGCGGTGTGTGGCTTCGCTGCGCTCGCCACGAGGTGAGCGAAGCCGAAGCCTGCTGTTGCTGTTGCTGTTGCTGTTGCTGTTGCTGTTGCTGTTGCTGCTGCTTGTGGCTCTCGCTGTTGGCTTCTAGGGTCCCCATCGGCTCGTGCCGAGCAGCGGAGCCAGGGCCGGGGGAAAGGCGCGCATGTCCGAGGCCATGGATGGCCGAGTTCGCGCCGGCCCGGTCATGGCGAGCAGCACAGGGAACCGCGCGGGCCTCTTCGCGCGGCGCGAGACTGGGGTGTCCTTCTCTTTGGTTACTTTCTCTTGGACAAGCAAGAGAAAGTGACTCGTGGCCCCGAAGGGGCGCGAAAGCGTTTGATGTTGATGTTGATGTTGATGTTGATGTTGATGTTGATGTTGATGTTGATGTTGATGTTGATGTTGCTCTCGGAACGAAAACACAAACATCCCGCATTGGCGGATCAAGATCCGCCCTACAACGGCAAATGGCGCATGCCGCGCGCGCAAGTGGATGGAGTTCCTCCCGCCAACCCCAGTTGGACCTGGCCGCACGCGTCGGCGAACGCAGGCCCGCCACGCCAGCGCGCCCAGCCGGCCGCAATCCCGGCGCTTGCCTCACCCCTTGGTCCCACCAACAGTCAACAGATCAATCTTCAGTGTTGGTTGCCCAACCCCAACCGGCACACTCTGGCCTTCCTTGCCGCAGACACCGACACCACGATCCAGGGCCATGTCGTTGCCGATCATGCTGATCCGCTGCATCACTTCCGGGCCGTTGCCGATCAGGGTGGCGCCTTTGACGGGTCGGGTGACCTTGCCGTTTTCGATCAGGTATGCCTCGCTGGCCGAGAACACGAACTTGCCCGAGGTAATGTCGACCTGGCCGCCGCCGAAGTTGACCGCGTACAGGCCGCGTTCGACGCTGGCGATGATCTCGCCCGGGTCGTAGCCGCCGTTGCGCATGTAGGTATTGGTCATGCGCGGCATTGGCAGGTGAGCGAAGCTTTCGCGGCGACCGTTGCCGGTCGGCGCCATGCCCATTAGACGCGCGTTGAGGCTGTCCTGGATGTAACCCACCAGGATGCCGTCCTCGATCAGGGTGGTGCACTGTGAGGGCGTGCCCTCGTCGTCGACGCTGAGTGATCCGCGCCGCCCCGGCAAGGTGCCGTCGTCGACCACAGTGACGCCGCGCGCGGCGACGCGTTCGCCCATGCGTCCGGCAAACACCGAGGTGCCCTTGCGGTTGAAGTCGCCTTCCAGGCCGTGGCCCACGGCTTCGTGCAGCAGCACGCCCGGCCAGCCCGGGCCCAGCACCACCGGCATGCTGCCGGCCGGCGCTTCGTCGGCCTCCAGTTTCACCTTGGCCTGATGCAGGGCCTCGCGGGCGAAGTCCAGGGCGCGGCCGTCGCGCAGTTCGTCGTAGCCAAAGCGGCCGCCACCGCCGCCGTTGCCGCTTTCGCGCTTGCCGCGATCCTCAAGGATCACCTGCACGCCCATGCGCACCAGCGGGCGCACGTCGGCCGCGATGATGCCGTCGGAGCGCGCCACCAGCACCGTATCCATCACCCCGGCGAGGCTCACGATTACCTGTTGCACACGCGGGTCGGCTGCGCGCAGCCAGGCATCGACTTCGCGCAGCAGGGCGAGCTTGGCTTCGGTCGGCAGGCTGTCGATCGGATCGATGGCCGGGTAAAGCGCACGGCCGCGGCTGAGCGACAAGCCGGAGGCCTCGCTGCCATGTCCGCTGCGGGCAATGGCGCGCGCCGCACCTGCGGCTTCCAGCAGGGCCGGCAGGCGGATCTCGTCGGAATAGGCGAAGCCGGTCTTCTCGCCGCTGATCGCGCGTACGCCCACGCCCTGTTCGATCGAGTGGCTGCCGTCCTTGACGATTCCGTCTTCCATTACCCAGCTCTCCATGCGTGAGTGCTGGAAATACAGGTCGGCAAAATCGATGCCGGCGCCCATCAGATGATTGAAGACGCGCGGCAGGTCGGCCTGGATCAGGTCTCCGGGAGCCAGCAGGCGGGATTCGGCCAAGGCAAAACAGGAATCGGGGTTCATCAGTAACTCACTGAGCAGCAAGAAATAGGACATGCGGCCAAACGGGCTGCGTTCAAGCTCAGGAACCTCTGAATAAGTCAGAGGTTCCGCCGGCAATGGATGGCCGGCCCGCGAGTCAATCGCGCAAGCGATTGATTTCGCGAAGTCGAGTCCGGACCTGTGCCGGACTCGACGTGGGCTGACAAGCCTGTCCTGAGCCTGACGAAGGGTCCAGGATGGACTTGTTCAGACCTTCCCTCAGGGTTCGGGCCCGGCCTCGGAATTGCGCCTCTCTCGCTCGCCGCGGCGCGCTGGGCCGCGCTCGATGACTTCGGTCTTGGGCTCTGCCCAGCTGCCGGTGAGATGGTAGAGGGTTCGCGACATCTGTCCGAGCGGTCGCTGCAGCACCGATTGGGCCACTGCGCCCAGCGCGGCGCCTGCCGGCCCTCCGGCCAGCGCACCCACCATGGTCAGCACGCCACCGGCGCGCGGCAGCACCTCCACGGTCTGGTCGTAGTCGAGCGCCTTCAGCCCGGTACGTCCACGAATGCTGATGTTGGCCGCAGGACTGTCGATGTCCAGGTCCTCGGTGAAGGCATTGCCGCCATCCAGGGTAAAACTGCCCGTCACCGACTTGAAAGCCAGTCCGGTCTCGAAGAAATCGCGGAAATCCAGCGCCAGGCGACGGGTGATCTCGGTGGCGCTGAACAACCCGAGGATGCGCCCGGCGCCGGGTTTCAGATCGAGGAATCGACCATCGGTGACGTTCAGCCGCAGGGTTCCGTCGAGACGCTCGAGCTCGAAACCACCCGGCGCGCCGGGCCAGGTGGCATCGATGCTGGCCTCGGTCTTGCCGCGGTCGACCGGTACGTCGTAGCCCAGCGCTGCCATCATGCGGCCCAGGTCATCACCACCGAAGCGGATACCGAAGCTGCTGCGCTCGCGACCTCCGATCAAGTTCCAGTCACCCTGTGCATCGACCTGGAGATCCGGCGAACGGGTCTCGAATCGCTCGATATGCATGCCTTCCAGCGTTGGGTAGGTGTCCAGAATCGCGCTGCCCAGGTTGGCCTCGCCAAAGCGAAGGTCATCGATTCGCAGGTCGATGGGAGGCAGCGACGCGGGTCGCACTGCGTCGAGCACCATGGCCTCGCCCTCGGCCTGCGGCCAGTGCAGGCGCTGGAAGCGTCCGACCAGAGGAAACTCGGGTCCCATTCCGGTCGGCACCAGCAGTTCGCCACGCAGCGCCGGGCCATCGAGCTGGACCCGCCACTGCTTGTCGGCATCGCGCTCGAGCGTGACACGCGAGTCGGCAAAACCCCGTCCCAGCAGGTCGAGTCGCTGGGTCTGGACGTCGATCTCGGCGAGGCTGAAGGCGCCGCCTTCGCCTCCCATGCCCAACGCTACCCAGGCGAGCGCATCCAGCGCTTTGGTGTTCCCGCGAATATGCAGGCCCTGGTCGATCGGCGCACTGGCATTTCCATCACCCAGCGCGATATTGGCCTGAAATGGTGCTGACTCCGGCCAGCGACCGACCAGATGCATGATGTCCTTGAGACGCAGGTCGATGGTGCCTTTGTCCAGCGGTAGCTGCAGTCCCAGATCGAGCTCGCCTGCCACATCGGCGGGTTTGCCCAGCGGCTGAGGCAGATTGATGTTCACCCCAAGCAGATCGGAACTTAGCCGCAGCTCCAGGGGTGTTTCCGGGTCGCGCGCTGCTGCCAGTTCGATTTGCCAGTCGGCGACACCCGAGACACTGCTTTTCAGCCAGTCGAGGCCGTTCACCCGATCCAGAAGCGCACTGCTCGGCAAGCGGCCCCGCAGCACCGCGGTCACGGCCTGCTCTGCGTTGGCGGTGTAACTGCCCACCGCGAGATCCAGATGCGACACTTCGCCGTCAACCCGCACGCTCAGGCCATCGGCTGCAAATCCCGATTCGTTGAAACGAATTCGCCCACTGGCCTGGTCGAAGGCCAGGCGCCAACGCGCCTCGCGCAGGTCGGCGGCGCGCAGATCGACTGCGCCGCTGACTCTCGGTGTACCGCGGTCCGGGGCAAAGGGCAGGAACAGCTGGACCGCCACCGATCCTTCGCCGCCGACGCTGAGCCCGGCCAGTTGCGCTCCGTAGCGACGCTGCAGGGGACTGGCACGCAGGATATCCAGCAGCTGAGGGCCGGTTGCCTCGGCCGCGATATCGATGTTCATGCTGGCGCGCTTGAAATCCGCGATGTCGCCAGAGCGCACTCGCGCCGCGGCACCCATCACCCGGGCTTGCGCCCATTCCACCTTCATCGACTGGTTCTGGAACGTCACCTCGGCAGACAGGTCGTCACCGCGCGGCCAATCCCGGTGATAGTCCAACACCACATCGGCGCCGCGCAGCAGCGCCTGGAAGCGCCCCTCATGCTCGGCGAAAGGCCAGTTGCGTGGCTCGCCGACGATGGCAGCACTCGCCAGGGTCACGCGGCCTCCAAGCAGGCTGCGATCAAGCCACTCCACCGTCTTGGGCGGCATGCGACCTGCCGGAATCAGACGCTGTCCGACGCTAACCGGCATTTCGTCGAGGCGCGCGGCCAGGTCCAGCATGGGACTGCCGCCCTGCGGCCATCTCACACCGCCACCCAGGTCGATCGCAAAATCCGCGCCTTCGATCCGCAACGGCGCCGCGGCAAGCCGCCACGCATCTCCATCAGCAAAGGCCACGACGCCGCCCGACAGTCGCAGTGTCTCGGTCTGTCGCATCCCGCCAGGCCAGTCCAGCACCACATCGCGTGAGGAATCGATATCGAGCAGCCATCCAGCACCGTCGCCACGCAGCTGGCCGGAAATTCCGGAAAGTCCCGGGAAGCTGCGCGAGCCGATCCAGCTGACATCATCCAGACGGGCGTGGCCCTGCGGACCGCCTTCACGAGGCCACAACACCGCGACCTCGCTGGCCAGGGCAGCAGGAGCCGACTGGTACAGCCTGCCGCGCAGTGCAGGCGACAGCAGATCGGTAAGGCTGGCCAACCTGGCTGCGAGCTGCAAAGGCAGCTGCTCTGCACTGAGTCGCAGACCATCGGGGGATCCAGCAAGCCGCAGCCCGCGCGATGAAGCCTGCACGCCCGCATCGACCGTGTCGAATCGGTCTACTTCGGCCTGCCAGGCCCCGTTGCCCAGGTTTTGCCAGCTTGCGCCAAGGCCGAGGGATTCCAGACCCAAGCGCGGTTCAATCTGCAGCCCGTCCATCTGCAGCGCGTCCACTCCCCGCAACGCCAGCAGGTCGAGATCGATCTCGGTCTGCACGCGGCTCACTTCGCCGTCCTGCAGTTCAAGCCATGCATGAATGTCGCCATTGGCCTGGTGCAAGCCCACGCCATGCCAGGCAAGTTCGGCGTACTGCTGATCCAGCACCACGTCGCTGGCGCCGAGATAGAGCGAACCGCTGCCCTGATCTGGACGAAACTCGGCGGCCAGCCGCAGCGGCTCGCCTTGCCCGAATGGAATGGTGCCCCCGATGCGCAGCTTGCTGTCGCCACTTCGCACACGCAGCGCCATGCCCTTGAGGTGAAACTCGCGCGCCAGCAGCTCATCCACCAGGTGCAGATTCGCATCCTCGATGCGCAGCTCGCCGAGTGCCTCGATCTGGCCAAGATTGCCACTTCCCTGGCCCAATCCAGTAACTCGCCAGCGACGCGAAGCATCCCTCACGACTTCCAGCTGCACGCCCTTGAGACGCAATTCGGTGAGTGAATTGCCTGGAACCAGGCCCGAGTAGACCCGCAGCAGCAACTCGGCATCGGCGACCCGAAGGCTGTTCTCGCCGTGACCAACGCGCAGTTCGCGCAGCACGAAAACCGGGCCGCTGCGAGTCCAGTAGGCGCGCGAGGTGCTGAACTGGATAGGTCGCCCGGCGCGCTCGGACAGCCACGCAGCTATGCGTTCCGGATGCTCGGCAGCCAGTGGCAGCAGCTGATTCGCCAGGGCCAGCAGTACTGCCCACAGGATCAACAGGCTGGCCGCGCCGAACACCAGGTAACGACGCAGCAGACGCAATCTTCGTCGCCAGCCGCTCATGCCGGCGTGGCCTCAGAGCGTGAGAGGAATTCGACTGCTGTTGCGAAGGCGTCGTGGGGCGTTCGTGACAAGGCGCGCTGCGTGAAAACCAGGGAGTTTGGCGAGCCAAATGACCGCAGTTCTTGCGCTGAGCGTCGCCGGCGCGGGCGTCCGGAGGCTGCCGCAGTACGCGGGCGCTTGCCTGTCAGGTTCTCAGAGCAGGACAACGTCGTATTGCTCCTGGGCGTACTGCTCGTCCGCCTGGAAGCGGATCGACTTGCCGATGAACTCCTCCAGCTCGGCCACTGCCGCGGATTCCTCGTCGAGGATCTTGCCAACCACCTTGGTCGAAGCGATCACCAGCAGCTTCTGCGCGTCGAACTGACGCACCGCGCGGGTGATCTCGCGGAAGATTTCGTAGGTGACCGTTTCGGCCGTCTTCATGCTGCCGCGACCACTGCAGGCCGGACAGGGCTCGCACAGCTGCCGCTCCAGGCTCTCGGTGGTGCGCTTGCGGGTCATCTCGACCAAGCCGAGCGGAGAGAAGTCATACACCGTGGTCTTGGCATGATCACGCGCCAGTGACTTCTCCAGCAGCCGCAGCACCTGACGGCGATGCTCGGCGTCGGTCATGTCGATGAAGTCGATGATGATGATGCCGCCCAGATTGCGCACGCGGAGTTGGCGCGCGGCAGATTGCGCCGCTTCCAGATTGGTGCGGTAAACAGTCTCCTCCAGATTGCGCTGGCCGAGAAACGAGCCGGTGTTCACGTCGATCGTGGTCATCGCCTCGGTCTGGTCGATCACCAGGTAACCGCCCGATTTGAGCGGAACCTGCTTCTGCAGGGCCCGCTGGATTTCATCCTCGACGCCATACAGGTCGAAGATCGGGCGCTCGCCCGGATAGTGCTCGATCCGTTCGATCAGCTCGGGCATGAACTGTTCGGCAAAGATGCGGGTGCGTTCAAACGTCTCGCGCGAGTCCACCCGAACCTTTTCCACTTCGTCGTGCATGCGGTCCCGCACCGCGCGCAGCGGCAAGGTCAGATCTTCATAGACGCAGCCACCTACCCGGGTTTGCGGAACCGCTTCCTGGACCAGCCGCCAGGCCCGACGCAGGTAGGCCACGTCCTCGGACAACGCTTGCGCGCTCTGGCCTTCGGCATTGGTGCGCACGATGTAGCCTTCCGCAGCCTCACCCATCAACCCGGTCATCAGCGACTTGAGCCGGGCCCGTTCGGCCTCATCCTCGATGCGCGCAGAAACTCCCAGCACGCGCGATTCGGTCAGGTAGACCAGATAGCGGGAGGGGATGCTCAACTGGGTGGTGAGACGCGCGCCTTTGCTGCCGATCGGGTCCTTCACCACCTGCACCACTACCTCCTGTCCATCCCGGATCAGTTCCAGAATGGGGGGCACCGGCGTCGGTATCGCAACGGCTGCGCTGAGGCCATCGACCTCCGCTACCGCAGAGCTGCGCTGGATGTCTGAGGCATGCAGGAATGCGGCGCGATCAAGGCCGATGTCGACGAAAGCGGCCTGCATGCCAGGCATGACGCGCAGCACCTTGCCCTTGTAGATGTTGCCAACATAGCCACGCCGCGAACTGCGCTCGAGCTGGACCTCCTGCAGCATGCCGTTCTCGATCACTGCCACGCGGGTTTCACGCGGCGTGACGTTGATCAGGATTTCTTCGCTCATTGGACGGCTGCTTTCAGTTATCGGTTTTCAGATGCCGGCGCAAAGGCGCCTGGCAGGAGCTGCTTGTTCGGACAAGGGACCACGCAATCGCGCTGGATCAAGTGTCTGCCATGCGGCGACGCGGTGGAAGCCGTGCACGGCGCAGTTCGGTGGCGCCGATGGTATTTTGTTCAGCGGATGCCGAACTGGCGCAGCAGCGCGGCCGTTTCAAACAGCGGCAGTCCCATCACGCCACTGTAACTGCCCGACAAGTGCTCGATGAAGGCCGCGGCACGACCCTGGATCGCGTAGCCGCCGGCCTTGCCCTGCCACTCGCCGCATGCCAGATAAGCACCGATGTCAGCCTCGTCGAGTGCCCCGAAGCGCACCTCGGAGATACTCGTGGCGCGCGCTTCACGGCCTGCATCCAGCAGCCATACCACCGAGATGACCCGGTGACTGCGTCCTGACAAGCGGCCCAGCATCAGCGCGGCATCCGCGCTGTCACGCGGCTTGCCAAGCACCTCGCCATCGAGGACCACTTCGGTATCGGCACCGATCACGACCGCGCCCTGCACTGCCGCCAGTTGCAGCAATCCGGCACCAGCCTTTTCCCGCGCGACGCGGCTGACGTAATCCTCGGCCGGCTCGCCCGGCAGCACGTGTTCCGGGACGTCGAGTTCGAGCAGGCCAACCTGCAGGCCCAGTTGTTCCAGCAATTCGCGGCGGCGCGGCGAGCGTGAGGCGAGATAGATCATTGCTGCAGTTCTATTCGCCATCCCACCACAGCCGCAGGGCATCGACCTGGCGGCCAAAGAATCCGGCCTCCGGCGCCTCCTCAAGTGCGAGTAGCGGGCGCTCGACCAGCAGCTTGCCATCCAGACTGATACGCAGCGTGCCAAGGGGCGCATCCCTGGCAACCGGAGCGACCAGGCGCTTGGGCAACTCCAGTTCAGCCTTGAGTTGCTCATAGCGTCCGCGCGGCACCAGCACAGTCAGCGACTCGGCCAGGCCGACCGGCATCTGCAGCAGCGGTGACTTCCACACCCGCAACTCACTCAGTGCAGCGCGCGCCGCGTAGGGCGTGTGGCTTTCAAAAAAGCGGAAACCCCAGTTGAGCAGGGCCTGATTGTCGTCGGCCCGCTGCTTCTCGCTGGTGGAACCCATTACCACGGAAATAAGGCGCATTCCCTCGCGCTCGGCCGAGGCTGCGAGACACCAGCCGGCGGCGGATGTGTGGCCAGTCTTGATGCCATCCACGCTGGAATCGCGCCACAGCAGCGAATTGCGGTTGTGCTGCTTGATGCCGTTGATGGTGTGTTCCTTGAGACGGTAGTAGGCGTAGTCCTCGGGAAAATCACGGATCAGGGCTTGCGACAGTGTCGCAATGTCGCGCGCCGTGGTGTGGTGTCCTTCGGCCGGAAGCCCATGCGAATTCACATAGCGCGTGCCATGCATGCCAAGCCGTGCAGCGTACTGGTTCATCAGGTCGGCGAAGGCCGCTTCGGAACCTGCCACGTGTTCGGCCAACGCGATCGATGCATCATTGCCGGACTGGATGATGACGCCGTGCAGCAGGTCATCCAGCAGCTGTTCTGAATCTAGCGGCAGGAAACTTGTCGAGCCATCGGTACCGGCGCCACCACCGCGCCAGGCGTTCTCGCTGATCCGCACCTTGTCATCGCGCCGCAGCTTGCCAGCCGCGATCTCGGCCGAGACCACATAAGACGTCATCACTTTGGTGATGCTGGCCGGCTCGAGCTGGACATCGATGTTCTCTCCCGCCAGCACCTGGCCCGTGGCGTGGTCCATCAGCAGCCAGGCGCTGCCAACGACGCTGGGCGGCGCGGGTGTCGCTGGCACGGGCGTTGCCGGCGCGGCGGGCACCGGTTTGGCATCGGGCTGCGGAACAGGGGCTTGCGCCATCAGCACTCCACCAAGAAATACGCCGCAAACGGCGAGGGCAAACTGTTTCATTGGACTTCCTCTGAATTCGAATGGACGCTGCGGGATCAGCAGCGCGCCTTATTTGTCGTAAACGATGCGCGCCGCGGCATGGCCCAGCGCGCGAATCCGGTTCAACTGCTCGGCGGCATCCGCCATGCTTCGCTGCGGCCCCAGCCTCACCCGCCACAGCTTCCGGCCATCGACCTTCACCCGCTGCAGCACCACGTCACGCAGACCGGCTTCCTTGCGTAGCGCGCGCTCCAGGCTTTCGGCATTCGACTTGTCGGAGAAGCTGCCGAGCTGCACATAGGGACGGGTTCCTTCGGGCGGCTGCATGACGGCGGCCTGGCGCACGCCGGCACTGGCACTTGCCGGCAAGGGTGTACCACCTTCCAGCACCCGCACTTCGACCCGCGCGGTACCCTGGATGTGCATGCCCAGCTTGACCGCAGCGACATAGGACAGGTCGATGACGCGGTCGTCCTTGAACGGGCCGCGATCATTCACTTTGACCACCACACTTCGGCCGTTTTCGAGATTGGTCACCCGCGCATAGGTAGGCAGGGGAAGCGTCTTGTGCGCGGCGGTGAACGCGTACATGTCGTAGGGCTCCATGCTGGAGGTGGCGCGTGCGTGGAACTTCTCGCCATACCAGGAAGCGACGCCCCGCTCCACGTGCCCTTCAACACGATCCATGACGTGGTAGCTGCGACCAAGCACGGTGTAAGGACTGCGATTGCCATAGCGCGCCAGCGGCTCGCGCTGCGGCACCGGTTCCGGAATCCTGCTGACATCCGGTGGAATCCGCGGTCCACTGTCGCGGATATGTGGCGCGTACAAACCGCCCGACTCGGCTGGCGGCGCAGGCGCGGGTGGCGCAGGCCGTTTCGGCGTGCGGGCACAGCCACTGGCCAGCACTAGCGCCAGCAGCACCAACCGTACTCTCATCTTGCGGCGCCGACCGCGCTGTCGTTGGCGAGCATCTCGGAGAGCTGGAAAACCGCCAGCGAGTAAAGCGGCGACCGGTTGTAGCGCGAGATCACATAGAAGTTCTTGAAGGTGATCCAGTACTCCGGGCCGAAGCGACCCTCCAGGTTGAGCACCGTGGCCGGCAGCTCCGAGCTGAAGTCCGCCTGCGGCAGATAGCCGCGCTCGGACAGGTCGGCAAGACTGAAGTTGGCTTCCATCGTGTCTGGCTTGTAGGGATCCAGACCATCACCCAGCGTGGCGGGCACAGCCACCGGATCGCCAGCGACCCAGCCGTGCGCTGCGAAATAATTCGCCACCGAGGCGAACACATCCTCAATGGAATTCCACAGATCGATGCGGCCGTCGCCATTGCCGTCGCGCGCGTAGGCGCGATAGCTCGAAGGAATGAACTGGCCCCAGCCCATCGCACCTGCGTAACTGCCGGTTACCTGGTCAACTTCCAGGCCCTGTTCCTTGGCCAGCCCAAACAGGTGCTTGAGCTCGGCGCGGAAAAAGGTCTGCCGCGGCGGGTAGTGAAAACCCAGGGTGTACAGCGCATCGAGCACGCGGTGCTTGCCGGTGATCTTGCCGTAGCTGGTTTCCACACCGAGAATCGCAACCACGATCTGCGCCGGCACGCCGGTTTCGCGCTCGATCCGGGCCAGGGTTTCGGCATGCTCCGCCAGGAAGGCTCGACCCTGGGTGATGCGATCAGGGTTCAGGAAGATCGGTCGGTAGTCCTTCCAGGGTTTGGCCTCGGCCGGACGGGTCATCGCATCGATGATGCTCTGCTGATAGCGCGCCTTGTGCAGTGCGCTGCGTACCTGCTCCAGCTCAAGCCCGTGCTCAGCTGCGACTTCCTCTGCAAAAGCATCAAGGGCGGCGGTGTCGCGCTGCCCTGGGGATGCCGCTCCGGCCATCGGAAGGGATATGGCGCACAACAGGAACACGCACACCAGGAACGGGGTTCGAAGCGAAATCATGAGGCGTGCTTTATCCAAGGCTGAAAACCGCCCGAATTCTACACGTCAGGGGCGCAACCGGACCCCAACAGGAAAGCTTCGACGTTCCCAGACCGCCCTGTCATGCAACAGGGCGCCTCTGGTTAGGGAAGGTCTGAACAAGTCCATCCTGGACTTGTCATCCCACGTCGAGTCCGGCACATGTCCGGACTCGACTTCGCGAAATCAATCGCTTGCGCGATCGATTCGCGGGCCGGCCAACCATGGCCGGCGGAACCTCTGACT
>JBBSJP010000075.1:0-12865 GCA_038257155.1 Lysobacterales bacterium | reverse complement strand
GAGCAGGTCGACTCAGCCTACGCAGCGCTCGACTACCGCCTGCGTTTCCCGGGCCAGTACCTCGACAAGGAGACCGGCGCGCATTACAACTACTTCCGCGACTATGAGGCCGGGACGGGGCGGTACCTGCAGTCGGATCCGTTTGGGTTGCAGGGTGGCGAAGGCACATACAGTTACGCCGATGGCGATCCTGTCCTCTCTTTTGATCCCGACGGCCTATGTACGCGACTACTGCAGAGACTGAGGCTATGCAAACCGCGGACGTCCAAGCCCGACCGACCAAACCTGAAACCGCCGCGAGGCGGCGGGCTTTACATTGTTCGAGATTGCAAGGGAATGGTGGTGTACGTCGGTCAAACGAGGAGCTTCCGTTCTCGAACCAATTCTCATTGGGCAGGTGGTGGTCAATTCAGTGCCTTCAATCAAAAATGCTGCCCAATATCGGTCTTCTATGTTTCAAGGCCAGTCGGTCCGGGACTCAACTCGCTGGAGCGCAGGGTGATCGCGCAGTACCGGCCACCCGGCAATACGCAGCACAATCCAACTCCAAAACCCTACACACCGCCCAAATGCTGTTAGAAGCTAGAACCATGAGTCAGTTTTCAGACCGTCCGTGCGCGCCACGATGTGCCGGTGTGTGAAATGCGGGAGCTTTCATCACCATTCCAGACCAGCGCCATTCACCAATTGGCGCACGGCGAGATTGGTGTGCAATTGCGGAAGCCGCTCAATGACACCGACACATTGCGCTTCAACGAGTTTCTTTCGCGGCACCCCGAAGCCTGGGTAAGGATATACAGCGGACCGGGACAGCAGGATCAGGATTGGAGTTGGTTGGGATCGGTGAGTTCACTGCGTAGAGTCTGGATCGATCTCTTACCAGAGCACCGATTCGAACCGGTGTGGCTCGGCCTGTTGTCGCCCGCACTCGAATCGCTGTATTTACCCGGCGCTCTGGACCTGGGTAAAGGCATTGAAGTGCTCTCACGTTTTGCAAAGCTCAGGGAATTAAGCATTTCCGGCCGACTTCGGGATCTTGGCGTGCTGGTTCACACGCCTCGCCTGGAATCGCTAAAGATATTTCGTGGCAAAGATGTCTCGTTTCGGAGCATGATGGATGCTCGAAGCATTAACCGCATTTCCATAGAAAGTTCCCGCGGGGTATCTCTGGAGGGACTCGCTGCGCTTCCTTCATTGCAAGCGCTGAGCGTTTTCGACTCCTCCCTGCTTAATAGCGACGCAATCGCAAACTTGATCCGATTGGAGCGCATCAGCATCGTTTCTGTGAAGTTCGACTCGGAGCTGCCGACGCTTTCGGAGTTGAAGAATCTTCGTCAACTCAGAATATCCAGCCTGAAGCCCTTATGGCGACTCGAACTGGCGATGTCAGCCCCCGGGTTGGAGGTTCTTTCACTTGACCGTTTCAAGAAAGACTTCATCGAAGTTGACTTCGCGAGCTTGAGGCTACCAGCGCGGTTGCGGCGAATTTACTTGGGGGAGCTGCGCGGCGCCGAACGGGACGCCATGGAGCGTGGGCTCGGCCTAAAAATTGACTCGCACAACTCTGATTATCCGTTCGGGGTGGGGGCGGTCGGCAACGACTGGTAGTCACGGGGGCTACCCTGCTGGGAACCGCAGGCTTTGAAGTCAATGCGCATGATCATCCAGCGGCGCATCGTCGCAGGAGTGGCACTCGGCCAGCGCGTGGTATTCGGGCGGCTCAGGCTGCAGCGTCGCGTGGCCGATGCCGAAATCGTCGCGCAGGGCGATCTGCAGCTCGACCAGCAGCCTCGGCCAATCCTCGCTTCGGGCGATGCCGACATGGGCCGATAGCAGCAGGCGGTCGCCGGCCAGGGTCCAGACGTGCAGGTCGTGCACGGCGGTGATGCCGCTTACCGAGCGCAGTCGGGTGCGGATCGCCGCAAGGTCGACGCCAGCGGGAACCGCTTCCATCAGCACGCGCAGCACGTCGCGTAGCAGGCGCAGGGCGGAAAACAGGATCAGCGCGGCGATCAGCATGCTGAGCAGCGGATCGATGGGGTTCCAGCCGGTCGCCCAGATCACGGCGCCGGCAGTCAGTGCCGCGACCGAGCCGAGCAGGTCGCCCAGCACGTGCAGCATCGCGCCGCGCGTGTTCAGCGCGCCGCGATCGGCGGCGTGCAGGATGCTGAAAACCACGACATTGATCAGCAGGCCGATGAAGGCAATCAACATCACGCTGCCGCCCAGCACGTCGCGCGGGTGCTGCAGGCGCTCGAATGCGGCGGGTACCAATACGGCGACAATGCCCAGCATCAGCAGGGCATTGATCAATGCTGCCATGACTTCGGCGCGCCGCCAGCCATAACTCATCAATGCGCTGGGCGGGCGCTGCGACAGGCGCGCCGCACCCCAGGCCAGCAGCAGGGCGACCGAGTCGGTCAGCATGTGCCCGGCGTCGGCCATCAATGCCAGGGAACCGGCCCACCATCCGCCTACCGCTTCGACCAGAGCGAACCCAAAGGTGAGGAAAATCGCCAGACGCAGGCCGCGCTCGCGCAGGCGGGCGGCGGCTCCGGCGCTCTCCGGACCTGCGCCGTCGTCCGAGTGCTCGTGCGGGTGTGAGTGCGAGTGTCCGTGTCCCATGCGCGAAGACTACTCGCGATCGGCTTGCAGCGAATCGAACTCGCCTTCGTCATCGAGATGCAGGTGCAAGGTGATCGGTCGGCAGCACACCGGGCAGTCCTCGATGTACTCGGCCTCGCCGCCGCTGGGGTCGGCCAATGCCTCAAACTGCTCGCCGCAGAACGGACAGCGCAACTGGACGGACTCAAGCATGGGTCGGCATTCCGCGGGCGGGTGCTTCAGTCTGCAAGAAACAGGCTGACCAGATCGTTATTGAATCGCTGGCCCAGTTCGGTGGGCGCGTAGCGTTCGCCTTCACATGCCAGCCAGCCCGCTGATTCCGCTTTGGCCAGGGCCGCGGAGATGGCAGACAGCGGCAGGCCGGTGCGCGCCTCGAACTGCGTTGCGCTGAAGCCTTCGTGCAGGCGCAGGGCATTCAGCATGAAATCGAAAGGGCGCTGCGTGGCGTCGAGGTACTGGTCGCCACCGATGCCTTCGGGTGTGCCGGCACGCGCCAGGAAATCGCGTGGGTGCTTCAGTTTCCAGCGTCGCAGGATCTGATCGCTGGCGGGAAGGCTGAGCTTGCCGTGCGCGCCGGCGCCGATGCCGAGGTAGTCGCCGAAGCGCCAGTAGTTGAGGTTGTGCGCGCACTGCCGACCGGGCTGTGCAAAGGCGGAGACCTCGTAGTGTTCAAAGCCCCCCTCACGCAGCCGCTGCTGGCAGGCATCCTGCAGATCCCAGGCGGCGTCTTCGTCGGGCAGGCCGGGCGGCGGGCGCACCGCGAACACGGTGTTGGGTTCCAGGGTGAGGTGGTAGTGCGACAGATGCGCCGGCTCCAGGGCCAGGGCGCGATCCACGTCGTGCAGGGCCATGGCCAGGTTCTGTCCGGGCAGGGCGAACATCAGGTCGATGTTGAAATTGTCGAAGCCTGCGCGGCGCGCGGCGCGAACCGCATTTTCGGCTTGCGCCGAATCGTGGATTCGGCCGAGCTGCGCGAGGCAGCCGTCGTCGAAACTCTGCACGCCGAAACTGAGACGGTTCACGCCGGCGGCGCGGTAGCCCTCGAAGCGGTCGTACTCAGCCGTGCCGGGATTGCACTCCAGGGTGATTTCCGCGCCCGGTGTGATTCGCAGCCGTGCCGACACGCCATCCAGGATCGCGCCGATGGCGCGTGCCGGAAACAGGCTGGGTGTGCCGCCGCCGAAGAACACGCTGTGCACGCTGCGGCCCCAGACCAGCGGCAGATCCTGTTCCAGGTCGGCCAGCAAGGCACGTACGTAGTCGTCGACCGGCAGATCGCCTTGCTGCGCATGCGAGTTGAAATCGCAGTAGGGGCATTTGCGCACGCACCACGGAATGTGGATGTAAAGCGCGAGGGGCGGATGGGTGAGCATTGATCGGAACGGAGGCGATAGGGCGGCGGGTAGGATGTGGTGAGCGCAGCGAACCGCATCGATCAGTAGAGCGGTGCAAGCCTTTCGATGCGATTCGCTGCGCTCACCACATCCTACGACGGCGAGGGCTTGTGCCGGTGGCGGAGGAGTCAGACCTCGGACAGCCGCCGGCGCAGTGTGGCCAGGGCCTGGCCGCGATGGCTCAAGCGATTCTTGCTGCGCGCGTCGAGTTCGGCGGCGCTCTGGCCAAGCAGCGGGTCGAAGAACACCGGGTCGTAGCCGAAGCCACCGGTGCCGCGCCGCGCTTCCAGGATGCGTCCATGCCACAGGCCTTCCGCGATCAGCGGGGCGGGATCCTCGGGTCGGCGCAGCAGCACCAGCACGCAGTGGAAGTGCGCACCGCGCTGGCCTGGCGCCAAGCCGTCCAGCGCCGCGATCAACTTGTCGATATTGGCTTCGGCATTGGTCGGGCTGCCGGCGTAGCGGGCTGAGTGAAGACCCGGCTCGCCGCCCAGCGCGTCGACGCAGAGGCCGGAATCGTCGGCCAATGCCGGCAGGCCGGTGACGCGCGCCGCATGGCGCGCCTTGAGCAGGGCGTTCTCGATGAAGCTGGCGCCGGTTTCCTCGATTTCCTCGACGCCCAGCTCGCCTTGCGCGACCGGTTCAATCGCGCTGCCGGCGAGCAGTTCGCGCAGCTCGTCGATCTTGCCGCGGTTGTTGCTGGCGATGACAAGGCGCTGCATGGAGATCAGGCCTGTGCCAGAGCCTGGCGCTGCAGGGCGATCAGCTCGCTGATGCCCTTGTCGGCCAGGCCAAGCAGCACGTCGAGCTCTTCGCGACGAAAGGCGTGGCCTTCGGCCGTGCCCTGCACCTCGATGAAGCCACCGCCGTCGTTCATCACGACATTCATGTCGGTGTCGCAGTCGACGTCCTCGGCATAGTCGAGATCGAGCACCGGCAGGCCGCGGAAGATGCCGACCGAAATCGCCGCGATGGCGCCGTGGATCGGATCGCGCTTGATGTCACCGCGCTGTTTCAGGCCGCGCACCGCATCGACCAAGGCCACATAGGCGCCAGTGATGGCGGCAGTGCGGGTGCCGCCGTCGGCCTGCAGTACGTCGCAGTCGAGGGTGATGGTGCGCTCGCCAAGTGCGCCGCGGTCGACGCAGGCGCGCAGCGAACGGCCGATCAGGCGCTGGATCTCCAGGGTGCGGCCGCCCTGCTTTCCGCGTACCGCCTCGCGGTCGCTGCGGCTGTGGGTGGCGCGCGGCAGCATGCCGTACTCGGCCGTGATCCAGCCCTCGCCCTTGCCGCGCAGGAAGCCCGGTACGCGGCCCTCGACCGTAGCGGTGCACAGCACGCGGGTGTCGCCGAACGAGATCAGCACCGAGCCTTCGGCATGCCGGGTGAAGCCGCGTTCGATAGTGATCGGACGCAAGGCGTCGGGCGCACGGCCGCTGGGGCGCTGGGTGTCTGTCATGGGGAAGGGGCACAGGTGGCAAAGCGGGCGGCGAGTTTAACGCGGATGAGCGGCGCAAAGCCGCCGCCGGCCATCCGGGGTAACATTCGCCCCCGCCATTCACCCCCGCGAGGCAGCCCTTGACCCTTCGCAGCATGACCGCATTCGCTTCCGCCGAGCGCGCCACCACCTGGGGTTCGCTCGCCTGCGAGCTGCGCTCGGTGAATCATCGCTACCTCGAGCTTGGCCTGCGCCTGCCCGATGAGCTGCGCGCCCTGGAGCCCGCACTACGCGAGCGCCTGGCGGCGCGCATCAGCCGCGGCAAGCTGGATCTGGGCTTCCGCTTTCGCGCCGTGGCCGGCGCGAATGCCGAGCTACGCGTCAATCAGGCGCTGCTTGAACGCCTGGCAGAAGTGGCTGGCAGGACGTCTGCACTGTTTCCTGGGCAAACCGTGACCTTCACCGAACTGCTGCGCTACCCCGGCGTGCTGGAAGAGCCCGAGCTGGACCTTGAAGGCTTGCACGCAGAGGCGCTCGAGTTGCTGGACCGGGTAACCGACGAGTTTCTGGCGGCGCGCGAGCGTGAGGGCGCGGCCCTGGCGACGGCAATGAATGAGCGTCTGGACGGCATCGAGCGCTGCGCCGGGCAGGTGCGCGAGTGGATGCCGGAGATTCGCGCTGCCCTGCGCACTCGGCTCGACAATCGCCTGGCCGAGCTCAAGCAGCCGCTCGATCCGGGCCGGTTGGAGCAGGAGCTGGTTTTGGGTTTGCAGAAGCTTGACGTGGATGAAGAGCTGGATCGATTGGCCAGTCATATCGTCGAGGCGCGCCGCGTGCTGAAGTTGCGCGAGGCGGTTGGCCGACGCATGGATTTCCTGATGCAGGAGTTCAATCGCGAGGCCAACACCCTGGGATCCAAATCCGTCGATGCTCGCACCTCGCAGGTTGCGGTCGAACTGAAGGTGCTGATTGAGCAGCTTCGCGAACAGGTGCAGAACATCGAATGAGAGGGACACTGTTCATCGTTGCAGCGCCATCCGGGGCGGGCAAATCGTCCTTGGTCAACGCCGTGCTGGCACGCGAGCCGGGCATCGCGCTGTCGATCTCCTTCACCTCGCGAGGTCCGCGTCCAGGCGAGCGACACGCCGAGCACTACCATTTCGTCTCCGAGGTCGAGTTCCGAGCCATGGTCGCGGCCGGGGACTTCTTCGAGCACGCCTTGGTGCACGGCGACTTCAAGGGCACCGCGCGGCAGTCGGTTGAGCCTTTGCTGGCGCAGGGCAAGGATGTGCTGCTGGAAATCGACTGGCAGGGCGCCCGCCAGGTGCGCGCCAAGGTGCCCGACTGTGTTGGCGTATTCATCCTCCCGCCCTCCCGCGCCGCCCTGGTCGAACGCATGCGCAAGCGCGCGCAGGACAGCGAGACCACCATCGAGCGCCGCTTCGCCGCCGCGCACGAGGAGATGAGCCACTACCGCGAGTTCGACTACGTGGTGGTAAACGACGACTTCGAGACCGCCGTGCGCGAACTGCAGGCCATCTTCGTGGCCTGCCGCCTGCGCACCCCGGCGCAGAGTCAGCGCCACGAGGGCCTGATCCAGGCCCTGTTGGGCGACTGAGGCGCGAACCCAAGTCCTTGAATTCGTGCTGATTCCAGCGGCGCGAACCGAGCGCCGCTGGACCTGCCACGGCCAGTGCCGCTAGAATGCGCGGTTCTTCGACATAACCTGCTGGAATTCAAGCCCATGGCACGCATCACCGTAGAAGATTGCCTGCACGTAGTGGACAACCGCTTCGAACTGGTCCTGATGGCGTCCAAGCGCGCCCGCCAGCTCGCCAACGGCGCCGATTCCGTGCTCGACAGCGATGACGACCAGGCCGACAAGCCCACCGTGCAGGCGCTGCGCGAGATCGCTGCGCGCCGGGTCGATACCGCCCTGATCGAGCAGATCGACAAGCTGGAGCGCGAACGCGCCGAGCGTGAGGCGCTGGAGTGGGCCGCTGCCGAAGTTGACGACGACCTTTCCAAGGGCGGCGACGACCTCTGATCGCGACACGGCGCGCTGCGCGCCATCCAAGCGAGCACACGCAATCGGCCGGCCTTGCCCGGCCGATTGCTTTTGCGCAAAGGTTCGCTTCGCTTCTTTTGCCGCACATTGCATATGTTCGCTGCCGCGCCGTGAGCGCAGGTGTTGCGTAGCCGGCCCGGAGCCTGCACCTTAGACAGATGAGTCCCACTGCCGACCCCGGCCTCACGCTCTGTCCCGCCAACCTGCCCGACTGCCTCGGGCCGCTGGAGCGTGCTACTGCGGACTACATCGACGCCGAGAAGTTTGCCCTGGTGCGCCGCGCATTTGAGGTGGGTGCCCAGGCGCACGCCGGACAGACGCGCAGATCCGGCGAGCCGTACATCACCCACCCGGTGGCTGTGGCAACGATCCTGGCCGAGCTGCGCATGGATCGCGAGACCCTTTGCGCCGCCATCCTGCACGACGCGCTGGAAGACACCAACCTGCCGCGCGAGGACATCGCGGGTGAGTTCGGTGAGACGGTGGCAGAGCTGGTTGATGGTGTCACCAAGCTGGACAAGCTCAGCTTCCATAGTGCGCAGGAAGCGCAGGCCGAGAGTTTCCGGAAAATGCTGCTGGCGATGGCACGCGATCTGCGCGTCATCCTGATCAAGCTGGCCGACCGCTTGCACAATATGCGCACCATCGGCTCGATGCGCGCCGATTCGCGCCGCCGCATCGCGCGCGAGACGCTCGAGATCTACGGACCGATTGCACAGCGTCTGGGCATGAACCGGATCAAGAGCGAGCTGCAGGATCTCGGCTTTCGCGCCCTGCATCCCTGGCGCCATGCAGTGATCGACAAGCGCATCCGCAGTCAGCCGGTGATGCGGCGCGAGGCCATGGCCAAGCTGGAAGCACAGCTGGCGCAGCGCCTGACCAACGAAAAGCTCAGTTATCGGCTGGTGGGGCGGGTCAAGACCGCCTACAGCGTCTACAACAAGATGCGCACCGAGCACAAAAGTTACGACCAGGTGATGGACGTATTCGGCTTTCGCGTCGTGGTGGGCAAGGTCAAGCACTGCTACCACGCGCTGGGCGCGGTGCACTCCCTGCACAAGCCGCTGGACGGCCGCTTCCGCGACTTCATCGCAATCCCCAAGGCGAATGGCTACCAGAGCATTCATACCGTGCTGTTTGGTCCCTTCGGCTCACCGGTGGAAGTGCAGATTCGCACCGAGGAAATGGATCTTGTAGCAGAGCGAGGCATTGCCGCGCACTGGGTATACAAGGCCGCGGGCAAGGCGCCCAACAGCGCCCAGAGCCGCGCCCATACCTGGCTTTCCAACCTGTTGGAATCGCAGCAGGTGGCCGGCTCGTCGCTGGAGTTCCTGGAGAACGTCAAGGTCGACCTGTTTCCCGACGAGGTCTATCTGTTCACCCCGCGCGGCGACATACTTTCGCTGCCGCGCAACGCCACCGCGCTGGACTTTGCCTATGCCGTGCATACGGATGTTGGCAACCATGCGGTGGCGTCGCGGGTCGACGGGCGTCTGGTGCCGCTGCGTACCAAGCTGGCCTCAGGCCAGAGTATCGAGATCATCACCGCCGAGTCGGCGTCGCCCAACGCGCAATGGCTGGAATTCGTGGTTTCCTCCAAGGCCCGCACGGCGATCCGCGCCTCGCTCAAGCACCTGCAGCACGAAGATGCGGTAGTGCTGGGGCATCGCATGCTGGATCGCGCCCTGGAGGCGCTGGAGACTTCGCTCGACCGGGTGCCGACAGCGCAGATCGAACAGTACCTGAGTGACTGCAGGCTGCGCCGACTGGAGGAACTGCTGGCCGAGATCGCGCTGGGCAATCGCATGCCGCAGCAAGTGGCGCAGGCCTTGACCCAGCACCAGGGCGATCTGCTGCCTGCCAGCGCGATGCCCTCGAAGGGCGACAAGATCCTGATCAGCGGCAGCGAGCGTGGCGTACTGAACTTCGCGGCCTGCTGTCATCCGATTCCCGGCGACGAGATTCTCGGTTTTCTGTCGCCCGGCAAGGGCATTGTCGTGCACCGGGTGGAATGCACCAACCTTCCCGAGCTGCGCAAGACGCCTGAGCGCTTCATGCCGATCGACTGGGCGCGCAGCGTGGAAGGCGATTACAGCGCGGCACTGCGCGTTGAAGTCGACAACAAGCCGGGTGTGCTCGCCCAGGTCGCTGCCGCAATCGCCGAGGCGGCCTCGAACATTGACCAGGTGGAGTACCGCGAACGCGACCTGCGCATGGCCGTGCTGCATTTCGCCATCGAGGTGAAGCATCGCAAGCATCTGGCCGATGTAATCCGCCGGGTGCGGCGTCTGGTGCCGGTGTCGGGAGTACAGCGCTTGTGAGGGAACAAGTCAGGAGTCAGGGGTCAGGAGTCAGGACAGCTCTGGCGTTCGGCACAGCGGTCCACCCTCGGTATCCAAGTTCCTCCCCATTTCCGTGTTGCGCTGGCTTCGACTACCCTTCAGGTCGCCGTGGCCCGGCAGATTCCGCAGTGCTGCTTTAGCTGACCCCTGACTCCTGACTCCTGACCTCCGAAATGAAAACCCCCATCCACACCGACAACGCACCGAAGGCCATCGGCCCCTACTCGCAGGCCGTACGGGCCGGCAACACCGTTTATCTCTCGGGGCAGATTCCTTTCGAGCCCGCCAGCATGGAGCTGGTGGCTGGTGATATCCAGGCTGAAGCGCGGCGCGTGTTCGAGAATCTGCGTGCGGTCTGCGAAGCTGCGGGAGGTTCGCTCGGGCAGATCGTGCGGGTCGGCATCTACCTAACGGATCTGGGCGATTTCGGGGCAGTCAACGAAGTGATGGCCGAGCACTTCAGCGCACCCTTTCCGGCGCGCAGCACCATCGGTGTCGCGTCGCTGCCGCGCGGTGTGCGGATAGAGATCGACGCCGTGATGGTGATTGACGCGGCCTGATTCGTGGCCGGTGCGTCGCGCGCAGGCGCTTCAAGCGCGCCCGCATCGGAGCTTGGGCTGGTGTCGGTCACCGAATTGGCTGGCGTCGGCCCTGGCATGGCGCAGAAGTTGGCCAAGCTCGGCATCGCGCGCCTGCAAGACCTGTGGTTTCACCTGCCGCGTGCGTACGAGGATCGTACCCGCATCGAACCCATCGCCGGTCTGCAGCCCGGGCGCAGCGCGCAGATCGAGGGCTGCATCGAGGCGGTAGAGCGCGGCTTCCGGGGTCGACCGGTGCTGCGCGTGGCAGTCGGCGATGGGTCGCACGCGAGCCTCGTCTTGCGCTTCTTCCATTTCCGCGCCGCGCAGGTCGAGCGCCTGAAAGTAGGCCAGTGGCTGCGTTGTTTTGGTGAAGTGCGATTTGGCAGCCACGGGCGGGAAATCGTGCATCCAAGCTACCAGTTGATCGAGGCGGACGAACGCGGTGGTACCGACGAGCGCCTTACTCCGATTTACCCTGCCGTGGAAGGCCTGGGTGCGGCCAACATCCGGCGCCTCATCGAACGCGCGTTGCAGCGCTTGGGCCCGGAGGCAATGCCGGATCTGCTTGGCCCGGCGCGGCGACGCAGTCTGGGAATGCCGCCCCTGATTGATGCACTGCGCCTGGTACATGCTCCGCCGCCTGGCGCAGAGCAGCAGGCCCTGCTGGCTGGCACACACCCGGCACAGCAGCGCCTGGCCTTTGAAGAACTTCTGGCGCACCACCTTAGTCTGCGTCGCCGCCGAATCGCCGTACGTCGCGCGCGGGCCGCGCAGTTGAAGGGCGGTGCGGCGCTGCTGAAGGCCTTTCGCCAGGCCCTGCCGTTTGCCCTGACCGGTGCCCAGCAGCGCGTCTTTGAGCAGATCCGCGCCGATCTGGGCAGTCCAGAGCCGATGTTGCGGTTGGTGCAGGGTGACGTCGGCTCCGGCAAGACCGTGGTCGCTGCACTCGCTGCGCTCTGCGCCATCGGCAGCGGGCGCCAGGCGGCGCTGATGGCGCCGACGGAACTGCTGGCAGAACAGCACGCCGGAACGCTGGCCGGCTGGATGGCGCCGCTGGGCATCGAGGTCGTGTTCCTGGCTGGAAAGATCAGCGGCAAGGCGCGCCAGCGCGTGTTGCTCGGGATTGCCGAAGGTCGCGCCCAGCTGGTGGTTGGAACCCACGCCTTGATGCAGCAAGGTGTGGTTTTCTCGTCGCTTGGCCTGGTGATCGTCGACGAGCAGCACCGCTTCGGCGTGCATCAGCGCCTGGCACTGCGCGACAAGGGTGCCAGCGGCGAGCACGTGCCGCACCAGTTGGTAATGACCGCCACGCCAATCCCGCGAACGCTCGCCATGACCGCCTATGCTGACCTCGACGCGTCGGCGATCGACGAGCTGCCCCCAGGGCGCACGCCGATCCGCACCGTGGTGCTGTCGGCCGGCCGCCGTGAAGACGTGATCGAGCGCATTCGCGCCGCCTGTGGTGAAGGAAGACAGGCCTACTGGGTCTGCACGCTTATCGACGACAGCGAAGAGATCCAGGCACAGGCAGCGCAAAGCACCTTCGAGCAACTCAGCCTGCAGTTGCCGGAACTGCGCGTCGGATTGGTACATGGACGCATGAAACCGAAGGAAAAGCAGGCGGTGATGCAGGCCTTCAAGACTGGCGAAGTGAAACTGCTGGTCGCCACCACGGTGATCGAAGTGGGTGTCGATGTACCGAACGCCTCGCTGATGATGATCGAGAACGCCGAGCGCCTGGGCCTGGCCCAGCTGCACCAGCTGCGCGGCCGGGTCGGGCGCGGCACGGCGGCATCCAGTTGCGTACTGCTGTATCAGGCGCCCTTGTCGCAGTTGGCACGGGCCCGCCTCGAAACCATGCGTAGTACCAGTGACGGCTTCGCGATTGCCGAGAAGGACCTGGAGCTGCGTGGCCCTGGTGAACTTCTCGGTACCCGCCAGACCGGCCTGGCGGGATTCCGCATTGCGGATCTGGCGCGCGACGCCGGCCTGCTTCCGGCAGTGCACGAAGTGGCGGAGGGCTTGCTGGTCGAGTGCCCTGAACAGGTAGATCGCCTGATTGCGCGCTGGGTTGGCGCGGCTGAACGCTACGCCGGCGCATGAACGCACCGGCCCGGACATTTCATGAGGGGGCGCGGATGATCACGGTCGGCGGCTTCGCCGCTACGCTCGCGGGGCTCGCTGCGCCTTCACTTCGCCGCTGCGCGGCTGGCTCGGTCGGCGGCTTCGCCGCTACGCTCGCGGGGCTCGCTGCGCCTTCACTTCGCCACTGCGCGGCTCGCTCGGTCGGCGGCTTCGCCGCTACGCTCGCGGGGCTCGCTGCGCCTTCACTTCGCCGCTGCGCGGCTGGCTCGGTCGGCGGCTTCGCCGCTACGCTCGCGGGGCTCGCTGCGCCTTCACTTCGCCACTGCGCGGCT
>JBBSJP010000074.1:0-12989 GCA_038257155.1 Lysobacterales bacterium | reverse complement strand
TGGGCGGCTGGATGGGGTCCGGCGAGCTATCTGCATTCCTAGGTCTCGGACCCTCTCCCCCACCCCTCTCCCGGTGGGAGAGGGGCTTTGGAGCTACTACGCCTTGCTGAAACTCAGCACCCCACCGGCCGCATCGATCCGCAAGGTATCGCCCGCCACAAACTCACCAGCCAGGATCTTCGAGGCCAGCGGATTCTCCAGCTGCTGCTGGATGGCGCGCTTCAGCGGCCGGGCGCCGTAGACCGGGTCGAAGCCGACGTTGCCCAGCAGCATCAGGGCCGCTTCGCTCAGGTCCAGCGTGATCTGCCGCTCGGCCAAGCGCTTGGCCAGGTAGGTGGTCTGGATGCGGGCGATTTCGCGGATCTGTTCCTTGCCCAACGGATGGAACACCACCAGTTCGTCGAGCCGGTTGATGAACTCGGGGCGGAAGTGGCCCTGCACCACGCCCATCACCGCAGCCTTGATCTGGGTGTAGCTCTCGGCGCTGTCGTCGGTCGACAGCTCCTGGATCAGGTGCGATCCCAGATTGGAGGTCATCACGATGACGGTGTTGCGGAAGTCCACGGTGCGGCCCTGGCCATCGGTCAGGCGGCCGTCGTCGAGCACCTGCAGCAGCACGTTGAACACGTCGGGATGGGCTTTCTCGACTTCATCCAGCAGCAGCACCGAATACGGCCGGCGGCGCACCGCTTCGGTCAGGTAACCACCCTCTTCGTAGCCGACATAGCCCGGCGGCGCACCGATCAGGCGCGCCACGGAATGTTTCTCCATGAACTCGCTCATGTCGATGCGCACCATGGCGTCTTCGGTGTCAAACAGGAAGCCGGCCAGGGCCTTGCACAGCTCGGTCTTGCCGACACCGGTCGGGCCGAGGAACAGGAAGGAACCGTTCGGCCGATTCGGATCCGACAGTCCAGCGCGCGAGCGGCGGATCGCATCGGAGACGGCTTTGACAGCCTCATGCTGGCCAATCACCCGAGCGTGCAGTGCATCTTCCATCTTGAGCAGTTTCTCGCGCTCGCCTTCGAGCATCTTGGACACCGGAATGCCGGTCCAGCGCGACACGACCTGCGCGATTTCTTCGGCGGTGACCTTGTCCTGCAGCAGGGTGAAGCCCTTGGTCTCGGCTTCCTGCGCGGCGCTGAGCTGTTTCTCCAGGGCCGGGATCTGTCCGTACTGGATCTCGCTCATGCGGGCGTAGTCCTGGCGGCGCTGCGCGGCTTCGAGTTCGAGTTTGGCCTGCTCGATCTGCTCCTTGATCCGGGTCGCGCCGGTGAGGCTGGCCTTCTCGGCCTTCCAGATTTCCTCCAGATCATTGAATTCGCGCTCGAGCACGGTGATCTCGGATTCCAGATCGGCCAGGCGCTTCTTTGACTCGGCATCCTTCTCCTTCTTCAGCGCCTCGCGCTGGATCTTGAGCTGGATCAGGCGACGTTCCTTGCGGTCCATCACTTCCGGCTTGGAGTCGATCTCCATGCGGATGCGTGAGGCCGCCTCGTCCATCAGGTCGATGGCCTTGTCGGGCAGTTGGCGGTCGGCGATGTAGCGGTGCGACAGGGTGGCGGCGGCAACGATCGCCGGGTCGGTGATCTCGACGCCGTGGTGCACGGCATAGCGCTCCTTCAGGCCACGCAGGATGGCAATGGTGTCTTCCACCGAGGGCTCATCGACCAGCACCTTCTGGAAACGCCGCTCCAGCGCGGCATCCTTCTCGACGTACTTGCGGTATTCGTCAAGTGTGGTGGCACCGACGCAGTGCAATTCGCCACGCGCCAGGGCGGGCTTGAGCATGTTGCCGGCATCCATGGAACCCTCCGCCTTGCCGGCGCCGACCATGGTGTGCAGTTCATCGATGAACAGGATCACCTGGCCTTCCTGCTTGGCCAGGTCGCTGAGCACACCCTTGAGGCGTTCCTCGAATTCACCGCGGAACTTGGCGCCAGCAATCAGCGCACCCATGTCGAGGCTGAGCACGCGTTTGCTGCGCAGGCTTTCGGGCACTTCGCCATTGATGATGCGCTGCGCCAGGCCTTCGACGATGGCGGTCTTGCCCACGCCGGGCTCGCCGATCAGCACCGGATTGTTCTTGGTGCGGCGCTGCAGCACCTGGATGGTGCGGCGGATCTCTTCATCGCGTCCGATCACGGGATCGAGCTTGCCGGATTCGGCCCGCGCGGTGAGATCGATGGTGTATTTCTCCAGCGCCTGACGGCTCTCTTCGGCGTTTTCGCTTTGCACTTTCTCGCCTCCGCGGACTTTTTCGATGGCAGTTTCCAGCCGCGCCTTGTCGGCGCCGGCACCCTTGAGTGCCTGGCCGATGGCGCCCTTGTCGTCGAGCGCGGCGAGCAGGAACAGTTCGCTGGCGATGAAGGCATCGCCACGCTGCTGGGCCAGTTTGTCGGTGACATTGAGCAGGCGCGACAGGTCGTTGCCGACTGTCACATGGCCCTCCTGTCCGGAGACCTTGGGCAGCTTCTGCAGTGCCTCGCCGAGCCGCTCGCGCAGCAGTGGCACATTGACGCCGGCCTGCGCCAGCAAGGGGCGTGTGCCACCACCCTGCTGGTCGAGCAGGGCGACCAGCAGGTGCGCCGGCTCAATCATGTTGTGATCGCGCCCCACCGCCAGCGACTGCGCATCCTGCAGTGCCTGGGTGAATCGCGAGGTCAGCTTGTCCATTCGCATGGGGACACCTTTTAGGCTTGGGGGCGAGTCGATTCGCCGATGCTCAGTAGGTGGGGGAGCAAGGATGCTGGTTCAAGGCGGGGTTGGGTTGTCATCTTCGTTGTTCGAATCGGACCTGCGTCTCGATGTCGGCTCCACCGCTACGCGGCTTGAGCCGACCTACGCAGGTTTCTCGTAGGTCGGATCAAAAGCTGGAGAAACCGCCTGGTGACGCGATCAATCCTGCAGCGCGGATCCGACGCGCGCCAACGCCATCGCCCTAGCGCATCGACGCCAGAAACGCCGCGATATCGACTGCGTCACTTCCCTCGAGAACAATCATCCGCGCGCCAATACCGGTGGGTGGATGGTGCCGTTCCAGCTCGGCAAAGGCGGCAATCTGGCGCGCCAGGTAGCCGGGCTGCTGGCCGGCGAGTCGCGGGATGTCTCCGGCGCCCTGGTACTCCTCGCCATGGCAGCTGGTGCAGGCCAGGTGCGCGGCACGCTCGGCGCCCCGCTCGACTGAGCCCTCGGCTGCGTTGCCTTCTGCTGCGCGCCAGCTGCGTTTGGCCAGTGCATCGGTCAGTTCGTCGACGGCGACATCGTCAAGGCCGGCAGCCAGGCCGGCCATCGGAAAGCCATCGCGGTGCCGATCACGGAAGCGTTTGAGCTGGTTGCGCAGGTAGTCGCGCTCCTGGCCTTCGATCAGCGGCACCTCGCCGCGCGTTTGCGCGGGGCGGTGGCAGTCGAGACAGAGTTGGTCGAGATCAAGCTCGCTGGCCAGCAGCGGGCTGGCCATCAGAAGCAGCGCCAAAGCAGCTATCCGTCGCATGTCGCATCCTCGTACTCGAGTGCACCCGGCTACATCATGCCTCAGCGCCCGCCGCGCGTTCTTGATATAGAGCAAACAGCCGGTATGACGGTGCAACGTGATTCATCGATACTGCAGTGGGCGGCCGGTCAGCCTCGTGATTCGCAGGGCAAACCAAGCTTTGCTCGTTACAGGCTGGCCAAGGCCTTCTTCGCGTCCTCGAATTCTGCATCCAGCGCCAATGCCTGCTGGATCTCGGCGCGTGCCGCATCGGCCTTGCCCAGCTTCGAAAGAATCTGACCCAGTCGCAGGTGCGCGTACTTCGTCGGGGGCTGGCCATCGGCGGGTGGCAGAGTCAGGTAATGGCGCATCGCGAACTCGGCCTGATCCAGACGCCTGTCGCTCAGCAGGGCGATGCGGCCGAACTGATACCAGCCCTGTCCTGCATCGGGCAGCTCGCGCTGCATGGCTTCGAACAGGTCCAGTGCCTCGTCCACCTTGTCGGTTTCATGCAGCGCCACGCCCAGCGACAGCCACGCCGGGGCGTACTGCGGATCGGCCTGCACTGCGTCGCGAAAAGCCGCCACCGCCTCGTCCGGCTTTTCATCGTTGCCCAGCAACCTTGCGCGCGCCATGTGTCCACGAACTTCGCTGAGTTCGGCAATGGCGGCGGCTTGGACTCGCGCCTTTTCCACGCTGCCACCGGCCATGCCGGGTGCCATCAGGTAGAACTGCATCAATCCGTCGCGTGCATCTATGAAGGCAGGATCCAACTCTGTCGCCTTCTCGAAGGCTCCTCGGATCTTGCCGGCGTAGCCGAGCTTGGAGAGCATGCCAACGTTGTTGATGTTGCTGCCGTAGGCTTGCCCCAGCAGGTGGTAGAGCGCTGCATTGCGCGGCTCAAGTTCGACCGCCCGCTCAAGGTTGTCCACAGCCTCCTCGAATTGCCCTTCGCGCAGTTGGGCGATCCCCAACAGGCGCAGCGCCTCGACATTGGTCGGCTCGGCCTTGGCAACCTGCTGCAAGGCCGGAAGCGCCTTCGGGTCGAAACGCTCCAGCAGCTGGCGCGGCACTTCAAGGCTGTCAGCCAGCACGCTACAGGGCATCAAAAGCAACAGCATCGGCATCCAGCGCATCGGGTTCGTCTCCGTAAGTGAGCGCGCATGGTGCCGCGGAAATGCTGAACCGTCAGTTGCCAGAAGTCAGGAGTTGCGCCGAGGCGTGCGCTCGGAGGGCACATCGTGGTGCGCCGCCGCGCGGTGCCAGGATGCCGCGATGGTGGATCAAGATCCGCCCTCCTGGAAGCACGCCTTGTAGGGCGCATCTCGATGCGCCGCTGCGGGATGGTTGGAAATTCTCACGATCGATGGATGCCGCGATGGCGGATCAAGATCCGCTCTCCTGGAAGCACGCCTTGTAGGGCGCATCTCGATGCGCCGCTGCGGGATGGTTGGAAATTCTCACGAACGATGGATGCCGCGATGGCGGATCGAGATCCGCCCTACGGGTTTCAGGCCTGAGCATCCTCGATCCAGATCAGGCTGGCCATGCGGCCGGTGCGCGCGTCGCGGCGGTGGGAAAAGAAGCGCTGCGGGTCACTGATGGTGCAGAAACTGCCGCCGGATACTCTCGTGACACCAAGGGCATTGAGGCGCAGTCGTGCCAGTGCAAACAGGTCGCATAGCCAGTGGCCGGGGCGCGTGCTGCGAAATGCTTCTGCGGCGTGCGCATCGTGCCTGACGAAGGCGTCCCTGACTTCATCACCCACTTCATAGGCCTGCGGGCCGGCGGCGGGGCCAAGCCAGGCCCTGATGTTTGACGGGGATGCATGCATCGCTGCAACACTGTTCTCGATCACGCCGGTGCTCAGTCCGCGCCAGCCAGCATGCACAGCGGCCACTTCGCTGCCATCCTCAGCGCAGAGCAGCAGCGGAAGACAGTCGGCGGTCAACACTGCCAGCACGCAGTTGGACTCTGCGGTGACTGCGGCGTCCGCTTCCGGTTCGCAATCGCTGACGGTCGCATTGAAGCGATTCACGGCATTGCCGTGTACCTGATTCAGCCAGCGCGGAGGCTGCGGCAGCTTCGCGCCCTGCAATAGCAACTGCCTGTTCGCAGTCACGGCAGACGCGTCATCACCGCAACGCGCGCCCAGATTGAAATGATTGAAGGGCGGCAGCGACACACCGGCGCCGTGCCGCACCGTGTACAGCGCACGGACGCGCTGCGGTGCCGGCCAATCCGGTTGCGCCCAGGCCGCCACCAGTCAGCGCCGGATGCGGCTTCCGCCGAGCGGGTCCAGCGTCGCCGCGTCCTGCTTCAGTGCAGCAATCAAGGCGATCAGGTCGGGCGGTGGCGGGGCTTGCAGCGCCATGGTCTCGCCGCTGCGCGGGTGCACGAATTCCAGGCGCTCGGCGTGCAGGGCCTGACGCCGGAAGCCGCGCAAGCTTTCGACCAGCTCGGTACTGGCTGCCTTGGGCAGACGCAAAGGGCCACCGTAAAGCGGGTCCCCAACGATCGGATGCCGGGCATGTGCCATGTGCACGCGAATCTGATGGGTGCGGCCGGTTTCCAGGCGGCACTCGAGCAGGCTGTGGCCACGGTAGCGATCGCGCACCCGGTAGTGGGTGATGGCGGGTCGGCCGTTGTCCACCACTGCCATGCGGATACGGTCGCGTGGGTGGCGCGCGATGGGCGCGTCTATCGTGCCGCCGGCAATCAGGACACCGACAACCACCGCGATGTATTGACGGTGCACGTCGCGCTCGGCGAGCTGGCTGACCAATGCGGTATGCGCCTGCAGGTTGCGTGCGATCACCATGGCACCGGTGGTGTCCTTGTCGAGCCGATGCACCAGTCCGGCACGCGGTACCTCGGCCAGCTTGGCATCAAAGTGCAGCAGTGCATTCATCAAGGTGCCGGACGGATTGCCGGCACCCGGATGCACCACCAGGCCAACGCCCTTGTTGATCACCAGCACATCGTCATCGGCATAGATGATGTCGAGCGGAATGTCCTGCGCTTCGGCGTGCACCTCGCGTTCCGGCTTGGCGCGCAGTTCGATGACCTGACCGGCACGCACCGGGTCGCGCGGCCGCACCGATTTGCCATCCAGCAGGGCTTCGCCAGCCTTGATCCATTCGGTCAGGCGCGAGCGCGAGTATTCGGGCACCAGCTGGGCCAGGGCCTGGTCAAAGCGCAGGCCGCTGGCTTCGGCCGGCACTTCCAGCACGCGGATGTCGAGGGTTTCGTCTTGTGCTTCTTCAATGTCGTCCATGACGCCAGTGTAAGCGGTGGCGGCTCGACCCGCCCGAATCTGATCGCAACTCCGGGCCCGCCTTCGCTCAAGCTCTTGGAGGGCGCATCTTGATGCGCCGCTACGGGATGCCACGTGGACGGCATCAATCCGGGCGTCGCCGCGGTGGCGGATCAAGATCCGCCCTCCAACAGCGGGATCTGTTCTCAGCTGCGCGTGCAGCCGGCCAGGGACAGCTTCTGCCCCTGACGGATCATGTAGTTCGGGCCACGCAGCTTGTTGGCAGCGGCGAGCTGCTTGAGACTGCCACAGCCCATACTCCGCGCTATGCCGTTCAGGGTGTCTCCCTTGCGCACTGTGTAGGAGCCGCCTGCCGCCGGGCTGCGCGCCATCATCGATGGCTGGCGCGATGCGGCGATCTGCGCGGCCTGTTCGGCGCGCGTGCCGCTCAGGCAATACTGGTTGTAGGCCTGCAGCGCGGCCTGCGGAATGGCCAGTTCGGTGCCTGCGGGAATCACCGCATGCGCCTCGTAACGCGGATTGAGGTTGCGCAGATGGCGGAACCAGCCGGCGCGGCTGCCGGCATTGCCGATGCAGATGCTGAGTTCGTTGATCGAGGACACGCGCGGCAAGGTGATGCGGCTGGCAGCCGTCTCCAGGCGAGGAAATTCGAGGCCGTAATCCTCCGGATGCAGGAACAACCAGGCGGCGGCCAGCACCATGGGGACGTAATCGCGGGTTTCCACTGGCACTTGCCAGAATACGTCGGGGTGCCAGAACGGCTTGCCGCCGCTGCTGCGATGCAGGCGCAGCATGCGTCCTTCACCGCCGTTGTAGGCCGCCAGTGACAGCTCCAGGTTGTGGTTGAATTCGGCAAACCGGTCATTGAGATACAGCACGTTGGCGCGCGCCGACAGCGCTGGATCGAAGCGTGTATCGAAGCCGTTGACCTGCCCCAGTCCATAGCGCTGCCCGGTGGCATACATGAACTGCAGCGGCCCGGTCGCGCCGGCGCGGGAAATTGCATGCACGCGGCCACCAGACTCCTTGGCCAGAATGCCGAACAGCAGGGCCTCCGGAAGCCCGGCCTGCTCGTATTCCGGCCACATCAGATGGCGCATGTACTGGTAGTTCTCCCAGGCGTCGACCAGATTTGGCCGCATCCAGGTCAGCCATTCATTGAGTGCCGCCTTGACCGGCCCGTTCAGTTCGATCACGTCGCGCAGTTCGCGCCCAGCCAGCAGGTTGATCGACTGGCCGGCCTGCGGCAGGTGATCGAGCACCGGTGACGTCTGGTCGCCGGCCATCGCCTCGGGCTCCACATCGCCCCGCGCGAACTCTGCTTCACCGGCCGCCGCCGCGACAGACTGCACGGCCAGCAAACGGTCGTAGACGCCGAACACGCGCGCGGTGCTGCAACCCGCCAGTGCCGCACAACGCGCCGCCAGCGCCTGCAGGTCCAGCCGTGCTTTTTCACGTGCTGCGGCGGCGGCCTGCGCATCGCCGCGTGCATCGCTTTCAGCCTGGGCATGCGCCAGCGCGGCGACATCAACGCGCTCGTAAAGTGCATCGAGCGCTTGTGGGGTCGAGGGCTCAAGTCCGGCACTGGAACGCTGCGGCGATGTGGTACAGGCCGCAAGCAGGAGCAAGAACGGAATGGAAAGCAGCAACTGGCGCATCGAGCAGGCATGCCGGAGGTAATGCGCTGCAGCCTATCGACGCCGACTGTCGCTAACAAGTCTCCACCGTCACGCCTGCAAGCTAGAATCGACACTTCCGCCCCACTGACAAGCCGACGCGCATGCAACCGATCTTCCTTGGCAAGGGCGAGCAGCCCGTTCATCTGCTGCCGCGCTACGGCAACCGCCACGGCCTGGTGGCCGGCGCCACCGGCACCGGCAAATCGGTCTCGCTGATGGCCATGGCCGAGCAGTTCTCGCGCCGCGGTACGCCGGTGTTCATCGCCGATGTGAAAGGCGATATCGCTGGCCTGGCCGTGCCCGGCACGCACAGTGAACGCCTGCAGCAGCGCCTTGACCTGATCGGCCTTGCGGACTGGGTTCCCGAACCCAATCCGGTGATCTTCTGGGATCTGTATGGCGAGCAGGGCCACCCCTTGCGCACCACGGTGTCGGAGATGGGTCCGACCCTGCTGTCGCGCATCCTGGAGCTGAATGACACCCAATCCGGCGCGATCGACATCATCTTCAAGATGGCCGATGACGAAGGCCTGCTGCTGCTCGATCTGGACGATCTGCGCGCCCTGCTCAACCTGGTCGCCGAGCAGCGCAAGGAAGTTTCCACCCGCTACGGCCTGATCGCAGCCGCCACCCTGGGCGCGGTACAGCGCAGCCTGCTGCGCCTGGAACAGGCCGGTGGCAAGCACTTCTTTGGCGAGCCGGCGCTGGAGCTCAACGATCTGCTGCGCCAGGACATGTCCGGCCGCGGCATCATCCATCTGCTCGCCGCCGACAAGCTGTTCCTCAGCCCGCGCCTGTATTCCAGCTTCCTGCTGTGGATGCTGTCGGAGCTGTTCGAGAACCTGCCCGAGGTCGGTGACCTCGACACGCCCAAGTTGGTCTTCATCTTCGACGAAGCGCATCTGCTGTTCGACGACTGTCCGCCGGCGCTGCGCCAGCGCGTCGAGCAGGTGGTGCGCCTGATCCGTTCCAAGGGCGTCGGTGTATTTTTCTGTTCGCAGTATCCCGACGATGTGCCCGGCGACGTGCTGGGCCAGCTCGGCAACCGTATCCAGCACGCCCTGCGCGCCTTCACCCCGCGCGACCAGAAAGCCGTGCGTACCGCGGCTGAAACCTTCGTTCCCAACCCGGCCTTCAACACCGCCGAGGTGATCACCCAGCTCGGTGTGGGCGAGGCCCTGGTCTCGACCCTGCAGGACAAGGGCATCCCGATGCCAGTCGAGCGCACCATCATGGCGCCGCCACGCTGCCGCATGGGCGCGATAACGCCGGAAGAGCGCGCCGTGGTGCGAGCGCGCAGCCCGGTCGGCGCGCGCTACGACGCCGCGGTGAACCGCGAGTCGGCCTACGAAATTCTCAGCAAGCGGGCCGAACAGGCAACCGCCGCCGCCGAAGTCGCAAAGCAGGAAGCGGAAGCCGGCAAGGCGCAGAAGGAGGCGGCCAAGTCGGCGCCGGCGGCGCAAAAGCCGGCCAACAGCTGGCTGCGTGACATGCTGTTCGGCACCAGCCGTCGCCAGGGCGCCATCGAAGCCACGGCCAAGTCCGCCATGCGTACCGTTGGCAATGGCTTGGGGCGCAAGATCCTGCGCGGCGTGCTTGGGGGCATGCTGGGTGGCAAACGCTGAGTTTTCGATGTCGGCACAGGGGTGCCGACCTACGGTGGCAGCGAGCGGGTTGGTTAATTGCCCAGTATTCCGACTTCATCAAACCTTTGGTCAGTGGAATGCAGGTCTGGCCGAAGCGTATGGGTAATCAGGTTCGCAATTGAAGTCGGCACCGGGGTGGCGCATTCGTAGGGCGGCATCCCATGCCGCCATCACCGCCCCGGGAAGCGGGACAACGCCCCCTTGCTGCCAGGTTGACAGCGTGGGCACCACGCCGCGCAGGTCCGGCTTGGCGGGGCTGATACACTTCGGCGCTTGTCCGCTGGCACTGACTGATTCGACATGAACGACTCCGCCATCCCCAAGCGTTCGGCCATCGACCGCTTCCTCAATATCGTCGAAAAGGGCGGCAATGCCCTGCCCCATCCGGCCACCCTGTTCGCGCTCCTCGCCGCACTGGTAGTGCTGCTTTCTGGCGTTGCGGCCTACTTCGAGGTAAGCGCGGCGCATCCCAGCACCGGCGCGACCATCGACGTGGTCAACCTGATGACGCTGGAAGGCTTGCACCGCATCAGCACCAGCATGGTGACCAACTTCACCAGCTTCGCGCCGCTTGGCACGGTGCTGGTGGCCTTGCTTGGAATCGGCGTCGCCGAGCACAGCGGCCTGATCGGCGCCGCGCTGCGCCTGCTGGTGCTGTCCTCGCCGCGCTTCCTGCTGACCCCGGTAGTGGTGTTTGCCGGCGTGATGTCGAACATGGCCAGCGAGATCGGCTATGTGCTGCTGGTACCGCTGGCCGGACTGATCTTCCTCGCAGCCGGGCGCCATCCGATCCTTGGCATGGCCGCAGCCTTTGCCGGCGTCTCGGGCGGCTACTCGGCCAATCTGCTGATTGGCACCATCGATCCCCTGCTCGCCGGCCTGTCAGAGGAAGCAGCGCGCATCGTCGACCCGGCCTATACCGTCTCGCCGGTGGCGAACTGGTACTTCATGATTGCTTCCACACCCTTGATCACCCTGCTGGGCTGGTTCGTCACCGAGAAGATTGTCGCACCACGTTTTGCCGACAACCCGAGCGAGATTCCGGAAACCGAGAAGGGCGAGATCCACCAGGCCGACCCGGAGGCGCAGAAGCTCAAGCCCGAAGAAAAGCGCGGATTGATGTGGGCGCTGTATGCGACGGTCATTATCAGCCTGATCCTGGTCTGGGCTGGACTGCCCAAGGACCTGTTCTGGGGCTCGGGCTTCATGCGAGACCCGACCACCGGCGACCTGCTGCGCTCGCCGATGCTGAGCAGTGTGGTGACGATCATTTTCCTTTATGGCGTGATCGTTGGCATCACCTACGGCGTCGCGGCCCGAACCATCAAGAGCGACGCCGACATCGTCAAGGGCATGGGGCAGAGCATGTCGACGCTGGGCGTGTACCTCGTGCTTGTCTTCTTTGCCGCACAGTTTGTCGCCTTCTTCAACTGGACCCAGCTCGGCCTGATCTTCGCCGTGGAAGGCGCCAGCATGCTCGACGCTGGCCGCCAACTGGTTCTGGGTGGCGAAACCGACCCCAGCTCCTGGCGATGGGTGCTGGCCAAACTGGTGATCATGGCGGGCTTCATCCTGCTCACTGCCGTGGCGAACCTGTTCATGGGCTCGGCGTCGGCCAAGTGGGCACTGATGGCGCCGATCTTCATTCCGATGTTCATGCTGCTCGGCTACTCGCCGGAGCTCACCCAGGTGGCCTACCGCATTGGCGACAGCGTCACCAATATCATCTCGCCGATGATGAGTTATTTCGCGCTGATCATCGCCTTCCTGCAGCGCTATGAACCCAAGGCGGGAATCGGCACGGTCGTCGCCGTGATGCTGCCCTACTCGATGGTATTCGCGATCGGCTGGACCCTCCTGTTCGCGATCTGGCTGGTACTGGGGCTGCCGATCGGACCAGGATCCCCGCTGCAGTACGTGCCGGCAGCGCCTGGTCTCTAGCACTGTACGGACAGGAGATGATCGCTGCCGCACGGCGGCGGCGATCGTTTCGTGCCTTCGACACAACACGCAGAGACGCATGTCACGCTGGCGACCGCCCGGTCCCTCGTCCACCGCGCTGATCACCCGCGAGGGCTTCGAGCGCCTGCGCGCCGAGCTCGACGACCTCTGGCGGGTGCGGCGTCCAGAAGTGGTCAAGGCACTCGCTGCCGCTGCGGCCGAAGGGGATCGCTCGGAAAACGCCGAGTACACATACCGCAAGAAGCAGCTCGGCGAGATCGATCGCCGCGTGCGTTACGTCAGCAAGCGGCTGGAACGACTCAAGGTGGTGGAGGGTCCACCGGGGCGGGACGATGCGGTGTTCTTCGGCGCCTGGTTCGAAATCGAGCGCGTGCATGACGGTGAGCTGATCACCTACCGCATTGTAGGCCCCGACGAAACCGACGCCCGCAGCGGCTGGATCAGCATCGACGCCCCGCTGGCCCGCGCCGCGCTGGGAAAGCGCATCGACGACGAATTCGAAGCCGAGTTGCCGCTGGGCCGATTTCGCTTCGTGGTGGTGTCGGTGAGGTATGCCGCCGCCTGATTGCGCGCTACCAACCGCTCCTGTTCGGCGCATATTGATGCGCCGCTGCGGAATGCTGGTACTTGCGCAGCTTCGTGGGTCGCATCAAGCACCGCTGCGAAGGTGAAATGTGCGAGGAAGTGCATCGGCGCGGATCCGACAGTTCGGAGACCTTCAAGGCTGTCGCAACGTCGGCTCCACCGCTGCGCGGCTTGAGCCGACCTACGACGCCCGCGTTTCGCAGGTCGGATCACGAGCCACGCCTTCGTAGGTCGGATCAAGCGCCGCTGCGAAGGTGAAATGTGCGAGGAAGTGCATCGGCGCGGATCCGACGGTGCGGAGACCTTCAAGGCTGTCGCAACGTCGGCTCCACCGCTGCGCGGCTTGAGCCGACCTACGACGCCCGCGT
>JBBSJP010000073.1:0-13656 GCA_038257155.1 Lysobacterales bacterium | reverse complement strand
GCTGTCGTAGGTCGGCTCAAGCCGCGCAGCGGTGGAGCCGACATCGAGGTGCTAGAGGCTTGCCGCGAACGGCAAGTTGTGCGTCGGATCCGCGCCGCCTAGGCAGATCGCTCGATCAGGCGTTTCGGCGGCGCTTGATCCGACCTACGAGACTTCCGGAAACGCCGGATATCCCGGTCGCCAACAGGGTTGGCTACAGTAAGACGATTCGTTCGACGCAACGGTGGAGCGCACCCTGTGCGCGACCGCAGACCCCGGATTGCCTCAACTGCCGGAAACGCCGGATATCCCGGTCGCCGACAGGTCGGCTCCTACACAAAGCGCGAGCAGCAGGCGAGGCGGTTACAGCTGTCGTAGGTCGGCTCAAGCCGCGCAGCGGTGGAGCCGACATTGAGGTGCTAGAGGCTTGCCGCGAACGGCAAGTTGTGCGTCGGATCCGCGCCGCCTAGGCAGATCGCTCGATCAGGCGTTTCGGCGGCGCTTGATCCGACCTACGAGACCGTCCCGCGGTCGCGTACAGGTGCGCTCCTGCGCGGGTATGACCTGCTGTGTCTTGTCGTAGCAGTCCAGGTCGCACCGGGTCGGTGCGCTTATCCGCGCATGGAGCGGCCTTGGAATCCTAGACTGTGATACTTCCCTCGATCACGCAGACACAGGCGCCGCCGATCCAGACCTGGTCTTCGCTCAGGCTCACCGTTACCCGGCCATCGCGGCCAACTTCGCGGCCCTGGCTGGCGGTATAGCTTTCGCCGTCGTGATAGCGGCCCTCGGCCAGCAGGCGCGCGCCGATGCAGGCGTTGGCGCTGCCGGTTACCGGGTCTTCGGGTATGCCGTCTGCGGGACAGTAGGCGCGCACCACCAGGGCAGCTTCGTCCTGCGCGCATTCGGCAAAGATCGCCAGGCCGACGGTCTTGCTGGCCGAGGTCAATGCCGCGATGGCGGCAAGATCGGGCTGATGGCCGCGCACCGCGGCGCTGTCGGCCAGTTCGGCCGTCCACCAGCGCGGGCCGTTGTCGACGATGCGCGGTTCCAGCTCGCCGCGCGACAGGCCGGCGAGTGCGGCGTCGAGCAGCCCTTCGATCTTCTTCGGGTCAGCCAGCAGCTTGGCCTGCGGCGCACGCACGTGGATGCGCAGCGCTTCACCTTCACCTTCGACTCTCACCGGCAGCAGACCGGCGCCACACTCCTGCACCAGGCGGCCCTCCAACGGTATCGCCAGTCCGGCGCGCAGCACGGCGAAGGCCGTGCCGACGCTGGGATGCCCGGCAAAGGGTAGTTCCTGCATCGGCGTGAAGATACGCACCCGATAGCTGGCCTCGGGCGTGCTGGGTGGCAGCACAAAAGCGGTCTCGGAAAGATTGGTCCAGCGCGCGATACCTTGCATCGCGGCCGCGTCCAGCCCGGATGCATCAAGCACCACGGCCACGGGATTGCCCATGAAGGCCCGGCTGGTGAACACATCAATCTGCAGGAAATTCATTGGACCTCGGCATGCTGATACGCGAATCGGGCGGCGAAGGTTACCGCGACATCGACGCTTTTGGGTGTGAGGGGACTGCGGCGAGCGCTCGGCTCAGGCATCCTTTGACTTGCTGATTGTTCCTGCGCCTACGCTCAAGGGGAGTTGCCGCATGGTCAGAATCGTCCTGCTCGCCGCGCTGTTGTTGCCCGGCGCGATCGCTGCGCAAGTGCAAAGCCTGTCCGTGGTGACCGCCGAAGGCACGCAAACCCTGGATCGCGACCAGTTGCGCGCACTGGCCGGTGGCCGGCGCAGCATGACCGTGCACGAGCCGCACGAGGATGCGCAACGCAGCTATGTTGGAGTGCCGGCAGGGGCCCTGCTGCAGGCGCTGTTCGGCGACAGCTGGCGCGATGCCGGTGCAGTGCAGTTCGAGTGCGCCGACGGCTATCGCGCCTTGATCGAACCGACCAAACTGGCCGAACACCGCGCCCTGCTGAGCTGGGCGCGCAGTGATAGCGAAAGTTTCGCCCTGGTCAATCGCCTGCAGAACAACGAGGCGGTCGAACTGGGGCCGTTCTATCTGGTCTGGGACAATCTGGAATCACCCGAATTGCAAGCGCTGGGTGCCAACGACTGGCCATACCAGATCGTCGGCATAGCCCTGGTTGACATCGCCGAACGCCTGCCGCGCATCCTGCCACCCAAGGACGCCGATGCTGTCGTGCAGCGCGGCTTCGAGGCATATCGCCAGCATTGCGTCAGCTGCCACAGCATCAACGGACAGGGCGGCGGCAAGGCGCCGGAATTGAACGTGCCGAGCAGCGTTACCGAGTATTTCGCCGACGGCTGGCTGCAGCGCTGGATGCTGGAGCCGACCAAGGTGCGCCTCAACACCACCATGCCGGCGCTGGCACCCAGCCTGCGCAAGGCCCAGCGCGAGGCGCTCGCCGCTGATATCGAGGCGTATCTGCGCGCCATGGCGCAGCACAAGCAGGGGCCCTGAGACCATTGATCAAGTAGGGTGCGCCTTGGCGCACCGAGATGGAGGTGCTGACCCTGCCCAGGTTCCGACGACAACTAATCTCCTCACGTCGGTGTTTCGCCAGCTCCGATCGCGGTGCGCCAAGGCGCACCCTACGTGGTGGTCGCGACCCTGCGTTGACGCTCTGGCTCCGCACATCCACCTAGCGCGAGCTGAGTTCGGCCAACGTATGGCAGGCAAGGCCTGCATTTGTCATGCTTGTGCGCCGCAGCATGACGCTGTCCGCAGTCCTTACTTGCCCAAGCCCACGTCGTCGATGCCAAGTCACTCCACCGCCCCTCCGGCGGATCGCCTCTGGATCGTGCTCAAGTTCGGCGGCACCAGCGTGTCGCGGCGTTCCCGCTGGGACACCATCGGCCAGCTTGCCAAACGCCGCGCGGACGAAACGGGCGCGCGGGTGCTGGTGGTGGTGTCGGCGCTGTCGGGCACCACCAATGCATTGCAGGCATTGATTGATGCGCATGCTGATGCGGATGCTGTAGCGACCGGTCTCGATGCGCTGATCGCCCGGCACCGCGACTTCGCAGCTGAACTGGATCTGGATCCCGACCTCGTGCTGGGCGCGCGTATGGTTGCGTTGCGGGCGCTGGCCGACGATCCACGCCGCGCCGCCGCCGCGCTCGATTGGCAGGCCGAGCTGCTGGCGCAAGGTGAACTGCTGTCCTCGACGCTGGGCGTGGCTTACCTCGCGCGTGCCGGATTCGACATGGGCTGGCTGGATGCACGCGACGGACTCGCCGCACAGTCACTGCCCAACCAAAGCGCCTGGGCGCGGCGCCTGTCGGTGTCCTGCGATCTGACTGATCGCGTTGCGTTGCGCGAACGATTGGCGGCGCGCCCGGAACGTCTGCTGCTGACCCAGGGCTTCATGGCGCGCGCCGAAGATGGCAGCACGGCGATCCTTGGACGCGGTGGCTCGGATACCTCGGCGGCCTGCTTTGGCGCCCTGCTCGGTGCGCTGCGTGTCGAGATCTGGACCGACGTGCCCGGCATGTTCAGCGCCAATCCGCGCGCCGTGCCCGAAGCACGCCTGCTGGCACGGCTGGATTACGAAGAGGCGCAGGAAATAGCCACCACCGGCGCCAAGGTGCTGCATCCGCGCTGCATCTCGCCCTGCCGCGAGGCTGGCGTGCCGCTGTGGATACGCGATACCGAAAGGCCCGATCTGGCCGGCACGGTAATCGAGGCGATCGCCGATGCCGCGCCCGGGGTGAAGGCGATCAGCTCGCGGCGCGGTATCGTGCTGGTGTCGATGGAAAGCGTCGGCATGTGGCAGCAGGTCGGCTTCCTTGCCGACGTGTTCGCCGCGTTCAAACATCACGGCCTGTCGGTCGATCTGATCGGCTCGGCTGAAACCAATGTCACGGTGTCGCTGGACCCGGGCGAGAACCTGGTCAGCACCGATGTGCTCGAAGCGCTCTGTGCCGACCTGGCCCAGGTTTGCCGGGTGAAGGTGATCGCGCCCTGCGCGGCGATCACCATGGTCGGTCGCGGGATCCGCTCGCGCCTGCACAAGCTCAATGCGGTGCTGGCCGAGTTCGGTCGCGAGCGCGTGCACATGATCTCGCAGAGCTCGAACGATCTGAACCTCACTTTCGTGGTGGATGAAGGTGTTGCCGAGGGCCTGTTGCCACGCCTGCACGCCCTGCTGATCGAAGCCGGCGCGATGCCGATTGATGATGCGCGGGTGTTCGGGCCGAGCTGGAAGGCGCTTGGCGGTCTGGCGCGCCCGCGCGCGGCGGCCTGGTGGCAGGGTGCGCGTGAGGCCCTGCTTGAATCAGCGACACGCGGTACGCCACGCTACGTCTACCACCTGCCAACGGTGCGCGAGCGCGCGCGCGCGCTCAAAGCGCTGCCGGGCCTGTCGCAGCGCCTGTATGCCATCAAGGCCAATGCGCACCCGGACATCCTGCGCGCGCTGGAGGCGGAAGGCTTCGGCTTCGAATGCGTGTCGCTGGCCGAGGTGCGCCATGTGCTGGCGACCCTGCCGGGCATCAATCCCTTGCGCCTGCTGTTCACCCCGAACTTCGCGCCGCGCATTGAATACGCCGCAGCGCTTGAGCTCGGCGTCAATCTCACCCTCGACAGCCTGTTTCCGCTGCAACAGTGGCCCGAGCTGTTTTCCGGCCGGCGCCTGTGGCTGCGCGTCGATCCGGGCTTCGGCGAGGGCCATCACGAGAAAGTCCGCACTGGCGGCAAGGAAGCCAAGTTCGGCCTCGCCATCGAGGCCGTGGCCGAAGCCGCAGGCCTGGTGCGCAAGCTGGGTGCGCGCGTGGTCGGACTGCATGCGCATATCGGCAGCGGCATCGCCGATGCGACGCACTGGCAGGCCGTGTTCGGGCGGCTGGCTGCCCTGGCCGACGGCATCGGCACGGTCGAGGCGCTCGACATCGGCGGCGGCCTGGGCATTCCCTACGAGCCCGAAGCCGAGCCCTTCGACCTGCATGCGTTTGGCGAACGCCTGGCCGAGATGAAGGCGGCCTGCCCGCACTTTGATCTGTGGATCGAGCCCGGCCGCTTCCTGGTTGCCGAGGCCGGTGTGCTCCTGGTGTCGGTGACCCAGGTTGTCGACAAGCTCGGCCTGCTGCGTGTCGGCGTCGATGCCGGCATGAACGCCCTGCTGCGGCCGGCCCTGTACGGCGCCTGGCATGGCATCCATAGCCTCAGCAAAGAGCCGAATGGGGAACAGTTCGAGTGCGAAGTGGTCGGACCCATCTGTGAAACCGGCGATGTGCTGGGCCGCCGCCGTCGGCTGCCGATTGATACGACGGAAGGCGATACCCTGCTGATCGCCGATGCCGGCGCCTACGGCGCGGTGATGGCGAGCCGCTACAACCTGCGCGCCCTGCCTGCTGAAGAGGTGATGGATGACTGAGTGGCAGTTCCAGCGCGAGAACATCCGCAGCTTTCGCTTTGTGCGGGCGGCTTTCGACGCGCAGAGCGGCGAGGCCGAACTGGTCTACGCCTTCGACGATGGCCCCGAACTGATCGAGCGCATCGCCGTTCCCGGCGCGCCGTTTACCCTCGACACCGTGCGCGCCGCCGCTGTGCAGCGGGCGCTGCGCCTGCTGCACCTGATCGCCGGCGTTAGCTATTACAAGGCTGCAGTGCCATCCGAGATTGTCATCGACTCCTATGCCATCGATGCCGACATCGCCGCGCTGCTGACCTCGATCTACGAGAACGGGCTTGGCGAATTCGCCTACCGCAATGGCATCAGCTTGCGCGGGCGGATTCGGTTTCCACATGGTTCGCGGTCGGATCTGGATTCGGCGCACGGGCCGCCCCTCTCCCCAACCCCACCCCGGCCCTTGCTTGCGCAAGGGCGCTCGGGGCCAGACGACCCGTTGGCTCGTGAGCCTGGCCCCTCGCCCGCAGGGGAGAGGGGCTCAGAAGAGCACGCCCTGGTCGCCATCGGCGGCGGCAAGGATTCGCTGGTCAGCATCGAGGCGCTGCGCGCGATGGGCGTGGCGCAGACCCTGTTCTGGATCGGCGCCTCACCCTTGATCGCGACCTGCGCCGCGCGCACCGGCTTGCCTGGGCTGAATATCGGCCGACGCCTGGCCCCCGAGCTGTTCGCCTTCAACCGCGAGGGTGCGCTGAACGGGCACATTCCGGTCACCGCGATCAACTCGGCGATCGGCGTGCTGGTCGCCCTGCTGCATGGCTTCGACCAGGTGGTTTTCTCGAACGAGCGCTCGGCCAGCTATGGCAGCCAGATTCCGGGCAGCGGCGAGGTCAATCACCAGTGGAGCAAGGGCTGGGAGTTCGAGCGCGATTTCGGCGTGCATGTGGCGCGGCACATCACGCCAAGCCTGCACTACTTCTCCCTGCTGCGGCCGCTTTCCGAGCTGGCCGTGGCGCGCCAGTTCGCGCGGATCGAGCGTTACGACGGGGTGTTCTCCAGCTGCAACCGCAATTTCCACATCCAGGGCGAGCGGCCCGCGAGTCGCTGGTGCGGGCAGTGTCCGAAGTGCCATTTCGTCTTTCTGGCGCTGGCGCCCTTCATGCCGAAACCGCGGCTGACCGCCATTTTTGGGCGCAATCTGCTGGATGAACCGGATCAGGCGGCGGGTTTCGACGCCCTGATCGAGTACCGAGACCACAAGCCTTTCGAGTGCGTCGGTGAGGCCGCCGAGTCGCGCGCCGCGCTGGCGGGCTTGGCGCGGCGCCCCGCTTGGCGCGAAGATGCACTGGTCGCGCGCTTCGTGCGCGAGATTCTGCCGCAGCTCGAAGCCGGTGAATTGGCCATCGAGCCGCTGTTGACCGAACAGGGGGAGCACCGGATACCGTCCGGGCTACGGGAGCGATGGATTGAGCACTTCGGGGCTTGAAAGCCGCCGCATAGCGATCTGGGGCTACGGCCGTGAAGGCCGTGCGGCCTATGGCGCGCTGCGCGAGCGCTATTCACGCATGCCGCTGACCCTGTTCTGCAGTGCCGAAGAGGCGCGCGATACCGACACGCTTGAAGATCCTTACCTGCGGATCATCACCGGCGATCCCGAGCCAGCGGTGCTGGCGGTGTTCGACATGGTGATCAAGTCGCCCGGCATCAGCCCCTACCAGGGCATCGCTGAAGCGGCTCTGGCGCTGGGTGCCAAGTACACCTCAGGCACCGAACTGTGGTTCGCGGCCAACCCGAATGCGCGCACGATTTGCGTCACCGGCACCAAGGGCAAGAGCACCACATCGGCCCTGATTGCCCACCTTCTGCGCAGCGGCGGGCATCGCACCGCACTGGCCGGCAACATCGGCCTGCCCCTGCTCGATCTTCTGGAAGTGCAGCCACCGCCCGAGTTCTGGGTGATCGAACTGTCCTCCTACCAGACCCGCGACGCCTTCCATCCGGAAGTGGCGGTGCTGCTCAACCTGTTCCCCGAGCACCTCGACTGGCACGGCTCGGAAGCGCGCTACTACCGCGACAAGCTCGCCCTGCTGCATCGTGCCGACCCCAAATTCGCGGTGATCAATGCGGCCGATACGCGCCTGGCCCAGGAATCACCGCGCTGTCCGGTCGCCTGGGTCGGCTCACCCGCCGGCTGGCATGCACAAGGCAGTGAGATCTGGCGCGGCGAAACCCGCGTCATGGATACCGCGCAGATGCAGCTCACCGGCGCCCACAACCGCATCAATCTGTGTGCCGCACTGGCCGCGGTCGAGGCATTGGGGCTCGACGCGATTGCACTGGCGCCAGCGGCGCTGGACTTCGCGCCGCTGCCGCATCGCCTGCAGCGTCTCGGCATCAAGGACGGTGTCGAATACATCAACGACTCGATCAGCACCACGCCGCACGCCAGCATCGCTGCACTCGACTGCCTGCGCGGCCGGCGCGTGGCGATCATCGTCGGTGGCTATGACCGCGGTCTGGACTGGGGCGTGTTCGTCGAACGCGTGCAGCGTGAGCCGCCTGCTGCGGTGATCACTGTCGGCCAGAATGGCCCTCGCATCGCAGAAGGACTGCGTGGCTTCCAGCACCCGACGGGCTTCACCCTGTTCGAGCGCGGCGAAATGGACGACGCGGTGCGCGCCGCGGAAAGCGTGATGACGCGCGGTGGTGTGGTGTTGATGTCGCCGGGAGCACCCAGCTTTCCGCGCTATCGCGATTACACCGAGCGTGGCCGCCACTTCGCCAAGGCCTGTGGTTTTGATCCCGAGTTGATCAGCACGATTCCGGGGATGGGGATTGCTTGAGAGCGGGGAACGGGGAACGGGGAACGGGGAACGGGGAACAACGCGTGGCTGGTGCGTGCGGGGATTGGGCGTCGTACGCTAGGGGCCCTGATGCTGTGGAGACTTCCATGCGATTGCTGATCGTTGTCCTTGCGATGCTTGTTGCTGGTATCAGTAACGCCGCCACGGTGCGTGACATCACCTGGAACATCGGCGATACCGAGTTTGCGGGGCATCTGGTGTTTGAGCCGGGTGGCGAGAAACGGCCCGGCCTGGTGATGGTGCCGAACTGGATGGGCGTCAATGACGCGCAGGTCGAGAAGGCCAAGGCGATTGCCGCGCGCGGCTATGTGGTACTGGTTGCCGACGTCTACGGTGCCGACCTGCGACCCACCAATGCCGAGGAAGCCGGCGCCGCTGCGGGCGGCATGTATGCGCAGCGCGATGTCTTGCGCGCGCGGGCCGCGAAGGCCGTCGACGTGCTGCGCGCGCAAGCCGATGCCGCGCCGCTCGATGTCACGCGCATCGGCGGCATCGGATTCTGCTTCGGTGGATCCACCGTGCTGGAGCTGGCGCGCGCCGGATCCGACATTGCCGGCGTGGTGAGCTTCCATGGCGGTCTGGAGACTTCACTGCCGGCGCAGCCGGATGCAGTGAAGGCCAGTGTGCTGGTGCTGAACGGTGCCGATGATCCGATGGTGAAGGGCGAGCACATCGTCGGCTTCCAGAGTGAAATGCGCGCTGCCGGCGCTGACTGGCAATTCGTCAACTTTGCTGGCGCCGTGCATTGCTTCGCCGAATCCGATGCCAACTGGCCGCCGGCCTGCCTGTATCACGAGCGCTCGGCCAAGCGCGCCTACCGGCTGATGGATGACTTCTTCGCCGAGGTGTTTGCGCCATAGACCTTCGCCTTGGCCCGCGTATCCAATGTCGGTTCCGCGGCTACGCCCCTTGAACCGACCTACGAAAGCCGGCTATCTGCTGCGCTTTGCCTGTTGTAGGTCAGCTCAAGCCGCGCAGCGGTGGACCCGACATTGCCGCACGCCGGGTCTGGCGCGTGGCCCGTTCGGCGTGCTGGCTTGAGCAACGGGTCTCCTGCCGGCATGCTGGAGGACTCGCGCACCCCGGGAGTCATCCATGATCCGCAGCTTGTTGCTCGCCGTCCTCGTGCTCCTGCCGTACGGCCTCCTCGCGCAGGACAAGGCGCCGCTCACCGCCGAAACCCTCTGGCAGTTGAAGCGCCTGTCTTCGCCCGCGGTATCTCCCGACGGCCGCCACACGGCCCTGGCGGTTGGCAGTGCGGACCGCGAGAAGGACACCATCTCGACCCGCATCTGGTTGATCGACAACCAGAGCGGCGCGGCGCGGGTGTTGAGTGCCGAGGGCGTCAACAGTAGCAATCCGCAGTTCTCGCCTGATGGCAGCCAGCTGCTGTTCGAATCGAAGCGCGAGGGCGACGAGGCGGCACAGCTGTATGTGCTGCCGCTGGGCGGTGGCGAGGCGCGCCGGCTGACGTCACTGCCCACCGGTGCCTCCGGTGCGCGCTGGTTCCCCGATGGCAAGCAGGTTGCCTTCCTGACCCGGATCTGGACCGACCTGGACGATTGGGATGCGCAGGCCAAGCGCCTTAAGGAGCGCAAGGACAGCAAGGTTTCCGCCAGAACCTGGGACCGCGCGCCGCTGCGCCACTGGGATCGCTGGCTGGATGATCGCGAGGTGCACCTGTACCGCATTGCGCTGGCCGGCGGCGAGCCGCAGCCGATCACCCGTGGCAGTGGGGTATCGCTGCCGCCGCAGGATCCGGGCGCGGGCAGCTACGACATCGCGCCGGACGGCCGTGAAGTGGCGCTGGTGATCAATTCCGACACCAGCGGCGTGCAGCCCAATACCGACATCGTCTTGCTGTCGCTTGATTCGGGCGAAGCCTTCAACACCACGGCGAATAATCCGGCGCCGGATTTCGCACCCAGTTACAGTCCTGACGGACGCACGCTGGCATTCTCTTCGCGCAGCATTCCCGGCTTCTACGCCGACCGTGCGGTGCTGATGCTGTTCGACCGCGAAAGCGGCGTGCGCAAGCCGCTGACGGTGGACTGGGACCGCAGCATCGCGGCGCCACTGTGGGCGCCAGACTCGCGCAGCCTGCTGGTGTCGGTGGACGACGCGGGCACCCAGCGGCTGTATCGGGTGGCCGTCGCCAGTGGCAAGGCCAGCGCGATCACGCGTGAGACCAGCTACGGATCAATCGCGCAATCGCGCGATGGCAAGGTGCTGGTCGCGCTGAACGACAGTTTCGTGCAGCCGCCCACCCTGGTACGCGTCGATCCGCGCAGCGGCCGTCACGAACAGCTGTCGCGCTTCAATGACGAGCTGCTGGCCGGCGTCGCGATGGGGCGTTACGAAAGCGTCACCTATGCCGGCGCCAATGGTGCGCCGGTCCAGATGTGGGTGGTGTACCCGCCCGGTTTCGACAGCGGAATGCAATACCCGCTTTACCTGCTCTTGCATGGCGGCCCGCACAACGGCATCAGCAACGCCTGGACCTGGCGCTGGAACGCGCAGATCTTCGCTGGCTGGGGTTATGTGACCGGCTGGCACAACTTCCACGGTTCATCCGGTTTCGGCCAGGATTTCGCCGATTCAATTACCAAAGACTGGGCCACGCTGCCCTACGCCGATACCATCAAGGCCGCTGAATGGTTTGCCGCGCAGCCCTATATCGACGCGAGGCGCATGGCCGCGGGCGGCGGCAGCTACGGTGGCTATCTGGCCACGCTGATCCTCGGCCGCGAGCACCCGTTCAAGACCCTGGTCGCGCATGCGGCGGTCTACAACCACTACACCCAGTACGGCTCGGACTACGGCGCCTCCAAGCGCCGCCACGGCGAGTTCTGGGAGCAGCCCGAACAGTTCCGCAGCACCTCGCCGCACTACGCGGCCGGCAACTTCACCACGCCAACCCTGGTGATCCATGGCGATCTCGACTACCGCGTGCCGGTGAGTCACGGCATTGAGCTGTTCAACACCCTGCAGAACCGCGGGGTGCGCAGCCGTTTCGTGAACTACCCGGACGAGAACCACTGGATCCTGAAGCAGAACAATTCGATCCACTGGTACCGCGAGAAGCAGACCTGGCTGGCGGAATTCCTCGGCGGACGGCCTCCAGAGTGAGCTGGTGGGCGGGTCTTGCACCCGCCACCGCGGTGTACTGCCTCGTACCCAAAAGCAAAACTGACACCTGATCGAGGCGGGACGCGTACAATCCGCGCCCCATGCTATCTCTCAGAAACTTCGCCCTGCGTCGCGGCGAGCACCTGCTGCTCTCCGGTGTCGACGCCACCCTCTATCCTGGCTGGCGCGTTGGCGTGGTCGGGCGCAATGGCTGTGGCAAGACCTCGCTGTTCGGCGTGGTTCGCGGCGAGATCGAGCCCGACGTGGGTTCGCTCGACCTGCCTGCCGGCACACGCATCGCCAGCGTGCTTCAGGAAGCGCCGGCCCTGCCGGAACCGGCCCTGGACTACGTGCTGGGTGGTGACGGCCCGCTCTACGAGGCGGTGCAGGCCGAGGCCCGTGCCGTCGCAGCGGGAGATCACGAAGCCGCCGCCGAAGCGCATCACCGGCTGGATGATCTGGGCGGCTACGATGCCTATGCGCGCGCTGGTCGACTGTTGCATGGACTGGGCTTTCCACCCGAGACCCACGACACGCCGGTGCGTGCCTTCTCCGGCGGCTGGCGCGTGCGCCTGAACCTGGCGCGCGCACTGATGTGTCCGTCCGACCTGCTGCTGCTCGACGAGCCGACCAACCACCTCGACCTCGACGCCGTGCTGTGGCTGGAAGAATGGCTGAAGCGCTATCCAGGCACCCTGCTTGTGATCAGCCATGACCGCGAGTTCCTCGATGGCGTGGTCGATCACGTGCTGCATCTGCACGAGGGCAAGGGCAAGCTCTACAGCGGCAATTTCACCAGCTTCGAGCGGCAGCGCAACGAACACCTGCGCCAGCAGCAGATCGCGCATGAGAAGGAGCAGGCGGTGCGCGCCCACCTGCAGAGCTTCGTCGACCGCTTCCGCGCCAAGGCCAGCAAGGCCAAGCAGGCGCAGTCACGCATCAAGCGCATCGAGAAGCTGGCCGGCACCGAGGCGGTGCGCGCCGAGTCGCCCTTCCACTTCGAGTTCGCCAAGCCCGACAAGCTGCCCAACCCGCTGGTGCGGCTGCGCGGCGTCGATGCCGGCTACCCGGCGACAGCAGCGCGTGCCGCACCGAGTGAGGACGTGGAATCCGCCGACAGCTTCCGCATCGACACGGGCAAGGCGGCGCGCGAGGCCACGGTGATCCTGCATCAGGTTGGTTTCGGCCTGGAGCCTGGCGATCGTATTGCACTGCTTGGCCCGAACGGCGCCGGCAAATCGACCCTGGTCAAGACCCTGGTCGGCGATCTGCCGATCCTGGGTGGCGAACGCCTGGTGCATCCGGAGCTGCGCATCGGCTACTTCGCCCAGCACACCGTCGAGGCCCTGCGCGAAGGCGCCAGCCCGATCGAACACATGCGTGACCTGGCCCCGGGTCTGGGCGAGCAGGGCTGGCGTAACTATCTGGGGCGCTGGAATTTCCTCGGCGACCGCGCGTTTGAGTCAGTGGACAATTTTTCCGGCGGCGAGAAGGCGCGCCTGGCCCTGGCCCTGATCGCGTGGTCCAAGCCCAACCTGCTGCTGCTCGACGAGCCCACCAACCACCTCGACATGGACATGCGTGAGGCCCTGGCCGAGGCGCTGGCCGAGTTCGAGGGCGCGCTGGTGTTGGTCTCGCACGATCGTCACCTGATCGGCATGGTCTGTGACAGTTTCTACCGCGTTGCCGACGGGCACATCGAAAGCTTCGACGGCGATCTGGACGATTACGCAATCTGGCTGCGGCGTCGCGACCGCAGTGCCGGTGCGGCGGCGCGCAAGGCGGCAGCCGCGGCTGAACCGGCCAAGGCAGCCGAGCCGATCAAGGCGCCGGAGCCGGCCAAGGCGCCTGAGCCCGCGCTCAGTGACAAGGAACGCCGCCGACTCGCCGCCGAAGCGCGCGAACGCGAACGCCCGCTGCGCAATCGCCTGCAACGCGTCGAGAAGCGCCTCGAAGCGCTGCAGACCGAGCTCGGTGCATTGGAGAAAGCCCTGGGCGACACCGGGCTGTACAGCGCCGAACCGCAGCGCGCACGCGAACTGGTTCATGACCAGGCGCGCCTGCTGCAGGAGAAGGACACCTTGGAAGCCGAATGGCTGGAGCTGTCCTCGCAGCTCGACGTCGGTGCGTAGGGTGCGCCTTGGCGCACCGGGCATTTGGTCGCACGCACCGGTGGGCCAAGGCCTGAGGTCTCCCCACAAAGATCACGCGGCCAGCTTTCGGATTTGGTCCACCTCGGTGAGGATGATTTGTCTGAGCGTGAGTCGGTTGCAGGTTAGGTAGCGATGCGGGTCCTTTAGCCAGGCCAGGC
>JBBSJP010000072.1:0-13664 GCA_038257155.1 Lysobacterales bacterium | reverse complement strand
TGGGCATCCACAAGGAGAACCCATGCGTCACTACGAAGTTGTATTCATGGTCCACCCGGACCAGAGCGAGCAGGTCCCCGCCATGATCGAGCGCTACAAGACGCTGATCGAAGGCGATTCCGGCACCATCCACCGTCTGGAAGACTGGGGCCGCCGTCAGCTGGCCTACCCGATCCAGAATCTGGTGAAGGCGCATTACGTGATGATGAACATCGAGTGCGGCAATGCCGTGCTGGAAGAGCTCGTGTCCGGCTTCCGCTTCAATGATGCGGTGCTGCGTCACCTGGTCATCAAGCGTGACGGCCCGGATACCGAGCAGAGCCTGATCATGAAGAGCAAGGATGAGAAGCCCGAGCGCCGTCGTCGCGACGAAGACGCCATCGACAGCCCGATTTCCGATTCCGAGTCCACTGAGGAGGCGGTGGCCTAAGGCCGCCGGTTTACGCCCATGTCCAAGTTCTTCCGTCGCCGCAAGTTCTGCAAATTCACTGCTGAGGGCATCACCGAGGTCGATTACAAGGATCTCAACACCCTCCGCCAGTACGTCACCGAGACCGGCAAGATCGTGCCCAGCCGCATCACCGGCACCAAGGCACGCTATCAGCGCCAGCTCGGTACCGCGATCAAGCGCGCCCGTTTCCTGGCGTTGATTCCGTACTGCGACAACCACTGATCACCACACGTCCGTTCGGACAGCCACGCGTTGCGGCCGCCTTTGATGTCGGTCGCTAACGAACACGGAGTAGCACGATGGAACTGATTCTTCTTCAGAAAGTAACCAACCTTGGCGGTCTCGGTGACAAGGTCACCGTGAAGCCGGGTTATGGCCGCAACTTCCTGGTGCCGCAGGGCAAGGCAGTGGCAGCAACCGCTACCAATATCGCCGAGTTCGAGCAGCGCCGCGCCGACTATGAAGCCCGTGCGGCAGAACTGCTGGGCGGCGCCGAAGCGCGCAAGGCCAAGATCGAGGGCCAGTCGGTCACGCTTGCGGCCAACGCTTCGACCGAAGGCAAGCTCTACGGTTCGGTGGGTCCTCGCGACATCGCCGAGGCATTCACCGCCGCCGGCCTGCCGCTCAACAAGAGCGAAGTGGTGATGGGCGAAGGCCCGATCCGCCGCACCGGTGAGTTCGACGTCCTCGTGCACCTGCATGCCGATGTCGAGATGACCGTCAAGGTGATTGTGGTTCCGGAAGCCTGATCCAGGCTGCGCAATAGCGATACCTGCGGGCGCCTTCGGGCGCCCGCTTCGTTGGTGCCGCGTCGCAGTTTCTGCGACGAGTCCGGCCTAGTTTTATACCGGCTTATCCACAGGTGTTGCACAGCTTGGGCACCGCAATCGCACCGTCTTGTCTGCAACCCTGGACGAGCCCGCACCGGTAAGATGCCGGATCGTTTTCAAGTCCCTGCGAAACGCGTTCCAGCCCATGACACCTGCTTCCGTTCTACGCACCGATTCGCGCAGCGATCCTCGTATCGAAACGCTGCGCGTTCCGCCCACCTCGGTGGAGGCCGAACAAGCAGTTCTGGGTGGCCTGATGCTGGCGCCCGAGGCGCTGATGCAGGTGGCCGACCGCATTCAGCCGGAAGATTTCTACCGGCACGACCATCGCCTGATCTACGAGACCATCCGCGAGCTCTCGGATCGCAATCAGCCCTTCGATGCGATCACCCTGGGTGAGCGCTTCGAATCGCGCAACATGTCCGAGCAGGTCGGCGGAGTGGCCTACCTGCTGGATCTGGCCAGCACCACGCCAAGCGCGGCCAACATCACGGCTTACGCCGATATCGTGCGGGAGAAATCCATCCTGCGGCGCTTGATCGAGGCCGGCACCCAGATCACTGCGGATGGCTTCCAGCCGGACGGGCGCAGCAGCCAGGAGATCCTCGAAACCGCCGAGCAGGCGGTGTTCCGCATTGCCGAGGCCGGCATGCGCGGGCGGCAGGGCTTCGTGAAGATGCGCGACGCCACCCGCGATGCCTTCAAGGAGCTGCAGGAGCGTTACCAGAACAAGGGTGCGGTCACTGGCGCGCCGACCGGACTCATCGATTTCGACGAGAAAACCGCCGGCCTGCAGCCTTCCGACCTGATCATCCTCGCCGCGCGTCCGGCCATGGGCAAGACCGCACTGGCGCTCAACATGGCGCAGAACGTCGCGCTCAAGACCAAGAAGGCGGTGGCGATCTTTTCGATGGAAATGTCGGCCTCGCAGCTGGCCTTCCGCATGATCTCCTCGCTCGGGCGGGTCAACATGCAGCGCTTGCGCACCGGCCAGCTGGAGGACGAGGACTGGAGCCGCGTCACCCACGCGATCACCCTGCTTGCCGAGGTCAAGATCTTCATCGACGACACCCCGGCGCTGAGCCCTTCGGAGCTGCGCGCACGCTGCCGGCGCCTGGCCAAGGAACATGATGTCGGGCTGATCGTGGTCGATTACCTGCAGCTCATGCAGGTGCCGGGCACCAAGGAAAACCGCACCAACGAGATCTCCGAAATCTCGCGCAGCCTCAAGGCGCTGGCCAAGGAGCTCAATGTGCCGGTGATCGCGCTGTCGCAGCTCAACCGCTCACTGGAAAGCCGCACCGACAAGCGGCCGGTGATGGCCGACCTGCGCGAGTCGGGCGCCATCGAGCAGGATGCCGACCTCATCGTCTTCATCTATCGCGACGAGTACTACCACGAGGACTCGCAGGAAAAAGGCATCGCCGAAGTCATCATCAGCAAACAGCGCAGCGGCCCCACCGGCTCGCTGAAGCTGAAGTTCTTCGGCGAGTACACCCTGTTCGAGAACCTCGCCCCGGACAGCTATTCCGGCAGCTTCGAATAGCAGTTGACTGAGCGGCTTGAAGCGCAGTCCAGCCTGCTACCATCCGGCACTCGCGCTGCGCCGAACGGGTGGGGGACATGCTGCCGGGCTGGGTACTGCTGCTCACATCACTGATCTATGCGGCCCTGCTGTTCGGAGTCGCCTACTACGGTGAGCGCCGCCCGCTGTATCCCGATCGGGTGTGGCTGCGACCCATCGTCTACAGTCTGGCCCTGGCGGTGTATTGCTCGTCCTGGACCTTCTATGGCGCTGTCGGCAGTGCGGTGGTCTCGCCCTGGAGTTTCCTGCCCATCTATCTGGGGCCAGTGCTGCTGTTCGTGTTCTTTCCGGGCATCCTCGAGCGCCTCATCAAGGTGGCGCGCGAACAGAACATCACTTCGATAGCCGACTTCATCGGAACTCGCTACGGCAAGTCGCAAGCCCTCGCTGCGCTGGTGACGCTACTGGCCATTTTCGCCGCCATTCCCTACATCGCCCTGCAGTTCAAGGCAGGTGCGATGAGTATCGAGGTGCTGTCCGGTGTAGGCAGCGGTGGTCAGCTGCCCTTGTTCCAGGATTCAGCCTTCTGGCTGGCGCTGCTGCTGGCGGTGTTCTCGATCCTGTTCGGTACCCGCCAGATCAATGCCGGCGAGCATCACCATGGACTGATGCTGGCGGTGGCGCTGGAGTCGCTGGTCAAACTGGTCGCCTTTGTGGCGGTTGGCGTGTTCGCCTTGACGGTGCTCTCACCCGATGATGTACAGCTCGAACACCTGACAGCCGAGCCGCTGCCGGGCGGATTCTTTGCCTCCACCCTGCTGGCGATGCTGGCCATGTTCTGCCTGCCTCGGCAGTTCCAGGTGGGCGTGGTCGAATGCGAAAACCCCAGTGATCTGCGCGCCGCGCGTTGGGTGTTTCCGATCTATCTCGGGCTGATCAGCGTGCTGGTGCTGCCGATCGCCTGGGCCGGACTGGCAACCAGCCCCGGCAACGGCGTATCGCCAGATGCCTACGTGCTGACCCTGCCGATGTCCCAGGGCAATACCGGCCTCGCTCTGCTGGCATATCTGGGTGGTTTCTCGGCTGCGACCGGCATGGTGATCGTCGCTTCGGTCGCCCTGGCGACCATGGTGAGCAATGATCTGGTGATGCCCGCGCTGCTGCGTTGGCGCGCCCTGCGCCTGGAGCAGCGTGAGGATCTGTCGGGCGTGGTGCTTGGCGTCCGCCGCGCCACCATCGTGGCCTTGGCATTGTCGGCCTACGCTTACTACCGTCTCCTCGAGTCCAATCAGAGCCTGGCCTCGATCGGGCTGCTGGCTTTCGCCGCAGTGGCACAGTTTGCCCCGGCAATGATCGGTGGCCTGTATTGGCGGGGAGCCAGCCGCAGCGGCGCGCTCGGCGGGCTGGCCGCAGGCTTTGCGGTGTGGGCCTACACCCTGCTGCTGCCGACTTTGGGACGCACCGGATTGATATCACTCGACTGGATGGAAGCCGGTCCTTTCGAAATCGCCATGCTCAGTCCGCTTGGCCTGTTCGGACTCTCGGGCTGGGATGAAATCACCCACGGGGTGTTCTGGTCGCTGCTGTTCAACATTGCCTGCTTTGTGTTCCTTGGGCTGCGCTATCGGCCGAGCGTAGACGAGCGTTTGCAGGCCCTGCCATTTCTTGATCCCTGGATGCAACGCAGTGGCGGCGTCGGTAATGAGTGGCGTGGCCGAATCAGTGTCGGGGACCTCAGCGTGATCGCGCGGCGTATTCTCGGAGAGCGTGCCGCGCAGCGGGCCTTTGCCGACTACAGTGCGCAGAGCGGCCGAGTACTGGGACCTTCAGATCTGGCCGAGCGCGGCCTGATCCAGTTCACCGAAAAGCTGCTGGCTGGTGCCATCGGTGGCGCGTCGGCGCGGCGCGTGCTGACCACTGCCTTGCGTGGCACCGGCCTGGATCTTGGCGAAGTGGTTTCACTGCTCGACGAGACCTCGCAGGAGCTGCGCTTCAATCGCGAGTTGCTCGGCGCCACCCTGGAGAACATCAGTCAGGGCATCAGCGTGGTGGACGCCGAAATGCACCTGGTGGCCTGGAACCGGCGCTATCTGGAACTGTTCGATTTTCCCGACGGCATGGTCTACGTGGGACGGCCGATCGCCGACCTGATTCGTTGGAACGCGGAGCGCGGCGAGCTGGGGCAGGGCGATATCGCCGAGATGGTTGAGCGGAGGATCGACTACATGCGCCTGGGTTCATCGCATGTGGTGGAGCGGACAAGGCCCGACGGCAGTGTGCTTGAGCTGCGCGGTCAGCCGATGCCGGGTGGTGGTTTCGTCACCACGTTCACCGATGTGACCGACTACAAACACGCCGAGGCAGCGCTGATCGAGGCCAAGGCCGGTCTGGAACAGCGTGTCGCGGAGCGTACCGCCGAGCTGCAGGCGGCACTGGAAGCCCAGCGTTCGGCCAAGCAGGAGGCCGAAGCCGCCAACCTTTCCAAGACCCGCTTTCTTGCAGCGGCCAGTCACGACTTGTTGCAGCCGCTCAACGCCGCGCGCCTGTTCACCGCAGCCCTGGTAACCCAGAGCGACCTCTCTGCGCCCTCGTCGGAACTGGCGCAGCGCGTGGAAAGCGCACTACGGGCCGCTGAAGAGTTGCTCGACGGATTGCTGGATGTCTCGCGACTCGACTCAGGCTCGCTCAAGCCCGATCCCGTGGCAGTATCGGTCGAACGATTGGCGACCTCGCTGCAGGAGCAGTTCGCGGCACAGGCTGAGTCGCGCGACCTGCAACTGCGAATCCGGATCCAGCCGCTGCTGGTTTACAGCGATCGCGCCCTGCTGCGCCGCATCCTGCAGAACTTCATCGCCAATGCGCTGCGTTATACCTCGCAGGGTGGGGTGCTGCTGGCCTGCCGGCGCCGCGGCGACATGGCGCGCTTCGAGGTGTGGGACACCGGCCCAGGCATTCCGCCGGAACAGCAGCAGGCCATTTTCGCCGAATTCCAGCGCGGCGAAACCGCCTCACCCTGGGGTGAAAAGGGATTGGGATTGGGCCTGTCGATCTGTCAGCGCATGGCAGGCATGCTCGGACACCGCATCCGTTTGATGTCACGATTGGGTCGCGGCAGCTGCTTTGCGCTGGAAGTGCCGTTGGCAGCGGCCGGCGCTAGCGTCCAGAGCGCTGTACCCGCGATGCAGCCGACGGTGGATCTTTCGCATTTGCGCGTTCTGTGTATCGACAACGATCCAGAGATTCTCGACGCCATGCGCGCCCTGCTGACGCGCTGGGGCCTCAACGTCAACACTGCAGCAGGGCTTGAGAAAGCCCTGCAGATTGGTCGACACGAGCCACCAGACTTGCTGCTGGTCGATTTCCAGCTCAACGAGGCGCTCGATGGGCTTGCCGTTCTGGATATCCTGCGGCAAAGCATCGTGCCGTCACCGCCGGGCGCATTGATCACCGCTGACGGCAGTGACGAGGTGGCACGCCGCGCCCGTGACGGCGGCTATCCAGTGCTCTACAAGCCGGTAAAGCCGGCGGCACTGCGTGCCCTTATCGCGGCACTGGCGCGGCGCAGGGGTTGAGGCATCGGCGTTTGCGGTGCGGGAATGACGAGCAGGATGGTGGTCGTCCAGCAGGCGGTGCGCCAAGGCGCACCCTACCAATGCAGAAGCAGGGTGCGCCTCAGCGCACCGAGGTGCTTGCCGCGTAGGGTGCGCCTTGGCGCACCGCCACGAACGCTACCAATGAATATGGACAACGGCTAGTCGCCATCCGCCTCAGGCTGTGGCACCAATGGCGCACGTCCTTCAAGCGTCAATCGACCGGCCAGCAAGGCCGCCTGCGTTCGTGAATGCGCCCCCAGTTTGCGCAGCACGGCAGTCATATGGGCCTTGATCGTGGCCTCGGAGACGTCAAGTTCGTAGGCGATCTGCTTGTTGAGCAGCCCCTGACACAGCATCCCCAGCACACGGTACTGCTGCGGCGTGAGATCGGCGATGCGCGCTGCCAGTCGCTGTTCCTCCGGATCCAGGGTGCTGCTCGCCGCATCCACGCCGGGGGGCAGCCAGGAATCGCCATCAAGCACGGCGCGGATCGCTTCGCCGATGCGCGCGATGCTTGAGGACTTCGGAATAAAGCCCGAAGCGCCGTGCCCCACTGCGCGCCGCATCAAGGCCGGGTCCTCCTGTGCCGAAACCACCAAAACAGGCAGGGTGGGCCACATTGCACGCACATGCACCAGGGCTGAGAACCCTTGTGCGCCTGGCATGTTCAAGTCCATCAGCAACAGATCTGTGTGGGGATGTGTCTCGATGAGCTTCAGTAGCCCGGCCACATCTTCCGCCTCGAAGAGCGCAGCCTCCGGCACGCACTGCTGCACCGCGCGCTTGAGGGCGTCGCGGAATAGCGGATGGTCGTCGGCAATCAGGATGTGCATTCGGGAGAGCCCGGGAATAGGGAACGGGGAACGGGGAACGGGGAACGGCGGGTGAGGATCTAGCGAACGAGGCGCTCACCGACCAGGTTCGTGACAACTGACGGATCGGCCAGCGTTGAGGTGTCGCCGAGTTGATCGGGAGCATTCTCTGCGATCTTGCGCAGGATGCGACGCATGATCTTGCCGGAGCGTGTCTTGGGAAGGCCGGGCGCCCACTGCAGGAAATCCGGTGTGGCGATCGGGCCAATTTCCTTGCGCACCCAGGTGATCAGTTCCTTGCGCAGTTCCTCACTGGGTGCTTCGCCGGAATTCAGCGTGACGTAGGCATATATGCCCTGGCCCTTGATGTCGTGCGGACAGCCGACCACGGCGGCTTCGGCCACCTTGGGATGCGCGACCAGGGCGCTTTCCACTTCGGCGGTGCCGATGCGATGCCCGCTGACGTTGATCACATCGTCAACGCGACCGGTGATCCAGTAGTAGCCATCGGCATCGCGGCGACAGCCATCGCCGGTGAAGTACATGCCCGGATAGGCCTTGAAATAGGTATCGATGAATCGCTGATGGTCGCCATAGACGGTGCGCATCATTCCCGGCCACGAGTCGAGCAGCACCAGATTGCCTTCGGCTGCACCATCAAGGATCGCGCCATTCGGGTCGACCAGAGCAGGTTGCACACCGAAGAACGGTTTGGTGGCTGATCCGGGCTTCTGCGGGATTGCGGCGGGCAGGGGGGCGATCAGGATGCCGCCGGTCTCGGTCTGCCACCAGGTATCGACGATCGGGCAGCGGCCGTCGCCGACCACGCGGTGATACCACTCCCACGCTTCCGGATTGATCGGTTCACCGACTGTGCCGAGCAGGCGGATCGAGCTGCGGCTGGCGGCTTTGACTGGCGCTTCGCCTTCGCGCATCAGGGCCCGTATCGCGGTGGGCGCGGTGTAGAACAGGGTGACCTGGTGCTTGTCGCAGACCCGCCAGAAACGGCTGAGATCCGGATAATTCGGTACCCCTTCGAACATCAGGGTGGTGGCGCCATTTGCGAGTGGGCCATAAAGGACATAGCTGTGACCCGTGACCCAGCCAACGTCGGCTGTGCACCAGAACACGTCGTTTTCTTTCAAGTCGAACACGCATTCGTGGGTATAGCTGGCGTACACGAGGTAGCCGCCGGTGGTGTGCAGCACGCCCTTGGGTTTGCCGGTGCTGCCCGAGGTGTACAGGATGAACAGCGGATCCTCTGCATCCATTACTTCCGGCTCGCAGGTGTCGGGCTGGCCTTCGACCAGAGTGTCATACCAGCGGTCGCGCGGCGCCTGCATCGGCACGGGATGGCCGGTGTGGCGCACCACGATCACGGTTTCGACGCAGGTGGTGCCGGGGCGCTTCAGGGCTTCATCAACATTGGCCTTCAATGCGACCGCCTTGCCGCCGCGCAGGCCCTGGTCGGCGGTGACCACGATCTTGCTGGCGCAGTCCTCGATTCGGCCAGCCAGGGCGTCGGGAGAGAATCCACCAAAAACCACGGAATGCACCGCGCCGATGCGGGCGCAGGCCAGCATCGCCACTGCAGCCTCGACGATCATCGGCAGGTAGAGAGTGACCCGGTCACCCTTCACCACACCCAGATTGCGCAGCGCATTGGCGAAGCGGCACACGCGCGCATGCAGTTCGCGGTAGCTGATGCGCTGCGACACATTCGGATCGTCGCCTTCGAAGATGATCGCGGTTTTGTCGCCGCGCGTCGCCAGATGCCGGTCCAGGCAGTTGACCGACAGGTTGAGTTGTCCGTCCTCGTACCAGCGAATGCGGAAGTCATCCAGCGCAAAGCTGACGTTGCGGATCACGCTGGGCTTGCGCTGCCACTCGATGCGCTCTGCGATCCGGCCCCAGAACGCGTCAGGATCGCGGACCGAATCGGCGTAGAGCTGCTCGTAGTCGGCGGTCCTTATGCTGGCCTGTTTGACGAAGGCGGCTGATGCCGGATAGATCGTTTCGTTGCTCATGTCTCCCTCCCAGGGTGATCGATGCAGCAAGAGTATCTGGATGCGGGTCGGGTGGTCAGCCGGACCTCCTTAGACCTTGGTCGCAAATCGGCCCCGCTTTAGACCAATGGCTAATGGTTGTTGCACTGCGCTGCATTCCACCATCCACTCGGCCCGATCGTGGGTCGTCCTGGGGAGGGAGCAAGGCATGAAACCAAACGACACACTGCGCCGCAGCCGACTGGCCCTGGGCTGTGCCCTGGCCTTGCTGGGCGGAAGCGCGATCGCGCAGTCGAGCAGCGAGCGCGAACAGGAACTGGAGGCGCGGGTGGCGCAGCTGGAACGGCTGGTTCAGCAATTGCTGGAATCGCAGGCCGCTGCACCGGCTGCAGCAGTACCTGTTGCAGCACCTGTTGCAGCGCCGCAGCCTGCCAGCATCGTGCCCGGCGCCATCGCCGACAGCCAGTTCACCTATGGTGGCTTTATCAAGCTCGACGCCATGCTCACCAACACCAGTGATGGAGAAATCCCCGACAGCTCGACCGGGCGTCTGCTGTATCTGCCGGGTGGCATTCCGGTCGGTGGCGGCGACGAAGGCACCGATGTTGATGCGCACGCGCAGTTCTCACGCTTCTGGTTCAACGTGGCCTCAACCACGGATGCGGGAGACAAGCTGCGCGGCTACCTGGAGTTCGATCTGTTCGGCGGCGCGCTGGGCAACGAGGGCGCCACCAATACCTACGGCGTGACCGTGCGCCACGCCTTCGCCAGCTGGAACAACTGGTTGGCCGGCCAGACCTGGTCGAACTTCCAGGATGTCGCAGCGCTGCCCGATTCTGTCGACTTCATCGGCCCGACCGAAGGCACCACTTTCGTGCGTCAGGCCCAGATCCGCTACAGCAAGGGCCCATGGTCGTTCTCGCTGGAAAATCCGCAGACCTTGGTCACGCCGTTCGAGGGCGGCAGCACCCGCATCAGCAGCGACGACGGCTGGGCTCCCGATGCTACTTTGCGCTACACGCTGAAGGGCGACTACGGCCATTTCGGTATTGCCGCCTTGCTTCGGCAGCTGAGCTACCAGACAGCGGACAGCGCCATCGATACCGAAACCACCGGCTACGGCGTGAGCATCTCCGGAAAGTTCAACATGGGCGCAAAGGACGACCTGCGCTACATGCTCACGGCGGGCCGCGGCATCGGCCGCTATGTCGGCCTGGCGCTTGGCAGCGACGCCGTGTTGGACAGCGGCAGCGAGCTCGATGCCAACGGACTGCTCGCTGGTTACGTCGCTTGGCGCCATGCCTTCGACGCCACGTTTCGAACCAACCTGTTCTATTCGCGCGCCGAACTCGATCACGATACCGAACTGACCGGCACCGCCATCACCCGCAGCGTGCACAGCTTCCACGCCAATGCCATCTGGACACCCCTGCCCAAGCTCGACCTCGGTATCGAGGCGATCGTGGGCGAGCGCGAACTCGAATCCGGCGCCGACGGTCGTTTGCGTCGCCTGCACTTCCACGCCAAGTACTCGTTCTGACCCTGGGAGGGGAATCACATGTCTGCTGACGAAAAGCGCTACGCCGACTACTGGCGGGCAAACCTCAAGCTGATGGCGGTATTGCTGGCCATCTGGTTCATCGTTTCCTTCGGTGCCGGCGTGATCTTTGCCGACTTCCTCAACCAGTTTCGCTTCTTCGGTTTCAAACTCGGATTTTTCTTCGCCCAGCAGGGCGCCATGTACGTGTTCGTGCTGCTCATCTTCTTCTACGCCTGGAAGATGAACCGCCTCGAGCGCCAGTACGACGTCGACGAGGAGTAAACACATGTCCGTTCAAGCCTGGACCTACCTGATCGTCGGCCTCAGCTTTGCCATTTACATCGGGATTGCGCTGTGGGCCCGTGTCGGCTCGACCAAGGAGTTCTACGTGGCCGGCGGTGGCGTGCACCCGATCGCCAACGGCATGGCCACTGCAGCCGACTGGATGAGCGCGGCTTCTTTCATATCGATGGCGGGATTGATTTCCTTCATGGGCTATGACGGTGCCGTTTATCTGCTCGGCTGGACCGGCGGTTACGTTCTGCTGGCTCTGCTGCTGGCGCCATACCTGCGCAAGTTCGGCAAGTTCACCGTGCCGGACTTCGTCGGCGACCGCTATTTCTCCGATACCGCACGCCTGGTTGCGGTGGTCTGCGCGCTGTTCGTGTCTTTCACCTATGTGGCGGGGCAGATGCGCGGCGTCGGCATCGTGTTCAGTCGCTTCCTGGAAGTGGACATCAATCTGGGCGTGGTCATCGGCATGGCGATCGTCTTCCTTTATGCCGTGCTGGGTGGCATGAAGGGCATCACCTATACCCAGGTGGCGCAGTACTGCGTTCTTATCTTCGCCTACATGGTGCCGGCGATCTTCATCTCGATCATGCTGACCGGCAACGCAATCCCGCAGCTTGGCCTGGGCAGCACCCTGGCCGATGGTTCAGGAACGTATCTGCTCGACAAGCTGGATGGCCTTCACGCAGAGCTGGGCTTCGCCGCCTATACCGAAGGCAGCAAATCGACCATGGACGTGTTCGCCATTGCCCTGGCACTGATGGTAGGAACGGCCGGACTGCCGCACGTGATCGTGCGTTTCTTCACCGTGCCCAAGGTGCGCGATGCACGCCGCTCGGCCGGATGGGCCTTGCTGTTCATTGCCATCCTCTACACCACGGCACCCGCGGTTGCGACCTTTGCCCGGGTCAACATGATCGAAACCATCAACGGTGCGGAAGGGCAGGGCACCCTGTACGCTGACGCGCCCTCCTGGGTTGGCAACTGGGAGAAGACCGGCCTCATCAAATGGGAGGACAAGAACGCCGACGGTCGTATGTTCTATGCCGCCGGCGAGAAGAACGAGATGACCATCGACCGGGACATCATGGTGCTGGCCAACCCGGAGATCGCCAAGCTTCCGGCCTGGGTCATCGCCCTGATCGCAGCGGGTGGCCTGGCTGCTGCGCTGTCCACCGCCGCCGGACTGCTGTTGGTGATCTCTTCGGCGATCTCGCACGATCTGCTCAAGAAAGTATTGATGCCCAACATATCGGAGAAGCAGGAACTGCTGTTCGCCCGAATAGCCGCAGGAGTCGCGATCTGCATCGCTGGCCTGTTGGGCATCTACCCGCCCGGCTTCGTCGCCGAGGTAGTGGCTTTCGCTTTCGGCCTGGCGGCGGCGAGTTTCTTCCCGGCCATCCTGCTGGGCATCTTCGACAAGCGCACCAATGCCGCCGGGGCGGTCAGCGGCATGCTGGTCGGCCTGGCCTTCACCATGGGCTACATCCTGTACTTCAAGGGCATCTTCATGACCCCGATGGCCGCCAACGTTTCGGCCAACTGGTTCCTTGGCATCTCGCCGGAAGGTATCGGTTCGGTTGGCATGCTGCTGAACTTCGCGGTGGCCATCGTGGTGTCGCGACTGACTGCACCGCCGCCGCAGCATGTGATGGACATGGTCGACTCGATTCGCGTGCCGCGCGGGGCGGGCGCTGCACCGCATATTGCGATGCATTGATCGAAACGGTTCGATTCTTGTGATGAAGTGGCCGGCCCCTTTTCGATCTGGAGAGGGGTCGGCTTTCTTTTGCACTTCGATTTGTGACGAGTGCTTGTAAGGGCATGGACAGTGATCTGATGTCGCGTGCGATTGAGTCGGATCGCTGTTGGAGGGCGGATCTTGATCCGCCATTGCGGGGTAGTTGGTTTGCTCACCAACGCTCGACGCAACATCAACATCAAGAGCAAAACCAAGATCAAGATCAAGATCAAGATCAAGAGCTTTCGCGCCCCTGCGGGGCAGCGAGTCACTTCTCTTTGCTTGTCCAAAGAGAAGTAACCAAGAGAAAGGACACCCCAGTCTCGCGCCGCGCGGAAGAAGCCCCGCGCGATCCCCTGCGCTGCTCGCCATGACCGGGCCGGCCCGAACTCGCACATCCATGTGCTCAAACATGCGGGCCTTTCCCCCGGCCCTGGCTCCGCTGCTCGGCACGAGCCGATGGGGATTTAACAGCCAACAGCCAAAGCAACAGCCAAAGCAACAGCCAGAGCAACAGCCAGAGCAACAGCCAGAGCAACAGCAAATACCAGCAGGCCGCGGGTTGAGTCAGTTTGAGGCGAGCGCAGCGACGCCACACACCCCCAAACGAAGCGAGCGACGCCGGCATGGAGATCGAGGAAGGCTCTTGGCTCTTTGCTTTGAATCCCCGTTCATTTTCCGCCGAGTAGCGGAAGAATCCGGCGGGGAAAGGCGCGCATGTCCGAGGCCATGGATGGCCGAGTTCGCGCCGGCCGACGGATTCTGAGCAACGCAGGGAACCCCGCGCGCTTTTTGCGCGGGGCGGGAAATCCGGGGTGCCCTTCTCTTTGGTTACTTTCTCTTGGGCAAGCAAGAGAAAGTGACTCGTGGCCCCG
>JBBSJP010000071.1:0-14108 GCA_038257155.1 Lysobacterales bacterium | reverse complement strand
GGCTCGGGGCAAGCCGGCCAAGGTCGCCCTGGTGGCTTGCATGCGAAAGCTGATCGTTGTCCTCAACGCGCGTATCCGCGACGAACGCGGCGGCACCGCACAGACCGCCTGTGGATGAAGATTGAGACCTCCTCCAAGACAATTGCTGGTTACTTTCTCTTGGGCAAGCAAGAGAAAGTGACTCGTGGCCCCGAAGGGGCGCGAAAGCGTTTGATCTTGATGTTGCTGTAGCTGTAGCTGTTGCTGTTGCTGTCGCAGTTGCAGTTGCAGTTGCAGCAGCAAGCGCAAGCCTTCTCGCACTGGCGGATCAAGATGCGAACTAACCCCCCATCGCCACACAAGGATCAACGGATCCCTCGATGTGTGGCAGGCAGCAAATCCGAATCGCGACGGATATGCGCGGACGACGGATGCGCGCGGATAGCTAGCGCCCTTCGGGTACCGGCCCAACCCCTTGCGCATTGGCCTCGCCGGTTTCCAGCGTCCAGCGCAGCAGTGCCTCGACCTGCGTGGCCATGGCGCGTTCCATCGCCGCGACGGCATCGGCAACACTGGTGGATGCGGCCGTGTCTTCGCCACGAAATCGGCGACTGGCCAGTACCCGGTTGCTGGCCGGATGCACCAGCTTTGCGCCGAGCTCGAATACGCCGACGGGCGGCCCTGACGGGGTCCGATACTCGGCCTGCAGGGCGCGCAGGTCGAGCAGCAGCAGATAGTCGCCCCGCATGCCACTGGCCTGCCGGCCGACACCGATGATGCTGCCGGAGTCCTCGAAGGCATGCACGATCAGCACGTGCAGCCATTCGGGCGCGGAGTCCGACCAGGAGCTGCCACTGTAGAACTGCATCTCGCCCGGCGTTGGCAGCACGACGATGCGGGCGCTGTCGAGCATGCGATTGGCGGTGGGTTTGCCGACCTGCAGCTGCCAGGTCACTTTGGTCCAAGCATCGGTCTCCAGTACAGCGAGGCGGGGAGCAAACACCTGCTGCGGCTCCGACTTTGACAGCAGGCCGGCACAGGCGGTCAACAGCAGAAGGCAGGACAGCGCGAGGGCTCTCATTTCGGACTGAACTCCTTGGGTTGGCCGCGGCCTAGGATGAAGCCGCTGGGATCATCGCGCAGCTTTTCCGAAAGGCGCGCCAGTTCGCGTAACAGGGCGCGCAGTTCGGTGACTGCGGGCCCGACTTGTGCCAGGCCCTGATTGCTGAAGCTCGCCAGCGCATCACGATTCTCGGCCAGCATCGCGTTGGCACCAGAGCTCAGTGACTCGAATGCAGCCAGGCTCTGGTCCAGGCGGGCAACCAGCTTGGGCAGTTCGTCCACCAGGCTCTCGTCGATGCGCTGCAAGGTGCCGTCGAGGCGATTGAAACTTTGTTCCGCGGCGACGGTTGCACTGCGAAGCGTCCTGGCGGCCTCGGCTGCATCGGTGATGAGCGCAGCAAGCGATTCATCCTCGCTGGCAATCGCGCTGCTGATCGTTTCGATATCGTTGATGACGCGCCCCAGCCGATCCATGTTGTCACTGCTCAGCAGTCGATCAACACGCAACAGGACAGCGCTGGCGGTGGCGGCGATGTCCTCGGTTGACGACAGCAGCTTTTGGAGAGCCGATTCGTCGGCCACGATCACCGCGATGTACTCGCCCGGCGGAGGCTTCAGCAGGGGCGCATCCGGGCTCCCGCCGGTAAGCTGGATCAAGGAAATGCCGGTCAGGCCAGTCAAGGCCAGTTTGGCCTTGGTGTCGGTCTTGATCGGCGCGTCAGACTTTACCCGGATTCGGGCGATGACCTGGCGCGGATCCTCCGGTGCCAGGCGCAGATTGCGCACTTCGCCGATCTTGATGCCGTTGTACTGCACCACGCCGCCAACCGAAAGCCCGGTGACCGCTTCCTTGAAGACCACTTCGTATTCGCGCCAGGCCGCATCGCTCTGGTACTTGCTGGCCCAAAGCGCAAACAGCACGACGCCGAAGCCGATGATCAGGGCGAAGGCGCCGATCAGCACGTGGTTGGCACGGGTTTCCATCCTCTACTCCGTTTGCAGCTGCGGCGTGTGTGGGGCGGCGGCGCGACCGCGCGGGCCCAGAAAGTATTCCCGCACCCAGGGGTGGTCAAAGTGCTCCACCTCGGCAAGCGGGCCAACCACCAGCAGATGCCGCTCGGCCAGCACGGCGACCCGGTCGCAGACGCTGTAGAGCGTATCCAGATCGTGGGTGATCAGGAACACCGAGAGGCCCAGGCTCTGTTGCAGGGTGCGCAGCAGGGTGTCGAAATCGGCCGCGCCAATTGGATCCAGGCCCGCGGTGGGTTCATCGAGGAACAGCAATTCCGGGTCCAGCGCCAGTGCGCGCGCCAGTCCCGCGCGCTTGCGCATGCCACCGGAAAGCTGACTTGGCAGCTTGTCGCCGGCATCGGGTCGCAGCCCGACGAGGGACAGCTTCAATCGCGCCAGCTCTTCACTGAGCTTGGCGCCCAGTGCCGGATAGTGCGCCTTCAGCGGCACCATGACGTTTTCCACCACCGTCAGGGAAGAAAACAGCGCCCCATCCTGAAACAGCACGCCGGTGCGACGTTCAAGCTCGCGCGAATCGCGCACCTGCGGCGACAGCGCGTCAAAACCCATCATCTCGATGCTGCCGGCCTGCGGCGGACGCAGGCCGATGATTGCGCGCATCAGGACCGACTTGCCGCTGCCCGAGCCGCCAACCACGCCGAGTATCTCGCCGCGACGCATGTCAAGGTCAAGGTTCTCGTGCACCTTGGTTGCACCGAAGCTGTTTTCCAGGCCGCGAATCTGGATGATGAAATCTTCGTTCACCAGCCCATTTCCATGTAGAAGACCGCGGCGATGGCGTCGATCAGGATGACCACGAAGATCGCCTGTACCACGGACGATGTGGTGCGCTCGCCGACCGACTGGGCACTGCCGCTGACTTTGAAGCCTTCCATGCAGCCGATCAGTGCGATGGCGAACGCAAACAGTGGCGCCTTGGCCATGCCGGTAAGGAAATGCCGCAGTTCGATGCTTTCTTCCAGGCGCGATACAAAGAGATCCGGCGTAATGCCCAGCGACATCGCGCAGACCAGAGCGCCACCGGCCATGCCGGCCAGCATGGCCACAAAGCTGAGCAGGGGCAGGGCCAGCAACAGGGCGAGCAGGCGCGGAATCACCAGCAGTTCGATCGGGTCGAGGCCAAGGGTGCGAATGGCGTCGATTTCCTCGCGCGATTTCATGGCTCCGATCTGCGCGGTAAAGGCGCTGGCGGTGCGGCCGGCCAGCAGGATGGCGGTGAGCAGCACGCCGAATTCGCGCATGAAGGCGAAGCTGACCAGTTCCACCACGAACAATTCGGCGCCGAAGTCCTTCAGCACCGTGGCGCCCAGGAAGGCGACGACCGCGCCAACCAGAAAACTCAGCAGGGCGACCAGGGGCAGGGCATCAAGGCCAACCTGCTCGATATGGTGCACGGTGGCGGTGATGCGCAGCCGCGCCGGTCGCAGCACGCTGCCGGCCAGGGTCTGCAGGGTCAGGCCAAGAAACCCGAGCAGGGCGCGCGACTGGATCCAGATGCCTTCGACGGCTTCGCCGACATGCTGCAGCATGCTGCGCAGCCCTGATTGGGACGCGGGTTCGGCGGCGGCCGGGCGATGTGCCGCGACAACCCGCTCGAACAGCGGCCGCCAGTTTGCTGGCAGGGTTTCGCCGATTGCCTCAGGCGCGGCCCCGATGCGCTCGATCAGCTGCAGCAGAAGCAGGGCACCGGCACTGTCGAGGCGAGCGACCGCGGACGCATCAAGGGCATCGGCCGATTCGATCCGTGCGACGTCGAGCCTTTCCGCCAGCCGAGCGGCATGCGGCAAGGTCCAGTCGCCGACAAGCTGCCAGCAAGACGGCTGGCTTTCGCTCTGGACGAGGCTGGGTGTCTGGCCGGGCATGGCCATAGGCTACCGCGTGTCGGTGCCATTCGGACCGATCCGCAGTGCGGTATTCATTCGCAGGGCAAATGGCAACTGAAGCGGCCGTCGGCCAGACGACGACCACGCGGGACATTCATGCGATCCTTTCGCCCCCATTCGATGCACGAATCAATGTCCCCCAACGTCAGCCAGATCGACCGTGCCGACTTCGTCATCGAGCTGGCGCGGCGGCTGCATGCTTATGGCACCACCTCCCAGCGTCTCGAAGGCGCGGTCGCGGGCGTGGCGCAGCGCATCGGCCTGCCCTGCGAGATCTGGTCAAATCCGACTGGCGTGATCCTGTCATTCGGCATCAGCAACGCCGCTGGACCGATCGACAGCACCCGCGTGCTGCGCCTGGAACCGGGTGACATCGACCTGCGCAAGTTGTGCGAGGCCGATGCCATTGCCGAGCGGGTGCTGGCCGGCGAGATTGATGTGCGCGAGGGCAAGGCGGCGCTGCGCGCGTTGGACCGCCCCACCTCGCGGCGCATGCACCTGATGACCGTGTTCAGCTTCGGGCTGACTTCTGCGGCGGTGGCGGCCCTGCTGCGCACCAGCTGGGTCGATATCGGTGTGGCTGCGCTTATCGGCTGGCTGATCGGCCTGCTCAGTTACTCGGCCATCGGGCGTCCGCGCGTGGCCGAGTCGCTGGAGGCGCTTGCAGCCCTGGTGGCCACCTTCATTGCCGCGGCGGTGGCGACCTTCATCGAGCCGCTGGCGCTGAAGTCGGTGGTAATCGCCTCGCTGATCGTGCTGCTGCCGGGCATGATGTTGACCAATGCGGTCTCCGAACTGTCCAGTCAACATCTGGTTTCCGGTACGGCGCGTTTTGCCGGCGCAACCGCAGTACTGCTCAAGCTGGCATTTGGCACTGTCGCTGCCACGCAGATCGCGCGCTTTCTCGGTTGGGTACCTGTGGAAGCGGCAGAGGCTCTACCGCCCTTTTGGCTAGAATGGGTTGCCCTGCTGGCTGCCTCGTGGGCATTCGCGGTGCTGTTTCGCGCGCATCGGCGCGATTATCCGCTGGTGATGGCCTCCGCCATGCTTGCCTACGTGGCAACACGCTTCGCCGGTCACGCTTTTGGAACCGAGGCGGGAGTTTTCTTTGCTGGCCTGCTGGTGAGTGCGGCCAGCAACCTCTATGCACGCCTGGCGAATCGCCCCGGCGCACTGATTCGCGTGCCGGGCATCATCCTGCTGGTGCCCGGCAGCGTGGGTTTCCGCAGTCTGTCCTTCGTGTTCGAACGCGATGTCTACCTCGGACTGGACACCGGCGTACTGTTGCTGACCCTGCTGATCTCCCTGGTTGCCGGACTGCTGTTCGGCAATCTGCTGGTGCCGCCGCGGCGCAACCTCTGAGATTGGTTCGAATCGGGTGCGCCCATTAATCCGCGCAGGTTGGGCCGAGCGCAGCGAAAACCGACGCGGCGAGGTTGTGAATGCTGGTGCGATGCCCGGTCGCGCAACGTTGGGCTTCGCTACGCTCAGCGCCAACCTGCAGAAGCAATCCGGATTCAGGTGCCTCGAGGGTAATCGAGGGCCATCCTGAAACAGAAACGCCGGCACAAGGCCGGCGTTTCTTGGTGTTGGACGGTTTGCTCAGCCCTTGATCAGGAAATCCTCAAGCTTCGCGCCGGCGGCCAGTTTGGACGCCAGCCATGCCTTGGGCTTGCCACGCCCGGTCCAGGTGTCGTTGGCGTTGTCGGGATTGCGGTACTTCGGCGCAACCTTGCCGATTGCCTTGCGTGCCTTGGCCGGCGCGCGCGCCTTGCGCTCGCCGCTGGGAGCCGCCGTACCGCCACCACCAAACAACTCGGCCACGGTATAGCCTTCATTCCTGAGCAGGGTGCTCACTTTCTTGCGGACCACGCCGATCGGCTTGCGCTTTGCCAGCTTGGTCTTGCGCTTCTTCGCGTCAGAGATGAGCGCGGCCAGTTCCTTGGCAGACAGTCCTTCGAGATTTATAGCCATGTTTTCTTACCCCGGTATCGAAAAACAACAGAACCCCGGCGAGGTTTAGAAACTCCATGCATCGTCGGGGGCTGCCGGCTATCTTAGTCTGAATGTGGATAGATTCAAGTGCCGGACCCGTTTGCCCCCGAAATCCGACCGTCTGAGACGGTCAGATGTATTCAAGGCGTGACGAATTTCTCAGCCACTACACGGCGTGCTGGCGACCCGTCGCTTTCCCTTGGCGACAGCCAGGCTCGCCAAGGGTTCACCGTTCTGCCAAACCCCGTTCGTCCTGAGCCCAGGCCCCAAGGGCCGATGTCGAAGGCCAATCGGCAGGCATTTCGACTTCGCCGGCCGTTGACCGGCCACGCTCAGTGCGAACGCAACGTGTAATCCGTGGCGAAGACGCGGCCCATTCACCCCTGCAATCGCTGAATCAGGGCGTCGCGCTCCAGCGTTTCGCTCTCTGTGGCGCGGCGATGGCGGTATTCGAACTGACCGGCAGCCAGGCCGCGCTCGGAAACCACGACGCGGTGCGGAACGCCGATCAGTTCAATGTCGGCAAACATTGCACCTGGGCGCAGACCACGGTCATCAAGCACCGCATCCATGCCCTGGGCGCGCAGCTCCTGGTAAAGCGCTTCGGCCGCAGCCTGTACGTCCGGATTCTGTTTCGGGTTGATTACGCAAACCGCCACCGACCACGGGGCCATGGGGTCGGGCCACATAAGGCCCGCGGCATCGTGGTTCTGCTCGATGGCGGCGGCGACGATGCGGCTTACGCCGATGCCGTAGCAGCCCATGAACATCACCCGTGCCTTGCCGTTTTCGTCCAGCACGGTGGCCTGCATCGCCTCGGCATACTTCTGGCCCAGCTGGAATACGTGACCCACTTCGATACCGCGTGCGATGCCAAGTACCCCCTTGCCGTCCGGCGAGATATCGCCTTCAACCACGTTGCGGATGTCGGCAACCAGCGCCGGCTCGGGCAGGTCGCGGCCCCAGTTGACCCCGGCCAGGTGGAACCCCGCCTCGTTTGCGCCCACCACGAAGTCGGCCATGGCCGCGACGCTGCGATCCGCTATGACGGTTATCGCCTTGCGCGGCGCCAGCGGACCGATGAAACCCGGCTCGCTGCCCAGATGCTCGACAATCTCGGCTTCGGTCGCGAGGCGATACTCGCCAAAACCCTGAAGCTTCGAGAGTTTGATCTCGTTGATCATGTGGTCGCCGCGCACCAGGGCCAGAACAAATCCGGCCTCGCCCATGATCGCCACGGACTTCACCGTGCGCGAAAGTTCGATTCCCAGCAGGGCCGCGACCTCGTCGCAGGTCTTCTGGCTGGGGGTGGCGACCTTGCGCCGGGTTTCCGCCGCGGCGGGGCGCGGTGCCGCTGGTGCCACGGCTTCGGCCAGCTCCACATTGGCGGCATAGTCCGAGCCGTCGGAAAATGCGATCGCGTCTTCGCCCGAATCGGCCAGCACATGGAACTCGTGCGAGGCCGAACCGCCGATTGCGCCGGTATCGGCGAACACGGCGCGGAACGTGAGCCCGAGGCGGGTGAAGATGCGCTCGTAGGCGCGATACATGTTCCAGTACTCGGCATCCAGGCCGGCCTCATCGAGATGGAAGGAATAGGCATCCTTCATCAGGAACTCGCGCGCCCGCATCACGCCGAAACGCGGGCGGATCTCGTCGCGGAACTTGGTCTGGATCTGGAAGAAGTTCACCGGCAGCTGCTTGTAGCTGCGCAGTTCGGCGCGCGCAAAGTCGGTGATGACCTCCTCGTGCGTGGGGCCAAAGCAGAATTGCTGCTCCTTGCGATCGCGGATCTTCAGCAGCTGGCCGCCAAATTTTTCCCAGCGACCGGTTTCCTGCCACAGTTCGGCCGGTTGCACCGCCGGCATCAGCACCTCGATGGCGCCGGCGCGCTCCATTTCCTCGCGCACCACGGTCTCAACCCGGCGCAGCACACGCAGGCCCAACGGCGACCAGGTGTACAGGCCAGCAGCCAGCTTGCGGATCATGCCGGTGCGCAGCATCAGCTGGTGGCTGGCGATCTCGGCCTCGGCCGGAGTTTCGCGGGTGGTGTGCAGATGGAAAGCGGAAAGGCGCATGGGCGCTGGAGCCTTGGCTGAGCAAAGAGCGGAATTGTAGCGAATCCGGGCGTCGGGTTTGGGCTAGAGCGGGTTGCTGGCCTACAATCGCGGGCTTTCCTCATGGCTGCACTCTCGAGCGATCCACTTCCGGAACCGTTCGTGGTGAGGAGCGCGGATCGACCCTGAGGCCGCACACAGTGCGGATCGAAGGGTCGAGGCCGCGCGTCTCGAACCATCTGTGTGAGTGGTTCGAGACGCCGTCTAGTTTGCGCTTTTCGCGCCTACCCGATCGTGGTGAGGCGGGCTGAGCGAGAACGAAGTTCGAGGCAGCGCGATCGAACCACGGCTCCTCACCACGAACGGGGTTTCTCCAGACGCTTGGGTTGCGGACATAGGGACTTCCCCCGTTTTCACGGCGCGCAGCAATACGCGCCCCAAGGTCAATGCGCATGGACAAGAGCTTCGAGCCCGCCCAATTTGAATCCCGCTGGTACGCCCACTGGGAGTCTTCGGGTCATTTCAAGCCGAGCGGCGAGGGTGAGCCCTACACCATCTTCCTGCCGCCGCCGAACGTCACCGGCACCCTGCACATGGGCCATGCGTTCCAGCACACCCTGATGGATGCGCTGATCCGCTACCACCGCATGCGCGGCTACGACACCCTCTGGCAGCTTGGTACAGACCACGCCGGTATTGCCACCGAGATGGTGGTGAGCCGCAACCTGGCCAGCGAGAACCTGACCCGTGATGCGCTTGGTCGCGAGGCCTTCGTTGAAAAGGTGTGGGAGTGGAAGCAGCAGTCCGGCGACACCATCGAGCGACAGATGCGCCGCATGGGCACCTCGGGCGACTGGTCGCGGCGCGTGTTCACCATGGACCCCATGCCGTCCAAGGCCGTGCTCGAGTGCTTCGTGAGGCTGTACGAGGAAGACCTGATCTACCGCGGCCAGCGCCTGGTGAACTGGGATCCGGTGCTGAAGACCGCGATCTCCGATCTGGAAGTGGTCAGCGAAGAAGAGGAAGGCCGGCTCTGGTCGATCGCCTATCCGCTGGCCGACGGCAGCGGTCAGTTGGTAGTGGCCACCACGCGCCCGGAAACCATGCTGGGCGATACCGCGGTAATGGTGCACCCGGAGGATGAGCGCTACGCCCATCTGATCGGCAAGGCCGTGCGTCTGCCACTGACGAATCGTGAGATTCCCATCATCGCCGACGACTACGTGGACAAGGAATTCGGCACCGGCTGCGTCAAGGTGACGCCTGCGCATGACTTCAATGACTATGCGGTGGGGCAGCGGCATTCGCTGCCGATGATCAATCTGTTCACCGACGATGCGAAGATCAACGATGCGGCACCGCTCAAGTATCGCGGTCTGGACCGTTTCGACGCACGCAAGCTGGTGCTGGCTGACCTTGAGGCCGAAGGCCTGCTGATCGAGGAAAAGAAGCACCAGCTGATGGTGCCGCGCGGCGACCGCACCGGTCAGGTGATTGAGCCTTATCTGACCGACCAGTGGTTCGTGCGCATGGACGAGTTCGCGCGGCGTGGCCTGGAGTTGGTCGAGAGCGGCGACGTGCGTTTCGTGCCCCCGAACTGGATCAACACCTACCGGCACTGGATGGAGAACATCCAGGACTGGTGCATCAGCCGTCAGCTCTGGTGGGGCCACCGCATTCCGGCCTGGTATGACGAGGCTGGCAGGATCTATGTTGCGCGTAGTGAGGAAGAGGCTTCGGCGCAGGCCGAGGCTGTACATGGCGGGTCGAGACCCGCCCTACGGCGTGAGGACGATGTGCTGGAGACCTGGTTCTCTTCGGCGATGTGGCCGTTCGCGACGCTTGGCTGGCCGGATGCCGAGGCCATGGCGGAGCGCGGCTTCGACCGCTACCTGCCGTCTTCGGTGCTGGTCACCGGCTTCGACATCATCTTCTTCTGGGTCGCGCGCATGATCATGGCGAGCGACAAGTTCACCGGTCAGGTGCCGTTCCGCGAGGTCTACATCACGGGCCTGGTGCGCGACAAGGACGGCCAGAAGATGTCCAAGTCGAAGGGCAACATCCTCGACCCGATCGACCTGATCGACGGCATCACCCTGGATGATCTGGTCGCCAAGCGCACCGGCGGCCTGATGCAGCCGCAGATGGCGGCGAAGATCGAGAAGGCCACGCGCAAGGAGTTTCCCGACGGTATTCCCGCCTTCGGCGCCGATGCACTGCGCTTCACCTTCGCCTCGCTCGCCAGCCATGGCCGCGACATCAAGTTCGACCTGAACCGCTGCGAGGGCTACAAGAATTTCTGCAACAAGCTGTGGAATGCAGCGCGCTTCGTGTTGATGAACTGCGCAGATTCTTTACACCCCTCTCCCACGGGGAGAGGGGCTAAACCAGCAACTGACGCCGAGCGCTGGATCCTGGCGCGACTGGCCAGCACCCTGGGTGAGGTCCAGACCCAGTTCGCCGCGTATCGTTTCGATCTGGCTTCGCAGGCGCTCTACGAGTTCACCTGGAACGAATACTGCGACTGGTTCCTGGAACTGGCCAAGCCGGCGCTCAATGGCGCGGATGCCGAAGCGGCCGCCAGCACCCGCCACACCCTGCTGGTGGTGCTGGAAACCGTGCTGCGCGCCCTGCACCCGCTGATTCCTTTTGTCACCGAAGAAATCTGGCACAACGTCGCTTCGCGACTGGGCATCAATGGCGACAGCATCAGCGTGCAGCGCTATCCGCAGGCTGCCGATGTAGCCGGTGATTTCACTTCCGCCGAAGCCGATATCGAGTGGCTGAAGCAGGCCGTTTCCAACCTGCGTCGAGTGCGCAACGACCTTGGCCTGGCACCATTGCGCAGCGTTCCCCTGCTGCTGGAAGGCGGCAGTGCGATGGATCGCGGTCGCATGGAACGCTTCTCGGATGCCATCGGATTCCTCGCGCGAATCGAATCGCAGCGCTGGCTGGACCCGGGCGAGGCGCCACCGCCGGCCTCGGCCGCGGTGGTCGGCGAACTGCGCCTGCTGATTCCGCTGGAAGGACTCATCGATCTCGATGCCGAGCGTGCTCGACTCGACAAGGAAATCAGCAAGACCGAGATCGAGATCCGCAAGTGCGAAGCCAAGCTCGGTAGCGATACCTTCGTGCAGCACGCGCCCGCAGCAGTGGTGGAGCAGGAGCGCCAGCGCCTGGCCGACTGGCGCATCAAGCTGAAGAGCCTGGTCGAGCAGCGCGCCCGGATTTGATTTGTAGAACGTTTTCCAGTTTCGCAACGTCGGCTCCACCGCTGCGCGGCTTGAGCCGACCTACGTCTGAACCTCGTAGGTCGGATCAAGCGCCGCTGCAGGGTTGTCACAAGCGATGAGCGTGGCCGGCGCGGATCCGACGCGCCATAGATATCCGGCGGGCCGCTGCCCAGCTTCAGCCGGGGGTCTCGCCCAGCAATTCCAGCGCCATCACGATGGCGTCCTCACGACCATCGGCGGCAGGGTAGTAGCCCTTGCGGCGTCCGACCTCGGCAAAACCCATGTCGAGATACAGCGCGACTGCGGCGGTGTTCGACGGGCGTACTTCCAGGAACACGCGCTGGGCGCGCTGCCAGCGGGCGAGGTCAAGCATGCGAGCCACCAGCCGGCGCCCCAGGCCATGTCCCTGGCGCTGCGGGTCGATACAGACATTCAGCAGATGGGCCTCGCCCGCGGCCGCCGACAGCACCCCGTAGCCAATCACGCGGTCGCCATCATCGTAAGTCCAGCACTCGTAACCGGCGCGCATGCAGTCGCGGAAGATGCCGGGCGACCAGGGGAATGGATAGGCCACCGCTTCGATCGCGTCGACCGCGTCCAGATCGCTCTCGCGCATCGGACGCAGCTGCGGCTGCGAGGGCTTGGTGACGGCGTTCACGTCAATCTGGACGCAGCGCGCGCAGGGTCTGCCAAAGGCGGCGCTTGGCATCCGCATCATGGCGCAGGGCATCAAGGTTGAGCCCAAGTCGCGGGCCATCAAACTGCAGGGCGGGGCCGCGATCGACCAGATACAGATCGGCACGCTCGGCCGGGCCACCCAGTGCCTGCAGGATCTGTAGCCAGAGTGGATGTGGCTGACTTGCTTCGGGCTGCGCCTGTGCCGCCGGCGTCGTCGCGTCGTCGGCCTGCGGTTCGGCCACGCCTGGTCGCGGCGCGTCGGCACGCCGCAGCAGGGTGTAGCCCATGCCTTGCAGCAGACGCTGTTGCTCGGAGGACAGCGAGATCATTGCGCGCTGGCTTCCGCCAGATCGCGCAGAAACTGCGCGAAGATCTGATCAACAGCCGCGCCGGTGCTGCGCGTGGTATCAGCCATGGCGTCGCCGTCCACCGGCAGTTGCACCCGGTAGTCCTTCATCAACAGCGGCAGATCCGCGCCGCTGTACTCGGCCCGCAGGCTGAAGGCGACCCGCACCTGCCAGCCTTCGCCTTGCCGCAGTCGATCGAAGGCCTCGATGCGACCCTGGATGCGCAGTGCGTCCACGCGCGCGGCGAGCCGGTCGGTGACCACGGCTGCAGCGCCGGAATCACGCAGGCTCTGGATCAGGCGCCGCTGCAGCATTCGCGAGGGCGGATCGACCCAGCGCTGGTAGTGATAGGCCTGCAAGCTCCGCCCTTCGGGATCGGTGCTGTAGATCAAGGCCTGGTCCGAATGCAGGCCGTCGGCGTGGAATGCTTCGACCAAAACCGGCCGTTCCGACAGCGGCTTGGGTAGCGCCGCAATCTCCGGTTCGGGAAGGCGGTGATAGACCGTTTCGGGAATGCCCGGGGCGCTGGCGCAGGCTGCCAACAGCAATGCGAGCATCGAGGAAATCGCTGGACGGATACCGGTCATTCTTGCACTACTCAACCTGGTCGGCGGGCGGGGTGAACAGCAGGCGATTCGGATGGCGGCGGATCTCGCGGGTGAACTCGTCCATGTTGCGGCTGGCCGAGTCGAGGTTGTGGGTCACCGATTCGATGCGTTGCGCCACCGCGCCGATGGTACGTTCCAGGTCCTGAACTGCCTGGCGCAGGTCAGGGCGATTCTCTTCGACCGTGGCATTGAGATTGTCCAGCAGGGCATCGACACGCTGCTGGCTGGCGCGCAGTTCGCCACTGACCCCGCGCACATCGGACAGGATGGCTGCAATCGCCGCGCGATTCTCGCTGCCGAGCACCTGTTCGGCGCCCTCGGCGGCGGCGTTGAGTCGGGTCAGCAGGCGCTGCGTGTCAGCGATGATGTCCGCGCCGTGTTCGTCGAGACTCTGGCCCAGGGTTTCGATGCGCTTGCCAAGCGATTCGACCAGCGGACGGATGCGTTCGCGAGTCAGCACGGTCAGCTCGCCGGCCAGCTCGTTCATCGCGCTGAACAGGTCGGCGCCCTCGACCCCGCCCAGTTCACTGCCCGGTTCAACGGCGGCCGGTCCGGCTCCCTCGCGGATGCCTACCGAGACGTCGGCAAGCAAGCCCGACGACTGCAGATGCGCCAGGCTCCCCACTGGAATGGGCCAATCGGAACGCACTGACAGCTCCACCCGATAGCGCGTCCGCGCACCGCGCAGCGGTTCGATACCGCTGACCTGGCCGATGCGGAATCCCTCGTAGAACACCGGCGCACCGTAGGACAACCCGGTGACGTTGTTGTACTGCACGTAATACGCAGCCGCCGTCCCGCTGCGCCCGGTAATCCAGAACAGCGCCCCAAGTAACATGACGAAACCGGCCAGCACGGCGGCGCCGACGAGGATGTAGTTGGTGGTTTCGCGTTTCATTGGACGTGCCAGTTTAGTGGGCTTTGAGTGTGACTAGTTGGTGATCTTTGAATTTTTGGACGGCGGGACTTGACCGGACATTGCTTTATGGCCGGGCCGTCGGATTGCTCTTCGCTGTTGGAGGGCGGATCTTGATCCGCCAATGCGAGGTGATTGGGTTCTTGCTGTGACATCAACAGCAACAGCCCCATCAAGATCAAGATCAAGATCAAACGCTTTCGCGCCCCTACGGGGCCACGAGTCACTTTCTCTTGCTTGCCCAAGAGAAAGTAACCAAAGAGAAGGGCACCCCGGATTTCCCGCCCCGCGCAAAGAGCGCGCGGGGTGCCCTGCGTT
>JBBSJP010000070.1:0-15582 GCA_038257155.1 Lysobacterales bacterium | reverse complement strand
GGTGGCCCTCGGGAAGCCAGTCCGCCGCCGACACCGGCAGCAAATGGGCTTGATCAGGGTGATACGGGAGGTAGGAGGTCGTCATGCAGTGATTGTCGCGCAATCATCGAACGAATTGGCTTCTGCCGCGCACGCTCCTAGACCGCATCTTTGACTGCCTGAACAAGAGGCAGAATAAGCTTGAAGTTTATCTCTGTCGCAGGGGTTGATTTGATTGCAGCCTCCATAACCGCATGCTTTGTGAAAGAGTGTCCGGTTCGCTCCAAGATCCAACGATCAATTCTCTTGGAAAACATCATGCGATCGGGAAGCCCGGCAGTTCTAGACCACTCATCGAAGACTTCGACTGAGAATTCTGAGGCATCTTCTCCGCGAGCCTGAAGGTCAGCGGCGAGAGCGGCAATGTACCGCGCTGGTGGTACGAGGTTTTCAAACTCCATTTGCGTCGGGAGCGATATGACCGGTACTTCAGGGCATTCTTCGTTTAGCTTCCTCACGACATTTGGCTTATCTCCATCAAGGAAGACGATGGGGCGAGCATTCTGACCAGCGGCCAATTTGCAGTAGTACGAGATGCTGTCTCCCTCGCCGCAAACGAAGTGGCAAGACTCCAAAATATTTGCGAACCCTTCAAACCCAGCTGTACCTCCGTTCTCCAAATGCTGAAGCAGTACACCGAGGCATTTTGCTTCCGTCTCACCCTCTACCAGAATTGTAACTAGGCCGTAGAGGAGTGAATCGGCGGGCGTTAAGCCGAGACTGATTCGCACCTGCTGAAAGTTCTCCCCATAGCTAGGCTTGCTGATCACTGAGGTAGCGATCTCGCCAAACCTGTTGCGCGACAAAACCCTAATTCGCTCGGGAAAAGCCGGATTGATCATTGACGGCGAGTGTGTCGAATAGACGACTTGAATCCGGTCGTTCATCGCGATATTCTCTAACGCCTTCCTAAGTTTGTGCTGCGCATCCGCATGGAGTGACGTTTCAGGTTCGTCTAGAAGCACAATGGAGGGAACGCTTGGGTCAGCTTCTAGGAGGATCAATCCCATCAATGATAGCAGTCGCCGGACACCGGTTCCTCGCTGTTCGATTGCGACGTACTCGTCCACGCTGTCAATTAAGTTTACACCAATTTGTTTGCCCTCCGAACCGATATCGACCAGCTTGAACTTTAGTCCCATTCCCCCTGGAAGGATCTCCTTGAGTCGCCCATTGAGTGTCTCTTCTGCTTTTCCCAAGCGCATTGAGCGATTGTGAGCGTTGAGGCTCTTGATTGAGTCAACAACGAACTTGCGACCAAAAGCTAGCTTGAGCAATTGGTCTTCATTTTGTGTGAGCTGGCTTAAGTCAATTACACTTCGAATCGTAGCGTCAGGCCGCAGTACGAGGACTCTCGGCACACCGCGGAACTTCGCATTTGGCTGGGCCAGTTGCGTTTTTCCACGCCGGACGTCGATATATTGATAACCTGAGCCAGGATCGTTCACCGGGTAAAAGCATTTCACTCGGTCTCCAGGCTGCAAGTCGTGTTTCGTAGGTGGTTCACCAGCTAATGGATTTCCGATTTCAATTTCAGCCGAAATTCGAACACCGGGGTCAGCGCTCCAGGATCCAGCATAATTTCCCAACCTGTTCATGTTTACATGATGCTCTTGCCCCTTCGTCCGCTGACAAAACATTCGGATGGCCTCTAAGACCGAGGATTTTCCTGTGTCATTTGGACCTGTCAGGATCGTGACACCGCGCTCCAGCTCTATTGTGGTGGGCTTTGCAAATGGCCCAAAGTGTTCTGGGGTGATAGATCGAAGCCACATGACAGGCGCACCTAATTGGCTTTAGACAGGTTCATGATGTCTCTCTCTGTTTTCGCACACACATTTTCAGCGCTAAGGGGCGCGCCGATACTTCTGCACGAACCACTGTACGTTGTCAAGAAAGTGCTCGGTATCGAGGTAGTAGTTTGGATAGGAGTCGCGAAGAGATTTGAAAGACTCGGCGCCAACTAGTACAGCCTGGGCGCCAGTGTAATTTGCAAGATCAGGAAATAGTGGCAGCTGAGGGTCATTTGGCTGCAGGGGAAGAAGCCTCTCGTATCGTTCGTACTCGCGATAGGCATCTTCGGCGTTCCTTTTTGCGAAATAGAATATTTGCAGTTCGGGCTGGGCAGGCAGGAGAACCAACAAGAAGTAGCCATCCTTGCGGAGCGCTGTGTTCTCTGTGGCTAAGAGCGCATCTCTATATGAGTTTAATTTCTTTGAAACTTGAAGCTTTTTATCGAGCGCAGCAAGATTTCTAGCAATGGTACCTAACGATTGGGGAATAATTGTTGTAAAAATTGGCTTCTCTATGTACTCAAGCGCTAGTGATGCGTTTTGAAAGTAGGATAGCCAGGCCTCCTCTCCCTCACTTGATTTTAGTGCTTGCCCAAGAACAGCGCCGACAGTCTCAACTGCAGTTGCCCAAGCATGCTGCGTTAGCGTGCGAGCCTGTACTTCGAGAAGAAGGTTGTCGTACTGTGGATACTTCTTGCTCTTGTACTTCAGTATGAGATGGAGGCTCCGGTACCCTGACCGCTTGGGAGCTCGGATATAGTCGTCGATTTGAACTATTTCGTATTGCCCCTTGTTGTCGAGGTACGATTCTTTCAGTCGATACACGGCCTCAACTGAGCTGAATACGGCCCGACATCCACCGATATCCTGCATCTGGGTTAGTCGCATTCCCCGCTCCCGAACCAGCTTCCCGAGTATAGATCGAGCTCGCTTAAGGCGCTGCACGACAAGGGCGTCGTTCTGAACGCGTCTGGCCTTTTGTTTAAGCACGACTGTGATCGAATTTAATGGAAATGCATGAAATGATCGCCAATTGTTAATAATTACCAGTGACTCCTCGGAGACCTGGGAATCGCCTGACGCTGCTACAAGTTCTCGGCCGGCCTTGTCAACCCGGCTGCGACTGGTTTTCGTTGTTGAATGCAACGTCATTCGGGCTTCCCGTTTCTGTGTTCGGCGGCCTATTACTGAAAGCGACCAACTGCAGGCACCATGCTTTGGACGATTCTGGTCAGGTCTATAACTGATGCATTCATAGCGAAAAACAGAAATCGGGCCACAGCTAACGACCCCAAAGCTGCACTCTCACCACTGTTTCGGCCCCGGGTCGAAATCGGATGGCTTGAACGGAAAATGTTCTCGCAGGTCTAGTTTCACACATAGCTAAGGAACATCCGCGTGTTTGACTGTGGCAAAGGTGTCTGGATCCATCACTAAGTACTGGGAGCGCTCGTACTCCAGCAGCGGTCTCCCGAGGAGGCTTACAAATCCTGAAGCTTGATTGGGCCAGAATATCGCGTGCGGTAGGGCATTCATATGCCTGTAAACTTTGATTAGTTGTGGAGCTCCACCGATTTCGTCGTACCCACCGCTTCGCAACATGTCCCGAAGCACTTCAAATGGTTCCATGTCGAAGCCACCTGCGCCGAGCTTGCCCCTGCTGCGAAGAAGATCTACCAGTCGAGCTTTATAGCTTTCGAACAGGTCGCCTATGAAAAACATGAACTTCTCGTTGTTCGCGCCGGACCAGTGCCGCAACGTACGATGTGTAAACCTCCCAATACTCGGATCGAAGTGGATTTCCCACCCAACGAAGCGCGCTCTGCGCCAGCACCATCCGGAAAGGAGAAACTGTACATCAGGCACCTCGTTCGGGGTTGGCAGATCTCGGATCGAGCTAACCATATGATTCAAGACGCGGACAAGGTGGCCCTTCAGCTGCGCCAAATCCAATGCTCTGCTCATCACGCGCGGGTGCTGCGAGACAGCTGCAACTGTTTGGAGCATGAAAGGGTACGCGTACAATGTATGGCCTGCGAATGCCAGCACTGAGTCCTGTCGTGGAAGTGCAATTAGCTTTGGCCCACAGTCCCATCGACCGTACCCACCCAGCCTGCTGTCGGTGCATACGACGAGCTCCTGCACGCGTTCGAGTCTTCGCAACCAGCCTACTGCGATCGTCACAGTGTTGCCTAGCGCCGTACTAACTGGCCGCAGGCCGGTAGTGGTTGGTTGGAACTTGGCATGCCCCCGCAGGCCTGGTTGAACATATGTTTAGAACTCATCTGCGGCAACCGCCCAGTTCTGAGCAACGAGAATAACGTAGCGCCCGTGTAGATGGTGATTCTTGAAGGCGGTTAGAATAACTTTTTGAAAGTAGTTTCGCGTCTCCTGCTCCGAGGCGTCTTTTGCCCACAGCGCCGCCAAAGTGTTGCAAGGCAGCTCGCTGGGATTCCCACCCTCATCCTTGCTCATGTGTATGTATGTTTCCAGCTCTAACTCTTCCGCGAGTGTGTCTCGGAGTTTTCTATACTTCGATGTTTCTGCACCTGTCAGGTCAAAGGTGATCAGGACTTGGTAGGATGTGCGGTGGTTAAGAAGCTCTGACATCTTCATGAATTCCCCTGTGATATTTAGCTAGTATTCGAGTACTAGTCTAGGTCTATTGCCAGCCTTTTTCTCCGCCATGCGCTAGTTATTCAGGATCTAGGGTACGTATCCGTTCCGCAGATGCACTTTGCACCACCCCACTATCCCCCACAACCAACTTCCACCCTTCCAGCCCTCCCGCGTCACCCACCATATCCACCCGCCCCACCAACCAATTCAACCGCTCCGAATCAGAAACCGTCGTCCCCGCGGCATGCACCGCAGTACAAAACCGATCCTGCAGATACGAAGGCGGTATCGCCTGATACATAACCCGTGCCCGAACCGCAGCCGGTGGGCCGTCCAGCCCTTCCACTACATAGCTGATCCGATCAGCACCGCTGCCATTGCTGTAATCCGGATCATGCTCAGCCTCCCCTTCCGGCCCCACGGCGCGGGCCAGGTTCTGATCCATGGCGAATTCACCGGGTTTTGGCGCTGGCGTGGTATCGCCCAAGGCAGCCGCAATGGCGAGGCGTTCGGGTTCTGGCAGTAACCCATGCGGCTGCAGCCGGTTGTCTTTCAGGTGCTCGTTGATGGCCAGGAAGCTGGTTGTCAGCTGGCCTTTGGCGTTGGTGATCAGCTCCTGGTAGATCTGGGTCTGGTTCTGGGCGGTGATCTGCTGGTAGTGCGGTTGCCAGGCGTTCGGGTTGCGTTCGCTGCAGTCGGCTTTCCACCAGAACTCGCCGTCCAGCGGCACGCCGAGGCGGCTGATCAGTACGCCGTGTTCGTCGGTGTTGCCGGAGATCCACAGGGTTTGGCCCTTGTCATCGAGCACGCTGAACTCGATGAAGGCGCGGCGGAAGCCGACGCCGGAGGGGAAACGATGGCCGGCGAGGTTTTCGACTGTGACTTCGGTGCTGAGGGTGTGGCGGATGTCGTCCCACACCGGTTTGGCGCTGACGCGGGTGGTGGCGTTGGCGGCCTGGTCGAGGATGGCGTTCTCGGTGACCTGCAGCGGGGCGAGGTTGCTGCCGCCAAGGCCAGGGTCTTCGCTGCGGATGCCGAACACATCCGGGAACTGCTGGGCCATTTCGATCAGGAAGATGTTCAGGCCCACCAGCACGTGGCGGGCGAAGCCGTCGCGTAGCGGCAGGTCGATGTCTTCGGCGTCGAGGCGGTAATCGGTTTGCGGGTAGTTGCTGTATTCCTCGATCGCGGCGACCTTGCTCTGCAGCGGCGTGCCGTCGGCATTGCGGCTGGGCATGTGGCAGTCCTGGCAGCTGCGCGGCGTGGCGCCGGGGCCGGATGGCAGGGTTTGCTTGCCCAGGGTGCCGCTGCGGTAGGCGCTGAAGGCCCATTCGGCATAGGTCGTTTGTTCGTAGCGCTTGGGGAAGCAGCGCAAGGGATCGGGCGGATCGGTTTGCGGGCCGCAGCGCTCTTCGGGCTGTTCGCGGTCCAGCACCGGCAGGTGGATGGTGTGGCAGCTGCCGCAGACTTCCGAGCTGCTGATGCTGGTCTTGTGCTGCGGGGTTAGGCGCAGGGCGTTCTGCATCGGCTTCACCAAGGGATCGGCGAAGGGGCCGTTGATCTGGTTGGCTTCCGCCACGGGAAAGGCGCCGGTGAAGGTACGCGCGAAGCCGGTGTAGTTGGGGTTGAGGCTGGCCTGCTTTTGCTGGATGCAGGTGTTCCAGGGTTTGTCTTTAACTTCATCGGCTTGTTCGTCCAGCGCCAGGCGATGGCAGACGGTGCAGGAGATGCCGTCGCGCGCCAGTGCGCCGTAGCTGGCCTGCTGGGCCTGTTCGGGCCAGGGCGTCGCACCGTGCGGAAATGGCACGGCATTGGCGGTGTCGCGCGCGAAGCTGCCGCAGTCGCCGCTGGCATCGAACTGGTCGATGGCGTGCTGGCGCTGACCCATCACGCCGTGGCATTGCAGGCAGGTGTCCTGGATCAGGCTTCTTAGTGCTGTTTTCTGGGCTGGGCTGGCGTTCTTGTCGAGGTCGGCGTGGAGGATTTGTTCGCTTTCCAGCTGGGCGTAGAAGATGGGGTCGCGGCCAGCCAGGCCCATTGGTGAGCTGCTCCACAGCGAGTACGGGGAGATGCTGACGGGTTGTTTGCTACTGCCGCGCAGAGGGGTGGCGCTGTAGTCGAGCATGTCGATTTGCAGGCCGGTGGCGCCGGCTTGATGGCAGCCGACGCATTGGCTGGATGGCATGAAATAGTCGAGCGGGCCGTGGCCGGGGACGAGGACGCTGTCGTAGGTTTGGGAGGGGAAGTTGGTGGGGGTTTTGCCGTTTGGATTCAGGTCGATGTAGGTGTCGTGGAAGCGGGCGCTGGTAGCGGCCAGCGGCTCGTCGATTCGCTCCAGCGTGGCCGGCGGGATGGCGTTGTCGACGTGGCGTGCCGGTGGCGCGGGTGTGGCGGGCACGCTTTGGGTGAGGAAGGTGGCGGGGTGGCCGTCGAGGTTGTTGATCGAGACGAAGGTGTTGCCGGGCTGGGTGGAGGCGTGGCAGTTGCTGCAGAACTGCTGGCCGCCGTCGCCCATGCCGGTGAGTGGATTACTCGCAGCGGGTGGCCAGCTGCGCTTGTAGCCATCGCCCCACCAGCCAACCCACCAGCCAGCGCTGAAGCTTTCTGCGTCGCGCACGAAAATCACCGCGCCGCTGCCGGGCTTCATGCAGTCGAAGCAGTCGCCGGCGAACTGCGCGGCCGGTGAGGGCCACATTTCCTTCACCACGATGGCGCCGGTGGGAATGGGATCGGGATTGGTGGGCGCATCGGCTTCGTTCGCTGGGCGATTCTTCAGCATCCAGGCGTGCATATCGGGCGAGTACCAGACGCGCGCCACGACGTGGGTGGTGATGGCCTTGGGTTTGATCGAGAAGCCTGTGGCTTCGTCGCCCATGATCTGCGCGAAGAAGGGGCCGGTGTCGCGTGCGGTGCGGTCGTGCGGCCAGGCGTAGGCATCGCCCTGCATCACGCGATAGCAGTAGCCGCCCATCCATTCGGCGGTGATGGCTTCGAGTTTGTCGAGCTGGATCTGGCCGCTGGCAATGAAGGCCTTGGGCGCGCGCAGCTGGGTTTCGAGTTCGGCGCAGCGTGCGGGATTGGGCGCGGCGATGGCCGTGCATTGCGCGGTGCTGGCGCAGGATGCAGTACCGGTTTCGGCGAGTGACGGCAACGCGAAGCCGAGGGCCGCGATGCACAGGCCCAACGCGACGCATTGGTGTTGAAACTTCCCCATTGCATTCCCCCTGTCGGCCGCGCGTCCAGCAACGACCGTGGTGAATGCCCCTCCCCTTGGCTGGGAGCATAACCCTCAATGGTGGGTTTGTGTGATGCCGTCCGACACCGGGTTGCTGGCCGAGGCCGGCCCACGCGGGTTTATCGCGGTCGACTGATCTGCACGGGCAAGCTGGTGCGGGCATCGTGGTTGTCAGTGACGACGAGTTTGAGCCTGATGGATCGGCCGACGGCAGGTGTCGGCAAGCGCGCTTCGAGTGGCTTGCCAACTACGGGTTGGTTGAACAGAGCCGTGGGTTCACCGCGCAGCTGCGCGTTCACCGAGTCGCGCACGAAGCGCACGCTGCCGTCGCCCATCAACAGGTTGATGCCACCCAGCGCGGCTGATTCACGCGAGGCCTTTGGCGGATCCCAAGTGTCCTCCGCGTCCCCTGCGGTGCATACTTGGCCCTGCTTGCATGACAGCGCGCCGCTTGCGCGCTTTCCGAAGCCTCAGCAGCGCGGAGGCTGTTCACTCAAGGGGAACCACTCATGACGCGTTCGAACGCATACCACTCAGGAATTCTGGCGATTTTTGCCCTGTCGATGGTGACCAGCAGCCTGGCGGCCGAGATGACCATGACGCCCGATTCGATCCGGTTCCAGCCGGAGCAATCAGCACCCGCGTATCAATTGCGCCTGGCCTTGCCCGACGGCAGGGTACTTGAGAGCACCTTTCTTTCCAACGAAGTCATGCAGGTCACGAATGCAGAGCTTGGTACACACTGGGCCGATGGCAGCTACCGCTTCGAGATCTGGCCGGTAACCGGTGCGGAGCAACGCAGCGGACATCACGTCGATGCAGGCGATCACGCCAAGAGCAGCATGGCGGCCGAGTCCGGCTCGTTCCGGGTGCTTGCTGGCGCGTTCCACCTGCCCGGCGAAGGAACCGCGGAGCCGGAAGGCGATATCAAAGCGTTACGCGACAGCGTCGCCCAGCCAAAGGACCAGGTGATCCCGGACGATCTGATCGTGCAGGGCAGCGCTTGCATCGGTTTCGACTGCGTAAACGCCGAAGACTTTGGATTCGACACCCTCCGCCTGAAGGAAAACAACCTCAGGATCAAGTTCGAAGACACCTCCGCAACGGCAGGTTTTTCGACGAACGACTGGCAATTGACCGCCAATGACTCGGCAAGTGGAGGACTCGACAAGTTCTCGATCGATGACATCACCAATTCCAGAACGCCATTTACCATCGTGGCCGGCGCGCCCAGCAACAGCGTGTTTGTCAGCAGCGCCGGCCAGGTCGGCTTCGGTACCTCCACGCCCGTACTCGATCTGCAGGTACTGAGCGGGGACACGCCGGCGATCCGGCTTGAACAGAATGGCAGCGGCGGATTCGCGGCGCAGACCTGGGATGTCGGCGGCAATGAAGCCAACTTCTTTGTGCGTGACACCACCGGCGGCAGCCGCCTGGTTTTCAGGATTTTCCCCGGCGCACCGAGCAACGCGCTTACTGTTGCGGCGAGTGGAAATATCGGCATGGGAACACAGTCGCCGGCGCAGAAGCTGGAACTTGCCAGCGCAAGTCCGGTTGGAATCGATCTCAACAACACCGCCGGGGCACGCTGGCGGGTGATGTCCGGCAACCGCAGCGCATTCACCATCATGGCACCCGACGATGCCACGACGGCAACCGAGCTCAAGCTGGACACGTCCGGAAATCTCACGATCGCGGGGAGCCTTTTCGCCAACAGCACCTCGTTCTCCGACGTGCCGGCCCAGGTCCTTGCGCCGGACTACAAGCTGATGCCACAGGACGAACTGGCAGCGTTCATTGAAGCCAACCGGCACCTTCCCAAGCTCGCAGCGAAGGCCGATGGCGCCAAGGCAGGCGCGCTCAACATGACCGAACTGCAACTGCGACTGCTGCAGAAGGTTGAGGAATTGACCCTCTACACGCTCGACCAGCACCGCCGGATCAAGGCGCTGGAACAGCAGGTAGAGGAGCTGACACGCAAATAGTCCGGCGGCGGTTGCGCTGAACCGAGGGCAAGCAGGACGGGCGCTGCCAGCACTGGGTCATCCGCTTTGGACGGCGGATCTTGATCCGCCGTGACCGGGGCCTGCCCTCGCGGATTTATCGCGGACGACTGATCTGCACGGGCAAACTGGTGCTGGCGCCGTGGTTGTCGGTGACCACGAGTTTCAGTCGGATGGTTTGCCCCACGGCGGGCGTCGGCAGTTGCGCAACCAGTGGCTCACCGGGGCCGGGCTGATTGAACAGTGCCGTGGGTTCACCGCGCAGTTGCACGTTCACCGAATCGCGCACAAAGCGAACGCTGCCGTCGCCCATGAGTACCTGCGCACCGCCGGCATGCACGCCGGCGGAGCTGCCGCCGCGGCCGTCGAATACCTTGACGTGCGGCCCTCCGCCGGCGGCACCCGCCGACTGATCGATGCCGACAGCAAGCTGGCCGGCCATGCCGTTGCGGGTCGAATCCATGTCGAAGTACAGCCATGACTCGGGCAAGGGATCGGCAGGAAAGAACTGCCCGCGTTTGAAAGTGAGGTTGTGCGTGCCGATGGGCCGAAGCCGGACCGCGCCATCCTCGCCATGCACCAGATCCAGGGCAAACGGCAACGATCCGGTTTGTGTCGAGTGGTATTCGATCTTGATTTCTTCGAAATTCAGGGAGAAGGAATCCATTTGTGCCTGCGCCTGCACTGCAAAGCAGCCCGCGGCAAGCAGAATGAAGCGTGGAACTCGGTGGGTAGACATGCTGGGTACTCCTGGTTGGTGTGGGCCTGTGCTTGAGTACGCAGGAGTAAGACTGAAACGACATGCTGGAGAGCCGACAAGCTGGTCACCGACAGGGTCGCCTCCTGCGCTCGCGACAGGCAATGCCCTTGTGGAGCGCACCCTGTGCGCGACCGGGGTGCTCGGCGAATGCGCAATCCAGAGGAAGGCCGACAGTCTGCGGTCGCCGACTGCGTCAGCTCCTACATTTCAGTCGTCGCCCTCGCGGTGATGCTCTTGCAGAAGGGGCCTTCGCAGCCGCGCAGGAGCGCGCCACTCCGTGCGGTGGAGGGCGGACCTTGAGCTGCTGGCACGTGGTTCGATCGCTGCTCTCGATACAGCGCTGCGCGCTGTCCTCGATCAGCGCCTCAGCACGAACGGTAGATGCGGGGGCGCCTTCCAAGAGCAGGGCTACGCGATCGCTTTGGCTGTTGGAGGGCGGATCTTGATCCGCCGTGGCGGGAACGTGGAACCGCGTGCTTTGGCTTTTTGGAGGGCGGATCTTGAGCTGCGGACCGGTGGTTCGATCGCTGCTCTCGATACAGCGCTGCGCGCTGTCCTCGACCAGCGCCTCACCACGAACGGTAGATGGTGGAAATCTGGTTGCTGCGTTTGGCGCCTCACCACGAAAGGGGAACGACCGCTCTGGTAGGTTGGTGCTGAGCGTAGCGAAGCCCAACGATGCCCGATGAAAGACCTTGCCGATGTACCTCGCAACGGCGGATCTAGATCCGCCCTACGAGAGCGGCATTGCACGATCGGCCTTTTGGAGGGACGCGCTCCCGCGCGGCCGCTGTTGATTGCGCCGGTGAAGCGGCGCCGCGGCAGCAGCGCCCTCCGAGAGCAGAGCGTAGGTGATCGCTTTGGCTGTCGTAGGGCGGATCTAGATCCGCCGTGGCGCTTGCGATGCACCTCGCAGCGGCGGATCGAGATCCGCCCTACAAGAGCGGCGCGTTGCGCGTGGGCCTTTGGAGGGACGCGCTCCTGCGCGGCCGCTGTTGATTGCGCCGGCAAAGCGGCGCCGCGGGAGCGGCGCCCTCCAAGAACGGCGTTGGCGTCAATTCTGGTTGCCTTGACTTTTTATTTAATTCACGCGTTAATTAATGCCGATGAGCAAGCCCCGCAAACCTGGCCGACCCGATCGCAATGCGCCGGATCAACGTGCGCGGTTGCTGGATGCTGCGTTGCAGACGTTCGTGAGCGAGGGCATTGCGGCCAGCACTCTGCGGGCGGTGGCGAGGCATGCTGGCGCTACGCCGGCGCTGGTGCACTACTACTTTGGTGACAAGGATCAGCTGATCGATGCGGTGATCAACGAGCGCCTGCTGCCGGTGCTGGAAACGCTGCGCGGCGGTGTGGCAAGTCCGAATGCGACAGTGCGTCAGACCATTCGTGGGTTTGTCGAGACCGCTTTCGCTCTGTTCGAGCGCCACCCGTGGCTGGCCACCCTGTGGATTCGCGAAGTACTGAGCGAGGGCGGCGCGCTGCGCGAGCGCCTGATGCCGCGACTGGCGCCGATGATTCCGTTGATGCTGGCGCAACGCTTTGCTGCCACACAGAAATCGGGCGCCATGAACGCATCGCTCGATCCGCGCTTGCTGGTGGTATCCCTGATCGGCCTCACCCTGTTCGCCAGTGCTGCTGCGCCAGTCTGGCGAGGTGTGTTTGGTGCTGAGGATGTCGATCGCGCTGCCCTGATTACGCACACCATGGCCCTGCTGGAACGCGGGCTGGAGTTGACCGATGAAGACTGAACCGCGAAGCGCGCTGCTGTCACTGCTTGCAGCTCTGCTGTTGACCGCTTGCTCGTCCGAAGCACCGCCGGCAATGCAGGGCACGCTGGAATGGGATCGCATCGCGCTGCCCGCCGAGGCGTCCGAGGCGATCCTGCGGGTGGCGGTACGCGAGGGCCAGCGCGTGCAGGAAGGCGAGTTGCTGGTGGAACTCGACCCGGCCCGCGCACTGGCACGACTGCGCGGCAGCGAGGCGGCATTGCGGCAGGCCGAGGCGCGCCTGGCGGAACTCAGCGAAGGGCCACGCAGCGAAAGCATTGCCGCGGCACGCGCCGTGCTGGCCCGTGCGCGTGCCAGTGCCGAGGAAACCCGCCGCGAGGAAGCGCGAGTCAGTGAACTGCGCGACCGCGGCCTGTTGGCGCAAAGCGAACTCGAGCGTGCCAGCGCAGCGGCGCAGCGCAGCCGCGCCGATGTGCAGGCGGCGCAGGCGCAGCTCGCCGAACTCACCAGTGGCACACGAAGCGAACAGCTTGACCAGGCCCAGGCGGCACTCGACGCGGCAGCTGCCGTCGAACAACAGCAACGCATCGCGCTGGATCGCCTCAGCCTGCGTGCGCCACGCGCCGGACTCATCGATGCCCTGCCCTTCAAACCCGGTGATCAACCGCCGGTTGGCGCCGCCTTGGTCAGCCTGTTGGTAGGTGAGGCGCCATACGCCCGCGTGTTCGTGCCGGCCGCGCAACGCACCGGTGTACGCGAAGGCGCCCTCTTTCGCGTGCATGTGCAGGGCATCGCCGAGCCCTTCGAGGCCAGCCTGCGCAGCATCGCCAGCGAGCCGGCATTCACGCCTTACTACGCGTTGGCCGGTGACGACGCCAGTCGCCTGGTCTATCGCGCCGAGCTGCTGCTGCAGGGCGACGCCGCGCAGGCGCTGCCCGCCGGCCTTGCCTTGCAGGCCGAAGTGCAGGCCGACGATGTCCGTTGAACTGGCCATTCGCGCGCGCGGCTTGTCGCGCCGCTTCGGCTCGCTGCTGGCCGTCGATGGCCTCGACCTCGACGTGCCGCGCGGCCAGGTCTACGGCTTTCTCGGCCCGAACGGTTCGGGCAAGTCCACCAGCCTGCGCATGCTGTGCGGCCTGCTGAAACCCAGCGCCGGCGAAGTCGAGGTACTGGGCCTGCGCATTCCGCAGCAAGCCGAGGCACTCAAGCTTCGCATCGGCTACATGACGCAGAAATTCTCGCTGTACGAAGATCTCAGCGTGGCCGAGAACCTCGAGTTCCTGGCCGCCATCCAGGCCCTGCCGCGACAACGCGCCCGCCAGCGCATCGCCGAGGTGATCGAACGCTATCGGCTTGGCCAGCGCCGCAACCAGCTGGCCGGAACCTTGTCGGGTGGCCAGAAGCAGCGCCTGGCCCTGGCCGGCTGCGTGCTGCATGAGCCGGAGCTGCTATTGCTGGACGAACCGACCAGCGCGGTGGATCCGCAGTCGCGGCGCGACTTCTGGGCCAGCCTGTTCGAACTGGCCGCGGCCGGTACCACCCTGCTGGTGTCCACCCATTACATGGACGAAGCCGAACGCTGCCATCGGCTGGCCATCCTCGATCGTGGCCGCCTGGTCGCCGACGGCAGCCCGGCCGAGTTGTGCGCCAATCTGCCCGGCGCGGTGCTGCGCATCGAGGCCGACGACTTGCAGGTGATCGAAGCCTGGCTCAAGGCACGCGTCGGCGTCATAGGCACCGCGCAGATCGGCACCCATCTGCGCGTGTTGCTCGACGAACGCGGCGACAGCGCCCCCGCCCTGCACAACGCCTTGAAGCAGGCGGGGCTCGAAGCGCACGTGGAGACCGTGGAAGCCAATCTGGAGGACGTATTCGTGGCGGCAACACAACGCGAAGCGGCCACCGCATGAATCTGACCCGCCTGTTCGCGATCGTGCACAAGGAACTGCGCCAGTTGCGTCGCGACCGGCTCAGCTTCGCGATGATCGTCGGTATTCCCACCCTGCAGCTGCTGCTGTTTGGCTTTGCCATCAATCTGGATGTGCGCGGCTTGCAGGCCGGCCTGCTGGATCAAGCCGATACTGCGCGCTCGCGTGAACTCGTCGCAGGCCTCGCCGCCACCGGTGTGGTCGAGCTGCGTCATCAGGTGCATACGCCGCAGCAGCTCGATGACCTGCTGCGCAGCGGTGAGATCAGCCTGGCCCTGGTGCTGCCGGGAGATTTCGATGCGCGGCTGGAGCGTCGTGATCGACCTGCCCTGCAGGTGATCGTGGATGGCTCGGATCAGGTGGTACAAGCGGCCGCGCGACAGCTGGCGGCGTATCCGGTGTACGGAGTGAATAACTGGAGTCGGCGCACCGCACCGGTCGAAGTGCTGAACCTGTATAACCCCGAGCGACGCGCGCCAGTCAACACCGTGCCCGGCCTGATCGGCGTGATCCTGACCATGACCATGGTGCTGTTCACCGCCGTGGCGCTGGTGCGCGAACGCGAGCGCGGCAACCTGGAAATGCTTTTCGCTACGCCGGTGTCGCCTTGGGAACTGACCCTGGGCAAGGTCCTGCCCTTTGTGGGTATCGGCCTGCTGCAGGTCAGCATCGTCTTGCTGCTGGGCTGGCTGGTGTTCGCGGTGCCGCTGCGCGGATCGCTGCTGGACGTGTACGTCGCTGCCCTGGTCTTCATTCTTGCCAGTCTTTCGCTCGGCGTGTTTCTTTCGACCCTCGCGCGCAGCCAGTTCCAGGCCATGCAGCTGGCCTTCTTCACCTTCCTGCCGCAGCTGCTGCTGTCGGGTTTCATGTTTCCGTTTGCGGGCATGCCGAAGGCGGCGCAATGGCTGGCCGAGATCCTGCCGATGACCCACTTCGTGCGCCTGATCCGCGGCCTGATGCTGCGCGGCGCGACGCTGGCCGACATGCTGGTGGAGCTGGCTGCGCTGGGGATTTTCGCCTTGGTGTTCCTGTCACTGGCGACGCTGCGCATTCACAAGCGGTTGGATTGAAGTCGCGATGTCGGCTCCACCGCTGCGCGGCTTGAGCCGGCAACCGTGGGCTTGCTCATGGGTCGCGATGTCGGCTCCACCGCTGCGCGGCTTGAGCCGACCTACGGGAGCTCTGCGTAGGTCGGATCAAGCGCCGCCGAATGACGGTTCGAGCGATAAGGGTGTGGCGGCGCGGATCCGACATTGGGGTCCGAGAGGGACTGTTCGTAGGTCGGATCAAGCGCCGCCGAAAGACCAAGCCAGGCGATCCAGCGTGGCGGCGCGGATCCGACGCACGGATGGGGCCGTCGCGATGTCGGCTCCACCGCTGCGCGGCTTGAGCCGACCTACGGGAGCTCTGCGTAGGTCGGATCAAGCGCCGCCGAATGACGGTTCGAGCGATAAGGGTGTGGCGGCGCGGATCCG
>JBBSJP010000069.1:0-16190 GCA_038257155.1 Lysobacterales bacterium | reverse complement strand
TGTGCCGGCAGCGTGTCGGGCACACGCGCCGTCCATAAGCCTTCGTCGGCGGCCAGCGCCGACAACAAGCCGGTGAAACTCTCGAACATCGCTTCCACCACACCGGGGCGGAACAGGCCTTCGACGTAGTCCCAGTTGCAGGAGAGCTTGCCGTGCATCTCGCTCAACTGGAAGTCCAGCCAGACTTGCGGTGTCTGGCTGACCGTGTAGATCTCGTCGCGAGAGAACGGTCCGCTGTCCATCTGATCGCCGTCCAGACCGAGTGTGCTGGTGACGACAACCGGAAAGGTGACTGCCCTGCCCTCGCGGCGCGACAGTTCACGTTGTACCTCGATGCCGCTGTAGTACTTGTGTTCCAGATCCGCCCAGAGTCGACGTTGCAATTGCTGCAGGCGTGTCGCAAATGGCAGGCTGCCTGCCTGATCGATCTCCAGCAGCGTCAACGAAGTGAAATCGCCAATCAGTCGATCCACCTCCTCGTGGAATTCGATGCGGTTGAACAGAGTCAGGTTCAGCGCGAAGCGCGGATGCTTGCTGAAGCGTTCAAGCACCAGGGCGAAGGCGCCGAGCACGGCCGCCGTTGGCGTGACCGAATGACGGGCGGCAACTGCCTTGAAGTTCCGCCAGGACGCCACCGGCATCTTGAAGGAATGGCCGCTGAAATGCGGCTGGCTGATCGCAGCCGGGTCGATGGCCAGTGGCAGCTCCGGCCCCTGCGGGAAATCGCTCAGGCGCCCGTGCCAGTAGTCGCGCGACCGAGCCACCAGTGGCGACGTGCGCAGCGACTGTTCGGACAGCACGTAATCGCGGAACGAGATCGACACTGGCGTCAGCGTCTGCTCCGGATCCTTATACAGTGCGGTCAACTCCTGGCCGAGCTGGATCGCGCTCGATGCATCCAGGGCGAGCGCGTCGATGCTGACATGCAGCACGCTCTGGCGAGGATCAAGCACGGTGACTGCGAGCTCGAACAAGGGCCACTGCAGGCCCGAGAAGATCTGATGCGACATGCGCGCGCGGAGTGCGGCGCGGGCCTCGGTGCCGTGGTGGCAGGCGATCCGATACGGTGAAACCTGGGGCAGAACGCGCTGCGCGCCTTCTTCGGTGAGGATCATGCGCAACATGGCATGGCGTTCCACCAGCTGGTTCCAGACCCACTCCAGGCGTTCCACGTCGAGCTCGCTGGCCGGAATCTCGATATAGCTGTGGGTGCCGATATTGCCGAGATCGAATTCTCCGCTGCGGCCCAACCAATAAGCCTGCTGCACATCAGTAAGCGGAAACGGCTCATGCGCGCTGCCGGCGTCGTTCAACAGCGGGCCGAGCATCGGTTTCAGATCACTGCTCGCATCCAGGGTATGGGCGAGTTCGGCAATGGTCGGGGCTTCGAGCAGGGTGCGCAGCGCCAGCGCCTTGCCGAGCTGGCGTTGGATGCGACTGACCAGTTGCACGGCCAACAGCGAATGCCCACCCAGATGGAAGAAATTGTCGTGCACACCCAGGCTTGTCTGGCCAAGCAACTCGGACCAGATCGGCAGCAAAGCCTCTTCGGTGGCGGTGCGCGGTGCCACCTGGGCAGCCATGTCGATTTGCCAGTCGGGCTCCGGCAGGCGCGCGCGATCGAGCTTGCCATTGCGATTCAACGGCAACCGCCCGATCGCTACAAACGCCGCTGGCACCATGTAGTCGGGCAGGCGCTGGCGCAGAAAGGCCCGCCAATCTTCGCTGCCCGGCAATTCGCAGCCAGCCTGCGCAACCACGTAGGCGACCAGTTGATTCTGCTGCGCGCGATCGGTGCGCACGACGATCGCCGCATCGGCCACGGCCGGGTGAAGGTTCAATGCGGCGGCGATCTCTTCCAGTTCGACACGATAGCCACGAATCTTGACTTGCTGATCGAGCCGACCGAGAAATTCGAGGGTATCGTCGTTGCGCCAGCGCACCAGGTCTCCAGTGCGATAGCCGCCATCGACAAAGCACTCGGCGCTGAGCTGCGGACGATTCACATATCCGCGCGCCACGCCGGCGCCGCGCACAAGCAATTCGCCGGCAACACCGCGCGCCTGCGCTTGACCGAAGCGGTCGAGCAGACTGAAGCTGTGGCCGGCCACGGCCTGGCCGATCGGCGGCAGCGTGCCATCGCTGGCGGATACCCGATGCTGGCTGACCACATGGGTTTCGCTGGGGCCGTAATGATTGATCAGCGTGAAGCCCTCGCGTTGCTGCCAGGCCTGGATCGGCGCGGTGATGCGCAAGGCGTCGCCAGCAACGATCAGTTCGCGCAGACTGTGCAGTGCAGGCCGCAGCAAGGCCGCTTCTGCCAATGGCGGCAACATCGCAGGTGGCAGGAACAGACGTCCGATCTGGTGCTCGGCGACGAGCGCGAGCACGCGCTCGGGGTCGACGCGTTCGTGCTTGTCGATCAGCACCAGCTCGCTACCGGTGCGCCAAGCGGTCGCCATTTCCTGGATCGAGACATCGAAGGCGAGCGCGGCGTATTGCAGGGTTGGCATGGCCGCGCACAGCACGCGGTCGCCACCCGGCAGCAGCTGTTGGGCTTCGACCAGGTTGGCCAGGGTGCGATGAGTTTGCAGGACCGCCTTCGGTCCGCCGGTGGTGCCCGAGGTAAAAATCAGATAGGCCAGATGCTCCATGTCGAGTTCGGGCACTTCCGGCGCGTGCATGGCACTGCTGCCGGCGACGAGTTCAGCGAGATTGACGCTCAACGTCGCCACGCCGCAGCCGGCCAGGTCCGCAGCCAGACCGGGTTCGGCCAAGGCGATGCGCACGCTCGCATCGCGCAACATATGCTGACGGCGCTCGGCCGGATCTTCCGGATCGATACCCACATAGGCCGCGCCTGCGCGCAGAACTGCCAACACCGCGACGATCAGTTCGATCGAGCGCGGCAGCACAATCGCGACCACGGCGTCTGGCCGCGCGCCCGCTGCGATGAGTCGTTGCGCCAGACAATTGGCGGCGCGATTCAATTCCCCGTAGTTCAAGGTCCGCGTGCCATGGCGGACTGCGGCGGCGGTGGCGACTACATCGTCCGCCCATTGCTGGACGAGCCGCGGCGAAACCACCGCTAGCGCCGACCGCGACCGGTCTTCAATTTCGCTCCGAGCCGAGGCTGACAACCACGGCAGACGCTGGAATTCCTGGGTGGGCGCGTGAAGCGCTGCCTGCAACAGGGTGATGAAGCGATCCGCCAGGCGCTCGATGCTCGCCTGGTCAAACAGATCGGCTGCGTATTCCCAGTTCAGTTCCAGAGACTCGGGTTGTTCGAACACATCCAAGCTCAGGTCGAACTTGCTGACCGCAGCGCGCGGACGGAATACCTCGACCTGAAGCCCGTCCAGATGCAGCGCGCCCTGCTCATTGTTCTGCAGGACCAGCAGCACCTGGAATACCGGGTGCTGACGCAGGCTGCGTTCGATTCTGAGCGCTTCGACCAGCTGCTCGAAGGCGATCGGATGGGTTTCGATGGCCTCCAGCAACAGCCGCTGATTGGCCTGCAACAGTTCGGCGAAACTGGCCTGCGGCGCACATCGGGTGAGCAGCACGGCGGTGTTGGCGAAGAACCCGACCAGGGGCGCAAGCTGGGTCTGGCCACGATTTGCCACCGGCGTTCCGATCAGTACCTCGTCGACCAGAGATGATCGCGCCAGCACGCAGGCCAGAGCGGTGTGCAACACCGTGAATAAAGTGACGCCCTGCTCGCGCGCCAGAGCACGAAGCTGCACGGTGGTCGGGCCGTCGACCTGAATCGTGTGATAGGCGCCACGATGACTCTGTCGTGCCGGGCGTGGCCGGTCCAATGGCAGACTGTGCGTAGCGGGCACATCGGCCAGATGCTGACGCCAGTAGTCCAGGCTTGCCGGCGCTGGCAGCGCTGTCCCATGCCGCGCCTGCCAGACGGCATAGTCGCCGTATTGCAGAGTCAGGGGTGCGAATTCGGCGTCGCTCCCCTCCCCCAGCGCCTGCCGATAGGCACGCGCCAGATCCTCGGTGAGCACCCCCATCGACCAGCCATCGGCAGCGATGTGATGCAGGGTGAACAGCACCACATGCTCAGTTGGTGTCAGAGCAATCAGCACGGCGCGCAGCATCAGATCCTGGCTGAGATCGAAGGCCGTGCCGGCTTCGGCAGTCGCATGTTGTTCCAGAGCAGAGGCGCGCTCGAGCGGCGTCAGCCCGGTCAGATCGATCATCGGCAATTGCAGCGCAGGCGCTTCATTCACCTGCTGCCAAGCCTGACCTCCGCGTTCGTGATAGGTGGTCCGCAGGATTTCGTGGCGCGCCACGACCGAGCTCAGGGCTTGCGCCAGCGCCACCGGGGACAGGTCGCCGTGGATGCGCAGCGCCAGTGCGATGTTGTATTGGGCGCTGCCCGGTTCCAGTTGATCGACCAGCCACAGGCGCCGCTGCGCCGATGACAGGGGCAGTTCTCCGCGCCGATCGACTGCCTCGATCGGCGCCTCGCTGACTGGGGCAGCCGCGGCAATGCGCTCGGCCAGGCGCTGGATGGTCGGTGCTTCGAACACTGCACGCAGACCGATGCGCACGCCGAACCGGTCCGCAACGAAGGCGGCCAGCCGCGCGGCCAGCAGGGAGTGTCCGCCGAGGTGGAAGAAGTTCGCAGCAACGCTGACCTCGGTCAGACCGAGCAGACTGCGCCACTGCTCGACCAGGGCCGCTTCGATCGGATTGCCGGGGGGTTGCAGCAAGCTGGCGCCCACAGCCTCGGGCGCAGGCAGCGCCTTGCGGTCGATCTTGCCGTTCGCATTCATCGGCAGCGCCGCCAGGATGATCACCGCCATCGGCACCATGTACTCGGGCAGCGCCTGCGCCAGATGCTCGTGCAAGACATCGACCGATACCGATTGCTCGCCGCGCAGTCCGACATATGCCGCCAGTTGCCGATCGCCGGAGTCACGCAGAAAATCCACCACGACGGCTTCCAGCACGGCAGGATGTGTCTTCAGCCGCGCTTCGATCTCGCCGAGTTCGACGCGGTAGCCACGGATCTTCACCTGATGATCCATGCGACCCAGAATCTCCAGTTCGCCATCCGCCCGCCAGCGCGCCAGATCCCCGCTTCGGTAGAGCCGGCCGGCGCCAAAGGGATTGCTGATGAAGCGCTCGGCGGTCAGCTCGGCCTGGCGCAGATAACCCCGAGCCAGGCCGGGCCCGCCGATATGCAACTCACCGGCCACACCAATCGGACAGGGATTGTTTGCGCCGTCCAGCACGTACGCGCTGGCGTGGCGCAAGGGTCGCCCAATCGGCGCAACCCCGGTCAGTGGCAGCGATGCGCCCGCGCTCGGCAGATAGCAGGTGCTGTCGACTGCGGCCTCGGTCAGACCGTAGGAATTGGCGACGCGCGTATGCGCACCCGCAATCCGCCGTGTGCGTTCGAGATCGGCGCTGTGCCAGATGTCGGAGCCGGCCACCAGGAAGCGCAGCGCGTGCAGTCGTTCACCGGTTTCCTCGAGATGCCGGACCAGATTGCGCAAGGCGATCGGCACGAACTCGGCGCAATGGATGTCGGCTGCGACCAGCAGTCCATGCAAAGCCGGCGCATCGAGCAGAATTGGTTTTGGGCAGATCACCAGGGTGCCGCCTGAGCACAGTGCGCGCACCAGATCGCCGATGCAGACATCGAAGCCGATGCCGGCCATCTGCAGGTGCCGACGCGTGGCGCCCTTGAGTTCGTACAAGGGTTCCCAGGCCAGATAGCTGGCGAGTATGGCGCCATGCTCGACCTCGACGCCCTTGGGTTCGCCGGTCGATCCCGAGGTAAAGATCGTGTACGCCAACGCACTGGAGCTGGTCTGGTTTTGCCCACGGGTGGGCGCGGCCGCTGCGGCGCACAGCTCGAGCTCGGCCAGCCTCAGCATCGGATAGTCGAATGCCACCGCTGGCTCGTCACGATCAATCAGGACGCAATGGGGATCGGCCTGACCAAGAATCGCCGCGATGCGCGCTGCCGGTTGCTCAGGCTCGATCGGGACATAGACCGCGCCTGCCTTGAGCACACCCAGAAAGGCGATCACCGACTCCAGCGAGCGCGGCATCAGCACGGCCACACGGCGGCCGCGACCTGCGCCACGTGCGAGCAGCAGCCCGGCGAGGATATTCGCGCGGGCGTCCAGATTAGCGTAGCTCAAGCTGTTTTCGCCAGCGATAACAGCGAGCGCTGCTGGCCGTTGCTCGGCCTGCGCCTCGAACAGTTCATGGACCAGGCGTGCGTCTATCGGCAGATCAAGAGGGGCCGGATTCCAGCTGGTCAGCAGGGCTGATTCCGCAGCTGACAGCAGGGGCAACTGCGCCGCCGGCAATTGCGGCTGGGCCACGGCTGCTTCGAGCAGACAGCGGAAATTAGCCGCCATGCGCTCAATGCTGGCACGCTCGAACAGCGCCGTGCTGAACTCCCAGCGCAGCGACAGTCCGCCGTCATGTTCGACCGCATCGACGATCAGGTCGAGGCGGGCCTGGTGGGTGCCGAGCATGTGCTCCTGCACCGTCAGCTTCGGCAATTGCCAATGCCCCGGGTCGTTGTTCTGCAGGATCAGCATCAACTGGATCAACGGCGCGTGCGCAACCGAACGCTCCACGCCAAGCGCATTGAGCACCAGGTCGAACGGCGCGGCCTGATGCTCGTGAGCGCCAAGAACGCGCGTTCGCGCCTTCCGCAGCAGGTCGGCGAAACTCGGCGTGCCAGTCAAATCGGTGCGCAGGGCCAGCGGGTTCATGAACAGCCCGACCAATGCATCGGTGCCCGGCGCGGCGCGATTGGCAAAGGTGCTGCCCACGATGATGTCGGTGCTGCCCGAGTAGCGACCGACCAGCAAGGAAAAACTCGCATGCAGCAGAACGAACAGGGTGACGTCGTGCTGGCGCGCGGTCTGGCGCAGCGCTTCTGCCAGCGCCAGCGGCAACTCCTGGTGGACGACGTCGCCGGCTGGATTCTCGACAGCCCCGCGCGCCCGATCCAGCGGCAGCCCGTGCACACTCGGTGCGTCGCGCAGTGCGCCGGCCCAATACTCGACCTGCCGGGCCAGCGTCGCAACCATTGCCGGCGACCGCTGCCAGCTGGAGAAATCCGCGTAGCTGAGCGACAGCGCTGGCAGTGGCGCCGTCGTCTGCGCCAGGGCGGCAGCATAGAGCGCACTGATTTCGTTGCGCAGAATGCCGTTCGACCAGCCATCCGACGCGATGTGGTGCAGAGCGAGCAGCAGCAGGTGATGCTGCTCGCCGAGTTTCAACAACTGGGCGCGCAGCGGCGATTCGGCGCGCAGATCGTAGGCGCGCCCAACCTCGTCGCAATGCGTGGCGATGAGGTGTTCGCGCGCGGGCGCTGCCAGCGCCGACAGATCGGTCAGCAGGAGCGGCCGTGGCGTCGCCGGCAGGATGCGTTGTCTGGGCTCGCCGTCGACCGCGAAATACACCGTGCGCAGGATCTGGTGGCGCGCGCACAAGCCATTCAGGGCGCTTTCCAACGCATGCACATCCAGATCGCCATGCAACTCCAGCATGCCGGCCATGACATTGCGCACACTGCCTGGCGTCAGCGCTTCCTGCAACCACAGCCGCTGTTGCGCGAATGACACCGGATAGGCGCGATCGGCGTCGGCATGGGCCTGCACAATGCCGGTCTCGCAGACCGGAGTGGCCGTGTCGATCGCGGCGGCGAGCGAGCGCAGATCCTGGCGATCGAACAGAGTCCGGATTTCGATCTGCACCGGCCAACGCCTGCGGATCGCGGCGAGTACACGCATGGCAAGCAGAGAGTGCCCGCCGAGTCGGAAAAAATTATCGTCGACACCGATGTCGACCAGCCCCAGAACCCGCGTCCAGATTTCTGCCAGCGCGGTTTCGGTCGGGCTTTGCGGTGCCTGGAATGCGCCGCGTGCGAGCGCTTCCGGCTTGGGCAACTGGCCGCGATCGACCTTGCCGTTGCTGGACAGCGGCAGCGAGGCGAGGCGAATGAACTGCCTGGGCACCATGTAGTCGGGCAGACGCGCGGTGAGGCTCGCTCGCAACTGCTCCACATCCACGTCTTGATCGCTGGCCACGACATAGGCGAGCAACTGCGGCTCGGATCCGGTCAAGGCATCGGCCAGCACCACGGCATCGGCGATCTCCGGCCGCGCCAGCAGACAGGCCTCGATTTCGCCGAGCTCGATACGAAAGCCACGAATCTTTACCTGATGATCCAGGCGGCCGAGATACTCGATCACCCCGGCGCGCGTCCAGCGTGCGAGATCACCGCTGCGGTAGACGCGCTGACATACACCGGGGCTGAGCTCGACCTCGACGAAGCGTTCAGCACTGAGCTCGGCGCGATTGAGGTATCCGCGCGCCAGGCCGACCCCGCTGATGCAGAGCTCGCCGGGCACACCGATCGGCGCCTGTCCCATTCGTGCATCGAGTACATGCAAGCCGATGTTCTGGATCGGTCGCCCGATCGGCACTGCGGCGCCGCTGACATCGGGCCGGCAGGTCCAATGGCTGACGTCGATCGATGCCTCGGTCGGGCCATACAGATTGTGCAAGGCGGCCAGGCTGCCACTGGCAAAAAAGCGCTCGACCAGATCGCGCGGCAGTGCCTCGCCGCTGGCGAATACCTGACGCAGCGTCGCACAGGCGGCCAATGCCTCCGCGTGCTGCTCAAGCAACACGCGCAGCATCGACGGCACGAAATGCAATGTGCTGACCGCTTCGCGTGCTATCAGGGCGCACAGGTACTCCGGGTCGCGGTGGCCGTCGGGTTTGGCGACCACCAGGCAGGCCCCGGCCATCAGTGGCCAGAAGAACTCCCAGACCGAGACGTCGAAGCTGTACGGCGTCTTCTGCAGCACCACGTCGCGGTGATCGAGCGCATATTCGCGCTGCATCCAGTCGATCCGGTTGACCACACCGCGGTGCGCAACCATCACGCCCTTGGGTTGACCGGTCGAACCGGAGGTAAAGATCACATAGGCCAGGTGATCGGGCTGGAGGCCGATCTGCTCAAGCTCTGGATTGCGCTCGCTACAGGCCGCGAGTACAGCGTCCAGACTGCCATCATCGAGCACATGGGCGACCACGGTGTCGGGCAGCAGGCCGGCAAAGCGCGCCTGGCACAACACCTGGCTGATGCCGGCGTCGGCGATCATCTGGGCCAAACGGAGCGGCGGGTTCTCAGTGGCCAAAGGAACGTAGGCGCCGCCCGCTTTGACGATGGCCAGGATGGCGACCACCATCTCGATGCTGCGGTCCAGGCACAGTCCGACCAGCACGTCAGGACCCACGCCCTGCCCGCGCAGATAGTGCGCCAGTCGATTGGCCTTCGCGTTCAGCGCGGCATAACTCAGTGTGCTATCGAGATAGCGCAGCGCCGGCGTCTCGGGTGTGCGCGCAACCTGCGCTTCGAACAATTGATGAATCAGGGCGTGGTCCGGATAGGTCGTCGTGGTTGCGTTCCACTGCTCCAGTTGCCGGCGCTCGGCCGCGCTCAGAATCCGTAGCTCGGCCAGGGCGATGTCCGGCTCGGCCAGCGCGCCTTCGAGCAGCAGACCGAAGCGCTCGGCCATTGCCGCCACGGTTTCGGGCTCGAAGAGATCGCGCGCGTATTCCCAGGTCAGTTGAAGTCCATCACCAGCCGACGCAACGTACAGGGTCAGGTCGAACTTGGCGGTGTCGTACTCCGGCGCCAGCGCCTGCCATTGCAAACCCGGCCACGGCTCGGATAGCACTGCGCCAGGCTCAAAGGCGAGCATGATCTGGAACAGCGGATGATGCGCGTTGGACCGTGTCGGCGCCAACCGCTCCACGAGCGCGTCGAAGGGCAATGCCTGATGAATGAAGGCATCGCTGACCTCGGCGCGACTGGCTGCCAGCAGTTCGGCAAAACTGTGCTCGCCGCTGACCGCGGCGCGCAGGACCAGGGTATTGACCAGGCAACCGATCATCTCGCCACAGCCTGGCGCTTCTCGATTGGCTGCGGGCACGCCGATGGCGATTTCCTTGTCGCCGCCATGGCGGTGAACGAAGGCGACCAGGGCGGCGTGCAGGACCATGAATGGGGTCGCGTCGTGACGCGCCGCGAGATCCTGTGCGGCCCGCCAGGTCGTTGCCGGCAGCTGCTGCTGACAGAGACCACCGCGGTTAGTCTGGATCGGCGGTCGCGGGTGATCGAGCGGCAGGTTGTGCACGCTCGGCAAGTCGCGCAGCCGCGCGGCGCGCTGCGTCAGCGCGGCCTCGATGCCTGTCGTGGCCGCGTTCGAATTCGCCCACACCGCGTAATCGACATAGCTGAGCGGCGGCGCCGCGCTGGCATGATCGGGCTGCGCGTACGCCGCGCTGAACTCGGCAAGCAGGCGTGTCAGCGAGATGCCATCCGCAGCGATATGGTGCAGCACGAGCAGCAACGCGTGCTGCTGCTCAGCAAGGCGAACCAACTCGACGCGCAGCACTCGCCCAGCGTCGAGGTCGAAGGGCTGCGCGCCAAATGCGTGCGCATGCGCGCGCAGATCCGAGGGCCATTGCGCATCGATCACCGGCGCCGGCCAGCTGCGACTGCTCCAGTCGATCGGCCCCGGCGCGCGAACGAACTGGCGCGGCTCGCCATCCACATCACGATAGGCCATGCGCAGAATCGGGTGCAGATCGCAGACCGTCTGAATCGCGCGATGCAGTCGCTCGACATCGAGCGTGCCGCGCAGGCTGAACCACGCCGGGATGTGATACAGCGCGCTGCCCGGCTGCAACTGCTCGGCCAGCCAGATGCGCTTTTGCACGGGACTCAGCGGATAACTCGCGGCTTCGGGCGCGGCGTGCAGAGTGATCGGCTGAGCGTCGTTGGCAATGCCAAGACGTAGCGCCAGCTCGGCAATGGTCTGCGCCTCGAACACGATTTTCATCGGCACCTGCCGCTGCAGGCGCTGCCCGATCCGCGTGGCCAGGCGCGCAGCGAGCAGCGAATGGCCGCCGAGCGCGAAGAAGTTCTCATCGATACCGAAGTCGTCGCAGCCCAGCAAATCGGCCCAGAGTTCGGCCAGCATTTCCTGCACGGCACCGACCGGTGCGCGCTTGGCCACGGTCGCCATCGGCGCCGGCGCTGGCAGCCGCTTGCGATCCACCTTGCCGTTGGCGTTCAAGGGCATGTGGTCGAGCGCCATGTAGAAACTCGGCACCATATAGGTCGGCAGTCTTGCTGTCAGCATCGCCTTGAGCGCAGCGGCCGCAGGCCTCTGCGCACCGGGATTGACCGTGAAATAGGCGACCAGCGCCTTGGGGTGTCCGGGATCCTCGCGCAGCACCACCAGCGCGCCGGCAATTTCTGGTGCCGCGAGCAGCGCATGCTCGACCTCACCCAATTCGATGCGGAAGCCGCGCAATTTCACCTGGTGATCATTGCGACCGAGAAAGATCAGATTGCCGTCCGCCTGACGGCGCACCAGGTCACCACTGCGATACATGCGCGCGCCAGCCAGCGTGCTGAACGGATCGAGCGGGAACTTTGCTGCACTCAGATCCGGTTGCCGGTAATAGCCGCGGGCGACCGCGGCGCCAGCCAGGCAGAGTTCGCCCGCCACGCCATCGGGCAGCAATCGCCCCTGTCGATCCAACACATAAGCGCCCACGCCCGGCAGGCCCTGACCGATGCAATGAGTACTCTGCGCTTGCGCGAATCCTGGGTAGCGGTACCAGGTACTGATGATCGTGGCCTCGGTTGGGCCGTACAGTTCGATCACCTCGGCCTGTTCGAACGCCGCGTGCAGGTCGGCCAGCAGCTTCGGGGGCACGGCATCACCGCCGACCAGCAGACAGCGCAGGTGCGGATACAACTGCGCAGGTTCGCCGGCAGCGGCGAGAAACTCGAGCCAGGCCGCCATCAGGCTGGGCACCGCATGAAAAACCGTCGCGTCGGCCGTAGCCGCGACCAGAGCGTCGAGCTGCGCTACATCCTCGGCCGGCACACAGACCGTGGTGCCACCACGAATCAGGGGCAACAGGAGCTCGAGCAAGGAAATATCGAAGGCCGCCGAAGCCAGATTGGGGAACACATCCTCTGCAGCGATGGCCAGCACCTCGGCGGCGTCGGCGAGTTTGTGCGCGAGATGCCGGTGTTCGATCGCGACGCCCTTGGGCACGCCGGTCGATCCGGATGTATAGATCAAATAGGCAAGGTCATCGCCGTGTCGCGGAGCTTGCTCGGATGATGGTTCGCTGGCGGTCTCTGCCGGCGCCGGTTGTGCCCAGTCGATGACTGGCACGGAATCTTGCAAGCACTCCCACGATGTCCGCGTCGCCGCGTTGCCGAGCAGCAGCAGGGGTTCGGCCGCGGCCAGAATGGCAGCGCTGCGCGCCGGCGGATGACCGGGATCCAGCGGCAGATAGGCGGCGCCACTGCGCCAGATGGCGAGCATTGCGACCACTTGTTCGATGCCGCGCGGCAGACAGGTGGCGATCAGGCATTCACGCCCGGCACCGTGCGCCCGCAGCCGTTGCGCCAGGGCGGCGACGCGCTGCTCCAGTTCGCGATAGTTCAGCGCGTCGTGACCCGATCTGATGGCGATGCGATCGCCGTGGCGAGCACTCTGCTCGCGCACCGCGATATCGGTCAGCGGCGCATCGATCGGCGCGCGACCTGGGCGCGACGCGTTCAATACCGCCTGCTGATCGTCCGCGCTCAGGGGATCGAGATCGACCAGTGCCGCATCCGGCGCTTCGACCGCCGCTTGCAGGAGGGTCAGATAGCAACGGGCAAAGCCCGCCACGCTGCCGTGGTCAAATAATGCCTGACTGTATTCCCAACGCAGATCGATACCACCGGCATCCGGAGTGACGGCCAGAGCCAGTTCAAACTTGGCCTCATGAGCATCGAGGGCGAGCTCCTCGACCACCAGCCCGTCCAGCTGCAGGCAGTGCGCCGGGTCGCTGTGTACGGCAAACATGATCTGATAGAGCGGCTGATAACTGGGCGAGCGCAGCGGGTTCAAGGCCTCGACGACGCGCTCGAACGGCATCTGCTGGTGATCAAGTGCTGCCAGGGCGCGCTCGCGCGTGTTCTGCAGCCAATGGCGAAAACTCTGATCTTCCGGTGGTTCGGCGCGCACGACCAGCGTGTTGACGAAATGCCCGAACACCTCGGACAGCTCGGAATGCTCGCGATTGGCAACCACGGTGCCCATCACCACTTCGCTTTCCTGACTCAGTCTGGACAACAACAGCGAGAACACAGACTGCAGCAGCATGAACATTGAGACCTGCTCGCCGCGGGCAAACTCGCGGAGCCGCATTGTGAGCGCGGCGGGCACCGGCATGCTCACGATACCGGCGCTGGCCTTGCCCGCACTGGATCGCGGACGATCCAGTGGCAACTGGTGCACCGGCGGCAGATCCGCCAGCTCATGCTGCCAGAAGGCCAGATCCTGCTGGCCTTGTGGGCTGGCCAGATAGCGGCGCTGATGCCGGGCATAGTCGGCATATTGCAGTGGCAGTGCAGGCAGCGAGAACTGCGGCGCGGCGTCGGCCTGGGCCCAATCGCGCAGCAGTACATTCAGCGACCAGCGATCACCGGCGATGTGATGTGTGTTGATGCAGAGCACATGCTCGTTGGCGGCGATCTGCCAGACGGCGATCCGCAGCGGTGGCCTGCGCTCCAGCTGGAATGGCGCGGCAACAAAACGCGCGATCGCCGCCCGCAACGCGTCCGGCGCGTCGTCATGCATCCCGGTATCAGCCAGCGTGTACCAGCGCAGATCCAGCTGCTGTTCGGACCGCACGATCTGCAGCGGTTCGCCGTCGATTTCGCGATAGACAGTGCGCAGCAATGCGTGGCGGCTGACAACCTGGCTGAGCGCAGCGTGCAGGCGCTCCTGAGTCAGTTTGCCGTGCAGTCGGTAGGCCACCGCCTCGTGATAGCGGGTGTCGCCAGCGTCGAGCTGCTGCAGGGTCCAGAGTTGGCGCTGCTGTGCGCTCATCGGCGCCAGCTGCGCGGACGACTGGATATCGAGCGTCGCAAACAGGGACAGCAATTCGTCCTTGCGGCTGCGCAGCAGGCTGCGTTCCTCGGCACCGAGTTCGGATTGGCCACGGGCAATCGCCAGACCCGTCTTGCTGCGGCATAGCTCAACCGCGCGCTCGCTGAGCGCAAGAAGCACCGACACCAGACTCATAGTTCCACCATTTCCTCGAATTCGTTTTGTGGTCCACCGAGAGATGGCATCGGCGCCAGCGGCGCCGGCGTGTCGCCAGCCGCTGACGCTGCGGCAAGCAGTGCTTCGATGACGACCGCCAGATCGGCGACCCCGGGCGCCGCAAACACCGCGCGTACCGGTAGCGCCACTCCCAGTTCTTGCCGAACCTGCTGGGTCAGGCGCACCGCCAGCAGGGAGTCGCCACCGAGCTCGAAGAAATTGTCTGCGAGTCGCACGCGGTCGACCGCCAGCAACTGCGCGAGCAGTTCGCACAGCACGCCAGCGCAATGACTCAACACCTCCGGTGCTGACGATTCGCCGCTGGCTTCAGCAACGGGGCTCGGCAACGCCTTGACATCGACCTTGCCATTGCTCGACAGCGGCAGCTCCTGCAAAAACAGGAACTGCCTGGGCAACATATAGGCGGGCAGATTCGCGGTCAGCGCCCGTGTCAGTTCCGCGGCGAGGCCAGTTGTTTCGCCGCTCGTCGATTCGATCCGCGTTGGCACCGCCTGAATGGCGTCCGCTGAAACCGCACCTGCGAAGATCACCTGCAGCACCTGCATATCAGGGGGCAGCGCCAGTTCGACACTGGCCAGTTCGCCATCGAATCCAGCGCAAACACAACTGCCGATCTCCTGCTCGAGCGCGCGCTGCATGAAGACCTGCCCTGCCCAGCCGGCGTCGATGGCCTGGTCCACTCTGCCGCAATGGATCAAGGCCATGCTCGCAGCGGCATGCAGTCGGCGGCTGAATCGAAACACCGCCGCGGCATCGAATCGCAACCCCTCATCGCCGATCTGTCCGCTGATTGGGTCCAGCGCGTAGCAGCCGCCCGCATGGCCGGCGATCCGATCCTCCGCCAGCCACAGAACACTGAGCACTGCGGTCTCGGCTTGGCGCGGCAACAAGCCTGCCAGCCGCGACCACTCCAGCCGGCCGGGCAGGAATTCCCGATAGCTCTTGCGCGCAAGTGGCGATAAAACGAAAGGCGACGAGCCAGCCACAGTGCCCGACGAGCTCACCTGCAGGCTCAGCAGATGGCGGTGCTGCGCGCTCAGTCGCAAGGCATCGGGAGTGGGCGCGCTGCCTGTACGAACCAGGCTCAGGCCCAGGCACGACGCCCGGGCGCTGAGCAAGGCAGCCATATAACCCGCCTCGAGCGCGGCGAAGTCGGCGGCGTGTTCGCCATACAGTGGATCAATCGCAGCATCTGCGCAGACCAGATGCAGGTGCAGCGCCGGGCGCTGATCATGGCTGGCGGCGCTCAATGCGCGCAGCACCTGCTCGACCGGATCGAAATAATAATTGCCGGCGGGGAGATCGCCAGCACTGCCGGCGACGCTGACGTAGATCTGCACCGGGTACAGGGCGCCGGCGGACGGATAGCGGTATTTGGGCAGCGCCTGCGTGGGCAAGCGGCTGCCGGCGAGGATCGCCAGCAGGTTCGCCAACATGGCCGAATCGACAGCTGATTCAGGGCCGGCCGGCACTGCAGATACAGCGCCGAACTGCAGGTCGACGGCCAATGCCGCGCTCTCCGGGTTTGGCAGACGCAGCATCACTGCGGATGCCAGGTCGCGCCGTCGACCATGTTGCTCCAGCGCGAAGGCCTGGCGCTCGGCCTCCGCCTGCAGCGCAGCCGGGTCGCGAACCGCGCGCTTCGGATCGACTTCATCGTCGGCCCGACGCGGCACCACATAGGCCATGAGCTGCTTGCCGCGGTCGTGGTTTTGGGCGACGACAAGTGCATCCTTGACCCGCGCATGCTGCTTCAGCCTGGCCTCGATCTCGCCCAGTTCGATCCGATAGCCCTGGATCTTCACCTGCGCATCTTCGCGGCCAAGAAATTCCAGATTGCCGTCCGGCAGCAAGCGGCCGTAGTCGCCGGTGCGATACCAGCGATGGCCGGTGCGCGGATCGCTGACAAAACGCTCCGCTGTCTTCTCGGCATCGCGCCAGTAACCCTGCGCCAAACCCAGGCCGCCAAGATACAAC
>JBBSJP010000068.1:0-16204 GCA_038257155.1 Lysobacterales bacterium | reverse complement strand
TCGAGTTCTCACCCACCGCAACGGGCGCCGCCTCCGGTTCGGTGAGCTACACGGCCGATGCGCCGGTCAGTCCGGCCCAGGTTGACCTCGAGGGCAACGGCATCCAGGGTTTCCTCGACGTGTCGCCGGGCGACATCGATTTCGGCAACCAGTTGGTAGGCGCGACGAGCGCGACGCAGGCGGTGACGCTGAGCAACACCGGTACAGCCGAACTCAATCTCAGTGCGCTGGCGGTCAATGGTGCCGCCTTCACTCGCAACGGCGGCAGCTGCGGCGGCGCGCCGTTCGCACTGACGCCGTCCGCCTCATGCACGGTGCAGGTCGAGTTCTCACCCACCGCAACGGGCGCCGCCTCCGGTTCGGTGAGCTACACGGCCGATGCACCGGTCAGCCCGGCCCAGGTTGACCTCGACGGCAACGGCATCCAGGGTTTCCTCGACGTGTCGCCGCCCAGCATCGATTTCAGCGGCCAGCTGGTCGGCACGACGAGCGCGACGCAGACGGTGACGCTGAGCAACACCGGTACAGCCGATCTCAATCTCAGCGCGCTGACGGTGAATGGTGCCGCCTTCGCTCGCAATGGCGGAACGTGTGCGGGTGTGCCGTTCACGCTCTCAGCGGCCGCCTCATGCACGGTGCTGGTCGAGTTCTCGCCGAGCGTCACCGGCGCAACCTCAGGCTCCGTGAGCTACACGACTGACGCGCCGGTCAGCGTCGCCCAGGTCGACCTCGACGGCAACGGCATCCAGGGCTTCCTCGACGTGTCGCCGGGCGACATCGATTTCGGCAACCAGTTGGTCGGCACGACGAGCGCGACGCAGGCGGTGACGCTGAGCAATACCGGTACAGCCGATCTCAATGTCAGTGCGTTGGCGGTCAATGGCGCCGCCTTCGCTCGCAATGACGGAACCTGTGGCGGCGTGCCGTTCGCACTGACGCCATCGGCCTCATGCACGGTGCTGATCGAGTTCTCGCCGAGCGTCACCGGCGCTGCCGCCGGATCGCTGAACTACACAGCCAACGCTCCGGTCAGCCCGGCCCAGGTCGACCTCGAGGGCAACGGCACTCAAGGGAGTCTGACAGCCAGCCGTATCAGCATCTCGTTCGGTACGGTGGCAGTTGGCGACACCAGCGACGCCGAAGAAGTGAGCTTCACCAACGACGGCGACGGAGAAGTCGAGGTCCAGTCGGCACCCGTCGCCGGCGTCGGCTTCGTGCGGGTGGGTGGCACCTGCACGGCCGGCAGCTTCACGCTGCAGCCGCTCGAGGACTGCACGATGACATTCACATTCGCGCCAACTGCTACCGGCGCGGCTGCGGGCATGGTGTCGGCGGAGCACGACGGAATCGCCTCGCCCACGGTAGTCGATTTCACCGGTGTTGGTGCGGCACCGCAACCGGTGCTGGACCCGGCGCTCGTCGATTTCGGTCCTTCCCCACTGAACGAGCTCAGCGGTCCGATCTTCGTGACGCTCGGCAATGAGTCTGCAGTCGAACTCGCTGTCGGCAGCTTCAGCATCGCTGGAGGCAGCAGCGAGTTCGACATCGAGACAAACACCTGCGAAAACACTGTCCTCATCGCCAAGGACGACTGCACCTTCGAGCTTTACTTTCTGCCCGCGGAAGATGGCTTCGTGATGGATCAGCTGCGCATAGCCACCGACGCGATCGGCGGCGACGCTGTGCTCACGGTACAGGGGATCGGCATCGTAGGTGAGCTCGAGAACACGATTTTCCAAAGTGGATTCGAATCCCCGCCATAGACGCGAACGCCCAGCACGGTCGGCGCCGGATAGCGAGCTGGCTTTCCCTTGGAGGAGGGCATGAAGTCCGCATCGCTCTATCAGCGTGCCGGATGTTCCGAACCAATAAAGTCCGCCCGGAAGACCCGCACTGGCTTGACGTTGGAGTCATGTCCAAGATCTGGAAAGTCCGCCCGAATTGCATTGCGCCGAAGGCTCGCGCAGCACGGCACCTAGGCGCACATGGCCGAATTCAGCAGGGACTTGCGGGTACTGGCCTTGATGCCCTGCGCGTTGAGTGAGTTCCGCAATGGCCCTGGTCGACTGCAGGGTCGATGGCTGCTTCCTCGACCCACCGGGGGCCTGCTGTCCATCGACTAGCGCATAATGTTCCAGATACTTCCGAAAAGCGGAAGTTATCGGAACTTCTTAAACGGGCGTGTATGCAGACCCTGACCAAGCTAGTCATCCAGCATCAGTTGGCCGAGCGGGTGTTGACCGACGGCCAGGTACGGCGTGTGGCCGGTGGCAGCGACCAGCGTCGTCACCAACTGGTTAATCGGGCCATGGTAGCTGGCGAACTCGTTCGACTACGTCGGGGTCGCTATGTGCTGGCCAACTCGCTGCGCCGTGGCCCTGCGCACCCTTACGCACTCGCACAGGCCTTTCATCAGGGCAGCTATGTGTCTTTCGAGTCGGCTCTCGCCCACCATGGCTGGATCCCCGAGGCAGTTCATGGCGTTGCTAGCGTCACGCCTGGCCGCAAGACCTTGACCTACCGGCACGAAACGTTCGGGGAATTCTCGTTTCACCCGCTTGCCCTGAAGCCGGGCGGCTTCCTGGTGCTGGTCGAGCGAAATGTGTTTTCCGGGCAGGCAGCGCTGCTGGCAAGCCCGGTGCGCGCGCTGATGGATCTGGTCTGCCTACGCAAACAGGAATGGCAGGGAATGGATTGGCTGGTCGATGGCATGCGAATCGACGAGGCTCACTTGCGCACGATTACCGGCGCTCAGATCCGCGCCTTGCTCGATGCCTACAGTCACAAGCGAGTTCAGAACTTCCTGACCTGTCTCGCCCGGGAGCTTGGCAATGATTGAGATCATCCAGCAACGCCTGCAGCGATACCGCGCGGCCAACCCCCTGGAGGAAGAGCATGCGCTGAAGGAGATCCTGCATGTTAGGCCTGCCAGGATTTGAGGCGTCCACACAAGCCGCTCAGTTCAAGGTCCCTTGGAACCATGACGTGGCCAAGCAACGAGTTTATTCCTTAGGAAGCGACATTGTTCCCCAGGAAAGGACTTTATTCCCTGGCTACACAACACGCTGGTGGCGGTTTTGCTTACTCCACCGTCACCGATTTCGCCAAGTTGCGCGGCTGATCCACATCCGTGCCACGCAGCACCGCGACGTGGTAGGCGAGCAGTTGCAGCGGGATGGTTGATACAACTGGCGCGGCGATCTCGCCGGCGGCGGGCATGACCAGGATGCTGCCTTCGCCCATGCCTTCGGCGACGCCTTCGTCGACGAACAGGTAGAGCTTGCCGCCGCGGGCGCGGACTTCTTCCATGTTGGAGCGCAGCTTGTCGATCAGGTGATCGTTCGGCGCCACCGCGATGACCGGCATGTCGGCGTCGACCAGGGCCAGTGGGCCGTGCTTGAGTTCGCCGGCCGGGTAGCCTTCGGCGTGGATGTAGCTGATCTCTTTTAGCTTCAGCGCGCCTTCCAGCGCCACCGGCCAGTGCGTGCCGCGGCCGAGGAACAGGGCGTGTTGCTTGTCGGCGAAATCCTCGGCCAGCTTGACGATGTCCGGGTCCAGCGCCAGAACCTGCTGGATCAGTCCCGGCAGGGCTTCGAGCTGGCGCACGCCGGAAAGATAGCGCGCTTCATCGCGACCCTGGGCGCGCGCTAGCTCCAGCGCCACCAGGGCAAGTGCGGCCAACTGGGTGGTGAAGGCCTTGGTCGAGGCCACGCCAATCTCGGGGCCGGCGCGCGTCATCAGCACCAGGTCGGAGGCGCGCACGATAGAGGACTCGGGCACGTTGCAGATCGCCAGGCGCGCAACGTAGTCGCGCTCGCGCGCCATGTTCAGCGCAGCCAGGGTGTCGGCGGTTTCGCCGGACTGCGAGACGGTGATGAACAAGGTGCCGGGGCGCACCACCGGGCTGCGGTAGCGGTATTCGCTGGCGATCTCGATAGTGCAGGGCAGGCCGGCGATCGACTCGATCCAGTAACGTGCCACCGATCCCGCGTGGTAGCTGGTGCCGCAGGCGATGATGTGGACCGAATCGGTCTTGGCCAGCACCTCGGCCGCGCCCACGCCGAGCATCTCGGTCAGGATGCGGCCACCGAAGATGCGCCCCTCAAGCGTGTCGGCGATGGCCTGCGGTTGCTCGAAGATTTCCTTCAGCATGTAGTGGCGGTATTCGCCACGCGTTACCGCGCCGGCGGAGAAATGCGCTTCCTTTACCGGGCGCTCGGCGTTGCGGCCATGCGCGTCGAAAATGGCAACCGTCTCGCGCGTGATGGCGACCACGTCGCCTTCGTCCAGGTAGGAGAAGCGCCGAGTCAAAGGCAGCAGGGCATGGATGTCGGAGGCGATGTATTGCTCGCCTTCGCCGTAGCCAACCACCAGGGGCGAGCCGCGCCGCGCACCGATGACGGTTCCGGGTTCACGTGCGCTGACCACGGCAATGGCATACGCGCCGTGCAGCAGGGCAACGCTGTGCTGGACCGCTTCGAGCAGCGACTTGCCGGCGCGCTGTTCGCGCTCGATCAGATGCCCGATGACTTCGGTGTCAGTTTGCGAGGTGAACACGAAGCCATCGCGCTGCAGCTCGGTGCGCAGCGCGGCGTGGTTCTCGATGATGCCGTTGTGCACCACGCTGATCGGGCCGGACACATGCGGATGCGCGTTGTCGGTATTGGGCAGCCCGTGCGTGGCCCAGCGCGTGTGGGCTATGCCGCAATGCCCGCCTACCGGGGTGGAGGCCTGCAGGCTCTCAAGATCACGCACCTTGCCGGCGGCGCGCAGTCGCACGATGGCGTCACCATTGATCAGGGCGATGCCGGCCGAGTCGTAGCCGCGGTACTCAAGTGCCTTCAGGCCCGAGATCAGATGTTCAACCACGTCGCGCTGCGCGCTGATTCCGACAATGCCGCACATGGGTTGGGAGTCTTCCTTGCTGGACAGCACAACAGTTTAGCCGGGCCCAGCGGGCAGGCCGCGGGCGAATTTCGGGCAAGCTTATGGCGGACGTGTCCGGCGGACGGTGCGGACGCCAACGGACGCGCATTCCTGCATTACAAATCAAATGCTTACGAGTGGCACGCTGCGTGCATTGCCGTTGGCACGGCCGCTTTCGACACATCGATGACGGCCTCCCCATCCTCCGAAGTCCAGTCGCCACGCCAACCAATGATCACCGACACCTCCGCCCAGGACCGCCAGATTGCGCCGCCGCGCAGCGTCTGGATCAAGCCGGCCGCGATCGCTGCGCTCGCGCTGCTGGTAATGGTCGTCCTTGGCGGGTCGCTCAAGAGCTGGTTTGCCGCCGAGGCGTCGATCTCGGCCGATCGGCTGCGCATCGCGGAAGTCAGTCGCGGCACCCTGGTGCGCGACGCGGCGGTGAACGGTCGCGTGGTGGCGGCTGTCAGCCCCACGCTTTACGCACCGGTTGCCAGCACGGTGACTCTGCGCATCGACGCCGGCGACACCGTTGCAGCCGGTCAGGTGCTGGCGCAGCTGGATTCACCGGAACTGATGAATCAACGCGAGCGCGAACTCGCCACGCTGGCCGAACTGGAAGTGGAAGTGGCTCGTCAGCGTCTGCAGGCGCAGCGTGCGCGATTGCTGGCGCGTCGCAATGCCGACGAAGCCGACATGACCCAGCGTACAGCGGTGCGGGAACTGGCGCGCAGCGAGGAAGGCTTCCGGCGTGGCGCACTGGCCGAGGTCGAGTACCTGCGCGCACAGGACGCCCTGGCCACGGCGAAGGTGCGCGCCGAACACGCCGCCGCCGATGTGGAGCTGGAGATCGGCACGATTGGCTTCGAACTGCAGACACGCGAGAAACAACTCGAACGCCAGCGTCTCCTGGTTGCCGATGTTGAACGCCGCGTCGAAGAACTGAATGTGCGCTCGCCGGTGGCCGGCATCGTCGGCACGGTACTGGTTGCCAATCGCGCCGTGGTGACGGGCAATGCGCCCCTGCTCACCGTGGTCGACCTGTCGCGTCTGGAGGTGGAGATCGAAATGCCGGAGAACTACGCCGAAGATCTGGGCCTTGGCATGCTGGCCGAGGTGCGCGTCGGCAACGTCAATGCCAGCGCGAGGGTCAGCGCGATTTCACCAGAAGTGGTCAACCGCCAGGTGCTGGCGAGATTGCGCTTCGAGGGCGAACAGCCGGCCGGCCTGCGCCAGAACCAGCGCGTCAATGCGCGCGTGCTGTTCGAAGAGCGCGCCGACACCCTGATCCTGGCACGCGGCCCTTTCCTGGAAGCCCATGGCGGGCGCTTTGTGTACGTACTCAATGGCGATGGCATTGCCGAACGCCGCCCGGTGAACCTGGGCGCCAGCAGCGTTGCCGCGGTCGAAATCCTCGAAGGCTTGCAACCTGGCGATCGCGTCGTGATCGCTGGCAGTGATGCCTTCGAGAATGCCGAGAGGGTGAGAGTCAATTGAAGCTAAGTCAGAAGTCAGTAGGAGCAAAGGCGGTCAGTGAGAGCGAGAGCCGTCAGTAGGAGCAACAGCGGTCAGTGAGAGCAACAGCGGTTAGTAAGAGCAACAGCAGTCAGTGAGAGCAACAGCAGTCAGTAGGAGCAACAGCAGTCAGTAGGAGCAACAGCAGTCAGTGAGAGCAACAGCGGTCAGCAAGAGCAGCAGCCTCGCTCACACTTGTTCCCCGTTCCCCGTTCCCCGTTCCCGCTTCATCAAGGAAAACTTCCATGCTCGTGATGCGCCAACTCAGCAAGGTCTACCGCACTCACATGATCGAGACGCACGCGTTGCGGGGTTTCGATATTCACGTGAAGGAGGGCGAGTTCGTCGCCGTTACCGGTCCGTCGGGTTCGGGCAAGACCACCTTCCTCAATATCGCGGGGCTGCTGGAGGAGTTCTCCGGCGGCGAGTTCCGCATAGATGGCGTGGACGTGCGTGGGCTGGACGACAACGCGCGCTCGCGTCTGCGCAATCAGAAACTGGGTTTCATTTTCCAGGGCTTCAACCTGATCCCCGACCTGAATCTGTTCGACAACGTTGATGTACCGCTGCGCTATCGCGGCTTCAATGCGGCCGAGCGCAAGCGCCGCATCGAACAGGCCCTGGCCCAGGTTGGCCTGGCCTCGCGCATGAAGCATTACCCGGCCGAACTGTCCGGCGGCCAGCAACAGCGCGTGGCAATTGCCCGCGCCCTGGCCGGAACTCCGCGCTTGCTGTTGGCCGACGAGCCCACCGGCAATCTGGATTCGCAAATGGCGCGCGGTGTGATGGAGCTGCTCGAGCAGATCAATGCCGAGGGCACCACCATCGTGATGGTGACGCACGATCCGGAACTGGCCGCGCGCGCGCAGCGCAATGTGCATATCGTCGACGGGCAGGTTTCCGACCTGGTCGCCGAGCCCAGTCTGCGCGGCCTGCATGCCGTGCCGGCGTTTGCCTGAGGAGCCCGTCATGTTCAGTTACTACCTGCGACTGGGCTTTCGCAACCTGCGCCGGAATCCGGCGCTGACCGCGCTGCTGCTGCTCACCCTGGCGGTTGGTGTAGCCGCCAGCATGTCGTCCTTCGCCGTGCTGTACGCGATGAGTGGCGATCCGATTCCGCAGAAAAGCTCGCGGCTGTTTGCGGTGACCGTGGACAACAGTTCGAACGATGGTCCACAGGGTTCCGGGCAGGGACCGAACCAGGTTTCCTACCAGGATGCCGTGAACCTGAAGCGCGCCGGCGCAGCCAAGCGCCAGGCAGCTCTGTATGGAATCGACCGGCCGGTGCGCAGTGGGCGTGAGGATCTGCCGCCCTTCTTCGCCGAAGGCCTGGCGGTGCACACCGATTTCTTCTCGATGTTCGATCTGGAGTTCCTGCAGGGCAGTGCCTGGGACCTTGCCGACGACGCCAGCGAGGCGCGCGTGGTGGTCATAGCGCGGCAGCTTGCCGAACGCGTGTACGGCAGCGTCGATGGTGCGATGGGCAAGGAACTTGAATTGGGCGAGGAACGCTTCCGGGTGCTGGGTGTGGTGGAAGACTGGCAGCTGCTGCCGCGCTTTCATCGCATCGCCGGCAACGCGGAAGCCGAGCAGCTGTTCATCCCGTTCGGCACGGCCATCGCGCAGGCCATGGACCCGCAGGGCAGCATCAACTGCAGTGCTGGCGGCTCCGAGCCGGGCTTCCAAGGCCTGATGCGTTCGGAGTGCGTCTGGCTCTCCTACTGGGCCGAGCTGGAGTCCCCGGACGCCGCGGCCGGATTCCGCGATGGTTTGGTGGCTTACGTGGAAGAGCAGCGCCGCGGCGGACGCTTTCCGCGCGAAGGCGATCTGGTGGCGATCTATGACGTGATGCAATGGCTCAGCTTTCTGCAGGTGGTAGGAGATGACACCCGACTGCAGACCTGGCTGGCCTTTGGCTTCCTGCTGGTCTGCCTGGTCAATACCATTGGACTGATGCTGGCGAAGTTTGGCGCGCGGGCCGGCGAGGTGGGCGTAAGGCGAGCGCTGGGCGCGGCGCGGCGCGAAGTGTTTCAGCAGTTCCTCACCGAGGCTGGCGTGCTGGGCCTGGTTGGCGGCCTGCTGGGTGTTGCCTTGACCTTTGCCGCGCTGTGGCTGATGGCGCAGCAGTCGCCCGGCCTGGCCGGCTTCGCGCGGATGGATCTGAACATGCTGCTGCTCACGTTGGCCTTGTCCCTGTTCGGCACCCTGCTGGCCGGACTGCTGCCCACGTGGCGCGCCTGCCAGGTTCGCCCTGCGGTGCAGCTGAAGAGCCAGTAACAAGCACCGCATGTCGGCACCCGCGTGCCTGATCGGCCCAACCCGAATTCCCGGAGCACATCATGGAAATCCGTCCCATTATTTCCGCCCTGCTGCGCAGCAAGACCGGCGCGATCCTGATTGCCGCGCAGATCGCACTCACTCTGGCGATCATCAGCAACTCGCTGTTCGTGGTGAACCAGCGCCTGGCCACTGCCAATCGTCCTTCCGGTGCCATGGAAGCGCAGGTTTTCCAACTGGGCCTATCGCCGATCGGCAATATGGAAGCCAATGAAGTCTTTGCCATGCAGCGCGCCGACGTTGCCGCGCTTCGCGCTGTGCCGGGCGTGGTGTCCGCCGCCTGGACCAACCAGGTGCCGATGGGTCAGTCTGGCTGGGGCTTCGCGTTGGGCACCGATCCCGACAATCGCGACAGCCTGTTTGGGGCGGCGGCCTACTTCAGTCCCGAATCGCTGGTCGACACCCTCGGGCTGTCGATCGCGGAGGGCCGCGACTTTCTGCCCGAGGAAGTGCGCGAGATCGATTCGCGCAGCGGCGCGGTGCACTCCGATGTGATCCTGGTGACGCGCGCGGTGGCCGAACGGCTGTTCCCGGACGGACAGAGTGCGGTCGGCAAATCGGTGACGCTTTTTTCTCAGGCCGGTCCCAGACCGACCACCATCGTCGGCGTGGTCGATCGCTTGATGTCACCGTTCGCTCAAACCAGTGACCAGGCCTGGATGAGCTTCATCATGCCGATTCGCTTCAGTGGCAGCTTCAGCAGCTATGTGGTGCAGGTGGATCGGCCGGAGGCGCTGGATAGCATCCGACGTGATGCCGAGCAGGCACTACTGGCCCTGCGCAATGATCGCGTGCTGGCGTACAACCGCAGCCTGGCCGAAGTGCGACAAATCCGCTATCGCGCGCAGCGTAGCCTGGCTACCACCCTGATCGCGGTCACCGTGGGCCTGCTCTTGATCACCGGCAGCGGCATCGTCGGCATGGCCAGCCTGTGGGTGATCCAGCGCCGCAAGCAGATCGGCACGCGTCGTGCGTTGGGTGCACGGCGTGTGGACATCCTGCGCTACTTCCTCACCGAGAATTTCCTGATCACCACCGCCGGCGTGGCACTGGGCTTGGCCCTGGCCGTGGTGCTGAATGACCTGCTGGTGCGCGAGCTCTCGCTGGCGCGTCTACCGGTCGAGTATTTTCTCGGCGGCGCCATCGCCATGTGGCTGCTCGGACTGGGCGCGGTCCTGGGCCCGGCCTGGCGCGCGGCATCGGTGCCGCCGGCGGTGGCGACGAGGAGCGTGTGAAGCGGGAACGGGGAACGGGGAACGGGGAACGGGGAACGGGGAACGGGGAACGGGGAACAGTAGCGTTTCCTGCCGCCTGACACCCGCTGGCTGTCACCTGCCTTTAAGCTGTCGAACTCCTAGAGACGCGGCTGCGCCGTAATCTGTTCCCCGTTCCCCGTTCCCAGTTCCCTGACTTCTGCCCCTGATGCCCCTCATCCTCATCATCGACGACAACCCCAGCGTAGCCACTGCGCTCGACGTGCTGTTCTCGCTGCACGACATCGACACGGTGCACGCCGACTCGCCCGAGGCCGGTCTGGCCTTGCTGGGTGAGCGGCTGGTGGATCTGGTGATCCAGGACATGAACTTCACCGCCGATACCACGTCGGGCGAGGAGGGCATAGCACTGTTTCGCGAGATTCGTGCGCGGCATGCGCAGCTGCCGGTGATCCTGTTGACCGCCTGGACACACCTGGAAGCTGCGGTGGATCTGGTGCGCGCCGGCGCAGCCGATTATCTGGCCAAGCCCTGGGATGATCGCCGCTTGCTGACTTCGGTCGGGAACCTGCTGGAGTTGGGTCAGGCGCGGCGCGAACTGGATGTGCGGCAGCGCCAAGACCAGCGGCGTCGCCACGAGCTGGATGAACGTTTCGATCTGTGCGGCCTGGTGTTCGCGGATCCCGCAACCGAGCGCGTGGTGTCCCTGGCCTGTCAGGTGGCACGTGCCCACGTGCCGGTGCTGGTCAGCGGGCCGAATGGCGCTGGCAAGGAGTGCATCGCCGCCATCATCCAGGCCAATTCCTCGGTGCGCGATGGCCCCTTCGTCACGCTCAACTGCGGCGCGCTGCCATCCGAGCTGATCGAGGCCGAATTGTTCGGTGCCGATGCCGGCGCCTACACCGGCGCCAACAAGGCGCGCGAAGGCAAGTTCGAGGCGGCCGACGGCGGCACCCTGTTCCTCGACGAAATCGGCAACCTGCCGCTGGCCGGGCAGATGAAGCTGCTGCGCGTGCTGGAGACCGGCCGCTTCGAGCGGCTCGGCAGCAACCGCGAACGTCAGGTCAAGGTGCGGGTGATCTCTGCCACCAATGCTGACCTTGCGGCGATGATCCGCGCCGGCAGTTTTCGCGAAGATCTTTATTACCGCCTCAATACCATCGAGCTGCGTTTGCCTGCATTGGCCGAGCGTCCGGTCGACATCCTGGCGCTGGCCGAGTACTTCCTGCCAGCTGGCAAGCGGCTTTCGCTGGCCGCGCGCGCGGCACTGCAGGCGCATGCCTGGCCAGGCAATGTGCGGGAGCTGAAGAATTGCCTGCAGCGCGCGGGTCTGCTTGCCCAGGGAGATCTGATCGAGCCTGATGATCTGGGCCTGCGGCACGCAGCACAGGCCACCGCGCGGGTCGAGCCGGAGGCCGAGCCGGACCGCGAAACGATAGAGGCCGCGCTGGATCGCTGTGGCGGAGTGATCGCCCAGGCCGCGGGTGCACTGGGTCTGAGCCGGCAGGCCCTCTATCGGCGCATGGACAGGTTGGGCATCGCGCGCGGATGATCCGCGAGATGATCGCACCATCCCGCCGCTACTCGTCATTGGCCGGCAAGCTGGCCCTGCTGCTGAGCCTGGCGGCGTTTTGCGGCGTGCTGCTGGGCGCGGCACTGGTGCTGGAATTTGAGCGCTTGTTGCCCGCCGTGTTCGTAGCCATGTTGCTGCTGCTGTTGCCAATACTGTGGCTGGCGCGGCGCGCGCTGCGCGGCCCGCTTTCGCTGTTCCGCGCCCTGCAAGGCACGGTTTCCAGCTATCGCGACGGCGACTACAGCTTCGGCATCGCCTGGGACTCACGCGACGAACTCGGCGAGTTGGTCGGTGCGCACAATGCCCTGGGCGACGCCTTGCGCGAACAGCGCGTGAGTCTGGTGCAGCGCGAACTGCTGCTCGACACCATGGTGCAGAACACACCGGTGGCCATGTTGCTGGTCGCCCCGGGTGGACACGTGGTCTATGCCAATCTGGCTGCGCGTCGTCTGCTGGGCGAAGGTCGACGACTCGAAGGGCAGGCACTTGGCGAACTGCTGGCTGGCGGCAGCGAGGCCTTTCGCGAGGCCATGGCGCGCGGCGGCGATGGGCTGTTTGCCGTCGGCGAGGGCGACGCGGAAGAGACCTTTCACCTGGCTCGTCGACGCTTCGTGCTGAACGGCCGAGACCACGAACTGCTGCTGCTGCGCCGCCTCACTCAGGAGCTGCGCCGCCAGGAGGTGCTGGTCTGGAAAAAAGTGCTGCGCGTGATCAGCCACGAACTCAACAACTCGCTGGCGCCGGTCGCCTCGCTGGCGCATTCAGGCGCCGAGTTGGTGCGCCGCGGCCAGTACCAGCGACTGGATACCGTGTTCGCGACCATCGAGGAACGCGCCCGCCATCTGGAGACTTTCATCCGCGGTTACGCGCACTTCGCCAAGCTGCCGTTGCCGAGACCGGAAGCCGTGGCATGGCACGGTTTCCTGGCAAGGCTGCGCGCACAGATCGATTTTCACCTCGAGGGTGAGCTGCCGGCCAAGCCCGCATGGTTCGATCCGGCCCAGCTCGAACAAGGCTTGCTGAACCTGCTGAAGAATGCGCACGAAGCGGGAGGCTCGACGCCGCTGGTCGAGCTGCGGGTGCGGCAGCTGCCCGACAGCGTGCGCATCGAGGTGATGGATCGCGGAACCGGCATGAGCGAGGTGGTGTTGGCCAATTCCCTGGTGCCGTTCTATTCGACCAAGCGCAGCGGCACCGGACTGGGCCTTGCCCTGGCACGCGAAATTGCCGAAGCCCATGGCGGACGAATTGCCCTGGCAAATCGCGAAGGTGGCGGTTTGGCGGTGAGCATGACCCTGCCGGATCGACCCTGTTGACTCGGGACACCGGCCGAAAATGGAGCGCGCTTACTCGGAATCCGCCCGATCGCTGGAATCGTCCGACTCCGGTTCCGCATCCGAATCCGAATCCGCATCCGCATCCCCAAACGAGCTGGGCTCTTCTTCGGCGCCATACACATCCGCGGCGGGACCGTACTCGGTGGTCACTGAGCCCACCGGCCGGCCCTTGCTGGCCTGCAGCACGGCATCGGCTGAACCGACGGCCAGCAGCAGCTCACTGCGTCGATCTTCCGGAACCTGCTGCCAATGGCAGCCCCGAAGGGCCCCTTCCAGCGCATAGACCAGATTCAGGCTGGGGCGAAAACCTGCGCGCTTGACCTTCATGAAGGCAGCAACGGCACCAAGCGCCTCCAGATCGGCCTGGGTACGCACGCCGACCTGACGCAACCAGGCGGCGGACTTGGGGCCGACATTGCGGATCTTGTCGCTCACTGCCATGTATTCACTCCAGCGTTTCGAGGTAAATGCCGGCGATGACTTCCAGGCCAGCCTGGTCGTCGGCGTCGAAGCGGTCAAGCCGGGGGCTGTCGAGGTCGAACACGCCGATCAATCGGTCGCCTTTGTACAGCGGCACCACCAGTTCCGAGCGGGATGCCGAATCACAGGGAATATGCCCGGGAAAGGCGTCCACATCGGCAATTCGCTGGGTCTGACGGGAAACGGCGGCGGTTCCGCACACCCCGCGGCCCAGTTCGATGCGCACGCAGGCGGGCTGACCCTGGAAGGGTCCAACCACGAGTTCAGTGCCATCGAAGAAATAGAATCCAACCCAGTTCAGATCCGGCAGGCCATGGAACACCAGTGCCGAGAGGTTCGCCGCATTCGCCACGCGATCGGGCTCACCCGCGACCAGGGCACGCGCCTGGGCCTGCAAGCTGGCATAGCGTTCAGACGGGCTGCCTTCCAGTGCAGCGGCATGAAACATGGGCTTGCGCCAAGGGGCTCGGGGAACCACAGTTTAGCAGTGCCCCCAGCGGACCCGTGTATGCCCCCCGAATCACAATCAGACCACAGCGCACCTGCCGCCTTCCCCGAACGCGGCCATCAGGTCACTCGCCTGGAAGCCTTCGTCGATGCAGCCTTCGCTTTCGCAGTGACCTTGCTGGTGATTTCGGTCGACGCGATTCCCGACAGCCTGAACGGCCTGCTGCTGGCGCTGAAGGGTGTGCCGGCTTTCGCCCTGAGCTTCGTGATGGTCGCAATGTTCTGGTGGCTGCACGCGCGCTGGAGCCGACGCTACGGTCTGGATGATCTGCCCAGCACCCTGCTCAGCCTGCTGCTGGTGTTTCTGGTGCTGGTCTACGTTTACCCGCTCAAACTGCTGTTCGGGCTTTTCTTTGCCTGGATAACCAATAGCTGGTTTCCTTCGCCCATCCAGATAAGCAGCTACGCCGATGTGCGGCTGGTCTTCGTCATTTACGGTTTCGGTTTCGCAGCCTTGTCGCTGTGCATCGCCGAGCTGTATGCGCATGCGCTACGCCAGCGAAAGCGCTTGCATCTGAGTGTGGAGGAAGCCGGAATCACGGCTGGCGATACCGCGGCCTGGCGTTTTGCCGCCTTGGTGGGTGGACTGTCGGCCGGGGTTGCCGCCGTGCTGCCAGACGACGTGCCGAGGTGGGCGTCCGGCATGCCGGGTTTCGTTTACTTCCTGATGAACGCCATTTACTGGGTTGCAAACGGCGCGCGTCGTCGCAGCATGGCGCAGGCAAAGCGCGAGCCGCAGGCCTGAGAACATGCCCGGCCTCTTCATCACCGGCACCGATACCGACGTTGGCAAGACCTTTGCCACCTGCGCAATGCTGCATGCCCTTTGCAGCGCGGGAGTCAGCGCCGTGGGCATGAAGCCCGTTGCCAGCGGCTGTAGTTCCAGCGCTGGTGGCTGGCGCAATGCCGATGCCGTGGCGCTGATCGCCAGCAGTTCCTTCGCGCCTGACTATGAGCTTGTGAATCCGCTGGCCTTGCCGGACGCCACGGCGCCGGAATTTGCAGCCCGTGCCGCTGGTATCAGCATCAGCTTGCCGCCACTACGCGATGCCTACCAGCAGCTCGCTGCGCAGGCCGAGATCGTGCTGGTGGAGGGCGTGGGCGGCTGGCTCTCGCCCTTGTCGGAACGACTCATGCAGGCAGACCTGGTCGAGTGCCTGGATTTGCCGGTGCTGCTGGTGGTGGGCCTGCGACTCGGCTGCATCAATCACGCCCTGCTGACCGAGGCGGCGCTGAGTGCAGCGGGCCGCGCACCGATCGCCTGGCTGGCGAGCGCCTGCGACCCCGATCTGACTTACGCTGACGAAACCTTCAACTGCCTATGCGAGCGGCTTGCCTCGCCCTGCCTGGGCAGGCTTGGCTGGAACCGCAGGGGTGATGCCAAGAGTGCCGCGTGTGATCTCGACACGGACGCCCTGCTGCGGATCGTTGCGCGGCGCTGATCTGCGGGAAATGCAGATCGCGCGCCAAGCGCCGCAGACTGTTGCTGATCTGTTGCGCGCTTAGCTCTTGGAACCTATGTGCAGCAGGCCACGCGGGGGCAGGGCAATATGACCCTGCGTGGGCTCAAGGGCTCGGAGGTTCTGCATCGGGTGGATGGCGTGCGAACAGGCGATTGAGAGTTTCTATCGATCGCGGGTTGCAGAAACGAAAAGGCCGGCTCTCGCGAGCCGGCCTTTTCAGTTTCAAGGCGCGTCGGATCAGGGTATGGCTTCAAAACTGTCGCGGAAGATGTCGCCATCCACGGGAGCTGCCGGCTCGATGCTGAGGGTGAAGCTGGCTTCGACGAACAGCGCGCCGGCATCGGTGGCACGCACCGTCACTGTGTAGTCGCCGAGATCACCCAAGGCCGGTGATCCGCTGACGACACCGGTGACCGGATCAATATCGAGTGATGCCGGCAGGCCATCAACACTGAACACCAGGTCGTCGCCATCCGGATCGCTGAACGCGGCCGAGACATCGCGCGAATACGCCTGCAGTTCGACCGCCTGGCTGGCATCGAGCGGTCCTGCAACCGGTGCCTGGTTGGTTCCCGTGACGGTCCAAGTGAAGGAATCACTGACCGAGGCGCCATCGCCATCGGTGGCGGTGACGGTGATCGGGTAACTGCCCTCGGCGCTGAAGCTCAGATCGCCCGCGAACACGCCGCCGACGAAGCTCAGTCCATCCGGCAAGCTGCTCACGGTGCTGAGCGTGAGCACATCACCGGCATCGGGGTCGCTGAAGTTGGCCACTACGCTGAGGTTCACCGTATCGCCTTCGGCATTGCTGCGGTTGCCGATCGGATTCAGCACCAGCGGATCCTGGTTGGT
>JBBSJP010000067.1:0-17935 GCA_038257155.1 Lysobacterales bacterium | reverse complement strand
GCGTCGCCGAAGCGGGCGATGGTGCCGGCCTGGAATCCGCTGCCGCTGATGGTGACGGGAGTACCTCCAGCTGCAGGTCCGGCGTTCGGCGTGACGCTGCTCACCGTGGGCGCGGGGGCGATGTAGGTATACCCGTTGACCAAGGTGGCGAACTGGCCATCCGGGTTGGTAACCGACACGGTGACCGGGACGGGCGAGGCAAACGGGGTATTGCAGGTGATCGTATCGGGGACGGTGACGATGGCGCTGGTGCAGACGGCGTCGCCGAAGCGGGCGATGGTTCCGGCCTGGAATCCGCTGCCGCTGATGGTGACAGGAGTGCCACCGGCCGCGGGTCCGGAGTTTGGTGTGACGCTGCTTATCGTCAAAGGCACGGCATCGTTGATATCGCAGGTGACGCCGAGGGCAGCCTCCCACACTTCGATATAGCGATTGGCTGAGCGGTAAAGGGGCGCGAGATTTGCATCGCTCATGCCCAGTTGTTCCACATCGGCCAGCATGTCGGGCAACAGACCGATGTGCGCCAGTCCTGCGGTATTGAAATCGAAAGTCTGTTGGCCGGTAACCTGTCGGTCAAACGTGCCGAACGCATTGGTGAATGGATAGACAAGCTGGTTGCCTGCGCGTTCCTGGGCGCTGCGTTCTTCCTTCCGCGTGGCGACCAGATCCACCACACCTGCTTCGCCGCCACAGCCACCGGAGCCGAAGCGTGGCCCGGTATGCCCGGCAACGCCGTTGAAATCCGTGCCGAGCGCCACTGGGCCCTGCATTACCTCCACGGCGTACTGGTAGCCCTGAATCCAGGACTTGGTCGACGAGCGGCAATCAGCCTGGAGTGTTGGAAAACCGGTGGAGGGTGCCGGGGTATGCTGCAGCGTCTGCAGGCCATCCAGCGTCAGGATGGCCACCAGGCCGCCCAGGTTGCGCATTCGGTCCAGCTGGTCCCGTGTCCGCAGTCGCTCATGGCGGCCTGCCTGACCGGCGACACCCGGTGTCGTCGGGTTGCCGTAGAGCTGGGGGTGCAGATCAAAGAATTGCCCGTGGCTGGCAACCAGCGGGTAATTGCCCTGCATCACCGCCGCATCGAGGGTTTCGTCCAGCGCCTTGTTCGACATGTGGTCGATATCGATCAGCATGCCTTTGGCCATCAGCCGCTGCACAAGATCCACCCCGGCTGGTGTCAGGCCACGCGTGTTGCAGGTGGTAGGCGTGTCGTAGGGCGGTGCGATGTCGCCCAGATCACAGCTGATCAGCGGTCCATTCGACACCGCGCAGGCCAGGGCGCGCAGGAGGTCGATGGTGACATTGTCGTGCCGGAATCCGTAGCCCGGCCCAGCACTCGGCGTAGTCGCGCAGTCCTGGCCGGTTTGCCATTCGTATTCGATGTAGCGATTACCGACGGCCAACGGATCCAGCCACAGTGCCGCTCCGGCGAAGGCGTTGTCGAAGTTGTGTACCGGGAACACATGGCGAACGCCCCAGTCATGGTAGAAATCGATGGCCTTCTGAACCGTGTCCAGTTGGGGATGTCCGGGCATGTTGGGACACGGCCCAGTGGCCTTGCAGTTGAACAGGTTGTCCACTTCGATGCCCAGCGTCACCGCCAGCTTGCCATCCAGCATCACCCGGCGCGCCTCGACCGGCGTGTGGACGATGCGGAACCAGCCCTGCCCTGGCCCGCCGCTTTGGCCGTCAAGCCAGTCCTGGAAGTCGTAGGCAGCCTGCAGCTGCAGGTCGATCTGCGCCATGGAGTCGGCACAGTCGACACCGGCAAGCTGCACCGACACTTCGCACATCGCCTCGCTGTGCACGGCCATCATCACCATATGCCGCATGCCGCCGCGATAGGCGCGCTCCAGCCACCTGTAGTACATCTGCTGGTGGACCGCAGACTTGTGTGTAGGCCAGCCGCTGAATAGCGGGGCGCCCAGCGGCGCGCCCGGCTGGTCATCGGTGCCGGTGCCGGTCGGGTCGTCGAAGGGCTGATGATCGCCATGCCACAGCACCTGACCGTCGCAGACGCCGGTAGTGAGCAGATAGTCTGGACAATCCGGCGGCAGGCCATCATCAACGTGGGCGGGAGGTGCGCCGCCTTCAAAGGCACCCACCACCGCCATGTGGGTGCCGTAATCCTGCTTGAGCGCCTCGTTGACTCCCCCAATCGGGTCGTACGGCTTCCCCACGAATGCTGCGCCACCGTGGGCCAGGTGGGCGAACATGTGGGCGTGCATGTCGGAAAAGCCCGGCAGACTACAAAACTGTTCGGTGGGTTGCGGTTGCGGGTCGCAATTGCTGCAATTGACACCGGGTTCGGGGATCTGCGTGATGCCACCAGACGGCGCGGCCATGAGCCCGCAGCTCGAACTCGAGAACACCGCGGCGGGCGTCGCGTTCGGGCCGCAGAAGCAATCCCCGGTGCAGCCGGGAATCTCGTCCAGGCCAGCCGCGCAGGCGTCGCCCTCACCGACGCAGCAGGCCCGCTGACCCAGCCCGCCGCAGGGCGCGGGGATGACGCAGGTTGAGTTGGCGATTGCACTGGTTGTGCACAGGCAATCTCCGGCACAGCCTGGAACCTCGTTGACCCCTGCGGCGCAGGCGCCAAAACCGGCTTCTCCCAAACAGCATGCCCGTTGTCCGGCACCACCACAGGGCGTGACGCCAACGCAGACACTGCTCGATTGCGTACCCCAAGTCAGATTGCCGCATTGGCCGGCATTGGCCTGTGGAACTTCGGCCAGGCCCGCCAGGCACGCTCCGAAGGCTGCTTCGCCGACACAGCAGGCTCGTTGACCTTCGCCGCCACAGGGTGAGACCGCCCGACAGCGGCCCTGCGACTGAATTCCCGGTGCCAGGTTGCCGCATTGGCCGGTATTCGCCAGTGGTTCTTCCACCAGCCCTGTCTGGCAGGCCCCGAACGCCGCCTCGCCCAGACAGCAGGCGCGTTCGTCCACGCCGCCGCAGGGCGTGATGGCGGCGCAGACACCACTCGACTGCGTACCCCAGGCCAGGTTGCCGCACTGGCCCGAATTGGGTTGCGGCAGTTCCACCAGGCCGCCAAGGCAGGCGCCGAATGCAGCCTCGCCGACGCAACAGGCGCGCTGACCTTCGCCGCCGCAGGGCGAGATTGCGCGGCAGATGCCCTGCGACTCGATACCCGGCGCAAGATTGTTGCACTGACCGGTATTGGCCAGGGGCTCTTCAATCAATCCAGCCACACAGGCACCGAAAGCGGATTCCCCCGCGCAGCAGGCGCGCTCGTTCACCCCGCCGCACGGTGTCGGCGCCAGACACACACCACTGGATTGGGTGCCAGGCAGGTTGGTACAGAACCCGGCATTGGCCTGGACATTTTCCACAAGGCCCGCTTCACAGGCGCCGAACGCCGACTCTGCAAAGCAGCAGGCGCGCTCTCCCAGGCCGCCACACGGGGTTTGCGCAACACAGCTGGTTGTGGCCGTGAAGACATTGTTGCTGCATTGACAGTCGCCAGTGCAGCCCGGAATTTCGATCAATCCAGCCATGCACGCGCCAAACGGCGCCTCGGCGACGCAGCAGGCCCGCAGACCATCGCCACCGCATGCCTGTGCGCTGGCCGACGCCGGAATCAGGAGGGCAAGAAGGAGGACGAACACCATCCCCAGCAACGCAGCACCAGCGTGCGTAGCCGGTGCGTATTTCGGCCAGGCGTGGGCCTCAAGGGGCGGAGGTGGCTCGCGTCGATCTGTCATCGTCATCGCCTCGCTTTCTCTCCGGGGGGATTGCCTGGTCGACTACTTGATGCCCTCGAACCCATCGACAAACACCGGCGGGATCACCGAGCCCTGGTCGGCGCCACTGAAATCCGAGCAGCTCACGGCCGTGGTGCAGGCACGGACCCGGTAGAAGTGGACGCCCGGGTTGTCATCCGCTGAACCGTCTTCAGCGACCGTTGCCGTCACCGTCGAGATCCTGCGGCACGTGTCCAGGCTGGTACCGGTTGTGCAGCGGTAGAGCTCGTAACGGGTGGCTTGCGCGACAGGATCCCAAGTAACGGCCACGCGCTCATCGAATTCGGCATCGCCGGCCTGCACATTGGTCGGCGCAGGCGTGCCGTCATTGTTCAGACAACCGAAGTAACGGCAGGCGATGGTGTCGATCCGTTGCACGATCTTGTTGCCGAGTTCGGCGTCAAACACTCCGAGAAAATAGTCGTAGCGAACCACGCCCTCGTAACTCGCGGTCGGGACAAGGCGGTCGTAGACTTCCTGGAATTGGGCCAGGTTGCGCGGCGCAAGCCCGCGGTAGTTCGCCAGGCGCGCCATGAAGGCGCTCGGCACCGGCAGGTCGCTCAAGCGCTCGACCGCCGCCGGGCTGGGCGGCACCCCCCAGAAGTCGAAGATGGGCGCGAGATTCAGGTTCAGCGCGGCTGATCCGGTTTCAATGAAATCGTCGTCCTCAAGCCCGTAATTGACAGCCGTGCCCAAGGCCACGCCGCGGTCATAGAACTTCTGGTGAATCGCGCCCAGCGCATCCCAGCCATAGAGGCCGGCAATCTCCACGAGGCGAGCCCAGCTGCGCGTCTGGTAGCGCAATTCGCTATCGAAGATCCCGTAGACCTGCATGCCGGCGCCGAGGCGGATTCCGTCCTGCCAGTTGGGCGAGAACATGACATCCAGCGCGGCCTCGTCAAAGCCATACTGCTGGAACCCTGAGCGAGCCAGCGCCGTATCGAGATCGGCACCCAGGGTCTGGTTGTAGACAATCGCCGCCAGCAGATGAACGTTCGACTCCTGCTCCTGGAACTCAAGCGTTGGTAATCCGTGCAGGTGCCCCCACTCGTGCCACAGCGTGTAGTTGTACAGGCGCTGGTTCAGCAGCGGCCCCGCAGGATCGAAAAAGTCCGGGCGCAGCACCATCAGGGGCGAGCCCCAGTGCGTATCGTCCTCGAAGAATTCGAAGCGTTCGCCAATGTCGCGATCCGGGTACATCGGATAGCTGGCCGGAAGCGCGGTGCCCTGTATCGGCACGAACCGGTCGAACGCGAGCCACTCGGGTCGAAAGCGCTCGAGAGGGCGGCCGGCCATGCGGTTTATCTGGTCGAAGGCGTCTTCGTAGGTGGTCAGCACCAGACCCGGATCGGTGTACAGGTGCGCCACGTTCATGATGAGCGTGGAAGAAAAGTTCCGGCCATGCAGCTCGAACCACGGGACATACCAGCTGTTGAGGTCGTCGGTGAAATCGCCAAGATTGTCGCTGTGCCCCGGAAGCCCCAGCGTCGAGTACATGGGCATGCGCACGGCCCCGGCCACCTCGACGTCGATCACCCCAAGATCGAGGCCGTCGGGCACAACCAGATAAATGCCGCCGCCAAAGGGATTGGCGACAAGTGTTTCAGTCGTGTTGACGGGGTAGACGGCAGAGATGCGTGGAAAGCGGTTGAAGATGTTCCAGGTCTGTTCCATGTCGAACCGCTGGATGCCGACGCGGACTTCGAGTCCCGCTCCAGCAGCCTGTGCCGGCACGCGGACGGTCACCGGCTCCCCTGGTGCGGCATAGAATCCGGTCGGGCGCAGGACGACGGCCTGATCGCTGAGAACGATGGCCGGATCGGTGTGATAGGTGGCGTCCACGCCGACGTTGCCCGCAACACGCGGCGCCTCGGCTGCCACGCTGCCCGGGTAGCTCTCGGCGGCTTCGAAGGCCAGGCCCGCAATCTCGGCCACGCGGCCGTCCACGAACAGATTGTCGAAGACCCACTGCTGCAGGTAGAAGGTGAGCAGCGTTGCTGGATCGAAATCCCCGATGCTCAAAAGCCCAGTGGTTTCGAACAAGGGCGGGCGCAACCCTTCGTAAGCATCAAAATAGTCTCGCGCGGCGTTGGCGATTGGCGGCCAGTCGCCATTGAAGGTGCTCAGGAAGGTTTGCAGATCGCTACGCTGCAGGTTTTCGTCGGCAGGCTCCTGGCCAAGCTCGACAAGGGTGAAGCGTTGCAGGATCTGGTTCAGCTCGGCATTGTCGGCCGGGCCCTTGGGGGCACGGACCGCAAACCGATCAAACTCCAGATCGATATCAGCGCCGCGCGGTTCGGCGACCGGGAAGCCGCCCAGGAAGAGTTGCGGCGAGGTCAGCCCGACGTTGGGCTCGAAGCCCGGTCCGCCGCCTTCGAGATGGGTGCGCAGTGCCTCCAGGTTGAGGCGAACACCATCGCCCACATTGCCGGTGATCGGCCGACCGTTGTAGATCAGGTCGATGCGGGGGCGCTCGTCGCCAAGGCGAAAGATCAGGCTCAGGTCGTTCCACTCATCCGGGAACACCTGGGCGATTCCAAAGAAATACCCCTCGCCAGGTAGGCCTCCCTGCTCGAAGCTTCCGCCGCCGACCAGCATGTCGAGGCGCCAGATTCCGTCGACCTTCCAGATGCGCACCTGAAAACCCACATCTCGCGCGTCGCCGGAATGGGTCGCGACGATGTGCCGCAGGATGGCATTGGGACAGCACGGGCTGGGCGCGAGCACCGGTTCCTCCACCTGGAAGCGGAAGCGCAGGTCCAACTGGATCGGTTGCGTCGTGTCGAACTCCTGCAGCACTTCTGACGGCAGGCCGAGATAGTCGTCCATGCCGAGTTGGACAACGGACATCCCGCCCTGGTCGGCGAACTGCGTCGCCGGATTGGTGAAGGCGCGGAAATCGTTACCCCCGTTTGCCAGCACGTCCCGGCTGACGAACAGATAATTGACCAGTTCGGTCGGGCCGCTGTCAGGAGCCAGTGAATCGTCAAACTCGTAGTTGAGGCTTACCGCAGCCATGGCCTGCGTGCCGCCCAGGGCCAGTGCGGCAGCAAGCAGCGTGCAAAGAAGTCTTGTGGCGTCCATCCGGGTCATCCCTCATTGCTCGCTTGAAACGTTTATGGAACCCGCCACGGGTTGGCAGCGCTCACCCGCAGATCGCGAAATGGCGGAGGCCACGCCCCAATGCTCTCAACGTAAGGATCCGACCCCCAAAACCGTTCGTGGTGAGGAGTGCGGATCGAGACCGCAGGTCGAGGCCGCGCATCTCGAACCACCTTCGCAAATGGTTCGAGATGCCATCTCGATCGCGCTACGCGCGCCTCGACGGCTCCTCACCACGAACGGAGTGCAAAGTAACCCCTTAAGTTGAGAGTATTGGGCAACGCCCCCTGTCGAAAGCTCAACGGTCGAATCTGTCCTTGAATATTCCCTCCGGCCCCGCCGGCTCGATCAGCGCGTCGTGGTCGTCGTCGGTGAACACGGCCATGTCCCCGACGGGTGGGAACACCCTGACCAGCAAGTCCACGAACGGCCGGCCAACGTCTACGGTGGCCGTCATCTCGAGCGTCAGCGTCGGCCCTACGGCCACATCGAACTCGGCATCAACGACGCCGCTGCCGTTCACCGGCCGGCATACTGCCGGTGCATCGCAACTCCACAGCGCGTCGAGCAGACCCACTTGACGGGTCATCACGAGCCGCGCACCGACGGCATTGATCGGGCCCTTGTTGGCCACGCTCACCCGGTACGAGGCCAGCGTCGCCCCCTTGGCCATCGCCGCTCCGTGCGCCGCGCCGACCGGCGCGATGCGCTCGATGTCGACGACCAGGTCGATCACCTCGCCGACGAAGATCCGCAGCCGGTGCGTGGTGCCATGATCGATGCCGCCGTTATCGGTGCCGCCATCGTCGACGATCGTCAGGTCGATCTCGGCGGCGCCGCTGTTGCCGCTCAGGGTGTAGCGCAGGCTGCCATCCGGATCGACCGCGATGGCGCTGAGGATGCCGCGGGTGTCCCGAATCACCATGGTCTCGAAGCTGACTGTCTGATCGACTTCGTTCGGCCCGGGGCTGATCGCACTCACGAAGCCGGCGACCGTCTGTACGCCGCTGGTGCCCTCGGGATGAATGCGGTCGGCGCCATAGGTCGCCTGCGGAGGATCGTTGACCGGCGTGACCGTGAGCGTCGACTGCGCCGGCGTGGAGGCGCCCAGTTCGTCGGTGACGGTGACCGTGATGATCGCGCTGCCGTTGGCATTCGCTGCCGGCTGGATCATCAGCGTGCGGTTGGCGCCACTGCCGCCCAGCCCCGCCGCCAACGCTGCGTCGGTGATCAGCGCCTGGTTGTTGCTGGTGGCGACCACAATCAGATCTCCCGGCGGCGTGACGTCATCACCGACCGTGATGTCCAGGCTACCGGCGCTATCCTCCAGCAGGGTCAAGGCAGGTGATACCGCAACCGTCGGGGCCTGATTGGGCGTCACCGCGTTCGACGCCGCCGAAGCCGGCCCGGTGCCGGCGCCGTTGGTCGCCGTCACCGTGAAGGTGTAGGCGGTGCCATTGGTCAGGCCGGTTACCGTGCAGGGTGAAGCGGTGCAGCCGCTGCTGGTCACACCCTCGGGGGAACTGGTCGCGGTATAGGCGCTGATCGGATTGCCGCCGTCACTGGCGGGTACGTCGAAACTCACGCTGGCCTGGCCGTTGCCGGCCGTTGCCGTGCCGATGATTGGCGCGCCGGGCAGGTTCGCCGTGGCGCTGGAGAACTGTCTCGACACCCCGCCGATGGTCAGGGTGGTAGACACCAGGGTGAAGGGGGTGGCAGCGCTGGTGTGGCGCACACGCACCTGATCGTTGTTCGCCACGGCGCCGGGCTGGCTGGTGAAGTCGCCGCCGTTGATCGAATAGCTGGAACTGGCGGCGCCGCTGATGTTGATACCGGTCACGGTGGTCAGCCCCGTGATGGTGACCGGATCCGATGTGCGCTGACTGTTGATCGGAACACCCGACTGCGGCGTCAGACTGAAAGGATTGGGCACCGCGTTGCCTTCTGCCGAAAACGTGTCGAAGCCCTGTCCACCTCGCACCAGCCGGACCTCGCGGTTGCTGCTCTTGAAAATGTTCTCTATCGAGCCGCCGGCAAAATTGACGCTCAGAAGCACATGGGCACCAAAGCGGTAGCTTGTTGACGACCAATAAACACTGGATGCCGTCGCCGGAAAGGCAGTGGTGTTGATGGAGGGAGAATGGCAACCGGTCTCCACCAGGCTTCTCAGCTCATTGACGTTGGGCAAGCGCCAATCATCGAAGCCTGCATGGCTCGCCGTATCGGCGAGCGCAAACGCCGCGGTCCAGGTGTTCGTCGTGGCCGTGCCCGTGCAGGCGCCAGTGCTCTGCCCTTCGCTGCATCGTTTCCACATCAGGCCAGTGTCGAGATCGGTGACCACGAACTCGCCACTGGCGGCGACGGGCTCGGCAATGCTGTAGCGCTCGTTCGGCGCCACCCGCGGATAGCCCAGGGGGCAAGTCTGGGCCTGGCCCGTGGTGGCGATCCCCAGCAGGAGTAGCAGGCAAGCGCAGCGCAGGAAGGTCATTGGTGGTCTCCGACTGGCACGGGTTCGTCGCCGGCGGCACATGGGTCAGCGAGTGACAAACCCATTTGGCGATTCACTGTCCGCCTCGCACCAGCCTGAGCTGACGGGGAAAGCTCTTGGGCTGGGGGTAAAGCCCGGCACCGTCAAAACCGGCCATCCAGGCGAAAGACGGGTCGGAGGCGACGCTTTCGCCTGACCATGAGTTCCACACAACAACCGGGAACCAGACAACGTCGAAGGTTGGTTCCGAGTTTAGGCCGTGGTCCACCAAACCCCAAAGTTCGCCTCCTGTCGGCAACCGCCAGTCGGTTGCGCCGCAAAGACCCACGGACAGCAGATTGACCGCATCGCGGTAGGCGGTGGTGTTGCAGCCGACAAGCGTTCCGTTGCAGCCGGTGCCGGCCTCGGTGCCGGCGTTGCCGCCGTTGATGTTGCCGTCGGTGTCGTACCAGGTGTAGGTCCAGTCCTTGTCGCGCAGCCCGTTGTCGTCGGTCTTGATCTCCCAGATCAGCCCGGTGATGTTGTCGCGGGTGCAGGCCCAGTCGCCCGGGCCGCTGCCCAGCATGGCATCGGCGGCCAGCACGCTGCCGTCGTTGGCGATCTTGCTGTAATCGCGCCCCGGCACGCTGGAGCCACCGATCTTCACCATCCGCCCCAGCGCATCCGCCGCCGCCGCGCCGCGGGTGCAGTCCTGCGCGTTGAATCCGGCGGTCTCCGGGTCGGGTGTGCCCGGGGATACCGTGCCGGTGCTCGCGGTGTCGTTGTAGCAGACGATCTGGCCGGTGTCGTTGAGGCGCTGGGCGCTGGCCGGCAGGCTGAAGCCGCCGCCGGCAAGCAGGATGAGCAGGCACGCTGGTCGATTCACGAGGCACCTCGTGTTGATGGCATCGGGGCGGCAATCATCAGCACGGCGAAGCAGCTCCAACGCATCGAATGTCTCCCGGCAAGCGCCGATCAGGTAGGGGATACCGGCAGGGCAACTTGAGCTTAGGCCTACGCCCCAATCGAGTCCTGAGGACTGGATGATTTTTTTATGATGACGGCCGCCGCGCATTGCTATAGCTTTCGTCCCATGCACAGCAACCCGATCGCATCACCACCGCACGCATCCTTCTACGTCAACAGCGTGCTGGTTGAATCCGATGCCTTGCGCATCGGCAGTTCGAAGGGCTCACAGCGGATCGAACCCAAGGTCATGGCGCTACTGGTCGCGCTTGCCGAGCGTCCCGGTCAGCTCTGGACACGCGCCGAACTCGGCGCGCGCCTCTGGCCCAGTGGCTCTGGCAGTGATGAGGCCCTGACCCGGCTCGCCTATCTGTTGCGCTCGGCACTGAGGAATATCGCGGCGGACGCTGATGCCGTCCGGACCCTGCCAACGCTCGGCTACCGACTGGATGCGGAGGTCTGGGCAGCCGACCAGAAAGTGGAACCGGCGCGTTCCCGAACGGCACCCTTGCCGGCGTTTTCGGTTGCCGTGCTGCCGGTCGTCGATGGGTCCGCGGGCGGCACAGGGCAGCTGCTTGCGGACGGCCTGACCCGTGACCTGACGATGTTGCTGTCGCGCACGCCACACTTCCGGGTGGCACCGCACAGCTCAGCGGCGCGTTTCGCCGTCAACGCTCCAGGTATGGACATGGCACAGATTGGCGAGGCGTTGCGCTCCCGCTATCTGGTCTCCGCGACTCTCGCGCTTTTCGAAGACACATTGTGCATTCGGGTCGAACTCTGCGACGCCGCCGAAAGCGTGCTGTTGTGGGCTGAGAAGTACCAGACCGCCGTCGGCAACTTCTACTCGGTCCAGGAAGACGTGGTGTGCAGCATCACGACGGCCATCGCCGCCAAAGTGAACATCTCGCAGCCGCTGCGCGCGCGCCGCACCGGTCGCTTCAACCTTTCCGCTTACGAGCGGGTCCAGGCGGCAGAGGCACTGCGCTTGAACTACGGCCGCGACAGTGCGCGTCAGATCGTCGCCATGCTGCAAGAGGCGCTAAGCATAGAATCCGATGATCCGGTCACGCGCGCGGCGCTGGCCGTGCAGCTGAGCCAGAACGTCGTCAGTCAATGGGCCGACGATCCCGTAGCGACGATGGCGCAGGCTGACGCGCTGATCGCGGAAGCGTTGGCGGCCGCGCCAAACGCTCCCGAAGTGCGCGCGTCCGCCGGCATTGTGGCGACCATGTTCCATCGACCCGACGATGCGATCACCCACCTGGAGATCGCGACGGCGCGTAATCCGAATGACGCGCATGCGCTGGCGGTGCTCGGCTGGCAGCACTGCCTGCGGCATTCCGATCCTGGCGGCATCGGCTTGATCGAAACGGCCGAGGCACGCGCCCCGCACCACCCGCGGTTCGGCCTGTGGGCCACGTACCGTGCCACCGGTCATCTGTTCATGCTCAACCATGCCGAGGGTCTGCGCGGTGGTCGTCAGGCCGTCGAGCGCACGCCAAACTACTATCAACCTCACCTGACCTGCGCCTGGGCGCACTCGGGACTCGGAGACTTGCCTGCAGCAAGGCAGGAGATCCAACTGGCGCAGCAGCTGGAATCCGTCGAGATCCTTGAGCGATTCGTCGTCGAGATGCGTCTGTGGGCATCGAATTCACCCAACAAGACAGCGTGCTGGGAGGTGTTGGAGACGCTGCGCGGGTTAAGGGATTGAACGTTCGCATTTCGAGCGGCGACGCCTGCCAACCGACGAGCCATGGTCGGCTGCTTTGTCAGTCGACGAACTGCGCCGGGAGCATCGCCACGTTGTCGCTGCTGCTGGCAGGCGCCCTCGGGTCGGGAACGGTCCATTCCCAGCCCGCTGATCAGGTTGCCAACCAGGTCGCCGACCAGGAACTGCCGGTTCTCGAGTCGATCACCGTAACGGCCCAGCGCAGAGACGAGGAGATCCAGGAAGTCCCCATCGCGGTGACCGCGTTGGATGAGGCGTTTCTGGTCCGCCACGACGTGCAGTCCATCGAGGACTTGGGCGCTTTCGTGCCGAACCTGTACACCACCAACAGCGTGAACTACGGCGCGGCACCCATTTCCATCCGCGGCATCGGTGGTGCCAATGGTGGCGGCAACTTTTTCAATGACGAGCCCGTTGCCGTCTATCTGGACGAGATGTATATCGGACGCCTGAGCTTCTCGACCAGCGACCTGGTCGACATCGAATCGATCCAGGTATTGCGCGGGCCTCAAGGCAGCCTGTTCGGTCGCAATGCCACGGCAGGCGCGCTGCTGGTGCAACCCGCGCGCCCCACCGCCGAGCCGGAAGGCTACGTTCGAATGCGCTTCGCCGAGCATGGCGAACGACGGGTGCTCGGTGCCCTTTCAGGCCCTCTGACCGATACCCTGCTGGGTCGTGTCGCCATCGGCTATACCGATGTTGACGGGTGGGGTGAAAACACCTTCACTGGCGAGGATGTGAATGGCAGGAAGGATGAGACAGTCAGGCTCTCGCTGGCCTGGCGACCTTCTACCGATCTCGGCGCCGAGTTGATGCTTGAGCGCAGCAACCAGGAAGCCAATCCCGCCACCATCAACGTGGCACCGGTGGCTCCGGGCCAGCCCTCCTCGCCCTTCATTCGACGCGACGACCTCGACCAGGCGCTGGCCAACGCCGAATATTCCTTCGACGACCCCAGCGACAATGAAACCGACGCCACCAATGCGGTCTTCAAGGTGAGCTGGGAACTCGGCGACACGACTCTGACCGCCATCACCGGATATCGGGACTACGCACTGCGCGGCAGACAGGACTCCGACAGCACGCCCTTCACCCTGTTCAACAACAGCGCCGTCATAGGTTCCAGGCAACTCTCGCAGGAGCTACGGCTGTCCAGCAGCGCGGATGATCCGTTCCTTTGGACGGTGGGTGCCTACCACTACAACGAAGACACGGATGTCGTCTTCGACATCAACAACTTCCAGGGGCTGTTCGGGGCGGGTACCGCGGCCAGGTTCGACGCCCGACAGCGGCTCGAATCCTGGGCCGTATTTGCCGATGCCAGCTACGCCTTCAGCGAGCGGCTCTCGCTCACGCTCGGCGGGCGTTTCAGCAACGAGGACAAGCGTTTTGCCAACAAGCAGACCGTCTCGACCATCCGCGAAAGCACCCTGCCCATCGACCTGGGGCCTTTTCAGGCCGGCACCCTCATTCCCGGCGGTACGCTGTTCGCCGATCCACCTGTTTTTTCCAGTGCCGCGAGTTTCAACAACGTTTCGCCACGCGCCGTTCTCGAGTACGAACTCCGACCGAACGTGCTTACTTACGCCAGCTACAGCGAAGGGTTCAAGAGTGGCGGCTTCAACTCGTTTGGCCTGAGTCCGGCCTTCGAGGAAGAAGAAGTCCAGGCCTTCGAGATCGGGGTCAAGAGCGAGCTGCTGCAAAGGCGGCTGCGCTTGAATGCCGCTGCATTCACCTATGACTACAGCAACCTTCAGGTACGCCTTCCAGTACCGACGGGCGGCGTCACCATCGACAATGCCGGCGCGGCCAAGGCCTGGGGCTTGGAGTTCGAGGCAAGCCTGCTGGTCACCGACAGGCTGCGCCTGGATGGCAACATCGCCTTCCTGAATACCGAGCTGGTGGAATTCGATACCCAACAGGTGCCGGAAGACCTGATGTTCCTGTTGGGCGCGCCGATCCCGCTGCAATCGGTGAGCGCAGCGGGCAATGAGCTGACTCGGGCACCGAAACTTTCGATGTTTGCCAGTCTGCAATACGCCGTGGACCTGGGGAAGGACTTCGAGGGGCTGTTGGAACTGGCCTATCGCTACCAGGACGAGGTGTTCTTCCTCGAGACCAATCAGGACCGCAACACCTTCAAGGGCGGTAGTGCGAACCGACTGGACCTGCGGTTTGCCGTGCATCCGCATCGAGGTTCCTGGGATGCGGCGCTATTCCTCAACAACGTGAACGACGATCGCAGCATTACCCAGGTCACCGCGCTTGGCTCGTATCCCAATGCCGCCATCAGCCCGCCGCGGCAGTACGGGGTCGAGTTCACCTATCGCTGGCAGTAAGGGTCTGCGCAAGAGCGCAGTCCGTCGCAATCCTATTCGAACCCGTCGGCGAAGATCGGATCCGTCACGATGTCGATGTCGATGTCGTCGATAAGAACCCGCTGCGACAAGCCGATCGTCTGGGCAGAGAGTGCCAGGCCGTCCTGCGACGTGGGGACGAAACCGTCGACCGCCAGACGATCGAACGTGAGCTGTCCATCCACGCGCAGACTCAGGCGGCTGCCGTCCCATACCACCTCGACCTGCTGCCACTGGCCGTTGGCGATGTTGTCATCGGCAACGAACGCCGCCGGCTGCTCCACGCCATTGATGAATAGCCGAAAGCCCGGCGACTCGAAGGTGTTGAACTCGATGGTCGCGCCGCGCGCAAAGCCGTGGTACTGCGGACCGCTCGCCGAAGGAATCCGCTGGCCGAAATTGAACGCGAAGGCATCGGCAGCCGTGCCCGCCGAACTCACGTTGTAGCGGAAGCGTGCAGTGAAGCCGCGCTCCACATCGATCATCGGCACGGTGAAGGCGCCAAAGCGGAAGAGTTCGTCCGGCGTCAGTTCGAGCGCGCCGCCCTGGACACTGGCGCTGGTCGCGCCGCCCGCCACCTGGGTGATGATCGATCCATCGCCGAGAGCGGTCGCGCCGTCGGCGAAGGCATTGAAGTCCTGTTGATAGTGTGTGCCAAAGTCGACCTGGGCGACGAACAGGAAGCCGCGGGCAGTGCCGGTGGTTCCGACGTCGGCGATGGTGTACTCGAACACGTCGAAGCCGTTGGTGACCTGCGTCTGCGGTGTGTAGCGGACCGTGTCGCCGACCACGTTGGCCTGGCCATCGAGTGTGCCGCTGACGCGGTTGACCGACAGCAGCTGCAGGCTTTCGCCATTGGCGTCGTGGTCGTTGTCCAGCACCGGGATGTCGGCCGAGGCTGCCGAGATCCGAACCAGGTGGCTGTCGGTGGCCGCATGGGGAGGAACCGGCAGCAGCATGGGGCCGATGTTGGGCAACACGTCATCCCTGCGCGCGCGCAACTCTGCAATCAGCGCGACTTCGGACCCGGAAAACTTGGCCAGCACGTTGTTCGAGTTGGCGGTTCCGCCCTCCGGTCCGGCATCCGCCGTGCCACCGTCATAGTGCCCGAGCGACCAGTTGTGCCCGGCCTCGTGCCGCCAGACGATGGAAAAGTCGCCCGCCGCGCTCATGTCGTTGGAGGAGTATCCGCGCGGTGTGCCGATCTGTCCGACATTGGCAAGGCCAGCGCCGCCCACCTCGCGCAGCACCATGGCCATGTGCTCGGGGCCTGCCGGCAGGACGTTGTTCCACTGCTCCTGCACCATGTTGAGGAAATTGCAATGGCTCTCGACCTGGCAGCCGGGGTCGGGTTGATTGCGCAGCGGCGCGTAGGGGTCCTGGGCCTGCGAGGCCCGAATGACCAGCCTGCCGAGGTGGTGATGGATGCCAACCTGGCGTATGTAGAGCAGGTCGGCGCCCAGCAGCGAGTACTCGACCATCCGCAGCGCGCGTTCGGTATCGCCCGCGTAGACCTCGTTGTAGATGTGCTGCGGCAAGTCGACGCCGACATCGACCCGCTTCAGCAGCCCGCTGGCGGTGGCTCCCGGCGGAGGCACGAATGCCGGAAAGAGGAAGTTCAGGGTGCCAGCCTTGCGAACCCGGGTTTCGCCACCGTCATTGACCCAGTGTTCGCCATCGCTGAACACCACCTGATGGAATACCGTGTTGTCAGGCAGGATGACGGCGGCTGCGAGCGCGTCAGGATTGTTGTCCAGCGTGCCGAGGTAGGTGGCAACCTCGCCGGCCACATGTGGGGTGAAGCCACCGCCTGCGTCCTGCAGCATCACGGCGAAGCCGGGGCTGCGTACCGATAGTCGGCGAAAGGTGGCGGGGTGGTTCCCCCCATCGGCCACGATGGTCATGGTGAATTCGTCGATCAGGGCGCCGTGGGCGCTCTTTATCGCCGTTGCCCGAGCTCCCGCCGGAGCCGGGTGCGTCGTCCAGCCCGCCCATTCATCGTGCCTGCTGCGCGGATACTGCAGGGCCATCGGGCTCTGGCCGTCGAGCGCGCCGTCGCCTAGCAGCTGGGAGGCTTCCGCCTGGGCCGTGTGGCTCGCGCGACACAAGGAATGATCATGGCTTACCAGCGCTTCGGCCGCGCCTGTGCAGCCCAGCAGGCCAACCATGAGCGCGGCGCGAGCGCCCTGCGTAATGAAGACAGTCTGTTTCATCATTGCAGCCCCCCAAGGCTGGAGATCACTCTGTGTCGGCAGCGCAGTAATTCGTTCAGTGATGGAACCCCCTCACTGTCTGTCATCAGCTTATGCAAGCTATCGAATCGTGTCCTGACTGAAAAATGATTTTTATGTGATCAGACTCTGCTCAGGGCCTCAAGAACCTCACGACACTGCTCTGCGTGGACCGAGATCTTTTCCCTCTTGTGCATCTCTTCCACGAACTTCTCGAGGTCGCCGGATAAAGGGGACGGGAGAATCAGCGCGAGCTGCGAGTCGGCGTCCGACCAGCTACGGAGCCTTCATTACCGCGTCGATCCTGTTGCGATCTGATCTGCGTTGACCCCAAAATTGGCCTGCATCGCCGGATCACTGCGCGGCTGCCATCCGGTGATGGTGGCGATGCCATGTTCCAGCGACGTGTAGAAGCCGGACCGGGTCAGTAACGCATTGCACCAGCCCGTGGTGATGCAGTAATGACCGCCAGCCGGATTGGCGTGATGCCTTGCATGGCCGCGACGCGTAAGCACCAGACGCAAGCGCTGCAATGCCGTTACCACGCGTGGCGGCTGCGACATGTGCGCCCATTGGTGAACCTGGTTGGTGGGCAGGGCAAATCCCACGGTGGCGGTCAGCAGCACCACAAGAGACCGCGCAATGGGCCCATCCAGCGGCAGCCACAGGGCGAGCGCCAGGAACGGCAGGCAGACCGCGGCAACATCGCCATTCAGATCAAGAAAACCGCGCGCCAGAATGTCGCGCGGATTGACGTGGTGAACGCGGAACGGATGCAGCAAACGACGTCCGATGACTGGCGTGTCGATACGCCCCCAGGTATCGGCCGCCCAGTGCAGCAGGCCGGAAAGGAAATCGGCGAGCAGCCAGCCGGCCAGCGCGATGCCCAGGTATTCAGCGAACAGAAGGCTGGTCTGATTGGCGATTCTGCACAGGGCCATGACCAACAGCGCCAGCGCGCCGACGATGAACAGCGCCGACAGCAGTTTCGCCACCCGGCCAGTCTGGTCGTTGTGATGTAGATCCTGTGGCGCGGATGGTGGGGAGCAAAGGTGCATAGATGGGGAAAGCGAAAAACTCGACTTCAACAGCTGCAAGTTCGGCCCAACATCGAAACCATGTCTGACAGATTGGCCTGAACAGGAGCTGGCTTTTATTGACATGGTACGCTGAAGATTGAACTTCCGTGGCCCGGCTGGTGTCCAACCTTCATGGACAAAGAAGACGCAAGATACCAATCGTTGGAGCAGCTGCATGAGCGCCGAAAGCAGGTCGTTCGGCTGCATCGAAAGGGTTGTGGCGTTATGCAG
>JBBSJP010000066.1:0-20607 GCA_038257155.1 Lysobacterales bacterium | reverse complement strand
TTCGGCCGCGATGGCTTCGCTGGAGGGTGTGTCGGACAGGCTTGCGTCGGGTTCGGTCATTGCATTCATTCCAGCGGTTCGATGAGCAGCGCTTCGCCGTCCAGACGTACCTGGACCGGACGACCGCGCAGGGCGGGTGGGATGTCTTCGAGCACCTTGAAGTGCCCGGCGATGGAAACCAGTTCGGCGTGGAACTCGCGGCAGAAGATGCGCGCGCGGGTCTCACCCAGGGCTCCGGCCAGCGCGCGGCCACGCAGCGCGCCGTAGATATGCACCGAGCCGTCGGCGATCACTTCGGCGCCGGCGCCGACCGTGGCGGCTACCACCAGATCGCGGCCCTGCGCATAGACCTGCTGGCCCGAACGGATCGGCGCGGTGTGCACCAGGCCGATCGACTCGGCGCGCGGTGCCGGCGGGGGTGGGGCCGGTGCGGGCGTGGCGACGGGTTCGGGTGCGGTGGGCGCGGGCGCCAGCGAGGCTTCGCGTTCGTACTGGGCGCGAAACTTGGCCAGCAAGGGAAGGTCGACGGCTTCGGAAAGTTGCTCAATTTCGGTCGTGCCATAGGCCAGCGCGACCGGCAGCACACCGGCAGTGCGCAGAGCCTCAACCAGGCGACGGGTCGTCGCAGGATCCGGGCAGGCGCTCAGGCCGCCGAAGTCGATCACCACGGCGGCACGCGCGAAAAGCTTGGGGGCGCGCTGCACGCGCTCGCGCATTTCTGCGGCAAGCTTGTCGACGTCCAGGGTGCGTACCCGCAGGTTGGCGATGCCGACCTGCCCGATCTTGAGTTCCCCGGCCTGCTCGAAACTGCCGGGCGCCACTGCTGCCATGCGATCAGGTTCCCGTGGCGAGAGAGCGACGCGTCTGGCCGCGCTCGCGTTCGGTTATCCACGGCAGCTTGGGCAGTCCGCCCTTGTCCAGGTACTGTTCCTTGACGAAGGCGAAACTGGCCAGCTGCTTGGCGAGCAGCGCCACGCGTTTGCCGGTGTTGGGCATGATCTGCTGGCCGACTTCGGCAAAGCCGTAGGTGCCATGGAACAGCAGCGCCACGTCGTTAGCCTTGCCTTCATCGAGGAAAACCTCGCAGGTCAGGAGCGGTGCGCGCGCCTCGGCAAAGCCCTGCACGTCGGCGTAGAACACGCGCCCGACGCCAGCACCGCGGCGGGTGCTGGCCACGACCACGCGGTCGATGTAGATGAAGCTCTCATAGCGCGCCTTGAACCACTGGAAATTGGGGCTGTCGTAAGGCGCATCCGGCATCATCGCGATCAGGAAACCGGCGATGTGACCGTCGACTTCGGCAACGCGGAAATAGGCTGCCTGATCGAAGAAGAAACGCACGGCCGTGGCATCCATGGGCAGGATGGTGGGGCCGGCGGCATTGTTGAGGGCGAGAACCGAATCCAGCTCGTGCTCATGCACGTCGCGGATGAGAATGGACATTCCTGTCTCCGTGGGGCTCGGGGGGCCTGGCGGCCTGGTGCAAGGGCGGCAGTATCTCATGTTCACGCTGCCGGTCGGATTAGGATCTGGTTAATTGCAGGAGTGGCCCCGTCTGGCGCCATTTGTCGTTAAATGACTCAAGGCGGAGCGGTTTGGTGCACCGTCGGGGCGGTTTCGGGCAACGCATTTCGGGGAAGGGGTTCAATCATGAGACAGCAGATGGCTGGCGTCGTTCGCTTCAGGGGGGCCATCGGGCTGCTGGTGCTGGCAGCAAGCCTGGCCGGTACTGCTGCCTTGGCGCAGGCGCTTCCGAATCCGGTGATGTTCGTCACCCAGGTGCCGCTGGCAGCCGACTTCAGCAACGTCGTCTCTACCTTCGGCAGTCACCAGGGTCGTATTGACCGGGCGCCGCGCGGCGGTGACCTGATGATCCGCTATCCCGATGGCAGCCTGCGAAATCTCACCGCGGAAGCCGGGTTCGGCGATTCCGGCATGCAACTGGGCAACGCGATCGCGGTGCGCGATCCGGCGATGCACTGGTCCGGTCAACGTGCCGTGTTCAGCATGGTGGTGGGAGCGCCTCTTGAGCGCTACCAGCAGATCACCACCTATTGGCGGCTGTACGAAGTCAGCGGCCTGCAGCAGGGACAGACAGCGGTCATTACCCTGGTGGCGAACCAGCCGGTCGACTTCAACAATGTCCACCCGACCTACGCCTCGGACGACAGCATCATCTTCGCGAGCGACCGACCGCGCTCCGGCGAGCGCCATCTGTATCCCCAGCAGGACGAGTATGAGTCGGATGCGACCGTCACCGGCCTGTGGAAGCTCAACCCGTCGAATGGCGATCTGCGCCTGCTGCAGCATTCGCCCTCGGGTTCGTTTCACCCCATGGTGGATAGCTTCGGGCGCGTGCTGTTCACCCGCTGGGACCACCTGCAGACCGATCAGCAGGCTGAAGCAGACGCCGAGGCCGAGGCACTGGGCGATCCCAGCATCTTCGGTACCTTCGATTTCGCTTCGGAAAGCGCGGCTGCACCGATCCCGCCGCGCGCGCCCGAATTGTTCCCGGAGCCACTGACTGCCGTGCAGGGCTCGAACGTCAACGGACACCGGTTCAACTTCTTCTTTCCCTGGGAGATCCACCAGGACGGCAGCGGCGAGGAAACCCTCAACCATCTGGGACGCCACGAACTGCACGCCTACTTTCCGCTCAGCTTCAACGACGACCCGGACCTGGAGGATTTCAACGGGGTCGGACGCACCAACCCCAACGCCATCGAAAACACCTTCTATCTGGCCGAGGATCCGACCCAGGCCGGACGCTACTACGCGATCGATGCCCCGGAGTTCGGCGTGCATGGGTCCGGCCAGCTGGTGCGCTTCAGCGCGCCGCGCGGTGCCAATCCGGATGACATGGTGGTCGACTACCTGACAGCGCGCAGCACCTTCGGCACCGGCGGCGGAGAATTCGCGACGGGTCGCTACCGAAATCCATTGCCCTTGTCCGATGGCCAGTTGCTGGCCGTGCATACGCCCGACACCGGCGAGGATGAGGAACTTGGAACGCGCACCAGTCCCAATCCCAGCTACCAGTTCCGGCTGAAGTTCCTGCAGGCTGGCGGCGGAGGTTTCATGGGCCCGTCGGTGAACCTGACCGGCGGTATACAGAAGTCGCTGCAGTGGTGGGATCCGGACGAACTGGTGAGCTGGTCGGGCACGTTGTGGGAACTGTCACCGGTGGAGGTTCGCTCACGTCCGGTGCCGGATCCAACCGGTTTCCAGCTTCAGCAACCCGAGGCTGCGGCATTCGCCAGCACGGGCGTGTCACTGCAGGCCTTCCGTACTGCCATGGCGCAGCGTGGTCTTGGCCTGATCGTGGTGCGTGATGCGACGGCGCGCGACCAGGCTGACGAGCAGCAGCCTTACAACCTGCGCGTGCCGGGCGGTACCCAGACCGTGGGCAGTGCCGGTCAGCTCTACGACATCAGCCACATGCAGTTCTTCCAGGGCAACCAGGTGCGAGGCATCGGTGGCACCGATCAGCCTTCCCCAGGTCGCCGGGTGCTGGCCCGGCCGCTGGATGACCCGGAGGCCCTGGAAGCCAATGCCGACCTGCTCGATGGACCACCTGGCAGCCTGCCGATCTTCGCTGATGGATCGCTGGCCGTGTTCGTGCCGGCAAGACGCGCCCTGACCTGGCAGTCGACTGCACCCAACGGAAATGCGGTGGTGCGTGAACGTTTCTGGATCACCCTTCAGCCGGGCGAGATCCGTGCCTGCGATGGCTGTCACGGGGTCAACAGCAGCAACCAGGCGGCCGAGCCGCGGGTTGAGGAAACCGCCCAGGCGCTGGTCGAGCTGCTGCAGCAATGGCAGGCCGGCAATGACTCATTGTTCACCGACAGCTTCGAGCCCAGTCCGTTCTGAGCACGCGTGGCGAAGCCGGACGTCGCACCGCGGCAGCTCGTCGTTGAGCAGCCCGGGTCGAGTCCGGCGCAACCCGGACTCGACCTGGCAGATCAATTGGCCGCTCAACGATTGCGGTCAAGCATTACCAAGGACAGGGTTCGGATTGATCCGATGGGCCTAAGATGTCGCCCATGCTGCATCGAATAACCCATACCCAGTTGCTGCGCTACGCCGGCCTGTTCACCTGGGCCTGCGCCGGCATTCCCTTGCTGCTCGAGCCCTGGTATTTCGTCGAAAGCGGCGGCATCGGCAGCCTTGACCTGTTTGCCTGGCGCATCTGCTACGTCGGTTTCGGCCTGTGCTACTGGTACATCACGCGGCGGCTTGGACGGCGCGTCAACAATCCGCTGGACATCGTCTTGCTGGCCCTGCTGACCGGCAGCGCAATCGGCGTCAGCCATTTCAGCGGCAGTGGTTTGGGCGGGATCCTGCTGCTGATCATCGCCGGCGTCCTGCCCTGGGTTCTAAACCTTCGCATCGGCGTGATTTGGCTGGTATTGCAGCACCTGGCGCTGGCACCGGTGTTTGCCAGCCGGCCCGAGTTCAGTCTGTTCGATGCCGTGCTGCAGGCCATGCTCTACGTCGGTTTTTCGAGCTTTGTTTTTGTCACCAGCGTGGTGGCACGGCAACAGGCCGAGGCGCGCGAAGAGCAGCGCCGCCTGAATGCCGAACTGCGAGCGACCCGCGCCTTGCTGGCGGAATCCAGTCGCCTCAACGAGCGCATGCGCATCTCGCGTGAACTGCACGATCTGCTCGGGCATCATCTGACCGCGCTCAGCCTGAACCTGGAAGTGGCCAGCCACGTCACCACCGGGCGCGCCCAGGAACACGTGCGGCAGGCGCAGTCGCTGGCCAAGCTGCTGCTCACCGATGTGCGCGAGGCGGTCAGCCAACTGCGGCAGGATGATGCCATCGAGCTGGGTACGGCCCTGCACAGCCTGATCGAGGGCGTCCCTGGACTGCGCATTGATCTCGACATGCCGGCCGATTTTTCTGTCGACGATCCGCATCGCGCGCAGGTGCTGTTGCGCTGCGCCCAGGAGATTCTCACCAACACCGTCCGCCACGCCCAGGCCACGCGCCTGCTGCTCCGATTCAGCCTGCACGAGTTGGGAATTGCCATTCACGCGCAGGACAATGGTCGTGGCACCGACGTGGCGCGGGCAGGCAACGGCCTGCGCGGCATGCGCGAGCGGCTGGCTCAATTCGGCGGAAGTCTCGACATCCGCACCGCGAAAGGGCAGGGTTTCATCCTGGACGCCTTCCTTCCTTTGGAGAACACCGCATGATCCGCGTCTGTCTGGTGGACGACCAGACCCTGGTGCGCCAGGGCATTCGCTCACTGCTTGAACTGTCCGACAACATCCGCATCGTTGCCGAAGCTTCCGATGGCAAGCAGGCCGTCGACATGATCCCCGAACTCAAGCCCGACGTAGTGCTGATGGACATGCGCATGCCGGTGATGTCGGGCCTAGAGGCTCTGCAGGCGCTGTCGGCATCGAATCAGTTGCCGCCGACGATCATCCTGACCACATTCGATGACGACCAGTTGGTCCTGGCAGGACTCAAGGCCGGTGCGCGTGGTTACTTGCTCAAAGATGTGTCGCTGGAACAATTGGTGGATGCGGTGCAGACCGTGGCCAGCGGTGGATCGCTGGTCAAGCCGGCGGTCACCCAGCGCCTGCTTTCCGGCCTTGAGCGCATGCAGAACGAGTTTTCCAGCCTGGACCAGCCCGATCCGCTGACCGAGCGCGAAACCGAGATCCTGCGTCTGATGGCCGGCGGCTACTCCAACAAGGAGATCGCCAACTCGCTGGGCGTGGCCGAGGGCACGGTGAAGAACCATGTCTCGAACATTCTTTCCAAGCTCGGCGTGCGCGACCGCACCCGCGCGGTGCTCAAGGCATTCGAGTTGAAGCTCGTCTGAGGGCAGACGCACCCAGATGCGTTCCTGCACGGGTGCGATGGCACTCGCCGAAACTGCAACGCTCCCCTGTAGGAGCCGACCCTGTCGGCGACCGTTGATCCAGGACCGCATCAGTGCTTGGGCGAGACTGAAAATCCCGGTCGCGCACGCAGGTGCGGTCCTACAGGGGTGCGACGGCATTCGCCCTTGCCGCAGCGCCCACATTGTAGGAGCTGCCCCTGTCGGCGACCGCAGACCCAGGACCGCACCTGTGCTTCGCCGATACCGCATACCCCGGTCGCGCACGCAGGTGCGGTCCTACAGGGGTGCGACGGCATTCGCCCTTGCCGCAGCGCCCACATTGTAGGAGCCGACCCTGTCGGCGACCGCAGACCCAGGACCGCACCTGTGCTTCGCCGATACCGCATACCCCGGTCGCGCACGCAGGTGCGGTCCTGCAGAGGCCCGACCAGGCATCGATCTGCGGCTGATTTCGTCTCGCCGCGAGCCAAATCGCAGGCACACAGCCGCCGTCCCTGCTACGATTTCGCTTTCGCCCTTGGCCGATGGCCGGGGGCTCGCGTATCCTCCGCGTCCAGCCCATGCGTCCGATTCGGCGTGCGGGAGGCGTTTTTCGTCTGGAGAGTTCCGAATGACCCGTATTCTCGAAATCGTGGTAGCCGTTCTGCTGGTTGGCCTGGCCTACCTGCTTTTTGCATTGTTCCTGCCCAGCCACCGCACCGTCTCGCACGAGTTCGAAACCCTTCACCCGGTGCGTCAGGTGCATGACGTGCTGAACAGCTTCCGGCGTTTCGGCGACTGGCACCCGATGCGGGCCATCGACCCGAACATCAAGTACAGCCGCGAAGGCGAGGACCGTGGTCTGGGAGCGGTGCTGCGATTCGAGTCAAGCAATCCCAAGATCGGTACCGGCACCTGGGAGATCGTCGAAAGCGTTGCGGACGAACGCATCGTCTATGCGGTCAACAACGAAGCTTACGGAACCGACAAGCGTTATACCGTCGAAATGGAATCGCTGGGCCGCAAGCTCAAGATCCGCTGGACCTATGACGTGCAGTATGGTTGGGACATCGGTGGCCGCCTCGCGGGCATGTATGTCAGCCGTACTGTCGGTGACGAGATCAAGTACAGCCTGGGCAACCTGCTGAGCCTGTTGGCCACCATGCCGAACCACGACTACAGCGGCCTGAACATCGAAGTCGTTGATGTTCCTCCGCAAAACGTGCTCTTCGTATCAAGCAATGCGGACCGCAATATCACTGCGGTCGAGGCTGCAAGCGACGAGGCCCTGCAGTTGATCGCCAAGGCCATCGCTGACAATCGCCTGGAGCGGGCTGGCCCGCCTCGCCTGATCACCACCAATTGGGGCGATACCAAGTACGACTTCGACATCGCGGTGCCGGTGCGCGTCGCGGGCTCGGTTCCGGCTACCGAGGAAACCGAAGAAACCGAGGAAGCCGAGGCGGGCGATGCGGGTGAAGCCGGTCTCGACGCTGCCGCGCCCGTCGTTCTCGATCCGCTGCCTGAGCTGCGCCTTGCCAATGACCGGGTCAAGGTCGGCGTCAGCTACGCCGGCCCCGCAGTGGTATCCGATTTCAAGGGCCATCCGGCAACGCTGCCCTTGATCCGCGACATGCTCCGCGCCTATGCCGCGGCGCACGGTGAGGTCGTCACCGACCGCGCATTCGAAGAGCAGCTTTCCGACATTGCCACTACCCAGCCAGAGGACAGCGAGTATCGTGTCTACTGGCCGGTCTTGCCCTTTCCGGGCATCTGATCAGTCACTCCACGGGGCCGGCTCAATGCCGGCCCCGTCGTTTTCCGGGTGCAGAAGAGCGGCCGCCTGGGGAACTTTTTTACTTGCGCGTGGTATTTGCCTGCGGAGATCCGGTGACGCCGGTTTCCGCTCCCTTGCATCTACGCATTCCTTCGACTCCTTCAGGAAGAAATGGAGATGATCCAGACTGAACAATTGTGCAAACGCTACGGCGATTTCACCGCCGTCGACAGCATCAGCTTCCGGGTCGAGCCCGGGCAGGTGCTGGGTTTCCTGGGGCCCAACGGCGCTGGCAAATCCACCACGATGAAAATGTTGGCCGGGTTCCTGGCGCCGACCTCGGGTCGCGCCTCGGTCTGCGGTTTCGATGTCGATACGCAGGCCATCCAGGCCAAGCGCGTGCTGGGCTACTTGCCCGAGGGTGCGCCGAGCTATGGCGAGATGGACGTGCTGTCCTTCCTGCGCTTCATCGCCGACGTGCGCGGCATGGCCGGCGAGACGCGGCGCCAGCGCCTGGATGAAGCGGTGGGCCGGCTGGGCCTCGAGTCGGTGATGTCACAGCGCATCGAGACGCTTTCGAAGGGCTTCAAGCGCCGTGTCGGACTGGCCCAGGCGATTCTGCATGACCCCCAGGCCCTGATCCTGGACGAACCGACCGATGGTCTGGATCCGAACCAGAAGCACGAGGTTCGCGATCTGATTCGTTCCATGGCACGCGACAAGATCATCATCATCTCCACCCACATCCTGGAAGAAGTGCATGCGGTGTGCACACGGGCCGTGGTGATTGCGCGTGGCCGGCTGCTGGCGGACGCCACCCCGGCCGAGCTGGAAGCACGTTCGCGCTACCACCGCGCGGTATCCCTCACCACCGCCGATCCGGTCGTACTCAAGCAGGGCCTGATCGGGTTGGAAGGCGTGGCTTCGGTCGAGATCGATCCGCAGGACGGTCGGGTAACCGCGTTCCCGCGGGCCGGCAAGAACATCTACCCGGCAGTCAGCGAATTCCTCAAGGCCAAGGGCGTCGACTTTTCCGAGCTGCAGCTGGAGCAGGGACGTCTCGACGAAGTCTTCCGCCAGATCACCACATCCGCCGTGGAGGCCCGCGCATGAGCACCATGGCCAATCCCATTCCGGCGCTGTTCAAGCGCGAACTGGCGAGCTATTTCGCAACGCCCGTCGCCTACGTCTTCATCGTGATCTTCCTGGTGCTGGCAGGCGCTTTCACCTTTTACCTGGGCGGCTTTTTCGAGCGCGGACAGGCAGACCTGCAGAGCTTCTTCAGCTTTCATCCCTGGCTGTACCTGTTCCTGGTGCCGGCGGTTGCGATGCGTCTATGGGCCGAGGAGCGCAAGTCCGGCACCATCGAACTGCTTCTGACTTTACCTGTGACCATGTGGCAGGCGGTGTTCGCCAAGTTCCTGGCGGCCTGGGCCTTCGTCGGCATTGCGCTGGCGCTGACCTTCCCGATCTGGATCACGGTCAACTATCTGGGCAGCCCGGACAACGGCGTCATCATCGCGAGCTACTTCGGCAGCCTGCTGATGGCGGGCAGTTTCCTGGCCATCGGTGCCTGCCTTTCGGCGGCCACGCGCAACCAGGTGGTCGCCTTCATCCTTACCGTGGTGGTGTGTTTTGGTCTGTTGCTGGCCGGCTTTCCGCTGGTACTGGATTTCTTCCGCGCCTGGGCGCCATCCCTGCTGGTTGACGGTATCGCCCAACTCAGCTTCCTGACCCATTTCAGCGCGATCTCGAAGGGTGTGATCGACCTGCGTGACCTGCTGTTCTTCCTGCTCACCATCGGCTTCTGGCTGGTCGCCACTGCGGTGGTGATCGATCTGAAGAAAGCCGATTAACGGAGACGCCGAGCATGAATCTTCTCAACCGACGTTCCCTCACTGGCGGCACCCTGGCGGTGCTGGCCGTGTTGTTCATTGCTCTGGTGATGCTCAGCTCGCTGCTGCTGCGAGGTGCGCGACTGGATCTCACGGACAACAGCCTGTTCACCCTGTCCGAGGGCACCGAAGCGATCCTGTCCAAGATCGACGAGCCGGTGCAGCTGTATTTCTTCTTCTCCGATCGCACGGCACAGAACATTCCGCAGTTGCGCAGTTACGGCACGCGAGTGCGCGAGCTGCTGGAGGAAATGGTTGCAAAGTCGGGCGGCAACCTGAAGCTGGAAGTGATCGATCCGCTGCCGTTCTCCGAAGCCGAAGACCGCGCTACTGCGTTTGGTTTGCAGGCGGTGCCGCTGGGCAGCGGCGGAGAGTCGCTGGTGTTTGGTCTTGCTGGCACCAACAGTACCGATGGCCAGGCCATCATTCCCTTCTTCCAGCCGAGCAAGGAATCCTTCCTTGAGTACGACATCGCCAAGCTGATCTCAAGCCTTACCACGCTGGACAAGCCGGTGCTGGGCATCATGAGCAGCCTGCCGATTGCACCGCGCTTCGATCCTGCCAGCGGCGCTCCTGCCGAGGGCTGGGTACTCGACAGCGAACTCGCGGCGCTGTTCGAGATCCGCCGTCTGGAGATCACCGAAGGCACGATCCCTGACGATGTGCAGGTACTGATGCTGGTGCATCCGAAGAGCCTGTCATTGGAGACGGAATACGCCGTTGACCAGTTCGTCATGCGCGGTGGACGTCTGGTGCTGTTTGTTGATCCGAACGCCGAGACCGAGCCCGCGCCCGAAGGTGTGGACCAGATGCAGGCGCTGTTCTCGCCGCGCGCCTCCGAGCTGGACCGCCTGCTGACAGCCTGGGGCGTGAAGTTCGATCCCGAACGCGTCGTGCTGGACGCCAAACACGCGCTGCAGGTGCAGGGTGGCAGCGCGCAGCGGCCGATGCGTCATCTCGGCATCCTCGGTCTCGACCAGGACAGTCTCAATCAGCAGGACGTGGTGTCGGCGCAGCTCGGTACGGTGAACTTCTCCACGGTGGGTTACTTCGAGGCGATCGAGGGAGCCGAAACCAGGCTGGAAGCGCTGGCACAGAGTTCCGAAGCCTCGATGAGCGTGGCTGCAGAGAAGATCCGTTTCCTGCCCGATCCCTCAACCCTGTTGAACGATTTCGCGCCGAGTGGCGAACCCTTCGTGCTGGCCGGGCGCCTCACTGGCATCTTGAAGTCGGCCTTTCCCGAGCGCAGCGGCGACAGCCACCTGAGCGAAACGAAGGAGCCCGCCAACATCATCCTGTTTGCCGATACCGATGTCCTTGCGGACCGGCTCTGGGTGCAAGTGCAGCAGTTCTTCGGACAGCGCATGGTCAACGCCTTCGCCGACAACGGCAATCTGGTGATCAACTCGGTCGACAATCTGGTGGGCAGCGCCGACCTGATCGCGGTACGCACCCGTGCCACTTCCAGTCGTCCTTTCACACGCGTCGAAGAGCTCAAGCGCCTGGCCGATGACCGTTTCCGCCTGAAGGAGCAAGAGCTGCAGCAGGAGCTCGCCGAAACCGAACGCAATCTCACCGAACTGCAGGGTGGCAAGGACCAGGAACAGGCCATGGTGCTGAGCGCCGAGCAGCGCGCCGAGCTGGAGCGTTTCCAGCAGGAGAAGATTCGCATCCGTGCCGAACTGCGACAGGTTCGCCGCCAGCTCGACGCCGACATCGAGTCGCTCGGCGCGAAGCTGAAGTTCATCAATATTGCCGGCATGCCGATTGCCCTGACCCTTGGCGTACTGGGTCTGCTGTTCTGGCGATCGCGCCGCCGCCAGCCGGCAGTCGCGCGACGCTGAAGGAGGAACTGAATGGATACTCGCAAAGTAATCACGCTGGCAGTGGCCGCGCTGCTCGTGCTTGTCGCTGCGCTCTGGTATGGCGGCAAGCGCCAGGCCGACAGCGGCGAGACGGTTCGCGCCGCGCTGTTGCCGGAGCTGACCGAGCAGGTCAATGAGGTCACGGGCCTGCGCCTTTCCGGTGCGGGCGGAGAGGTGCTGTGGGAAGTCGCTCGTCAGGATGATGCCTGGGTGATGCGCTCGCGCGGCGGCTATCCGGTCGACTTCGCTCCGGTTCGCGAATTGCTGCTCAAGCTGTCCCGAGCCCAGAAACTTGAGCCCAAGACGTCGAATCCGGCGCTCTACGGCCGGCTAGGGGTAGAGGACATCGACGATGAGCAAGCCGAGGGCCTGCTGCTCGAGTTGCAGGGCATCGAACCGCCAGTGGCGATGATCGTCGGTCGTGCCAACGCCAGCGCCGACGCCAACTTCGTACGCCCGGCTGGCGAAGCGCAGAGCTGGCTGGTCGACGTCGCTTTGCCGATCCAGCGCGAGCCGGTGCAGTGGCTGCAGCGCGAACTGGCCGCGATTCCTGTCGGTCGAGTGATGCGGGTGGAAATCCTGCATGCCGGCGGCGACCGGGTGGAACTGGTGCGCAACGCCGAGCCGGGCAGCGACTTCAAGGTCGGCAATCTGCCGCGCGGCCGTGAACAGGGCTTCCCGTACATGGCAGATGCTGGCGGTGCCTTGCTCAGCGACCTGCGCCTCGACGATGTCGTACCGGCCGCCGAGCTGCCGCTTCCCACAGATGAAGCGCAGATCACACGCGCGCGCTACGAGCTGGACGATGGCCTGGTGTATCACATCGACTCCTGGCGAGTTGAAGAGCAGACCTTCGCCCAGCTCAGGGTTGAGTTCGATGAAGCCCGTGCCGCGGAATCCATCGCTGCCGCCCAGGCCCTGCTGCGCCAGGAGTTTGAAGCGCGGCAGGCGGCCGCCGATTCCGATCCGGTGGCTGCTGCACCTGCCGGCAGCGAGGACCGGGAAGGGTCTGAGGACGCGACAGAGATCGCCCCCGAGCCGCCCGCTGCAGTAACCGATCCCGCCGCGGATGCCGCGAATCGTCTTGCACAGTTGCGCGAAGAAATGGCCCAGGCCAATGCCCGCTTCGCCGGCTGGAGCTACACGTTGCCGTCGCAGCAGGCCACCAACTTGAACCGCAAGCTTGAGGCCTATCTCAAGGCCGAGGATTGAGGGGTCGTCGTCGAGTGGCCCACGGCGCTTTGAGGGAGGGCGGGTCTTGCACCCGTCTTCCTCGAAGTGCAGACAAGAGCCGCTTTGTCGCAGGCTGAGCGACCACCGCGAAAGACTTGTCGCATGCAGATCCTTCGATTCCTGACCGCCCGCCGTTTCGCCGCTCTCGGCGCACTGATGATCGCTTGTGGCATCGCGCTGCTCGCGATCGCCTCGCATGCAGGTGAGGCCATTTTCAGGCCGGCGCTCGCGTCAGACGCTGTGCTGCTCGCCAATGGCCTGGGCCTGCTCGCCATGCACTCAGCGACAGGGCTGCGCTGTGCCCGCTGGCCGATTGCCCTTGGAACCCTGTTGTTTGCCTCCAGCGTATTGCTCGCTGCCTCGTTCGACCTGCGTGCCCAGGCGGCTCCGCTTGGCGGAATACTGATGATCGTCGGTTGGCTTACCGCGGGCGTCGAACTGCTGCGCGCAACGGATTCCCGCGCCAGCTGAGCGCCGCCGATTTGCCGAGGCAGCCACCCCGCAAGGCGAGAGCGGGAGCCAGTCTGCCAATGCTGCGCTGCGCATACCTTTCCGTACGATCCCGTACGCATAATCGACATTTCGTTCCATCGCGGTGTCCGGATTGGGGTTCGAGCAGCCCGGCCGGTGATGGGGTCTTGTCACAGCAGGGGAGAGATGAGCTCATGAAGCGTCGAGCAGACACACGAAAAGGATCACGCAACGCGCTGGTACTGGGCATTGGCATGGCACTCGCCGGCCTCGGCAGCCAGGCATTGGCCCAGGTGTCGGCGCCGGGCATGCAGTTTCCCGGCAGCATTTCCTACGACGCCGAAGGCGTACCGACGATCACGGCCGAGACCGATGAAGACGCCGCCTGGTTGATGGGTTGGGCGCATGCGCGCGACCGCTTCTTCCAGATGGATTACCTGCGTCGACTCGCCAGCGGAACCTTGGCAGAGATTCTCGGCGCGCCAGCGCTGTCGAGCGATGTGCAGCTGCGTACTTTGGGGCTGCGACGTGCGGCCTGGGCCAGCTGGACCAAGTCCTCCGATGAACTGCGCGGACAGATGAAGTCGTACGCCGACGGCGTGAACGCCTGGTTGGCAAGCAACCCGGCACCGATCGAGTATGGGGCTCTGCAGCTCACCTCGGCCGATCCCTGGACCCCGGTTGACTCCATGGTCATCGGCAAACTGCTCGCCTTCCAGCTCAGCTTCGACGACGAGTCCGGCTACACCCTGCGCCTGGGTGCGTATCAGCAGGCCGGTCTTGCGGGTGGCTTCAACGGTGCGGCGCTGTTCTTCGAGGATACCCATCGTGTCGCGCCGCCCGACGACCGCATCTCGATCCCCGACTGGTTCGCTGGAACGGCTGCCAGCAAGCGCACTGCAGGACAGAAGCAAGCTGCTGTCGACGCATCATCGAGCTACAAGAGCATGCCGCAGGTATCGCCCGAACTGCTCGCTCTGACTCAGCAGCACGTCGACGCCATTCGCAATGTACCGATCTGGAGCACCCAGCTCGAGCGTCGCGAGAATCGCGCCGGCAGCAACTGGTGGGTGGTATCGGGAGACCTGACCGACAGCGGCGCGCCGATCCTTGCCAATGATCCGCATCTTGGCCTGGATACGCCGATGCTGTTCCACGAGGGTCACGTCATATCCAATGACCCGCGCTACGCCGAACCGATGGTGACCGTGGGCTCGGTTGCTCCGGGCACGCCCTGGCCAATCCTTGGCTGCACGCAGAACTTCTGCTGGGGCCTCACCACCAACTCGCTCGACGTGACCGACTCCTTCCAGGAGCAGTTCCTCCTCAATTCCTATGGTCTGCCCACCCACACCGTTCATGATGACGTGGCGGAACCCGTGCTGTGGGTGTTCCAGACTTTCTATGCCAACAACACCTCTGACGGCGTGGCCGACAGTGTGGCCCGGGTCAACTCCATCGGCTACACCAATGGTGGCGTCACGATCATCGTTCCGCGACGCAACTTCGGTCCGATCGTGTCGATCAGCGGCAACACCGGTCTGTCGATCCAGTACGCCGGCTGGGGCCCGACCATGGAGCTGGAAGCTTTCCGCCGCGTCAACAGGGCAGCCAATCTCGATGAGTTCCGCGCCGCGCTGCAGTATTTCGATGCAGGCTCGCAGAATTTCGCCTTCGCCGACAAGCTGGGCAACATCGCCTACTTCGCCACCGCTGAAGCGCCGATCCGCGAAGACCTGCAGCAAAACACGGTTTCGGGACTGCCGCCCTTCCTGGTACGCAATGGGCAGGGCGGCAACGAGTGGCTGCCGCGGGAGAACACGTATCCGGGTCAGTCGCTGCCGTTCGAGATCCTCTCGCCGGCGGAGATGCCCTTCACCATCAACCCGGCACAGGGCTACATCGCCAACGCCAACAACGATCCGGTGGGTAATACGCTGGACAACAATGCTTTGAATCAGGTGCGTCCTGGCGGCGGCCTGTACTACCTTGCGCCGGGCTATTCGGCGTATCGCATGGGCCGCATTGATCGCCTGATCGAAGCGAAAATCGCTGCCGAGCAACCCATCACGCGGGCGGACATGGCCCGCTGGCAGGGCAACAACAGCCAGCTCGATGCAGAACTGGTACTGCCCTACGTGCTGGATGCCTACAGCAACGCCAGTGGATCGAGCTGGGAGCCCTTGAGTTCGGTGGCGGCTACGGTTGCCGATGCCATTGACGCGCTGCAGGCCTGGAGCGAACCGTGTGGCAGTCATGATCCGTATTCCACGGTCACAGGAATCGCTGGCGGCTGGGATCCCGGCGATACGCCGTTCTCGCCCGCGCCCCCGAGCGACTGCGAGATCGACATGAGCGTGGGCGCCACGGTGTGGGCGCTGACCCGCAGTTACCTGGTGCGCAATACGGTCAACGCCAGTCTTTCGCGCGTCGGCTTGTCCAGTTATCTGCCGGGGTCGAGCGACGCCTATCACGCGCTGAAACACCACCTGGACACCTTCGCCACCCAGCAGGGAATTGGCGCGTCCGGTATCGATTTCTTCATGGTTGAAGGCGCTCCAAGCCGCGAAGCGGCGAGGGATTTCGTGTTGTTGTCGGCGCTGAAGGAGGGCCTGGACCGCCTCGCCAGCGACGAGTTCGCACCGGCATTTGCCAACTCCACCGATGTGCGTGACTACCGCTGGGGCAAGCTGCACCGCAAGGTGTTCGCCCATCCCCTGGGCGCGGGTACGCCGTTCAGCATCCCCGGTCCGAACCCGTTCCCGTTCACCGACGTGGGCCCGGGACTGCGTGGCCTGGCTCGCGCCGGCGGCTATGAGGTAGTCGACGCATCAGGACACAGCAGCACGGCCAATACCCTGAACGGATTCATGTTCGGCAGCGGACCAGTGCGTCGCTTCGTGGGCGAGATGACTGATCCGCCGACCCTGCTGCAGATTGCTCCGGGTGGGCAGAGTGGCGACATCAACAGCGGCGCGGCCTACATCAGTCAGCTGCCACGCTGGCTGGTGAATGCCTACAAGCCGCTGGTGATCGACCCGGCAGCCTCCGCCGCGGGCGCCATCGCGACGATTCCTTTCACGCCACAGTAAGACGGCAGCACTCGGAGAAGTTCTGCGGGACGGGTGTCAGCCCGTCCCGCAGTCTTGTCCCCGCTGAGATCGCTATTCCGTCCTGCATTGCGAACCAAATCAGACAAGAGCCTGCGACCGACGCAGGCCACTCGAAGCCGGTAAGAGCGCAGCTCCCATGCCACGTGGATTCGACATTCCCGCCGCTTCCAGATTCCTGCGCCGCGTTGATCCTGCACTGGGCCGCTGGATGCGCAAGATCGGCCCGATGCAGCCCGACCCGCGCTGGCGCAAGCCATTCGACACGGTCGACGCGCTGGCCCGGTCGATCCTCTACCAGCAGCTATCCGGCAAGGCCGCAGCCACCATCGTGGCGAGGGTTGAGACCGCCATCGCAGCCCCAGTACTGCATGCCGAGGCCTTGGCGAGAGTTGCCGACGAGCAATTGCGGGCCTGCGGGGTTTCGCGCAACAAGCTGCTCGCGCTGCGCGATCTATGTCGACACCACCAGGCTGGCGAACTACCCAGCTGCCGGCAGATGGCGCGAATGCCGGATCAATCCGTAATCGAGCATCTCACTGCTGTGCGTGGCGTCGGTCGCTGGACGGCGGAAATGCTGCTGATATTTCGCCTCGGCAGACCGGACATACTGGCGCTCGATGACCTTGGCCTGCGCAATGGCGCCGGCCGGCTCGACCGGCTCGAATGTTCTCCAACACCACGGCAACTCGCCGAGCGTGGGTCCGCCTGGGGGCCATATCGTTCGCTTGCCAGCCTGTACCTGTGGCGAATTGCAGACGCTGAAAAGGGTGTCGATCCGGGAAAGTGAAATGCACATCACTCCTGTGCAAGCGGTGCCAAACTGCCCTCGCCAACGCTGTAGCCGCTTTAGCCGCTGGTGGAGGACGCCGTTTCCGCAGCGCTGCTCCTGGAGCAGGATCACGAGCAACCACGCAGGAGCGTGGCCCTCCGAAAGCCGAAGCCTCAGGGCTGCTCCCGGCTCGCAGCCCTCACTGGGCAAGGCTCTGCGCCCCGGGCTTGTTTCAGTGACTCAGGCTTGGGGCCATTCCACCCGATCCCTGCCGTGCGCCTTGGCGCGATACAAGGCCTGATCCGCACGGCGGTAGAGACTGTCCACGCTGTCATCGGGATGGCGGCGAGTGAGGCCGGCGCTGAAGCGCACATGCAAACCCTCAGCGTGCTCCCGCCAGTTGGTGTTGATCAGTGACTGGCGGAAATTGCCCAGCTGCTGTTCTGCTGCGTCATCGATGCCGTTGCTCCAGAGCACCAGGAATTCCTCGCCGCCTACGCGCGCGCAGAAAGCTTCGGGGTCAACGCTTTCGCGCAGCTTTGCTGCAAATCCCTGCAGCACGCGGTCGCCGACACTGTGGCCAAAGCGGTCATTGATGCCCTTGAAATCGTCGATGTCGAGCAAAGCGATATGCAGCGCCGTGGCACTGCTGTCGGCGAGTCTCTGGGCCAGTTCCTGATCGGCGCGGCGTCGGTTTGCAAGGCCGGTGAGGGCGTCTTCGCTGGCCAGTTGGCCAAGCCGCACCAGCAACTCGGCATTGCGACGGTTGGCCTGGCTGAGCGCATCGCGTTCAGCGGTGAGGCTGAAAGTCTGCCGCGCAATCTCGCTCTCCAGGCCCGCGGCGCGCTCGCGCAAGGCGCGCAAACGCAGACGCAGGGCCAGCAGGATCAGTGCAAGCAGGGCCAGCACTGCTGCAAGCTGCACTGCGGTTCGCTGAAACCAGGCTGGGTGTACCACCACATCCAAGCCGATGCGGTCACCGGCATCGGGCTGTTCCAGCCAGCCAGCTTCCAGCTCGAAGCGATAACTGCCAGGGCTCAGGTTGCTGTAGCCGGCGATGCGGTCGGCTCCAGCCAGATGCCAATCGTCTTCAAATCCTCGCAGTCGATAACGCAGTTGCAGGCGGGCGGGTGCAGTAAAACTTATGCCGGTAAATCCAAACTGCAGGCGGCGCTGGTTCGGTTGCAAGTGCAGTGACCCATCCACGCCCACGTCGACACCGTCCACGATCACCGCTTCCAGCGCAGCGCGGGGCGGTGGCAGTGGGGCCTCGATCAGTTCGTCATCGGGTCGGATCGAGGCCACGCCGCCGGCCGTGGCGAACCAGAGGCGGCCTTCAAAGTCCGATAGCGCCGAAGGCTGCGAACCGCCGTTGATCTGGTTCGATGGCAAGCCGTCGGCGCGGCTGAAGCGGCGGCCCTCCAGACGTGGCTGGCGACTTTCAATCACGGCCACGGCCTGCTCTGGATCGATTCGCATTACCCCACGGTTGCTGCTGAGCCAGAAGTACCCGATCTTGTCCTGCAGCATGGCAAAGATGGTGTCGGCAATCAGCCCGTGACTCTGGTTGATCAGGCTGAAGCGGTCGCCTCGCAGCAAGCCGATGCCGCCGTCACTGCTGAGCCACAGTCGACCATCGGAATCTTCAAGAAAGCCGAACACGCTGACCGCGACGTTGTCTCCGATCGCGATACGTTCGAAGTGGTCGTCCTTCTGGCGGCTGGCTCCCAAGGAAGTGCCGACCCACAGCGCGCCCTGACGATCGCGGTGCAAGGCCGTGATGTAATCGCCCGCCAGGCCGTTTTCCCGAGAGAACTGACGGCAGGCGCTGCCCTTGCAGTGGCTCAGTCCGCGTGTGCTGCCATACCAGATTCCGCCGTCGTTATCGGCCAGGATGGTACGTACCTGCGGGCTGAGCAGGTGCTCGGGCGCGCTGCGCAGCAGGGCCATGCCCGGGCCGATCTCGAAGGCGCCTTGTGCGCTGGTACCGACCAGCAATTTGTCGTCAACGGTTTCGCCCAGCGACAGAACCGACACCTCGGGCAGCAGCTGTGCCCATTCAGCCGGTGGCTCGGCCATTTGACCATCGCGCAGCAGGCTGAGCCCCGCGGCGCTTCCGACGACGATACTTGCGTCACGGCGCTGCAGCAGGGTACGAACGAAGTTGTCGGGCAGGCCGTGACGTTCAGTTATTGCTGCAAAGGGCGCGGCGTGGAGGCGCGCTAGACCACCATTGGTGCCGATCCACAGGTTTTCCTCCTTGTCGCGTAGCAGCGCAGCGATGCGTGAGTTTGGCAGGCTCTGGTCGCGGCCCAGTGACGAGACTTCTCCGCCCAGCAGATGCACCAGGCCAAGCGGATCGGACGCCAACCAGAGGCTGCCGTCGACATCCTCCAGCGCGCGCGAAATGGCACCCTCGAACGGCAATCGCTGCGGGACCTCCAGCCTGCCATCGAGCGCGTAAATGCCTTGCGAAGTGGCCAGCCAGAAGCCGCCCGCGCTTCGCGGATAGACGCGTGAAACCAGGGGTTGCCCTTCCGGCCAGACTAACGGCACCGGACTGGCGCTCTGGGCACTAACCAGGAGCAGGCCCACATCGCTTGCGGCGATTACGCGGCCGTCCCGGTCTTCGGCCAGTCCCAACAGGCTGCCACGGCCGAGAATCCCGCCGACATCGAGCGCAACAAAGCCCTCACCTTGGCGACGCAGCAGGCTGCCGCCCGAGGTGCCGGCATAGACCGCTCCATCGCGCGTGACCAGCAGCGTTATGACGTGTTCGCGCAGATCCTTGCCGGGTTCACTGAGCTGCTGCTGGCGGCCCTGGTGATAGCGGTAAATGCCGCCGCCATGCGTGCCTATCCACAGGCTGCCGTCGTCGGCAGCAGTGAGCGCGAGGATGCCCGACTCGCGCAGCGCTGCCGGCATGCTGGCTGGCAAGGGCGTGAAGCGGCTGCCATCGAAACGCACCAGGCCTTCCCAGGTGCCGATCCACAGGTAGCCATCCTTGGTCTGGGCCAGGCTCAGCACGGTGTTGTGCGGCAGCCCATGATCGGCAGTCCACACGTCCAGGCGCTGCTCGTGCAGCGGGCGGGCCGCGGCGAGTCCGGTCGCCGCCAGAACGAGAATTGCGCCGAACAGGATCAGTGGGCGTTGGATAGTGCGCACAGGTCGCAGTGTAAGCGCAGGCGTTGCCGTGCAGGCAGGTGCTGTTTGTGGAGTGGTCGTGCTGAAGCGGGGGTTTGCACTGCGGGCAAACGTCGGATCCACGCCGTGGCAGTGCTCGCAGTACCGAGTCACCACGGCGGCGCTTGATCCGACCTACACCCAAACTGGCGTAGGTCGGCTCAAGCCGCGCAGGGCAAACGTCGGATCCGCGCCGGGGAAGTGCTCGAAGTACCGGGTCGCCACGGCGGCGCTTGATCCGACCTACTAGAGCCTAGTCGCTTGATCCGACCTACACCCAAACTGGCGTAGGTCGGCTCAAGCCGCGCAGCGGTGGAGCCGACGCAAGGCTTGCGGCTGCGGGGCAAACGTCGGATCCGCGCCGGGGAAGTGCTCGAAGTACCGGGTCGCCACGGCGGCGCTTGATCCGACCTACTAGAGCCTAGTCGCTTGATCCGACCTACACCCAAACTGGCGTAG
>JBBSJP010000065.1:0-20964 GCA_038257155.1 Lysobacterales bacterium | reverse complement strand
GGTGATTTGGCTATCGGCAGCGGCGGATCAAGATCCGCCCTACAACGGCATGGTGCAGGTATCGACGGCGCGCGACGAACCGCTTCTGTGGGGCGCATCTCGATGCGCCGCTGCGAAATTCTGGTGTCTGCGCTGATCGATGAATCGGTGATTTGGCCATCGGCAGCGGCGGATCAAGATTCGCCCTACAACGGCATGATGCAGGTATCGACGGCGCGCGACGAACCGCTTCTGTAGGGCGCATCTTGATGCGCCGCCGCGGAATGCTGGTGTTTGCGCCGATCGATGAATCGGTGATTTGGCCATCGGCAGCGGCGGATCAAGATTCGCCCTACAACGGCGCAAATCGGGCCCCTCGGGACCTCAGCGATCCCGATCCACCGCGTAATGCGCCAGGCCGCGCAGCGCGGCGCTGGCGGGTGAATCAGGCAGGCCGACAATCGCCTCAAGCGCGCGGTTGGCATGCGCTTGCGCCTTGCGTCGCGCGTACTCCAGGCCTTTGCTGGCTTCAATCGCTGCCAGCACTTCCGGCATGGCGTCCACATCGCCCTGTTCAACAATCTGGCGCAGGCGCGCCTGGGTTGTTGAATCGCAATGTGTCATGGCGTGAATGAGCGGCAGGGTAGCCTTGCCCTCAGCCAGGTCGTCGCCAAGGTTCTTGCCCAACGCGGCCGCATCGCCGCTGTAATCCAGCACGTCATCGGCAATCTGAAATGCCAGTCCCAGTGCCATGCCGTACTGTTCCATCGCAGCCTCGGTCGGCGCGCCGGCACCAGACAGAACAGCTCCCAGGCGCGTCGCGGCGGCAAACAGGACCGCTGTCTTGCGCTCGATCACGCGCATGTAGGCGGCTTCATCGGTATCCGGGTTGCCGACGTGCAGCAGTTGCAGCACTTCGCCCTCGGCAATTGCATTGGTGGTGTCGGCCAGGATGCGCATGACCTGCATGCGGTCCAGTTCCACCATCAGCTGGAAACTGCGCGAATAAAGAAAATCACCGACCAGCACACTCGGCGCATTGCCCCACAGCGCATTGGCGGTCTTGCGCCCGCGCCGCAGGTCGGATTCGTCGACCACGTCGTCGTGCAGCAGGGTGGCGGTGTGGATGAACTCGATTACCGCGGCCAGCTGCAGGTGATCGCGCCCGGCGTAGCCGCAGGCACGCGCAGCCAACAGGACCAGCATCGGGCGCAGGCGTTTTCCACCGGCAGCGATAATGTGTTCGGCGACCTGGTCTATCAGGGCCACGTCCGAATGCAGGCGGCGACGGATCAGATCGTTGACTTCGGCCATTTCCGCAGCGACCAGGGACTGGATCTCAGCCAGGTCGAGGCCGCGGGGCAGTGCATCGGCGGGCTGTGCGCTCACGTCGTTTGGGGTCTGCAGATGAGGCGGGAAGTCGGAATTATACGCGGCCGAGGCTCTACGCCCGCTGAGGAAATCTCTTACAGAGCGACGGGAGGAAATCCGATGGAGGCCCCGGCTTGACTATACTAACCTGCTCCACGCGCCGGTCTGCGGTGCAAAACCAAGGGAAATCAGACACATGTCTCGTGGCATCAACAAAGTCATCCTGGTCGGCAATCTGGGCGCCGATCCCGAAACGCGCTACAGCGCCGGCGGCGCTGCCATCACCACCATCAGCATCGCCACCTCCGAGTCCTGGAAGGACAAGCAGACCGGCGAAGCCAAGGAACGCACCGAATGGCACCGGGTGAAGTTCTTCGGGCGCCTCGCCGAGATCGCTGGCGAGTACCTTCGCAAGGGCTCACAGGTCTACGTCGAGGGCAGCCTGCGCACTGACAAGTACACCGACAAGGAAGGCGTCGAGCGCTACACCACGGACATCATCGCCGGCGAGATGCAGATGCTTGGCAGCCGTGGCGGCGAAGGTGGCGGCGGTGGCGGTGGCGGCATGCGCAACGAGCGCAGCGGCAGCGAACGCGGTGGTGGCAGTGCACGCCCGGCCGATCGCGCCCCGGCATCGCGTGGCCAGGCCCCGTCCCAGTCGCGTCAGCCCGAGGCGGACAATTTCGAAGACGACGAAATTCCGTTCTGAGCAAGCACCTGCGCCAAAGGAAACTGCTACTGGAGGGCGGATCTCGATCCGCCGCTGCGGGATCTCCAAGCGCTGCGCCGATACGTTTTAGACACCTCGCAGCGGCGCATCACGATGCGCCCTACGAAAGCGTGGATGTCGCTGCTCTTGGAGGGCGGATCTCCAAGCGCCGCGCCGAAACGATTCCGACACCTCGCAGCGGCGCATCAAGATGCGCCCTCCGAAAGCGTGAGCAGCACGCGATCAATTCGGTGGCCGTCCATGTCGACGACCTCGATCCGGCAACTGCCGACATCGACTGTCTCGCCAACGGCGGGCAAATGCCCCAGTGAGTGCAGCACCAGACCGCCCAGCGTTCGATAGTCAGTGCACGCGCCAACCGGGTCGGTGATGCCGGTCACCTGCCAGACCCGGTCCAGGGTAACCATTCCGTCGATCAGCCACGAACCATCGGCGCGACGAACGATGTCGTCGTTCTCGGCGTGCCGATCACCGGGCACATTGCCGATGATCGCGCCGAGCAGGTCGGTGAGCGTCACGAGGCCTTCAACCTTGCCGTATTCGTCGACCACCAGCGCGGCATGGCAATTGCGTCGTTGCAGCGTACGCAGCAGTTGCGCCGCCGAAATGCTCTCTGGCACACAAAGCGGCGAGTGCGCCGCTTCGCAGAGGCCGATGCGGCCCCCGCTTTCCAGCATCGTCGCGAGCAGGTGCTTGGCATCGACCAGGCCGACCACCCCGTCGAGACCACCACGACAGACCGGCAGAGTCTGAAAGCGCCCCGCCAGCAGCTTGCCGCGATTGACCGCCTCATCATCCTCGAGGTCGATGTACAGCACATCCCGGCGCGTGGTCATCATCGACGTCACACGCAATGCGTCAAGACCAAATACGTTATCGACCATCAGCTGCTCGCTGGCATCGAATATTCCGGCGGCGGTTCCCTGACGCAGCAGGATGCGAATTTCGTCCTCGGATACTGGCGGCTGCTCGCTGCGTCGCACACCCAGCGCGCGCAGTACCAGATTGCTGGAAACATCGAGCAGAACCACCAGTGGATGCGCGATGCGCGCCAGCATCCGCATGGGCGGCGCAGTCATGGCAGCGACGCGCTCGGGTGCGGCCAGCGCCAGTCTCTTTGGAACCAGTTCCCCAAGCACGACTGACAAGTACGTCACCAGCACAACCATGAGCGCCGTCGCCAGGCCGCTGGCATGCGGCGCAAGCAGGGGAACTTCGACAAACACGGCGGCCAGCCGGCCGGCAATGGCGTTCTCCCCGAATGCACCGGCGAGGATGCCGATGGTGGTGATGCCCACCTGCACCGTCGAGAGGAACGGACCCGGGTCATCGAGCAATCGCAGCGCGACGCGTGCGCCGGGACTGCCGGCCTCGGCGCGCTGCTGCAGGCGCGCCTGACGTGAGGAGACGAGCGCGATCTCGGACATCGCGAACGTGCCATTGACGAGAATCAAGGCAAGCAGAATCAGCAGTTCCATGGACGCGGCTGTGCATTCGGGGCAAGCATGTTAACCGCCTCACCTCGCCTCCCTGTAGAAGGAGCGCACCCTGTGCGCGACCTTGATCCGTGGCACGGCCATGGACATTGGTGAGGCCACCATCCCGGTCGCCGACAGGGTCAGCTCCTACAACAGCGGGATCACTGCATCGCGTTCGCCCCCATAGAAGGAGCGCACCCTGTGCGCGACCTGGATCCGTGGCCCGGCCAAGGACTTTTCTTCACGACGGCACAAAACGGCCGTGGAATCCCAGCGGCAAGAGCTGCGGCAGCCAGGCCCGGCACAGCGGTCCGTCGGCCAGATGTTCGGCATCGAACACTGAAAGGCACAGGCGGCGGCTTGGCAGGTGCAGGGCGGTGCCCATCAGCCAGCCACGGTCGCGCGCGGCGTCCTGCGAGCGAGGCACGAAGATGTGCTCCTCGACCAGCCAGTCGCGACCGTAGTCAAAACGATCCACGCGATCGATTCCTGTATCCCAGGAGAGCACCCCGTCCAGATAGGGCGAACGCAGATCACCACGCACGCCGAACCAGCGTCGTCCGCCCGTGCCGTGATGTCGGGTGTCCCAGGCAGGAAACTCGGTACGCGCCGGCCCGGCATGCGACAGGCGGGCCTCGCCGCCTGCCAGTGGAAGCTCGATGCGTGCCAGCGGCCCGCTGGCCGGCAAGGAACGCGCCTCACCGCGCATCGGCGCCGAAAGACTGTCGATCAGCGCCGCGCCATCGGCGTGCCAGCAGGCATGCAGCACGATACGGCCGTCTTCCTCCCAGCCATCGGTATGGTGGAAGGCCAGCCCCGCGGGCAACTGATAGCGTTGCGGACGGTCCAAGGCATCCTTGCGCAGCACGATCACTTCGCAGCCGGCCTGGTTCGCCCACTGCATGCGCTCGAAAAAGGGGCCCTCGGCTTCCGGGCGGTACAGCCAGGGAGCCAGCACGAACACCAGGTGATTGGCGGTCATCACAAAACTGTGCAGATAGCCGCGACTCTCCAGCGCAACTGGCGTGACCGACGTCCGTTCACCGCTGGCGTCGATGCGCCACACCAGCAGGGTGGGGGTCGACAGATACGCTGCCAGCCCGACATTCCAGAGGCTGCCGTCGGGCTCGTGCAGCGGATGCGCAGAGAACGGCAGGCCCGCCAGTTCTTCGCCAGCCCAGTTGCGCGGTCCCTGAGCCTGCAAGGTTTCTGCGTCGAGCTCCCAGGCCGAGCCGCCCTCCCACAGCGCATACAGACGCCCGCCGTGGTGCAGCACCGAGGTGTTGGCGACGTTCAGGCCGTCGCTGTCGCGTACCGACTCGGCACCTTCGATGAAGGTGCCGGCGGCGGGCCGGATGAAGCGACCGGCAGCCTGCTCTAGGACGAATTTCGGAGTGCCCACCATGCGCGCACGATGCGATACCTCGTTGCCGCGCAGTCGCCAGGCCTGCACCAATCCATCACCGTCGAACCAGTGGCGATAGCGCTTGCCAGCGCGCTCGAAGCGAGCCGGGCCGTTGCGGTACAGGGTGCCGCTCAGCCCCTTGGGCGGCCTGCCTTCCCAGCGCAGCTCGCGTTCTTCGAGTGCTTCGCCGTCGAAGCCCTGCCAGCCTTGCAGCCAGTCGTGCCCGGCCAGGGCCGCATGAAAGCCTTCGTGCAATGGATCGCGACCCGCGGCGCGCAGCAAACTGGCGGGAACCAGCCCCGCGCCGGCTGCGGCCAGCAGACCAGCAAGCAGCTCGCGCCGGCGCATCAGCGCATTTCCACGACGACGCTGTGGCCGGTTTCCGGCACCTCGAACACCACTTCGTCGAAGTTCGCCCGCCGCATCAGGCTCGGGTTGTTGCTGAAGCCATAGCCTTCCTGCGGAATGCCCAGCAAGTTGGAATCGAGCTTGCCGTTGTCGTTCTCGTCGTGCATCACCATCAGGCCGTAGCGGCCCGGCGCCAGATCGGCGAAGTGCAGGTCCAGCGTGCCTGCGGCTGCGACGATCCGCTGCCCTGCGAGGTTCTTGGCGCGACCCTCCCAGGCGTCCTCGGAGTCGTACAGCGCCACCAGCACATGGCCCTGGTTGTTTGCTACGTCTTTCAAGGTCACATCAAGCTTTGCTGCCGTCGCGCCAGCAGACAGGAACAGACAGGACAACAGCAGGGCATTTCGGCGGTGGATCATGGCAACGGACCTTCATACGGGAGGGGCGTGCAGTGTCCAGTCACCCGGCGCCTGAAACAGGTGCCTGCAGTCACCAATTTGGCTGCCGAAAGTCACCTCGTGGCCGAAGCTCGCGCAGTGCTTGCCCATCGCAGCGATGTTGCTTCCGCTCTGGTAGGGCGGATCTTGATCCGCCATTGCGAGATGACCAGGTCGCGCAAACTTCCGACACATCGCAGCGGCGCATCAAGATGCGCCCTACAAAAGCTGGCAGCACAGCTCGCCCCGGGAGGCCTCAGCTCATGCGGCGTGGGCTTCGTCGTCGTACCGCGCCGCCCCCGCGGCGCTGTGCTCGCGTCGCCACCCCCCAATTGGGTGGATTGGAACTCGTCCGGATACAGCGTACGGTAGTGAATGTTCACCACACAGTGGAGGTGTGATGCGTTTCGCGCTGGCAGGCTGTCCGAGTGAGATGTCTGGTGGCTTTGTGCCTGCGCAATGCGACGCAGTGGATGAAAGGTCTGTTCCATGACCCACCCGGATTCGGCTGAGGAACTGTCTACGCCGGAGGCGGGCGCCAGCCGCGCCGGCACCCATTGGTTACTGGGCCCCGTGCGGCCCTGGTCGATCACCGCCAGCTACGCCATTTTTGCAACGTTGTGGATCTACTTTTCCGACACCGCCCTGGCGACCCTGGTCGACAACCCCGCAGTGCTGGTCAGATGGAGCGTGTTCAAAGGGCTGGCCTTTGTCGCGGTCACCTCGCTGATGCTCTACCTGCTGATGCAGCGGGCCTTCCAGGCGATCCGTGCCGATGCAGACTCGCGTGCCCGCGCCGAGCAACAACTGAACGAGCGCGACGCGCAGCTCGCCACGATCCTGCGCAAGGCGCTGGACGCCATCATCACGGTCGATTCCGACGGCCGCATCGTGCACTTCAATCCTGCGGCTGCGGCGATGTTCCGCTGCGCCCAGGCGGACGCCGCGCGGCAGCCGCTGCAGCGCTTTCTTCCCGCGGCGTTCGATTCCGAAGGCCAGGAAAGCCTGACGCTGGAAGGCGTGCGCTTCGACGGCGAGCACTTCCAACTGGAAGCCTCGATATCGCGCGTCGACCCTGGCGGCAAAGGTCTGCGTACCTTGATCGTGCGCGATGTCACGCAGCGCCTGGCGCACGAGGTGGAATTGGAACGCCTCAACCGGTTGTACGCCGCGCTGAGTGGAGTCAACCAGACCATCGTCTGGGCGACGAGCCGCGATGCCCTGCTGAACAGCGTATGTCGGGCGCTGGTTCAGCACGCGGGATTCCGGCTGGCCTGGGTCGCCTGGTTCGAGCCGGAATCGCAGCGCCTCATCCCCGTCGCGCAGTGGGGCGACGAGAGTGGATACCTGAAATCCCTGCAGATCAGCGCTGAAGATCGCCCCGAGGGACATGGTCCCATAGGCACCGCGTTTCGACTGAACAAGCCGCAGGTCAGCAACGACATCGCCAACGATCCGGACATGGCGCCCTGGCGCGAGGCTGCATTGGCGCAGCGCATCCGGGCCTCGGCAGTGATTCCGCTGCATCTCAATGGCCAGCCCTGCGGCGTGCTGGCGGTGGATGCCGAGCAACCTGGCTATTTCCAAGACCGCGAAGTGACCCTGCTGGTCGAAGCTGCCCGCGACACCTCGTTTGCGCTGGACAGTCTGGTAACTGCCGAAGAGGGCCGCTTCGCACAGGAGCAGGCCGAGAGCGAGCGGCAGTTTTCCGCCACGATGATCGAGAGCATGCCGGGAATCGTCTATTTCTATGATGTCGCCGGGCGTTTCCTGCGCTGGAATCGCAATTTCGAGATGGTCTCGGGATACAGCGGTCGCGAGATTGCCGAGATGCATCCGCTGGACCTGTTCCCCGAGGCGGAAAAGGCCATGGTTGAAGCGCGAATCTCAAAGGTATTCGAAACCGGCAGTGCGCAGGTCGAAGCGAACATGCGCACCAAGTCAGGTCGGCTGCTTCCTTACTATCTGACCGGACGCCGCGTGATGTACGACGAGCGCCTGTGCCTGGTCGGTATCGGCGTCGACATTTCCGAACGCCAGGCGCTGGAAGAAAGATTGCGCCAAACAAGCCGAATGGAATCGATCGGGCAGCTCACCGGCGGCGTAGCGCACGATTTCAACAACCTGCTGACAGTGATGCTGGGCAATGCCGAATTGCTGGCCGAAGACCTTGTTGATCCGCGTCATCGCGAGCTCGCCGAAATGATCGTGGCAGCAGCCCAGAGTGGTTCAGAGCTGACCCATCGCCTGCTGGCCTTCGCGCGCAAGCAAGCCCTGCTGCCCAAGGTGATCAGGGTGGATCGCCTGGTCGACGGAATGAACGGGCTCATCCGCCGATCATTGGGCAACAAGGTAGAGCTGCGCGTTCGGCATGCGGGCGATGTGGACCCGGCTTACATCGATGCAGCGCAGCTGGAAAGCGCACTGCTCAACCTGTGCATCAATGCACGCGATGCCATGCCGAATGGCGGAACGCTCAGCATCCAGACATGCAACTACGAAGTGCAGGCGGGAGACGAGGCGCAGCACCCCGACCTGCGCGCCGGACACTACGTGAAGCTGACGATTGCCGACACCGGCTCGGGCATACCCAGCGAGCACCTCGAGCACATATTCGAACCCTTCTTCACCACCAAGGAGCAGGGCAAGGGCACGGGCCTTGGCATGGCGATGGTGTACGGCTTCATCAAGCAGTCGGGTGGTCACCTCAGCTTGAGTTCCGAAGTGGGCGAGGGCACCAGCATCAGCCTGTTCCTTCCGGCGGCGCCCGAAGCGCGAGTCGAGGACGGGGCACCGCTTGCCACGACAATCGAGAGCGGATCGGAACGCGTGCTGCTGGTCGAAGATGACGAACTGGTGCGCCGCTTTGCCTTCGATCAGCTGATCGCGTTTGGCTATCAGGTCACCGAAGCCAGTGGCCCTGGCGAGGCGCTGCGTTTGCTGACCAGTGATCAGCCGTTTGACCTGCTGCTTACCGACGTGGTCATGCCAGAGATGAGTGGCCGGATACTGGCAGACAAGGCGCGCGAGCTGCGACCGAGACTGGCCGTGTTGTTCACCTCCGGCTATACCCAGAATGCCCTCAACCAAAAGGATTCGGACCACCCGGAAGTGCTGTTGGGCAAGCCCTACCGACGTGTCGAACTGGCGCGCAAGGTGCGCGAGGCGCTGGCTGCGGCGACGGTCTAATCACTCGTGATGGCGGCATGGGATGCCGCCCTACGACGGCACGTAGGTCGGCACCCCCGTGCCGACATTGACCATGCCAAGTTTCGAGCCCCTCGCCCGCAAGCGGGAGAGGGGAATCGATGCTGTGTCTTTAGCCCCTCGCCCGCGAGCGGGAGAGGGGTTGGGGGAGAGGGGCTCTGGCTGTCGGCACCAAAGCCAAAGCCCCTCACCCGAGCCTTCGGCCCACCCTCTCCCGCAAGCGGGAGAGGGGAAGCGGTGCGGTGTCTTTAGCCCCTCGCCCGCGAGCGGGAGAGGGGAATCGATGCAGTGTCTTTAGCCCCTCGCCCGCGAGCGGGAGAGGTGAAGCGGTGCGGTGTCTTTAGCCCCTCGCCCGCAAGCGGGAGAGGGGAAGCGGTGCGGTGTCTTTAGCCCCTCGCCCGCGAGCGGGAGAGGGGTTGGGGAGAGGGGCTCTGGCTGTCGGCACCGAAGCCAAAGCCCCTCACCCGAGCCTTCGGCCCACCCTCTCAAGCGAGCGGAAGGGGGGCATCGGTGATGGCGGCATGGGATGCCGCCCTACGACGGCACGTAGGTCGGCACCCCTGTGCCGACATCGACCCAGGCCATGGACTTCGCCCGTATCCTCAGCCCCCAGGCACCGCGTCTCGCGTCGGCACGCGCTGAGAAGCCCCTGTCGCCCCCCATCAAGGGGCTGCCTGCTGTAAAACCCCTGTGCTACCGTCATCCAGGTGATCGACCTTCATTGCCATATCCTGCCGGGCATCGACGACGGTCCCACGGACCTGGCAACCTCGTTGGCCATGGCCCGCATGGCGGTTGCCGACGGTATTCGCGTGACGGCCTGCACGCCGCATATCTATCCAGGGCTTTACGAAAACACTGCGCACGGTATTCGTGCGGCGATTCGGGTATTCCAGCTGCAGCTCAAGCTGGAGAAAATACCGCTGCAACTGGTCGAGGGTGCCGACGTTCACATGACGCCCGATCTGGTCGCCGGTTTGCGCGCCGGGCGGGTCCCCACCCTGGCAGGTTCGCGCTATTTCCTGTTCGAACCGCCGCACCACGTGGCGCCGCCGCGTCTTGAACAATCGGTATTCGACCTGCTGGCAGCCGGATTCGTCCCCGTTATCACCCATCCGGAGCGGCTTTCCTGGGTTGAATCCCACTACGACACTTTCACCCGCCTGGCGCATGGCGGTGCATGGATCCAGCTCACCGCCGGTGCCTTGACGCGGCGCTACGGCAGCCGTCCGCAATACTGGGCCGAGCGTTTCCTCGACCAGGGCTGGGTTCATATACTGGCCACCGATGCACACCATGACCGCCGGCGTCCGCCACTTCTGGCCGAGGCGCAGGAAGCCGCGGCGCGGCGGGTCGGTAGTGAAGAGGCCAATAACCTGGTAGTAACCCGGCCGCAGGGAATTCTTGATAACCTCGCACCATCTGCATTGCCGGCGGTGCCGGCACAGAATTCAACGCGGCATGCCAGTCCGCGGCCCGCAGGGGCAATCGGCAAGTTTCGCAAATGGCTTGGAGCTGGATAATGCAGGATGCTGGGAACCGAAGCACCCATCGCGGCGGCGCCGTGCGCCTGGGCGTGGCTGCGCTTTTGGCACTCAGCCTGCTGCTCGCAGGCTGCGCCTCGTCCGGGCCCTCCATCACCGATTCCACGCCGAAGGTGGTGACTGCCACCGACAGCCTGCCGGCACCCGACAGCACCTCGGCCAGTGGCGCGTATCTGGGTGTTCCCGACTACCGCATCGGTCCGCTCGATCTGCTCGAAGTGACGGTGTTCCAGGTCGAAGAGCTCAACCGCACGGTGCGGGTGAACACCAGCGGCAAGATTTCCCTGCCCCTGGTCGGCACCATCGACGCCGGTGGCAAGACGGTTTCCGAACTGGAAGCCGATATCGCCACGCGCCTCGAAGAGACCTATCTGCAATCGCCCCAGGTCAGCGTATTCGTCAAGGAATTCACCAGCCAGCGGGTCACCATCGAGGGCGCGGTCAAGCAACCCGGGGTGTATCCGATCACCGGCCGCACCTCGCTGCTGCAGGCGGTGGCAATGGCCAAGGGCTTCGAGCGGGTTGCCAACCTGGAGGGCGTAATCGTTTTCCGCACCATCGAGGGCCAGCGCATGGCGGCGGTGTTCGACTACCGCGCAATCCGTGCCGGTCAGATTGAAGATCCACAGATCTATGGCGACGATATCGTCGTGGTGGATGAGTCCGGCCCCAAGGCTGCCTGGCGCAACGTGCTTGAATCACTTCCGATATTCAATGTTTTCCGGCCGTTTTGACCGGTTGAGCAGGCAGGCCAGCCGCTTCGCTGCAATTGCCTCGACGCCGACACCGACATCGCCCACGCATCAGCGCTGCGAGGCATGGCAACAAGAGGGTCGCTGCATATGAACCAGGACAATAATCACGGCGACGAAACTGGCCGCAGCGGCCTGCCGGTCGCCAGCAGTTCCCAGCAAGGCAGTGGCCTGGCGCTCGCCCACTCGGTAACGCCGGCAACCCTGCTGGCGGAACTGCGCCAAAGCGAGCAGCGCAACGACGACGAGATCGACCTGCTGGCCTACTGGCGCATCCTGGTGCGGCGACGCTGGGTGGTGCTCAGCATGCTGGGCGCGATCCTGTTCGCCGCCCTGGTGGCAACCCTGCTGACCACGCCGATCTACCGCGCATCAACAACCCTGCAGATCGAGCGTACCGCCGCACAGGTGGTGGATTTCGACAGCGCCAATCCGATGGAACCGGCCGGCGATCGCGATTTCTATCAGACCCAGTACGAATTGCTGCGCAGCCATTCCCTGGCCGAGCGCGTTGCCTCGCACCTCGGCCTGGCTTCAGACCCGAAGGTAGCCGAGTTCAGCAAGCCCTCGCCCTGGCGGGCGTTGATCTCCTCGCTGCTGGGCCGCAAGACAGAGGAGAAAACGACGGTTGAAGACCGCAACTACGCCGGCTTCGTGCTTAACGGCCTGTCGGTTGAACCGGTGCGCAATTCGCGCCTGGTGCGCCTGCATTTCGACAGCCCGGATGGCGGATTTTCCCAGCGTGTTGTCGATGCGGTGGCGCAGGCCTTCATCGCCACCAACCTCGAACGTCGCTTCGATTCCTCGGCCTACGCCAAGAGCTTCCTGGAAGACCGCCTGCAGGAGCTGAAACTGCGCCTGGAAGATTCCGAGCGCGCCCTGGTGGCCTTCGCGCAGCAGGAAGGCATCGTTTCCACCGGCGGCAGCAGTGCCACCCTGGCCGAACAAAGTCTGTCCGGCCTCAACACTGCCGTGGCGCAGGCGCGCCAGGAGCGCATCCGCGCCGAATCGGTGTGGCGCCGCGCGCAGGCCTCGCAGGGCAGCGTGCTGCTGGGCGACATCGGTAGCGAGTCGATCGTCAAGTCGCTGCAGGAGCGCCGCAACGAGTTGATGGCCGATTACCAGGACAAGCTGCGGCTCTACAAGGAAGGCTATCCGCTGATGGTGCAGCTGAAGGGCCAGATCGAGGAAGTCGAAAAGCAGATCGCCACGGAAGTGGTCAACATCAAAGCGGCAATCGAGGCGGAGTACCTGTCCGCCGAAGAGCAGGAGCGCCTGCTGACCGAGCAGTTCACCTCGCTCAAGACCGAAATGCTCGACCTGCAGGGCCGCTCCATCCAGTACAACATCCTGCAGCGCGAAGCCGACACCAATCGCGAGCTCTACGACGGCCTGCTTCAACGCTACAAGGAAATCGGCGTTGCCGGTGGCGTGACCAACAACAACATCTCGGTGGTCGACGCCGCGCAGATTCCGAGTGGGCCGTTCAAGCCGCGCATCGCGCTGAATCTGGCGGTTGGCCTGATGCTGGGGCTGTTCTCCGGTGTGCTGCTGGCGCTGCTGCTGGAGTACCTGGACGACACGGTGAAGTCGGGCGAAGACGTCGAGCAGAAGCTGCGCCTGGTGCAACTGGGCGTGGTACCGAAGCTGGGCAAGGACGAAACCCCGATCAAGGCCCTGCGTGAGCAGCGATCGGCTTTTGCCGAAGCCTATCGCTCGCTGCGTACCGCGCTGCAGTTCTCGACCGAAACCGGCTTGCCCAAGGTGATGGTCGTTACCAGCTCGATTCCCGGCGAAGGCAAATCCACCACGGCCTACACCCTGGCGCGCAACTTTGCCCAGCTGGGCAAGCGCGTGTTGCTGATCGATGCCGACCTGCGCAATCCCTCCGTGCATCGCCTGATGAATGTCGACAACGCACGCGGCCTGACCAACTGCTTGATCGGCAACATGAAGCCCGTCGACTGCGTGCAGGCTTCGTCAGAGGCCGGCATCAGCGTGCTGTGCTCCGGCCCCTTGCCGCCCAATCCTGCCGAACTGCTGGCCGGCGCGCGCATGGTCAGCCTGCTGACCAAAGCTGGCGAGCGCTACGACCAGATCATCATCGATGCGCCTCCGGTGTTGGGTCTGGCCGACGCGCCGATTCTTTCCAACATCGCCGGCGGCACCCTGCTGGTGATCGAGGCCGGCCGCACCCGCGTCGGCGCCGCGCAGGCCGCGGTCAAGCGGCTTTACAGCGCCCGTGCACGCTTGTTGGGCGCGGTGCTGACCAAGCTGGATATGCGCCAGCAGGGTTACGGATACGGTTACGGCTACAACTACGATTACTACCAGTACGGCGGCAAGGAAGCCAAGCGCCTGGCCGCGCGTCGCTGAGCGCGCTGGAGACCGATGAGCCGTGAGCAGGCAAAGTCCGCACGCTGGCGAAGTGTCCGCGGCTGAGGCCCTCGAGCTGGCGCTGGCGCTGCATGCAAATCCGCAGCGGGCCGCCGAACTTCGCGCGCGGCAATTGCCGGCACACGGTATAGCCAATCTGTTGCGGCTTGCCTTGGCCCAGCCCGAAGCGCTGCAGGAGGCTGCAAACAGCACGGACCTGCCTGGCGAGCTGCTCAGTGACGCGGCGCGCTTCTTCGTCGAGCAGCAGATGCTGGTCGAGCAGTGCGAAGGCGATCCCTGGCGCGTGCTGGGCGCCCTGCCCGGAGCGCCGGAGACGCAGCTGCGCGAGCATCATCGCCTGCTGGTCAGCCTGGTTCATCCCGATCGCTCCAGCGAATGGCCAAGTGCCTTTGCCGATCGCGTCAACAAGGCCTGGCGTGCACTGCGCAGTGCAGAAGGGCGCGCCCAGCACGACGCCGGGCAGCTGCCGACCCTGCCCGCCGTCGTGTCGCCCGCAACGTTCCGACCGAACTTTGCCGCCGCCGCGGTGCCCGGTCCGGTGCATGGTGGGTCACACCGATTGCGCCATCTTCCCGCCATGCTGGTCGGTGGCATCGTGATCGTGGCAGGCGGTGTGCTGTTGCTCGACGACTGGGTTCGGCAGCATTACGGACAGCCGGCGTCAGCGTCCCTGGTTGCCTCGCCCAGTTCCCTTGCATCCGGTCCGGACGTTGCCCATCAGGGCACGCTGCAGCGCGATCTTTCTCGCGTCGTTGTTGTGGATCCGGTAACCAGCACTGCGCCAACCTTGCCCTCCGAACCTGGCGTCGCGCTGGGGATGGCTGCTTTTTTCTCGTACCTTGGGAGCAACTGGAGCCTGTATCAGCGCGCGGCGACTGTCGATTATGTGCTGACCGATGCGGCACAGGTGGCAGACCAGCAAGCAGACGACGAGGTCGTGCTGAATGCGCCACCAATCGAGCGCGTCACCACGTCGGTCGCGGCGGCTCCACGTGGCGACTTGCAGTCTGCACCTGCCAGGTCTCGCGCCACGCGACGCAGCGCGGCGCCGCCGGTCGCTGTTGCTGACGTTCCTGAGCTTCCTGGCGCAGCGCAGGCGTCGCAGGAATCGCCGCCAGTGCCGAACGAAGAGTTTGGCGCCTTCGAGGCATCGTCCGTTGCACTCGCTCCGGCCGCTTCAAGCGAGATTCCCGACGTCGGTCGCGAGCAGCAGGTTCGCGCCCTGCTGGATCAATTCGGCGCGCACTTCCAGCAAGGCGATCTGATCGGGCTGCTGGATCTGTTCGCTCTCGATGCCAACCCGGAACACGGCGGCGTGCCCGGCCTGGCGGCGCGCTACGCGCAGTTGTTTGGCAACACCCGTTCGCGCAGCGTGCGCTTCGATGGCATTCACTGGATCGAGGATAGCGGCCGCATTCGCGGCGCAGCCAATATCCAGATCACCACCTGGACCGCCGGCCAGTCGCGCCGCGTACAGCGCAGCGGCCGGGTTGAATTCGAAGTGATGCTGGTTGGCGACCGCGCCCTGATCCGGCACTGGGTAGCCAGCGGAAAGGCCAGCGAGGCATGAGCCGCGGCACCGCGACGCGCCACGTATTGCCGGCCGCCGCCAGTGTCGTGTTGTTCGCCCTGGCATGGCCCATCGTGCGGTTTGGCCTGCAAGACCTCGAAGCCCAAACCCTGGTGGATGCAGCCGAGCCCGCTGACTTGCAAAGCAGCTCGGCGCGGGTGCGTTGGCTGGAACAATCGGTGGAGCAGGGCGACAACGAAACACTGCGTCGCGAAGCGCTTCGCCTGTTGCAGGAAAGCCCGCTGCACGGCGTTGCCTATCGCGCACTGGCCCTGCTGGCTGAGCGCAATGGCGACCCAGTACTCGCCGCGCAGCTGTTTCGCATCGCAGTGCGCCGCACCCCGCGCGACGAGTTCGCGCGCGCCTGGCTGGCCGATCAGGCGGCAGCAAGCGGAGACTGGCCGGCCGTGGTGCAGCACACCGACGCGCTGCTGCGAGTCTCGCGGCGCAGCGTCACGGAACTGTTCGATGCCTTGATCGCCACGGCCAGCCATCCCGAAGGTTTGTCCGCCCTGGTGCAGGTGCTTGGCGATCAGGCACCGCCCTGGCGCGGCAGCTTCCTCAGGCGGCTGGTACGCGAAGCGCCGCTGGCCCTGGTCGACGCCGTGCTGGCGCCCCTGCGTCGCGCACCGCAGCCACTCAGCACGGCGCAGCGCGATCTCTGGGTTGATCGTCTGGTGCGTGAAGGCGAGGGCGCACGCGCCTATTTCTTGTGGATCGAAGACTTGCCTGAAGTGCAACAGCGCGATCTGCGCAACGTGTTCGACGGAGGTTTCGAATTGGCTGCCGGCAACAGCGGTTTCGGCTGGCGGTTCGATCGAATCGCCGGAGCCAGCGTTGACCGCCGCTTCGTCGCGGGCGCGGGCGGCAAGACTGCCCTGTTGATCGACTTCCACGGCCAGCGCGTTGCCTTTCAGCACGTTCGCCAACGGCTCGCCCTGATGCCCGGCGAATACCAACTCAGCGGCCGCGCCCGCCCCGAAGGACTGCAGAACGAACGCGGCCTGCAATGGCGCCTGCGCTGCGAATCCGGAACCGCCCTCGGCGAAACGGCGCGCTTCACCGGCCACAGCGACTGGCGCGAGTTCGACACCCGCTTCACCGTGCCCGTCGAAGGCTGCGCCAGCCAGTGGCTGCAGCTTTACCTGGCCGGGCGTATCCCGGCCGAGCGCTGGGCATCAGGCCGCATCTGGTTCGACGACCTGCGCATCAGCAGGATCCAGCCGGGCGGGTAGGCTAGTTCCCTTCTCCCGCGAGCGGGAGAAGGTGGCGCGAAGCGCCGGATGAGGGGCTCTTGCAGTTCCCTTCTCCCCGTGGGGCGAGCAGGGGTTTCGAGCGGCGGATGCCGCGAGCCTGCGCAGGCCCGCGCGCATGCAGGCGCGCGGGCCGGGGTGGGTGGCGCGAAGCGCCGGATGAGGGTGCGAGCGGAGCGAGATGGGGTGTGTGCCTGTAGCGGTCGGATACGGCGATACGCGCGGCTGGATGGATTCAGGCGAGCCAAGTGCATTACTGGGCTCTCGTACCCTCACCCCAACCCCTCTCCCCAACCGGGGAGAGGGGCTCTAGCAGTTCCCTTCTCCCGGTGTGGGGTGAGCAGGGGTTTCGAGCGGCGGATGCCGCGAGCCTGCAAACGCCCGCGCGCATGCAGGCGCGCGGGCCGGGGTGGGTGGCGCGAAGCGCCGGATGAGGGGCTCTTGCGTGGGGATCTATCAGATCAGCAGCAAAAGCCGCCGCGCGAGCGCGCCGCCATCCGAAAACCCAGGGTGGCAGCAGCGCCGAACGAGCCTTGGTATTCAGCGCTTTTCTTGATCCCGACACCCAACTCATGGATACTCCTTGCTGTCCGCCGGCAATTTTGGTGGAAAGCCACTCGAGGAAACTCCGATGATTCGATCAATCGCCCTTTCGGCCTTGCTTCTCGCAAGCGCCAGTGTGCAGGCCCAGGATGCGGGTGCACAGCTGGCCGGCGTGAATGGTCAGGCGCTGGTCAATTCGGGTGAGGGTTTTCAGATCGCCGTCGACGGCACCACGCTTGCCACCGGCCACCTGGTGTCGATTCCCGAAGGCAGTTCGGCAGTACTCGTATTTGATGATGGATGCCGTTACGAGCTGGAAGGCGGCACCATGACTTCCGTTCCAGAAGGCTCACCCTGCGCCGGCTTCGCCATCAACGTCACGCGCATCGCGCCGGCTGGCACGGCCACTGCGGGTACTGCGGCTGGAGCATCCTCCGGCATCCCGCTGATCGCCTGGGTGCCGATTGTCGGTTCCGTTGCCGCATTGATCTATCACATCGACCGCAACGATCGCCGCACGCCGCCGCTCACTCCCGTCAGCCCCTGAGGCATACGCATCCGAGCAAGCGCAAAGATCCCCGCCACGGCGGGGATTTTCGTTTTAGCGCCTGCATCGGTGGGACTTTGCACTAGACTCAGCCAGGCCGAACTCTATTCGATCGCATCCTGTGCAAGCCCAGCCTGATCTTCGTCGCGCGGCCAATTCCGAACCCGTCGACGGTTGGTTGTGGTTGACCTTCAGCTGGCTGGCGTTGTGCCTGGCGCTGGGCGGTGGAACGCGTCAGGGCCTGCCGATGGAAAGCCTTTTGCAGTTGTTGGCGCTTCCACTCATTGGCATCGGCCTGTATCGGCTGGAATGGGCGCGGCTTGGATCTGCCGTCTGGCTCGGGCTGGCCCTGCTCGCGGGAATCGGGCTGTGGCTGATCCTGCAGCAGCTGCCGCTTCCGTCGGAAATCTGGACCGCTCTTGCCGGCCGCCAGCAGATCGCCGAAGAACTGCAGTTGGCCGGATTGACCATTGGTTGGCGTCCGCTGAGCCTCGATCCCGAAGCCACCCGCCGCGCGGCACTGGCGCTGCTGCCGCCCAGCGCCGTGGTGCTGCTGGCGATTGGTCTGGATAACCACTCGCGTCAGCGACTGCTGTGGCTGTTGCTGATGCTGATCCTGGCGACGGTGGTACTGGGTCTGGCGCAACTCGCCTTCGGACCGCAATCGGCGCTGCGCTGGCATGCGGTTACCAATCCCAGCGAGGCCGTGGGGCCATTCGCCAACCGCAATCACTTTGCATCCCTGCTGGTGATCGGATTGCTGTTGGCCGGAGCGTGGCTGGTTTCGGGACGAGGCGCACACGATTCGCGACGCGCGGCGAGGCGTTTTGCCGCAGCCAGTGCAATTGCCCTGCTGCTGCTCGGCCTTGCCTTGGCACGCTCGCGCGCCGGCGTGTTGCTGGCCGCTCTCGCGGTTGTCGGCCTGGCGGTGATGGCATGGCAGGCAAGGCGGCACGCCAGGCGTGATGCCGGAATGACCGGACACAGACGCTGGCTGGCCCTGGCCGCGCTGGCTGGAGTGGTGCTGGGAATCCAGTTTGGTTTCTATGGCCTGTTGCAGCGTTTCGAACAGGATCCGCTCGCCGACATGCGCTGGATAATCACCGAAAACACTCTGCAAGCGGCGCAACAGTTCGGTCCATTCGGTACCGGCGCAGGAACATTCGAGCGTGTTTATCCCTCGGTTGAACCGATCGCGCAGATGATTCCAAGTTACGTCAACCGCGCCCACAACGACTGGGCCGAATGGTGGATGGAAGGCGGTGTTCCATTGGCGGCCTTGCTGCTGGTTGGCTTGGTGCTGCTGGCTGTGGCGACAGTGCGAGCCTTTCGACTTGCGCGACATTGGAGTCCCTGGCCCGCCGCAGCGGGTCTGGGAATGTGGATGCTGTTGCTGCATGGCCTGGGCGACTATCCGCTGCGCACGACCGGGCTTGCCTGTGTTGCGGCCGTTTTGCTGGTGGTGGTGTTGGGCAAGCGCCACGCTGCTTGACGCGTTTCGCAAATCGGGCTGCACCGCGATGTCGGCTCCACCGCTTCGCGGCTTGAGCCGACCTACGTTGGCTGTAAGCGTCCGGCCACGACACCTGCCCCTCGAATGTCGGCTCCACCGCTTCGCGGCTTGAGCCGACCTACGTTGGCTGTAAGCGTCCGGCCACGACACCTACCCCTCGAATGTCGGCTCCACCGCTTCGCGGCTTGAGCCGACCTACGTTGGCTTGCTCGTAGGTCGGATCAAGCGCCGCCAAATCCCCAGGCCATGCGATCAACCTTGACGGCGCGGATCCGACGAACCGTCCGCCCGCCACACCGCTGAGCATGACTACACTAACCCCAAGCCACCCAGGAGCCGGATCGATGCAAATCACCCATCACGGCGCCGTTGTCGGCACCACCGGCTCCTGCCATCGCCTGCACATTGATCCGGCCAACGCCGTGCTGATCGACTGCGGCCTGTTCCAGGGTGCCGAAACCACCGGCAGCGAAGAATCCGACCGGCAGAAGATCGACTTCGCGATCGATGACGTTCGCGCGCTGATCGTTACCCATGTGCACATCGATCACGTCGGCCGCTTGCCGTACCTGCTGGCCGCGGGTTTCGACGGGCCGATCTATTGCACCCGGCCGTCGGCCATCCTCTTGCCGTTGGTGATTGAAGACGCACTGAAGGTGGGCTTCACGCGCAACAAGCGCGTCATCGAGCAGGCCCTGGCGCGCATGAAGCGGCAGATCGTGGCGATGGATTACGGCGTCTGGGAACGCATTGAAACGCCCTCGCCAATCCCGCTTGAGCTGCGCTTTCAGCCGGCCGGCCATATCCTGGGTTCGGCCTATGTCGAGCTCGAAGTGGGGCAGGGCAGCGCAGCCCGGCGGGCGGTGTTCTCCGGCGATCTCGGTGCCCCACACGCACCCTTGTTGCCGGCACCCAAGGCGCCACAGCGCGCCGACGTGGTGGTGCTGGAAAGCACCTACGGCAACCGCAATCACGACGACCGCCGCACCCGCCGCGAGCGTCTCAAGGCCGCCATCGACCACGCCATGCGCGACGGCGGCAGCGTGCTGATCCCGGCTTTCAGCATCGGTCGCACCCAGGATCTGCTCTATGAACTCGAAGGCCTGATCCACGCCGCCAAGGATCCCGCCTGGCGCGACATGGCAGTGGTGGTCGACTCGCCACTCGCCGCGCGATTCACCGAGGCGTATCGACAACTGAAACCCTGGTGGGATGCCGAAGCCCTGCAGCGCGTGCGCGCCGGTCGTCATCCGCTTTCCTTCGAAAATCTTGTCACCGTCGACCGCCACGAAGACCACATGAAGTTCGTGCAGCACCTGGCCAAAACGCATCGCCCCGCCATCGTGCTGGCAGCCAGCGGCATGGCCGCCGGCGGCCGCATCGTCAACTATCTGAAAGCGATGATCGAAGACCCGCGTCACGACGTGCTGTTCGTCGGCTACCAGGCCTCGGGCACACCCGGCCGCGACATCCAGAAGTACGGCCCGACAGGTGGCTATGTGAATCTCGACGGCGAACGCCTCACCATCCGCGCCCAGGTCACCAGCATCAGCGGCTATTCCGCCCACGCCGGCCAGGACGACCTGATCGGCTTCATCCGCCGCATGCGCAAACTGCCACGCGAAGTGCGCCTGGTCCACGGCGACCCCGACGCCAAAGCCACCCTGCGCGATCGCCTGCTGGACATGGCCAGGCAACGCGGCGACAACGAAATGGTGGTCAGCATCGGCGTGCCCGCGTAGGCCCGAAACGGTGGGCCAAGGCCTGAGGTCTCCCCAGAACTTTCCTTTACTGATCAGTTTGTTGCAGCTATCGTCGGCAAAAACAGCGCGTGCATGACGCGGTTTTTTCCTCGGGGTGTCGAAACCTGAGGACCACGCCATGCACGCC
>JBBSJP010000064.1:0-21011 GCA_038257155.1 Lysobacterales bacterium | reverse complement strand
CGAAGACAAAGCTGAAGACCGTCGCGACGGAGCACATGCAAGCGCTTGAGCAAGCGCCAGAGCGCGTCATGAAGTACTTCCAGGATCCCCGCGTGAAGTACGCTGCATGAAGAATTCAGACTTCAGCGGGCCGGATCAATAAGTCAGAGGTTCTGCCGGCCATGGATGGCCGGCCCGCGAGACAATCGCGCAAGCGATTGATTTCGCGAAGTCGAGTCCGGACAGGTGCCGAACTCGACGTGGGCTGACAAGCCTGTCCTGAGCCTGACGAAGGGCCTGTCCTGAGCCTGACGAAGGGTCCAGGATGGACTTGTTCAGACCATCCTAAGCGGCGCGGATCAGGGCGTTTCGAGGCTCATGCGTTCGTCGCGCAGCTCCAGCAGCTGGTCGCCGCGCAGCCTGAGGACGAGGAAGCGGTCGTATTGGTGCTCCGGGATCGCTTCAATCGGCTGCCCAGCCAGGGCCTCCACCAGTGCGGGAACGGTATTGCTATGTCCCACCACCAGCACGCTTTGTCCCTCATGCCGGCGCAGCAGCACCTGCGCGAGGGAATCGGCCGATTCACCGGCGGGCCGCACGATGATGGACAAGCCCTGGGCCGCCGCGCTTGGCGCAGCCGTGAGCTGGGTACGTCGGTATGGCGTGGCGTAGACCGCCTGCAGGGATTCGGGCCGCAGCATACCGGCGATGGCAAGGGCGCGGCGCTTTCCCTCTTCGCTCAACGTCGGGTCACGCGGGTGGTCGGTGGCCTTTTCGGCATGGCGGACCACGAACACCACAGTCTCGCCGGACGCGGCCTGCGGCAATGCAGGCATCAATCCAAGGCAGCACAGCAGGAGCAACCGAAGCATGGCAAGCAACCGGGCAGGGCGGCTCAGCATAGCCAAGCAGGCGACGAATAGCTGCAACTAGCCTGTCGGCTCGCCGCTGCCCGTAGTAGCCTTCCGCGATGAAAAGAATCGGTCTGCTCGGCGGAATGAGTTGGGAGTCCACCGTGGTCTACTACCGCCAGATCAATCAGGCAGTGAAGGAGCGACTGGGCGGCCTGCATTCAGCCGAACTGGTGCTTTTCAGCGTGGACTTCGAGGCCATTGAACGCCTTCAGGCCCGCGCCGACTGGGATGCTGCCGGACAGTTGCTCGCCGAGGCGGCGCAATCACTGCAGGCGGCTGGCGCGGAGTTGCTGGTGCTGTGTACCAATACCATGCACAAGGTTGTGCCGGCGATTGAAGCGGCCGTCGCGATTCCTTTGCTGCACATAGCCGATGCCACAGCCGAGGCGATCAAGCGCGACGGGATGAGCCGCGTCGGATTGCTTGGCACGCGCTTCACCATGGAGGAGGAGTTCTACAGAGATCGGCTCAGCGAGCGACATGGACTGGATGTCCTGTTGCCGACAGCGTCTGATCGCGACCTCGTGCATCGGGTCATCTACGAGGAACTCTGCCAGGGACTGGTGTTGGATGCATCGCGAACGCACTACCGCCGAATCATGCAGACGATGGTGGAACAGGGCGCGCAGGGCGTCATCCTGGGCTGCACCGAGATCGGCCTGCTGGTGGATGCCAGTTGCGCGAGCGTACCGCTGTTCGATACCGCCAGGCTTCACGCCCTGGCAGCGGTTGATGTGGCCATCGGAGTCACCAAGGACTAAGCCTGCAAGGCGCGGCGCGCGGATTCCTTGATGAATTCAAGCAAGGACGCAAGGCCGTTGCTGCGGGTCGGCGAGAGATGCTTGGCCAGGCCGATCTTTGAAATGAAGTCCGGCTCGGTGGCAAGGATCTCCGCCGCCGGGCGGCCGGAGTAGACCCGCAGCGCCAGGAACACCAGGCCTGAAACAATGCTGGAGTCGCTGGCAGCCTGGAAATCAAGTCGTCCGGCATCTCCACTGCACAGGATCCAGACCATCGACTGACAGCCGTGCAGGCGGTGCTCTTCGGTTCGCGACAGATCGTCCAGTGGAGACAGCTTGCGGCCCAGATCGATCAGGTACTGATAGCGCTCGGACCAGTCGCCGAAGAAGGCGAACTCTTCGGCGATTGCGGACTGGGCTTCGGCGGCGGTGGGTTCGAGCGGAAAGCTGGTTTCAGTCATTGGCTTGCAGGTGCATGGATGCGGTTGCGGCGTTCAGTGCGGTGGTCAAACTTCAGTTGGAAGGCGGATCTTGATCCGCCGTCGCCACGTTCGAGTATTTCGCTGTGCTCATCCTGGAGCGCCCAAAGGCTCGAACGGGACTCCGTCCTGCCTGGCCGGGCGTTCGACGATGCAGCGCATGCCATTCAAGGCATTCCCGGCATCGTTGAGTCGGTGTGTTGCCATCCATGGCGCAACCTTGTCGCGATGGGATAGCCCGGCCCGGCCATCCCTGGCCGGGCGTTCGACGATGCAGCGCATGCCATTCAAGGCATGCGCTAAGCGCATCGTCTCACCCAGCGGACGCCCTGCGGGGTGTCTTCCAATTGAATGCCTTCCGCTGAGAGTTGATCGCGGATGGCGTCGGCACGGGCAAAGTCGCGTGCCAGTTTGGCTGCGGTACGCTCGTCAACCAGGGCCTGGATGCGCGCGTCATCTTCACTCCCGACGCCGCGTGAAAACCAAGCTGACGGATCCTGCTGGAGCAGACCGAGCGCACGACCGGCGCCGAGCAGTGCAGATTTCGCGGCAAGGCGAGCTTGAACCGATTCAGCCTTGCGCGCATCGCCAGCAATCTGCGCGAGCTCCTTGAGCGCGCGCGGCGTGTTGATATCGTCACAGAGTGCGGCTTCAACCGACTCCGGCACTGGCGGCAAGACATCAATTTCGCCGGCATCGCCAAGATCGCGCAAGGTCGCATACAGCCGATCCAGGGTGCGCTGCGCCTGGTCCAGCAAACCATCCGACCAGTCCAGTGGCTGACGGTAGTGCGCCGAGAGCAGGGCAAACCGGAGTACTTCTCCCGGCACCTTGTCGAGCAGCTCATGCGCCAGGGTTACGTTGCCCACGGACTTGGACATCTTGGCGCCGTCGAACATCAGCATGCCGTTGTGCAGCCAGTAGCGCGCGAAGATCTTGCCGCCGTGCGCGCAGGTGCTCTGGGCGACTTCGTTCTCGTGATGCGGAAACTGCAGGTCGACCCCGCCGGCATGGATGTCGATGGTCTCGCCGAGGTGCGCCTCGATCATCGCCGAGCACTCGATGTGCCAACCCGGACGGCCGCGTCCCCATGGGCTCTCCCAGCCGGGCAGGTCATCGGTCGACGGCTTCCACAACACGAAATCGCCCGGCTCACGCTTGTAGGGTGCGACTTCAATCCGCGCGCCGGCCAGCATGTCGTCCATGTCACGACGCGAGAGGTGGCCGTATTCGGCATAGGTCGAAACCTGGAAAAGCACGTGGTCTTCAGCCGCGTAGGCATGACCGGAGGCGATCAATTGCTCGATCATGGCAATGATCTGCGGGATGTGCGTGGTGGCGTGCGGCTCGATATCCGGTGGCGTCACGCCGAGTCGCCCCATGTCCTGACGATAGGCCTCGGCGTAGCGCGTGGTGATGTCTCCGATTGGAACACCCAGTGCCTTGGCGGCCGCGTTGATCTTGTCGTCGACGTCGGTGATGTTGCGCGCGTAGACCACGCCGGGATAGTGGCGGCGCAGCAGGTCGGCGAGCAGGGCGAACACCACGGCGGGGCGCGCATTGCCGATGTGGACGTAGTTGTAGACGGTCGGACCGCAGGCGTACATCGTCACCCGCTTGGGGTCCTGCGGTTCGAAGGCTTCGATTTGTCGACTGAGGCTATTGAAAAGCTGAATGGGCATGGGAGTATTGGCGTCTGTTCGCCGCTTAACGAAATTCTAAAGGTCTGATTCAGCCGGAAAGTGTTGCAATCCCCGGCATTGGGCCAAGGGTGCGCAGTGCGAACCAAGCCTTGGACCCTCGCGATTCCGGAGAATGCCATGATCCAGCCCCGTCTGTTGAGTCCTTTTGTCGCAATCGCTGCGCTGCTTGCAGTGGCACCGGTGAGCGGAGCCGACACGCGCTTCGGCTATGCCGACGTGCTTCGCGTTGATCCGCTGTACGAAACCATCCGCTACACCGAGCCGCGCGAAGACTGCTACGACCAGGAAGTGGTGCGCCGTCACGGTGGTGACGGAACCGCCGGGGCCGTACTGGGCGCCATCATCGGTGCCGCGGTGGGCAACCAGATCGGCAAGGGTGACGGCCGTCGAGCTGCCACTGCGGCCGGTGCCATTGTTGGTGGCGCGGTCGGCAGCAACTCCCAGCGCAACAACAGCCGTGAATACGCTTCGACCGAGCGCCGCTGCCGCATTCTGGAAGTGGAGCGCGAGGAGCGCCGTGTTTCCGGGTACGACGTGGAGTACCGCTATCGGGGCGAGAACTACGTCACTCGCATGGACTACGATCCGGGCGACAAGCTGCGCGTTCGAGTAACCGTCGCGCCAGCTGACTGAACCCGCTGCAACCGCTTCGCGCTTACCAGGACTGGCGTTGAGGCAGCAGGCCTTTCAGTTCTGTGTCGGTCAGATTGCGCCATTGGCCTGGCTTCAGCATCCCCAGCTTCAGATTGTCGATCCGCACCCGGCGTAGCTGGGTAACGCGATAGCCAAAGGCAGCCGCCATCAGGCGGATCTGGCGGTTGAGGCCTTGCGTCAGGGTGATTCGGAAGCCGAACCGGTTGTGCTTGGCGGTGCGGCAGGGCAGGGTGAGCTTGCCGTGAATCATCACGCCGCGCGCCATGCCGGTGAGGAACTCCTGGGTAACCGCCTTGTTCACCGCGACCAGATATTCCTTTTCGTGGCGATTCTCGGCCCTCAAGATCTCGTTGACGATATCGCCATTGCTGGTGAGCAGGATGAGGCCCTCGGAATCCTTGTCGAGCCGCCCGACCGGAAAGATGCGCTGCTCGTGGCCAACGAAGTCGACGATATTGCCCTTGACCGAGGACTCGGTGGTGCAGGTCACCCCAATCGGCTTGTTGAGCGCGATATAGACATGGCGCCGTCCGCCGGGCTTGGCCGCCTCTCGGCGCCGCAGCGGCTGGCCATCGACCAGCACCTCGTCGCCCTCGTCGCAGGTGGTGCCGATGCCGGCGCGCTCGCCGTTGACGGTTACCCGGCCTTCGCCAATCAGGCTATCGGCCTCACGCCGCGAACAGTGGCCGGTGTCGCTGATGTGCTTGTTGAGACGCATGGGACAAATTGCGGAAGCGGGGCGCGCATGCTGGCACAGGCGACCCGTCCCGTCACCTTTGGCGCGACCGTACCTGCTGGATGGCAGTGCCGGGCAGCGCCGTGACGACACCCGCAGCTACTCGGTCCGCACCCGATACGCCTCTTCCAGCGAAATCGTCCCGCTGCGCGCCAGTTCCAGGGCGGCGCGGGTCAGCGGGGTCATGCCCTGCTGAACGGCCAAATCATGAATGCGGTCGGCCGCTGCGCCGGCGACGATCTCGCGCACGATCGCAGGGGTGACGATCAGCAGTTCGTAAACCGCGACGCGTCCACGCACCCCCAGGCCCTCGCAGTGCGAGCAGCCGACGCCGCGCAGGAAGGGTTCGTCCGCCGACGCGCCCATCACCTCGCGCATGTGCGCCTCGGGATTGGCGGGCTGCTTGCAATGCGTGCAGATCCGCCGCACCAGGCGCTGGGCCATCACTGCCAGCAGCGAGGCGCGCAGCAGGAAGGACTCCACCCCCAGATCGAGCAGGCGCGTGACTGCAGTTGCTGCGGTATTGGTGTGCAGGGTGCTGAGCACCAGGTGCCCGGTGAGGGCGCTTTCAATGGCGATGCCGGCGGTTTCGCGGTCGCGGATCTCGCCGACCATGATCACGTCGGGATCGTGGCGCAGGAAGTTTCGCATCGCCGATGCGAAGGTGAAGTCGGCAGCGCGATTGACCTGCATCTGCTGGATCTCGCCGATCTGGTACTCCACCGGATCCTCGATGGTGAGGATGTTGATGCGCTGCTTGCGCAGCTCCAGCATCATTGCGTAGAGCGTTGTTGACTTGCCGCAGCCAGTCGGGCCAGTCACCAGGAAGATGCCGTGGCTGCGGTTCATCACATCGGTGAGGCGCTCCTGATCCAGGGGACCCAGGCCGATCTGGTCCATGCGGCGCAGGCTTTCAGCCGTGTCCAGCAGGCGCACCACCACGCTTTCGCCGTGGATGGCCGGCATGATCGATACGCGCATGTCGACCGCCTTGCCGTCTTCCAGGCGAAACGTGGATCGGCCGTCCTGCGGCTTGCGGTGCTCGGCCACATTCATCCGTGCCAGCACCTTGATACGGCTGACAATGGCCGGCAACAAGGCACGCAGGAAGCGGCGCACCGGCACCAGTTCATCGTCAATGCGGTAGAGCAGATCGGCGAAATGCTCGCCCGGCCGAATGTGGATATCCGACGCACGCCGCCGCACGGCCTCGGCGAACATGTCGCCAACCAGCTTCACCACCGGTTTCTCTTCGGCCAGGCGCTCGCCCTCGCGAGCATCCAGATCGGCAGTTCCGGCGCTGGGATCCAGGCCAAGCTGGCGAGCGATCGCGCGATCCTGCACCTGGTCGTAGTGCTGGCCGATGGCATTGCGAATGGCGCCCGGCGTGGCCACCACAGACACTATCCGCAGGTTCGAGGAAAACTCCAGTTTTGCCAGCGTTTCGGCGTCGGCCGGGTTTTCCAGCGCCACGGCCACGGCACCACGATGGGCGAGCAGTGGTACCGCACGCAGGGCGCGGACCGTCTCTGAAGGGAACAACTTCACCGCGTCTTCGGATGCCTCGATGTGCTCCAGCCGGACCAAGGGAAGTCCGAGTCGCTGTGCCACATCGAACTGGGCCTCGCCGCTGTCAGCCCCGAGATCGAGCCATTGATCCAGAGCAATCGAGCGCGCTGAGTCTGGACTGGCGTCCACACCCGTGAGGTACCGATCGAGGTAGGACTTGAGCCCCGACGTGCTGTCGATCAGCTCTGCCCTGATTGCTGTTTCAGCTCGTTTGCTTGGCATGCGCGGTTCTGTGGGAGGCGGGTTTGATCATTGTCACGCAATCGCCATGCAGACAAATTGATCGAAGTCCGCCTTCATATCACTTCAGGCACTTCTTCCCCGGCATTCGTGCTGCGAACATGAACGGCGAGGCGGCGCCATTGCTGCCGCTCGGGATCAGACGATGAAAACCCTGCTCGTATTGCTGTTGTGGGCCATCCTGCTGGTGCTTGCCTGGCCTTTGGCGTTGCTGGTTCTGGTGCTGTGGCCATTGCTTTGGCTGCTGTCCATTCCGTTCCGGATCATAGGCTCGTTGATGGAAGCGCTCCTCGCCCTGGTGCAGGCAATCCTGTTTCTTCCGGCGCGGCTGCTGGGCTATCGCGGTTGAGCGTGGCCCAGGCCAAGAATTCGCCACCGCTTTTGTAGGTTGGGCTGGGCATAGCGAAGCCCAACGCTGCGGAGTGGTGGATGCTGACATGACACTGGATCGCGCAACATTGCGCTTCGCTACGCCCAGCACCAACCTGCGAAAGCAATCTGCGAGCAGGATCAGCCCATGAAGAATACATTCAGCTTGTTGCCATCCAGATCGCGAAAGTAGGCGGCGTAAAAGCCGTCAAAGCGCGGTCCGGGTGCGCCCTCGTCGGTGCCGCCCAGCGCCAGTGCACGTGCATGCAGGCTGTCGACCTTGGCCGTGCTGTCAACCGCCAGGGCCACCATCACGCCATTGCCGACCGTGGCCGGCTTTCCATCGAAGGGAATGATCACCCCCAACGAAGGCGCGCTGGGATGAACCGCCCACGCCACGAAGCGTTCCGACTCCATGAAGCGCGTGGCACCGAGTTCGGCCAGCAGCGCATCGTAGAAGGCAGCAGCCCGTGGAAGGTCATTGGTGCCGAGGGTTGCGTAACCGATCATGTGGCGATCCTGTGGATGTGCTGGGTGGGAGTCAGAATGAAGGCGACCTACGTTACCAGTTCAGAGCCTCGCCATTGGCATGCCAGAAGCTGCCCGACTCGGCCATTCCGAGCTGGTCGATGCGCGCAATCAGGTTGGTTGCGGCCTGCGCTGCGGTTACATCCCCATTGCCGCCGGTCATGTCGGTCCTGACGAATCCGGGATGCAGCAGGAATACCGCGATGCCGCGCGGGCGCAAGTCCTCAGCCAGGGACTTGCCGACAGCATTCACCGCCGCTTTGGAAGCGCGATAGCCGTAATAACCGCCGGAGGTGTTGTCGCTGATCGATCCCATGCGGCTGGTGATGATCGCGATCTTGGCGGCAGGGCTCAGGCGGTGTTGCAGTGCAGCGACGACGCGCAGTGGTCCGAGGGTGTTGGTTTCGAACTGCCGGTGGATGCGGGTGAAAGCTGCCTCGTCCAGTTCGGCAAGACCCTCGCGGGACAATACGCCGGCATTGAGAATCAGTGTGTCGATGGTGGAGTCACCAAGGCGCTCATCCAGCGCAACCAGCGTACTTGAGTCAGTGACATCCACACCGGCTTCGATCTGCAGCGGCAAGCCCTGCAGCTCAGCCGAGGGTTGGCGGCAGACGGCGATGACGTGATTGCCGCGTGCGCTCAAGACCCGCGCCATGGCCAGGCCAATGCCGCGGTTGCCGCCGGTGATCAGGGTGCTCATGCAGTGGGGGTGCTCCGCACTACTCGTCTTCGTCGTCCTGCTCGTCACGCAGGGCCTTCAGCCGGGCCAGTTCGGTCAGCCGTCGCGGTCGTCCTTCGTCGTCAAGCAGCCGTTCGATGCGGGCGAAGATCTCGGGGCGCGAGAAGGGTTTCTTCATGAAGTCGTCGGCCCCAATGCGCTGCACGTAGAACTCCTCGGTGGCCTGGGCATTGCCACTGATCATGATGACCGGGATGTGGTTGGTACGCGGTTCGCGGCGCAGCTGGCGCAGCGCGGAGAAGCCGTTCATGCCAGGCAGGACGATGTCGAGAAAAATAACGTCAGGCACCTCCGCCACGGCCACTTCAATGCCCTTCTCAGCATCTCCCGCCTCGTAAGTGGCAAATCCGTTCTGGCGCAGCATCTTGCGCAGCGTAGCGACGATCGTCGCGGAGTCGTCAATGATGAGAATGCGGGTGCTGGGGTGGATGGGTGGGCGCGGCTTGCCACGGCGTTCACGGCCGCCCGTTGGAGGCTTAATCGAGTGCGTGGCTCCCTCGCCCTGCGCGCCATCGTCAGCGCCACCGTACCTCCCGCCCGACGCGGGTGAGCCGCCGAAAAAGCGCCTCAGTCGATCAAAGAAACTCATGTGAACCCTTTCCCCAGGGATCCTTGAAGCTGACAGTGTCGCCCGAGAACGGCATTCTGACAAACAAGCCTTGGGTGGCCGTCCGGTTGGACGGGCTTCACGGCGGCTCCCGCATCATTCGTTGACTTACAGCCAGCTTCGGGCGCGCATGATTTCCACGCTGCACTTTGACAACGCCTTTGTTCGAGACCTTCCCGGCGACCCGGAGCAGGGCTCGGCTGTTCGCCAGGTGCATGGGGCTGCGTGGTCTTCTGCTGCGCCGACGCCCGTGCCGGCACCGCAGTTGCTCGCGCATTCTGCCGAGATGCGCGAAGCACTGGGTCTGACCGAGGGCGATGTCGACACCATCGAGTTCAGCGAGGTCTTTGCCGGAAACCGCTTGCTGCCCGGCATGCAGACCTATGCGGCCTGCTACGGAGGTCATCAGTTCGGCAACTGGGCCGGCCAGCTGGGCGACGGGCGGGCCCTGGGACTGGGCGAAGCCATTGGACCTGATGGCAGGCGCTGGGAGCTGCAACTGAAGGGCGCCGGACCCACGCCATACTCGCGCCACGCAGACGGCCGCGCCGTGCTGCGCTCCTCGATCCGCGAATTCCTTTGCAGCGAGGCCATGTTCCACCTTGGCGTGCCCACCACGCGTGCCCTCAGTCTGGTGGCTACAGGCGCGCTGATTGAGCGCGACATGTTCTACGACGGCAACCCGCGTCTGGAGCCGGGCGCCGTGGTGTGTCGCGCGGCGCCCAGCTTCCTTCGCTTTGGCAGTTTCGAGCTGCCCAGCTCGCGCGGCGACGAGGCCCTGCTTGGCAAGCTGATCGATTTCACCATCGAGTACCACTACCCGCACCTTGGCGGTTCCCAGGCGAAACGCCGCGCCGACTGGTTTTCGGAGGTCGCCGAACGCACCGCGCGCCTGATGGCCGACTGGATGCGCGTCGGCTTCGTGCATGGGGTGATGAACACCGACAACATGTCGATACTCGGCCTGACCCTGGACTACGGCCCTTACGGTTGGGTCGACAATGTCGACCCGGACTGGACCCCGAATACCACCGATGCCCGTACCCGCCGCTATCGTTTCGGCAACCAGCCGGGTGTGGGGTACTGGAACCTGCAGTGCCTGGCCGGTGCGCTGGCACCGCTGATCGCGACCGAAGACCTGCACGCCGGACTGCGGCGATTCGGCGAAGCCTTCGATCTGGCCCAGCGCCAGGCTGCCGCGGCCAAACTGGGACTGGTGCAGGCAGATGAAGCAGACCTCGCCCTGATGGCAGATCTGATGCAGCTGCTGCATCGCAGTGAAGCAGACATGACAATCTTCTTCCGCGACCTGGCACGCAGCGAGCCAGGCGGCGAGGCGCTGACGCCTTTGCTGCCGGCGTTCTACGATCCGGTAAAACTCGTCCAGCAGCGCGCGGATCTGGAGGATTGGCTGCGCCGCTATTCGGAACGATTGACCGTCAATGGTCTCTCGACAAGCGAACGCCGGGCCCGAATGGATGGCGCCAACCCCCGCTACGTGCTGCGTAACTACCTGGCTCAGCAGGCAATCGATCGCGCCGAGCAGGGCGACATCGGTGGCGTTCTGGAGCTGCTTGAACTGTTGCGTCGTCCCTATGACGAACAGCCCGGCATGGAAGCCTTCGCCGCGCGCCGACCAGACTGGGCCCGCGAACGGGCCGGCTGTTCGATGCTGTCCTGCAGTTCCTGAGCCTGCTCGCAGTTCGCAAGTCAGCCCTCGTTGTCGAGGAACTTCTCTGCGTCCAGAGCGGCCATGCAGCCGAAGCCGGCGGACGTAATGGCCTGGCGATAGACCTGGTCAGCGACATCGCCAGCGGCGAACACACCGGCAACCGACGTCGCCGTGGCATTGCCATCGAGGCCCGACTTGATCGTGATGTAGCCGTTGCGCATCTCGAGCTGGCCTTCGAACAGGCTGGTGTTGGGCGTGTGGCCGATGGCGACAAAGAAACCCTGCAGTGCGATTTCGCGCGTGGCGCCGCCGTCGATTGCGCTGATACGCATGCCGGTCACGCCGGTGTTGTCACCCAACACTTCGTCGACCGCGTGGTTCCAGATCAATTCGATCTTGCCTGCCTGGGCCTTGGCGAACAGCTTGTCCTGCAGGATCTTCTCGGCGCGCAGCTTGTCGCGGCGATGCACCAGATAGACCTTGCGCGCGATGTTGGAAAGATACAGCGCTTCTTCCACGGCGGTGTTGCCGCCGCCGATCACCGCCACGTCCTGTTCCCGGAAGAAGAAGCCATCGCAAGTCGCGCAGGCTGAAACACCCTTGCCCATGAAGGCCTGTTCGGACGGAATGCCGAGGTACTTGGCACTGGCGCCGGTCGCGATCACCAGCGCGTCGGCGGTGTACTCGCCGTTGTCGCCGACCAGTCGGAACGGACGCCGCGACAGGTCGGCACTGTGGATGTGGTCGAACACCATTTCGGTATCGAAGCGCTCGGCATGCGCCTGCATGCGCGCCATCAGGTCGGGGCCCATCAAGCCGTGCGCATCGCCCGGCCAGTTGTCCACCTCGGTGGTGGTCATCAACTGCCCACCCTGCTGCAGGCCAGTGATCAGCACCGGCTTCAGATTGGCACGCGCGGCGTAGACCGCAGCGGCGTATCCGGCCGGCCCGGAGCCGAGGATGAGGAGGTGGCAGTGCTTGGCGCTGGCGGGGTTGCTCATGCGGGAGACGTGCTCTGGGCGGAAGTGGAAGTGATGCAGACCAGGGGTTCACGCGATACGCGGGAACACGATGCACCCTGCGTGGCGGGCTGGCAGCGGACGCCCGGCGCAAACGTTTGAACCTGTGGCGGCAAGGATGGGGACGCGGCGCAAATGAATCAAGCGCTGTCTGGTGACAGGGCACATGCGCCGGCAAGCGGATGGCGCTAGAGTCGCGAGCTTTTGGCAGCCCTTGCTGCCTCCGGGGATCTGAATCATGAGAATACTTCGCCCTTCCGCTGCGGCGCTTGCGCTGCTTCTATCTGCTTCGTCGGGTGTTGCCTGGGGCGAGGTGTTCATCAATGAGATTCATTACGACGACTCCAACGGAGCGGGCGATCTGAATGAGTCGGTTGAAGTGGTTGCAACCGATGGCGAAGATCTGACCCAGTATCGAATCGTCCTGTACAACGGCAGCGGTGGCGCGCAATACGATGACGATGCGCTGCCTGCCGGCAGCCTGACTGCCTGCGGAGCGCAAGTCCGTTTTGCCACTATCACCTATCCGACCAACGGGTTGCAGAATGGCCCCCCGGACGGCATCGCTCTAGTGGGTCCAGCCAATGCCGTGGTGCAGTTTCTCAGCTACGAGGGCAGCTTCACTGCGGTTGGAGGACCAGCCGACGGATTGATGAGCACCGATATCGGCGTGTCGGAAACCAACGCGACGCCGGTCGGGCAAAGCCTGCAGTTGTCTGGTTCCGGCAGCGCTTACGCGGATTTCACCTGGCAGGCCCCGGCCGCCAGCACGTTCACGGGCTGCAACACCGGGCAGACCTTTGCGCCGCCGGTCGACAACCCGCCGACCGTGGTTTCAACCGATCCCGCCGACGCCGCGACCGATGTCGCCGTTGGCAGCCTGATCACGATCAATTTCAACGAAAGCATCGTTGTCGGCAATGCCGCCGGCATAACGCTGGATTGCGGTGCGGGCTCGCTACCGTTCACCACCGGCACCAGCACCAGTGTGCTGAGCATCACTCCTGACGCTGATCTGCCATTTGGCGCGACGTGCGCCGTGGCCTTGACTCCCGACTCGATCACCGATGTCGACGGCACTGCAGACCCCATGCAGGCGCCCTTCGGATTCGACTTCGATACCGAGGTCGACAATGCGCCGACCCTGCTTTCCAGTGCGCCTGCCGATGGCGCCATCGACTTTCCCGCCAACGCGGACCTGCAGCTGGTGTTCTCCGAGCCGGTCGCGCTGGGCGCCAGCTGGTTCGACATCACCTGCTCGGTAAGCGGTGCGCGCGGTCCGGCCGACGTGGCGATCAGCGGTGGTCCCAGCGACTACACGCTCGACCCCAATGTCGACTTCACGCAGGGTGAGAGCTGCGTGCTGAGCATGAATCCTGCCCAGATCACCGATCTGGATGGCCCGCAAGATGCGCTGAGCGGCCCGAACAGCATCGCCTTCACTCCCGCAGCACCGCTGGTCAACCAGCCGCCTGCGGTGCTGTCCACCACGCCAATGCAGGGTGATGACAACTTCCCGCCAGCGGGCGATCTGGTGGTGCTGTTCAGCGAGCAGGTCAGCGTTGTGCCGGGCGCGTTCACCCTGGTCTGCAATACCAGCACCGGCATCAGCCTGAGTCACGCCGCAAGCGGAACCAGCTTCAACATCGACACCGGCACCGCACTGGTGGCCGAGGACAGCTGCACTTTCACCATCGTTGCCGCGCTGGTTGAAGATGTCGAAGGCGCGAATCCGGCGGGCGACGTGGTCGTGCAGTTCACCGTGGCCAGCAGTTCGGTGGGCAACTACTACCAGCAGGTCAATACCTCGAGCCCGGAACAGCTGCGCTGCTCGCTGCACGAGACGATTGATGACCACACCGCCTACCCGTACACGGCCGCGACGACCGATACCTGGGACATCCTGAACCTGGCCGACGAAGACCCGGTAGACCCGAGCAATATTCTCGACGCTTACAAGAACGAGTCCTACACCAAGATCACCGGTGGCGTGGGTGTCTACAACCGCGAACATACCTGGCCCAACACCTACGGCTTCTCGGCTGGCGATCCCGGTGCCTACACCGACACCCACATGCTCTATCTCACCAACACCCAGTACAACGCAGATCGAGGCAGCAAGCCGTTTGCCGACTGCCCGGCCTGCACCGAGTTGCCCACCACCCTCAACCACGGTGTGGGCGGTGGCGGTGGCGGCGACTCCAACTACTACAACCTCGTCGGATCGGCCGAGCGCGACCGTTCGTTCGAGGTCTGGGATTTCCGCAAGGGCGACATGGCGCGTGCTCTGATGTATATGGTCATCCGCTACGAAGGCGGCGTGGGCGAGCCGGATCTTGAACTCACCGACAACCGAACCCTGATCACGTCCGCCGGCAGCGGCGGCAAGCACTACATGGGTCTCCTCAGTACCCTGGTGACCTGGCACCAGGACGATCCGCCCGATGTGCGCGAGCAGGAACGCAACCAGATCGTTTTCAGCTTCCAGGGCAATCGCAATCCCTTTATCGACCATCCGGAGTGGGGCACCCTGGCCCTGTTTCAGTCGATTCAGCCAGCCGAATGTGAGCTAGCCGGCGGGGGCAACACTGCGCCAGTGGCCATCGATGACGGCTACAACGCAGCCGAGGACACCGTGCTGAATGTCATCGCCGCAGACGGTGTGCTGTTCAACGACACTGATGCCGATAACGACACCCTCACCGCCCAGTTGATCGCCAACGCGACCAATGGCGCGGTTGCACTGGCGGCGGACGGAAGCTTCAGTTACACACCCGTCGACGACTACTGCGGAAGCGATGCCTTCACCTATCGGGCCTTTGATGGGCAGGTCCAGTCAGCGCTTGCGACCGTCAGCCTGAGCGTTGCCTGCGTGAACGATGCGCCGGCGGCTGTGGCGGACAGCTACCAGGCCACCGAAGACAGCGTGCTGGTTGTCGATGCGTTTGACGGCGTGTTGTCGAACGACACCGACATCGACAACGTCAGCCTCACCGCGCAGCTCATCGCCAACGCCATCAACGGCAGCGTCTCGCTCGATGCCGACGGTAGCTTCACCTACACTCCGAATGCCGACGCCTGCGGCAGTGACAGCTTCATCTATCGCGCGTTCGACGGAGAGACGCAGTCGCAGGACGCGATGGTCGAGATTGCCGTTGCCTGCGTCAATGATGCTCCGGTTGCAGTGGGCAGCTTGCCCGATCGCTCTGCTTTCGAGGGTATCGCCATCACGCCGTTCGCCACAGCGTCTGCGTTCACCGATGCGGATGCCGGAGACGTGCTGACCTATGCCATCAGCGGCCAGCCGCAGGGCATCGTGATCGATCCGATCAGCGGTGAGGTAAGTGGAACGCCAGTGATCGGCGGTTCGTTGAGTAGTCCCTACAGTGTGACTGTCACTGCCCAGGACCCCGACGGAGCAAGCACGGTGCAGCAGTTCGCCTACACCGTGCTGGATCCGAACGACTTCATCTTCGCGGACGGGTTTGAGGACTGAATCCAGGGAGCGCCCATAGGCGCTATCCTGCGCGCTTCGGAACGTGTCGGCTTCGATGCCGGCACGTTCTGTCTGCCATCGTTCAAACGCCTGAATAAGTCGTTTGATATCATGCGGTAACGCAGGAAACTTAAGGTCCATTCTTCCGTGGGGAAAACCGCCTCAGACGTGCGTCGCCGTGCATCCGAACCCGCGCCTCGCCGGCTTTGGCGGGAGAGCGCCATCCTGCTCGTGGTGCCGGTGCTGCTGTACCTGCTGGCCTGTCTGGTCAGCTACAGCCCGAGCGATCCGGGTTGGTCACACGCCGGTTCGCTGACTGGCGGCATCCAGAATTTCGGCGGACGAATTGGCGCCTGGATCGCCGATCTCACCCTGTATCTGCTGGGAATTTCGGCCTATGCCTTGCCGGTCGTGCTGGGTTTTCTTTCCTGGAACATCCTGGTGGTGCGCGAGGAAGAGATCGATTCGCCAGTGACGCCGGCTCTGCGACTGCTGGGCTTTGTGGCCTTCCTGATTTCTGGTGCCGGACTCGGCTACCTGCATGCACGTGGCTGGGGCATGGATCTGCCTGCGGGGTCGGGCGGCATTCTGGGGCAACTGGTTGGCGCAAACCTGCAGCGCGGCTTCGGCTTTCTCGGTTCGGGCCTGTTCCTGGTTGCGCTGTTCCTGGTCGCAGTCACCTTGGCCACTGGGCTGTCCTGGTTCTGGGTGATGGACCGTATCGGGCAGGGCGTGCTGTCGCTGGGCGTCTTGTTTGGCAGTAGCGCCAAGGCCGCCGGCGAATGGAACCAGGCGCGTGCTGCCAAGGCCGATCGTGCCGAGGTACGGCGCGAGGACACCATCAAGCGCGCCAAGCGCGAGCCGGTGCGCATTGAACCGCAGCTACCGCCGCCAGAGCGCTCCGAGCGCGCCAAGCGTGAGCAGCAAATTCCCCTGTTCAATATCGGTGATGGTTCTTCCCTGCCGCCGCTGTCACTGCTCGACGATCCCAAACCGCAGCCGGCCGGCTATTCGCCCGAAGCGCTGGAAACCCTGTCGCGCCAGATCGAGTTCAAGCTGAAGGACTTCCGCATTGATGTGCAGGTCGAGGGCGTGTTCCCGGGCCCGGTAATCACCCGCTTCGAGTTGCAGCCGGCGCCCGGCATCAAGGGCAGCCAGATTTCCAGTCTCGACAAGGACATCGCGCGTGGTCTCAGCCTGAAGTCTGTGCGGGTGGTTGACGTGATTCCGGGCAAGCCGGTGATTGGTCTGGAGATCCCCAATGCCAGCCGAGAAATAATCTATCTGTCTGAAATCCTGCGCTCGAAGGAATACGACAAGGTCAGCTCGCCGCTCGCGCTGGCCTTGGGCAAGGACATCGGCGGACGCCCGACCGTGGTCGACCTCGGTCGCATGCCGCATCTGCTGGTCGCCGGCACCACCGGCTCAGGCAAGTCGGTGGCGCTCAACGCCATGGTCTTGAGCCTCTTGTACAAGGCCAGCGCCTCCGATCTGCGCATGTTGATGATCGATCCCAAGATGCTCGAGCTGTCGGTCTACGAGGGTATCCCGCATCTGCTGGCGCCGGTGGTCACCGACATGAAGGAGGCCGCCAATGGCCTGCGCTGGTGCGTGGCAGAGATGGAGCGCCGCTACAAGCTGATGAGCATGGTGGGTGTTCGCAACCTGGCTGGCTTCAACCGCAAGGTGAAGGATGCCGCCGACGCCGGGCAGCCGATGATGGACCCGCTGTTCACGCCCAACCCCGAACTGGGCGAAAGCCCGCGCGAGCTGGAACCTCTGCCCTACATCGTCGTGATCATCGATGAATTTGCCGACATGATGATGATCGTCGGCAAGAAGGTCGAGGAACTCATCGCGCGCCTGGCGCAGAAGGCGCGCGCGGCTGGCATCCATTTGATCCTTGCCACACAGCGTCCCTCGGTGGATGTGATCACCGGCCTGATCAAGGCCAATATCCCTACCCGCATCGCCTTCCAGGTGTCCTCCAAGATCGACTCGCGCACCATCCTCGATCAGAGCGGCGCAGAGACCTTGCTGGGTCATGGCGACATGCTCTACCTGCCGCCTGGCACCGCGATGCCCGAGCGCGTGCACGGCGCGTTCGTCTCGGATGAGGAAGTGCACCGCGTGGTCGAGCACCTGAAGCAACTGCACGGCCGGCCGGACTATCTCGATGGTGTGCTGGAAGACGTTCAGACCCTGGCTGATGGTCAGGTGGTGGGCGCGACTGGCTTGCCGGAAGCTGCCGCAGGTTCCGCAGAGGACATGGACGCCTTGTTTGACGAGGCGGTGAAGATCGTCACCGAGACGCGTCGCGCATCGATTTCCGGCGTGCAGCGTCGCCTCAAGATCGGCTACAACCGTGCTGCGCGACTCATCGAGGCCATGGAAGCGGCCGGCATCGTTTCGCAGCCTGAGCACAACGGGGACCGCAGCGTGCTGGCGCCGCCGCCGCCGAAGCATTGAATCGTGGAAGTCAGCGGCGCGGTCTCGAAGCGGCCCAAGTGCTACAGCAGCGCCCAACGCCCAAAGCCCCTCTCCCCACGGGAGAGGGGTTGGGGAGAGGGGCAAACCTCGCTGAATGCTGGTTGTCTGCGATCCCCGCTGCAACAGCTTCACCTCAGTTAAGGTACCGCCAGCAAGAATCCCGTATCCATCCCACATTCGGACTACGCAATGCGCCTCCTTGGTCTGCTTCTGCTGCTGAGCGTCTCCGCCACGCTTCACGCCGGCGAAGCGCGGCAGCGCCTCGACGAATTTTCCAACACGGTCGGTGGACTGGCTGGCAGCTTCGAGCAACAGGTGTTCGATGCGGATGGCAGCCTGCGCGAATCCTCGACTGGTAGCCTGGCCCTGACACGTCCAAACCGATTTCGCTGGGAATACATCGAACCCTTTCCGCAGCTGATCGTTGCCGATGGCGAGCGCGTGTGGATTTACGATCCTGACCTGGAGCAGGTCACTGTGCGTCGCCAGGACGAAGAGGAACAGCGCAGCCCCTTGTCGGTGCTGCTCGACCTGACCGACCTTGATCGGCTCTATACCGTCGAGGAGTTGCCGCCAGCCGATGGCCTGCAGTGGCTGGGCCTCGGCCCGCGCGAGCCTGAGCCGGCCTTCCGGGCTGTGCGACTGGGGCTCGACGACACCGGCCTCAAACTGATGGAACTGGAAGACCTGCTGGGCCAGCGTACGGTCATGCGCTTTGCCGACTGGCAGCGCAATCCGGTTTTCGAAGCAGGCTTCTTCGGCTTCCAGCCACCGCCGGGTACCGATGTGGTTGGCGACGTGGGCGAGATATCTCCGAATGCCGAGATTCTGCCGTTGCAGGATTAGGAGCCCGCGGGCGGGCTAGAATCGCTGCGTGTCGATACCTTCCACCAAGTCTCTGGCATTGGGCAACGAGTCCAATGCCCTGCGTCCGCTGGCCGAACGCATGCGCCCACGCGATCTCGACGAGGTCGTTGGCCAGCGTCGTTTGATGGCGCCAGGCACCGCACTGCGCCGTGCGATCGAAGCGGGCAGGGTGCATTCGATGGTGTTGTGGGGCCCGCCGGGTTGCGGCAAGACCACTATCGCCCTGCTGCTGGCGCATTATGCCGAGGCCGAGTTCTGCGCCGTTTCGGCCGTGCTCTGCGGATTGCCGGAAGTTCGCAAGGTGCTGGCCGAGGCCGAGCAGCGCTTCGCTGCCGGTCGCCGCACCGTGCTGTTCGTCGACGAAGTGCACCGCTTCAACAAGACCCAGCAGGACGCCTTCCTGCCACATATCGAGCGCGGCAGCATCGTGTTCGTCGGCGCCACCACCGAAAATCCCAGCTTCGAACTCAATTCGGCGCTGCTGTCGCGCTGTCGCGTGCACGTGCTGGAAAGCGTGTCGCTCGACGATATCGTGGCTGCGCTGCGCCGTGCACTGGACGACGTCGAGCGTGGCCTCGCTGATCTGAACCTGCGCTTTGACGATGAGGCGCTGACCACCATCGCCCAGGCGGCCGACGGCGATGTACGGCGTGCGCTCACCCTGCTGGAAATCGCTTCGGAGCTTGCCCAGGATGAAGGCGGCGAGATCACCCAGGCAACCCTCGAGCAGGTGCTGGCCGACCGCACCCGCCGCTTTGACAAACAGGGCGAACAGTTCTTCGACCAGATATCCGCGCTGCACAAGTGCGTGCGCAGTTCCAACCCCGATGCCGCACTGTACTGGCTGGCTCGCATGCTCGATGGTGGTTGCGACCCGGTCTATCTCGCGCGGCGCATGACGCGCATGGCGGTGGAGGATATCGGCCTGGCCGACCCACGCGCCCTGGCGATGGCGATCGACGCCTGGGATACTTTCGAGCGCCTCGGTAGCCCGGAGGGCGAACTCGCCCTTGCCCAATTGGTTATCTATCTCGCCAGTACCGCGAAATCGAATGCCGCCTATGTCGCCTTCAAACAGGCACAGGCCGATGTGCGCGAGCACGGCACCCAGCCAGTGCCCATGCATCTGCGCAACGCACCGACGAAACTCATGAAGTCGCTCGGCTACGGCAAGGCCTACCGCTACGACCACGATGAAGCCGGTGGCGTGGCGCTGGACCAGACGGGATTTCCCGACGCGATGGGCGAGCGCGTCTACTTCGAACCGGTCGAGCGCGGCCTGGAGATCAAGCTGAAAGCCAAGCTCGATTCGCTTCGGTCAGGGCGCGACAGGGCGAGGGCAGGGCGGTGACAGCGATCTGGTGGCTGCAGCTGGGCCTGGTGATGGCCGGCGGCGCACTGGGCGCGGCGGGGCGATTCTGGATCGGTGGATTCCTGCTGCGCCAGCTCGGCAGCGGCTTTCCCTGGGGCACCCTGGCCGTGAACCTGATCGGATCGTTCGCCGTCGGCTTTCTTGCCATCTGGCTGGAAGGCCGCGGCACCGCCGCTTTGTGGTGGCGGGCTTTCCTGATTGTGGGCCTGCTCGGTGGCCTGACCACGTACTCTGCATTGATGCTGGAAATGCTGCTCTACACCCGCAGCCATCGCAGCGCGCTGGCGCTCGCCTACCTCACCCTGACCCTGATACTAGGACTGTTCCTGGTCTGGCTTGGCGCTGAAACCGCGGAACGTATTCGGCCGGTACCCTGAATCCTGAGCACTTTGACAGGGCAACGATTGTGCTCAATGAAGTCCGCAAGCTATGTTCCGTCCTCCGCGAACAGGCGGCACCACGGCGAAACTGGAACTGAAATGGGGCACTGGAGTTCAACGCGGTAAGGCGGGTTGAGTAAGGCGGGTCTTGACCCGCCGAACAGATTGAGTAGGGCGGGTCTTGAACCGCCGAACGGATGATCAGGCTGTATCGCAAGCCTGGTTGGCGGGTTGCAACCCGCCCTACGCCGTCAGCTTTTTCTTACGTGGCGGTGCGGGGTTTGCCGATGGCGGTGGCAGGTGCCGGACGGCATGCTTCGGTGATGCCGAACTATCGTCGAGCTTGGGTGCCGGGTGGCACGTACTTCTTCACGGTCAACCTGCTTGAGCGGGATCGCGCGCTGCTGGTGGAGCATGTTGCCGCGTTGCGCATGGCATTCCGAGAGGTTCGATTG
>JBBSJP010000063.1:0-22403 GCA_038257155.1 Lysobacterales bacterium | reverse complement strand
CGGCCTGAGCACGACCGAAGCCGGCGGCACGGCGGGCTTCACGGTGGTGCTGACTTCGGAACCGACGGCGGACGTAACGATCGCGCTGTCGAGCAGCGATGTCACCGAAGGCACGGTTGCTCCGCCTTCGCTGGTCTTCAGCGCGGCGAACTGGAATGTCGCGCAACCGGTAACGGTGACGGGTGCGGACGATGCGCTCGCAGACGGCGACATCGGCTACACCATTGTCACGGCGGCAGCGATGAGTGCCGATGCGAGCTACGCCGGCATGGACGCCTCGGATGTCAGCGCGACCAATATCGACGACGACGCCGCCACAATCATGGTCACGCCGACCAGTGGCCTGACCACCACCGAAACCAGCGGCACTGCCGGCTTCACCGTGGTGCTGTCGTCGGAACCGACGGCGGACGTGACGATCGCGCTGTCGAGCAGCGATGTCACCGAAGGCGCGGTTGCTCCGGCTTCGCTGGTCTTCAGCGCGGCGAACTGGAATGTTGCGCAACCGGTAACGGTGACGGGTGTGGACGATGCGCTCGCAGACGGCGACATCGCCTACACCATTGTCACGGCGGCAGCGGTGAGTGCCGATGCGAGCTACGCCGGCATGAACGCCTCCGATGTCAGCGCGACCAATATCGACGACGACGTCGCCGCGATCATGGTCACGCCGACCAGCGGCCTGAGCACCACCGAAGCCGGCGGAACCGCAAGCATCACGGTGGTATTGGCGTCGCAGCCGACGGCGGACGTCACGATTGCACCGTCGAGCAGCGACCCCAGCGAAGCCAGCATTGCTCCAGCCTCCCTGGTCTTCACTGCGGGAAACTGGAATGTTGCGCAAACGATTACCGTAACGGGCATGCCCGACAGCGCGCCGGATGGGGACCAACCGTTTGCCGTGACCTTCGTTGTCAGCAGTGCGGACCCCGCGTACGCCGGGCTCGCGATTGCGGCCGTGAGCGGAACCAACCTCGGAGTCGGGACTGGGGCCGTGGTGACGGATCCCCTCCAGATACCCATCGCAACACCTTTCGGACTGGGACTACTCGTCCTCCTGCTGGGCGTGTTTGGGGTTCGATCCAGGTGGGAACAACGCTGACGTTCAAGTACCAGCGCCCGCCCGATCCTCGGGCGGGCGCGATGCAAGCCTTCGCGGTGCAGTAGCAAATGGCACTTGGCCTATCGGGCCAGCAGAACCGAGGGTCACAGTGTAGATTCCGGCCCTGTTCGATCCAAGAAAGTCCATTGCCCATGTCTTCGCGCCGAGCCTATCGAACGGGCCGAACTCGAAGAGACCCGCGCCCACCTGTCCCGCCAACAAGCGGGGGAGCGCGCGCGTTCAGACAGTCCTCAAGGCCGGGCTGGCGAGAAGGGTCACCCCTGGCAGGCCAGCAAGGCCACCCCGCATGGGAAGCCAGCGGCAAGCGGCACTTTGTTCGCGGTTGTTGTTCCTGTCTTGGCTCTGCCGGTTTTTCTCGTTCTGGGAACGCTCAACCTATCCACCGTCAGGCTGAACAGTAATCGGCCGAATATCCAATACACACGCTGTTCCGGATGCGAACGCAGGAGACGTGCGAGATGCAAACAAGGCCAGAGCCATCGCCTCTGCTTCCAAGCGCTGCAATTGGTCAAACTCTGCCCCCACTGTCATCTCTCGCGACATGGCAGCGGAATAATTCCCGCTCATCTCCATTAGTCGGAACAGCACGTAAGCCATGCGCGGATCAGACGCTTGGCCATTTCCCGCCAGGTGGGACGTTGCAATCGCCAGCGCAAATTGCGAACCGCCCTCCCAGTGATCCAGCAGGGTAGCCAATGCGTCCGGCTCGCCCTTGCCAAGCCGCTTCGCATCGCGAAACACTTCGGCGATTTTGTCCCCGGCAAGAACCGCTTGATCCAACTCCATGTCGGTTGCTTTGGTAAGGGCATCCCACAGCAGCGCGTTCGGATAACCGTTGCGATCCAACCAGGCTTTATCCTCCTCAGTTTCTCCGCCAAACGGGTCAAATGGAACATCGCCGCCAGTCAAGTCCCTGCGCGATGCGTGCAATCCGGAAAATGGATTCAATGGCGCCGGCCATGAAGGTTCTGCAGCCGCTTGGTTCGGACTGGAACGCATTTCTTGCCCTGCGTCTGAGCCCTCGCTCGCGCCTTCTCCATCGCCCCCGTCTGGCGCAGCAGCCTTCGCCCCCGGCCCGGAATCCAAGGACTCAACATGGCCATTCGAACTATTTGAGTTCTGGTAGAAGCTGCTCAGCATGGGACTGAGCCACCAAGATCCCACAACGCAAAGCAAGGCCGCGCCGAGTGCGAATATGTTGCTTTTCTTCATGGCTGATCCAGCAATTGGCACTCTAGGGTTTGGCTAAACCAGGGCAAGAGGATCCGAAAAAACAGTCCGCAATTCCTGAGAGCACTCGACCCCCGTTGTCGCTGGCACAAACGGGGCTGTGCGGCCCGGTCCCGGCGCACACCGAAATTTCTCGATCGATGAAAACGCGAAGCCGACACAACCGTGTCGGCTTCGCGATGATGCGAGCTCAAGCCGATCCTGGATCTTAGGATCGACTCGCAGGGCCCTTGCGGCTAGTTCAGTGGAGTCTCGAAGCCGTCCTCGAAGATGGCTTCCGGGATCACCAGCACGGTCGCCGTGCTTTCGTTGTTGAGCGCAGGATCGAGCATTCCCGAACCTTGCGGCAAGGCTACGCTGGCGGTGTTATCGAACGCGGTGAAGTCGTCCGCTGGATCCGCCGCCGGGACTACCTGGCCAAGCAGTTCGAACGTGGCGCTGGCGCCCGAGGGCAGGTTCGCGAGCGTCACATCGAGTTCTCCGAGGTCGGAGTCGGGATCCGGGCAAACGGTGCCGACAGTCGAGATGCAGGACCACACCACGCTGCCTGGATCCAGCCGAACCGGCGGGATGTCGAGCACGCCGACGTCGGTCGCGTCGGCCGGACCATTGTTGCTGACAACGATCGTGTAGGCCACCGTGTCGCCGATCCGCGCGGTGTCGCTGGCAACGGTTTTCTCGACGTAAAGATCGGCTTCCGGCGTGGTGATCAGCACATCCGACGTGACCTGTTCTGCCGCCGTGAAGTTGCTGCTGCCGGCCTGGTCGGCGGCGATCTGGCAGGTGCCCTCGCCCACCATCGTCACCGTGGTACCGGTCACGCTGCAGACGTTCTGGTCGAGCGAGCTGTAGACGATGGGCTCGCCCGCGTTCGGCTCATCGCTGCTGGCTTCAGGGTCGATCGCGAACATGCTGCCGGCTTGGAACATGCGAGCGGGCACGGTTTGCGCGGGAAAGGTCAGGGTCTGCGTGGCCAGGTCGATCGTGACCTGCGCCTCGACCTGCACCGCCGGCATGAAGTTGTCGTTACCGGTCTGGTTCGCAGCGAGCTGGCACGTGCCTGCGGCCACGATGGTCACCGTAGTGCCGCTTACGGTGCAGACATTGTCGTTGAGCGAGCTGTAGACAATGGGTTCGCCCGAGTTAGGCTGCGCGCTGTTTGCTTCGGGCGCGATGGCAAAGGTGCCGCCAGCCACGAACGGATGGCTTGCAACAGTCTGTGGCGGAAACACCAATACCTGGCTGGCCTGGCCGATGATGAGGGACTGCTCCACTTGCGGCGCAGCGTTCCAGGCGACATCACCGGACTGGTCTGCCGTAAGCGTGCAGGTGCCGACGGCAACGATCGAGACCTCCGTTCCACTCACGGTGCAGACATCGGTTGTCGACGAACCGTAGCTCACCTCGAGTCCGGAACTGGCGCTCGCCAGGGGCGAGATAGCGAAAGTCCCGCCCGGGCTAAAGGTCTGTCCGGCTTGCGCTTCGAAGGTGATGCTCTGGTTGCCCATCGGCGTGAAGCTGCTGCTGGGTGCGGACTCAAGTCCCGTGCCGACGCCGTTGACGGCGGCAACGGTACAGGTATAAGCCGTGCCGTTGGTCAGCCCGAGGATGGTAATGGGTGGCGAGTTTTGGGAGGCGCCGAAACTGTTCACGCCGTCGGTGCAGATAGCGTTGTAGGTGAAGATGGGACTGCCGCCGTCGCTGGCAGGCGCATCCCAGGTCACGTCCGCTTGCGCATCACCGGCAGTGCCGACGACATTCTGTGGCGCGCCCGGCGCAGTCGGCACCACCGTGATGGAGTAGGAAGACGAACCGGTGCAGCCACTGGCATCGTTCACCGTCACGGTGAAATTGAAGGTGCCATTGGCAGTGGGCGTGCCGGAAATGTTGCCGCTAGAGGAGAGCGTCAGCCCGGGCGGCAAGGCGCCCGCAGTCATTGCGAAATTGGGCGCACCCAGGGCACCGGTCTGCGTAACGTTAAAGCTGTAGGCCTGGCCCCAACTTGCACCGGTCAGCGGGCCCGCCGGCGTCATCGTGAACGATGGGCAGAAGTACGGCGTGTACACCGCATTGTCGATGCCGATGTAATCGGAATTGGTTCCGCTGAATCCGGCGCCGGTCACGAAGTAGCGGAATGCCATGCGGCCCGAACTGGGCGCAGGAAGCCCGGAGAGCGTGATGGTGTACTGCGTCCACACCGTGGGATAAACGCCAAGGACCAGGCTCGGGTTGATGGACATCAACAAGGTCGTGAAGTCTCCCACGGCATCGGCCCCGACACCCACGTTCGTGCTCGCACCATTGGTACTCAGGCGAACCTGAAGGCGATCGGCATATGAGTCAGGGGCAACCTTGCGGCTATAGAACGTGAAAACGTCGCCATTGCGAAGCGTCCGGTTTGGCGTGAGCAACCAGTTGCTGATCGTGCCGGTTGACCCCGTGTTGTTGTAGTTGGCACCGATGTAGGCGTTCGCGGTGCCGTTGTATGCGTCGAAGGGGCCGCCACCCGAAATGGGGTTGCCCTGAAACCAGTTGGTGGATCCCACCGGGGAGCTGTTGTTCTGCAGCGACCAGCCATTGCCCGCAAGCAGGGTGATGTCGTTGAAGTCTTCCGTGAACGCCTGGGCAAACGCCGAGCCGGATAATCCCACGCACAGCAACATCGCGGCGAGTCGAAGGAACGCATTACGCAAGCCTTGGCCTCGACCGTCGGGATTGATGCAACGAGACGCGATGCTGTTCGAAACAGCTTGTGTGGTCAGCACAGTGGATCCCCCTCAGGATGGTTGCGGCGCGAGTATGCGCCTTTCGGCGTGCCGCAGGTGTCCGAGCAAGAAGGGACGACCAAAGGGGTCGGAGGCTGAGGTTTCCCCACAAAACCTGCTTGCTAGACAACTACTTGCAATGTAGAAGGTCGGGAAAAAAGTGCGTGCATGACGAGGTGGTCTCCTCTTGGTCGCCAAGACAAGAACGAGGCTCACCGGTGTGCGGCGTTGCTGGGCGCCGTCCGCGCATTGTTCGCATGGCGACGCCTGACGATTATGGAGCTGGCGCGGTCCTGGCCCGGTGCCCAGAGTGCGTCGGCGCCGTTGAAGAAGCTGGACCGGTTGATCGGCAATCCTCATCTGATACATGAGGCGCGATGGGTTGTATGCCGCTATCACCGGCTGGGCGGTTCGGCAGTCGCGCCCGGTGATCGTGGTGGACTGGTCGCCACTGGATGGTCGCGGACGATTTCAGTTGCTGCGTGCGGGGCTCGCGGTTGGCGGTCGCACTCTGACTCTGTACGAACACGTGTATCCGGCGAAATCCGTGGGTAGCCCTCAGGCCATTACCCATGACGGCGATGCACTTGCGAGCGGATGAAGAGTGGGGAAACTTCAGGGTCAGGGTACTTTTTGTTACGCCAGCTTGAGAAAGCACGATTGATGGGTGTCACCGTCCATCAAAAAGGGGCGGCCGTTTCCAGCCGCCCCCTTCAGTCCTGACTGAAACCGTTCAAACCATCAGAACGTGATGCTCCAGCTGTTGATGTAGCCAACATCGGAGCCTGCGAGGTCCTTCACGCGCAGCCTCCACGAACCATTCATGGCTTCGCTGGACACGTTCACCGTGACGGTCTTCACGATGTTGTCGGTGCTGCTGCCGGTACGGTTGTGCAGGTTGTACACCGAGCCATCGGGCGCCAGCAGATCGACGACGAGGTCGCCGATGTAGGGATGCACAATGTTCACGGCGACCTGGGTGGTGCTGGGCGCATTGCCGGTGCGACCCGACACGCTGATCGTGCTGGTGATGCCGGTAGTGTTGTTGTCCGGAATGTTGTAGTCGGTGCTGTTGGTGTAGGTCTGCACGCCAGTGCCTTGGGTTGCCGCATTCACCACACTGGAATAGCCACCGTTGTTGCCCGACCCATCGTAGGCACGCACCCGATAACGATAAGTGGTGGAGGCCGTCAGACCGGTGTTCGAGTAGCTGGTGGACGTGGTGGTGGCGATCTGCGCGTAGCTGGTGCAGGTCGCGCCCGTGCAGCGCTCGATCTTGTAACCCGCCAGGCCTGAGCCACCGCTGTCGGTGGCAGCCGACCAGCTCAGATTGATCTGCGAGCTGCTGGTGGGCGATGCGGTCAGGCCCGCGACTGTGCTCGGCGCCGTCGTGTCGCTGCTGCCGGCGGTGTAGCTGCCAGTCAGGCTCATGCCCGAGAACGCAGCGTAGGCATTGATCATGACGTGGTAGGTGCCTGCCTGCGCGGTCGTGATGTTGCAGGTCTCGGCGTTGCCCGTGGCCCAGGAGCGGCAGGTGTAGCTGCTGGTGGTGGGAGCCGAGCCGAACTTCACATACAGATCGCCGTCGCCGGTGCCGCCAGAGGTGACGAACCGCAGGTTGGTCGCGCCGGCTGGCACCACCATCGTGTAACTCAGCTGGGCACCGGTGGCGGCCGCGAGACCGGTGACCGCGACGCCATTGCTGAGCACCGTGCCGCCGATGGTCTGGGTCGTGGCATTGGCGATGCCGGAATAGCCACCATTGTTGCCGGCCCCATCGTAGGCGCGCACGCGGTAACGATAGGTGGTGGCGGCGGTCAGGCCGGTGTTGGAATAGCTGGTCGACGTGCTGGTTGCGATCTGCGTATAGGTGGTGCAGGTCGCGCCGGTGCAGCGTTCGATCTTGTAGCCTGCCAGACCCGATCCGCCGGTATCGGTGGCTGCCGACCAGCTCAGGTTGATCTGGCTGCTGCTGGAAGCCGAGGCAGCCAGGCCACTGACCGTGCTGGGCGCTGTGGTATCCGTACCACCGCCCTGTGCGGCGATCACTGCCGCCTGTGCATCAACCATGCCCGGGCCGATGGGTTGCGAGGGTGTGGATGGGAACGCACGCGCACTGCTCTTGATCAGCGACTCGATCTGCGCCGGAGTCTTGACCGGATTGGCTACCGACTGCATCAGGGCGATTACACCCGCCACGTGCGGCGTCGCCATCGAGGTGCCGCTGTAGTTGGTGTAGGTGGCCGAGCCCGGCGTGGTGCTGCCGGCGTTCATGGTGGAATAGATCGTCGAACCCGGCGCCGCGATGTCGATCAGCGCGCCGTAGTTCGAGAAGCTCGAACGGGCACCGGTACTGGTGATCGACGCTACGGCGATGACGTTGCTGCAGTTGGCCGGCGAGGCATCGCTGACGTTGATGTTGTCGTTGCCCGCCGCGATCACCAGCACCGATCCATTGCCGACCGCAGTATTGATCGCGGTCTGCGAGGTTGCGCCGCAGGCGCCGCTGCCACCCAGGCTGAGGTTGATGACTTCGGCGGGATTGGCATTGGCCGGTACGCCGCTGACCGCGCCGCCTGAGGCCCAGATGATGGCGTCGGCGATGTCGGAGTCGTAACCACCGCACCTTCCCAGCACGCGCAGCGGAACGACCTTGGCGCCGTAGGCCGTGCCCGCGCCGCCGACTGAGTTGTTGGTGACCGCAGCGACGGTGCCGGCGACATGGGTGCCGTGCCAGGACGAGTTCGAAGCCGGCGAGCCCGAATAGCATTGGCTGGCCGTCGACCAGTCGCCGGGGTCAGCCGGATTCGAATCGCGACCATTGCCGTCATTGGAGACAAAGGTGTCGACGATGAAATCGTAGCCGGGCAAGACGTTGGCATCGAGATCCGGGTGAGCGGTAATGCCGGTATCCAGCACCGCGACGACCACGCCGTTGCCGTTGGTGATGTCCCAGGCCAGGTTGGCGCGCATGCCGGCGGTGGCATTGTTGTAGCCCCATTGCTGCGAATAGCCGGGATCATTGGGGGTGAAGCTGGGGCGGTTGAGTCGATCGACTTCCACGTACTCGACGTTGAGATTCTCCGCGAGCTTCTGCATCAGGGCCAGCGCGTCCTCGCGATCGAGTCGCCTTGAGCTGCGCACGACCTCGGCACCCAGGTCCATATGGCGCACATGGCTCAGCGCCAAACGCCCGGAGGAAGATCCGCGAAGCGCCGTACGGGCGCTCCAGGCGGCGTCTTCAAGAGCGCGGTCCAAGGTGAACTGGCTGCGGGTCTCGGGCGAGCCATCGCGGAACTTGACGATGAAGCGGTCGAACATGGCGCCAGATTGCAGGCCACCGACCAGAACCCGCTCGCCACCATAGGGCGCGGACTCGGAGGAAGCGATGGCGAATGGTGCGGCAAGTGCCAGTGCAGTGGCGGCGCACAAGGTCTGTAACCGGACAGTACGGAAAGACTTACGGCTCATTGCGTGAATTCCCTGAACATGTGGATGAAAGGTCGAGAACGACCGGATGCCGCATCCCTGCGCCAACGCATTCCCCCAGAAGTCAGGCACACGCTCCCGTCGACGCCCAAGTGGCCGCACGAAAAAAAGAGGTGGGTGTGTCTGTGCCTCGGTTGCGGCCCGAACTGTGGTTTTGTGAACCAATCCACACTGCAGGCAACGGATGCGGACGCTAGTCCCAACGCGATTGCCGCGCACGCTGCAATGCAGCAGATGCAAATGCTTGCATAAACAATGCGTTCAATGCGCGGACCTGAGCCGACGGAAGAAATCGCCGACTTTTGCCCGGGTCCGGCTACAGGAATATTTTCATTCTGCTTGCCAGGTCACACTTTTTTCTGCCTGCTCATCGCCCACAGCGGTCTTGCCCGAGCCGTTGGACATCACAAAAAGGGCGGGCCCAATTGGTGCTGCGCGGCTTTTTCGGCGGGGTGGCGGGACCGGCAACTGGCAACGGACGCTCGGCAGGTTTCACATTCAGGCCGCGGTCGAGGCCCGACTGGCCAAAACGCTTGCAGTCCGGCCAACCGGGCCGAGTCGCGAGAAGCAGAGGTAAGCTCGCCCAGCCCCGATCTACAGACGTTCGGCTTGGCCGCGGCGCTGCGCCTGCAACGCTCGCTGCTGGACCAGGAACGCGTGCAGCATCTCGGTCGACAGGCCGTGCAGGGTCAGGCGAAAGCCGGCGCGCAGGGTCGACATCGGAACCAGCGGGTGGCGGTTGTTGACCAGGATCAGATGGTCGCGCGCATTCAGCAGGGTGGCCACGTAGATGCCGATGGTCTCGTCAAGTTGCAGCGAGTTGGTGGCCCGCCAGAAGTCGCTGTCGCTCAGGAACAGCTGATAGACCGGGGTGAACAGCTCGATGCCGCTCTGCAGGTCGATGAAGTTGGTCCAACGGCGCGGCATGTCTTCCAGGCGCACGCTGGGCTCTTCGATCATCGAGAAATCCGGCTCGGCGACTGGGCTCAGGCTGGCGCCGATTTCGTTCATCGCCTTGTTGAGACAGATCACGAAATTGAACAGGTTGAGGTCGTGCTTGAGGAACACCTCATCGGCGAGATCATCAATGGTTTGCGGAAACAAACCAGCGGTCGGCACCGACACCGGCGCATTGGCGGCAATGAAGGCCAGGCTCTGCGAGCCCAGATGGAAGTGGCGCAGGATCAGCCAGTTGGCGTCCGGGCGCAGGAAGTTGCGCAAGCCCCAGGCCAGAATCCGATGCAGGACTTTGGAGAAAGCCAGCTTGCGCGGGGTGAACACCTTTACTACCTGCACCAGCACGATGCACGCCCGCGCCAAAGGCCGCAGGAAGGGCAACAGGTACTGGCGCGCCGGCGAGCACGTATCCGCCAACCAGGCGCGCTTGGTTGGCTCCGGCAGCGGCGTGCTGCGGTCCAGATACAGGGCAAGCCAGGGATTGGGGTCCTTCGGGTCGTGCGCTTCGGTGACAAAGTCCGGGGCGGTTTTCATCCTGGATTCCGCAGTTGGCAGGTTGATCCCATATACATCAATCCCTTGGACGAAGTGGCAAGCGGACAACTGAGGAATCCAGGATCACGCTTTGACGTGTTCGAATTGCATCAGATAGAGCTCGGCGGTGCGCGCGGCGGTGGCGATGATCTGCTCGGCGGCGTTGCCCCTGTCGCTACTGTCGATCGCGATCACGATCTCCACCGCCTGCAGCCAGCGCTGCAGATGATGGATGTCGTTGGCGCCGTGGTACTCGAGAAAGCGGAAGGCGCTGGCGGGCAGATCCAGCCGCGCCTTCATCAAGGGCAACAGGGCCGGAATGATCCGCTGGCCGGTGCCTTCGATGATGTAAATCGCGCCAAGCAGGCCGATCGGGTTCACGGTTGCCGCCAGCGCATGCAAGTACGCATTGAGCGCCTCGCCGCCAGGGTTGCGGCGCAGCGCGTCGATGTCGCTGATGCTGCCACCGGCCTTGCGGTAATCGTCGAACAGGATCTTGAAGTCGTTCTGCTCGTCGCCGGCGTGGGTTTCGATCAGCCCGCCCAGTTCGCTGTAGGGAGCGCGCAGGTTGGCCGCAGCCTCGCGCATCCAGCGCGTGCCCTCGCGTACCTGCGGCACCCAGTCCTGCATCCACTGCAGGTAGTTGTCGATGCCGAAACGGCCATCGCGCAGGCTGCGGATGATCGGCGTGCGCCACACCCGCGAGCGGTAGCCGTGCCAGATCGCCGCCAGCTCGCCGAGCAGTTGGCGCAGCGCCGGTGGCGCGAGTGCGGGGTCGTGCGGCGGGTCGACTTCGGCTTCATCGCCCGTCGCTGATTCACTCGCATGCAAGGCCCGCCCGGCGATCGGCACGGGTGCTGATGCCAAGGCGCGCGCCTGCGCCAACGGTGCTTCGGCGGCCTCGACCTCAAGCATTACAAAGGCGACGGTGAAGCGGCCGGATTCTGGAATGAAGCACAGAATCCGCTGCCCCGGCCGCAGCTCACGCGTGCGCCGAAACTCATCCAGCATCACGAAGATCGACGCAGCACCCGTGTTGCCACGCTCAACCAGGTTGCTGTACCAGCGCTCGCGAGGGATCGCCAGGCCGGCCTTGTGCATCAGTTCATCGACCAAAGGTGCGAATCGTTCCGACGAGTAGTGGCAGAGGAAGTGATCAACCGTCGATGGATCAATCCAGCCGGCGTGGGCAAGCCCGGCGTACTCGTGGATGCCGACATCGAACAGGTGCGGCAACAGGCGGATGTCCTGACGCAGAAACAGCGCGCCGTCGGCTTCGGCCGCCTGCCAGGACGGGTAGTCCAGGTGCGAGCGTGCGCGGTCGGCGCTCAGGCCCAACTGCATGCAGACCGGGTAGTCGCCGCCGAACGAACGCTGGTGGATCCAGCGCAGTCGCAGTCGCAGGCCAGCGCCGGCCTTGGGCGCGTCGCCGAGCAGCAGGGCGCCGGCACCGTCGGACAGCATCCAGCGCAGAAAATGCGCGTCGAAGTCGGCGTCGTAGCCCTTGCCGGCATAGCGCGAACGCTTGAAAAGGCGCGAGGGCATTTCGCTGGCGGCCACCAGTGCGCGACGCTGCGCGCCCAGCTCGATTGACTGCGCGGCATAGGCCCAGGCGCCAATGCCCGAAGCGCAGATGCCATGGCTCGATAGGGTCTCCATCGGCGCTGCGCCAAGCTCACCCTGCAGCATGCTGGCAAAGCCAGGCATCAGCGCATCGCCGCCGGAGGTTCCAGCCGCCAGCAGGCCGACCTCGGCCAGGCTGCAGCCGGCATCGCGCAGACATTCGGCAACCGCATGCGCGGCCATCGCCGCGTTCGAGTACACGGTGTTGCCCTCGGCGTCGACCGCGTAATGGCGGCTGCGGATGCCGTTCTCGCTCAGAATGCGCTTCTTGATGCGGCCGGAGATTCGCCCAAGCGGCGCGATATAGGCGTCCATGGCGTCGTTGTCGATGGCCGCACCGGGCAGAAAGCGCCCAGTGCCCTGCAGGTAGACGCGCTCAAACTGGGTCGGCATCGAAATCCGTTCCATGGCTAATCAAGGAAGTCGCAAGCGCGCTGAAGCGGCCCATCATGCCGTATCGAGGGGTGGGCTCGACGTGTCGAGCGATGCCGTGCTGCGTGCCTGCGCTGCAGCACTCGTCATCAGTGAGCGCGATCGATAGCGCGGCAGCACGCTGCCTAGCACGAACACCCGCAGCAGATAGCGCATCAGGCTGCGCTCCTGCAGGCTCGGATCGAGCCGCGGCAAGAGTTCGCGTTGCAGTGTCGGAAGCTGCGACCAGTGCAATCGTGGCTGCAGGTGATGCGCTGTGTGCAGTCCAACGTTGAAGCACAGCAGGTTCACGCCGCCACCGAAATTGCGCGCGAAGTCCAGCGGCGAGTTGCCGTCCGCATGCGCGTGCTGCAGGTAGTTCGCGCCGAGCAGCCAGTGCAGACCGAAAAGCTGCGGGACAATCACCAGCAGCAGCGAATTCCATGGGTCCAGCACCAACAGCAGGCTCCAGCTGCCCAGCCAAAGTGCGTACTGCAGGACATACCAGCGGTACGCAGCCGGCCGCCGTCGGCGCAACTGTTTGAGCGCGCGGAGGATCAAGCCATACACCGCGAATGCGGCGTACAGCGGGTGCATGAGCCAGCCGATCAGATCATTGCGGTCACCGCCAAACCGATAGGTGCGCGCGACATCCCGTGCACCGTGCCGATAGCGATGGTGGTTGGCGATATGGGCCGGCGCGAACACCCAGGTCGGGTGACCCTGCAACAGGGTGATCCACAGATCCGTCGCGCGATTCAGCCATCGTCCACGCCACATCGGCAGATGCGCGTGGTTGTGGTGGATCACACCGATGGCGATGCTGATCAGCAATTGCAGCCCGTACAGCAATGGCGAAAGGCCGTACTGCCACTGCCATACCGCCAGTGCCGGCCAAGCCAGCAGATAGGCGAGGCTCTGCACGTCCCGCCAACAGCGTAGGCGGCCCAGCGCGATGGGTACTGTGGTCGGGGTGTGGCTTGGCCTGGCATCGTGTGGCGGCGGCATGCACTCAGACCGGTGATCCGGGAAAAGGGGACGGGGGGAAATGGCGCCTATTTTAGCTTCATCGGAGGCTGCGTCTGCTTCACCCTGGCTCGTGCGAGCCGCTGTGGCCAGGTCTGCATCAAATGGTTCTGGCCGTCGCTTTGCGGTGCGGGGCTCGATCCGGCCCAGCCAATCAAGTACGCGCTGCTTCGCGATGAGTGCAAGCGGCGTGATCAGGTGATCTTCGCTGCCAAGTTCGCGTTGCTGTCGTGTTGGCCACCAGCGACGAAACCTCGGCAATGTGGAGCGCGCGGGGCGACATCGAGGCGGCGGCGGTGCGGCCAAGACAGCGCCCATACAAGCGCAAGATCATGGGCTGAGTCCAATGGTGGGTTTCCTCGTAGGCGACGGAGGGATTTCACCAGGGCGTCCCGCTGATTACTCCCCCCGTCCCCTTTTTCGCATCTTCGTCGACGTGCTCGGCGACGCCTTCATCGACGCTGCGGTCATCGAAGTCATCCGGGCCGAGCACGCGGTAGCCGCGCGCCGCGAAGGTGGACAGTATGCCGTCGGGGCCGGCGTCGAGCAGCAGCTCGATCGGCACCGCCCCGACCGTCGTGCGGTGAGCGGCGAGTGCCTCTTCGGCAACCTCGAGCCAGCGAGCACGCATCTGCGCGCGGACATCGGAGAGCCCGTGCTTCTGCAGCACCGGCGCACTGGTCAGCGCCTTGATGCATGCACTCGCCGGATCGGTGTCGTGCAGCGCGCGCAGTGCCTCGACGTCACCGGTTGCCCATGCCTCGGCGCGAGCGGTGAGCAGCGCCAGATCACTTTCCAGCCGCTGAAGGGTGCGTTCGAAGCAGTCGATGTCGTCGAGCTCGCCCTGCTTGAAATCGCGCAATGCCTGGCGCGGCTCGTCGAGCGTCAGTCCGAAGGTCCCGTCGATGCGTGGTAGGTCGCGCCGCTTGCCCGCCTTGGCGACGTGCTCGACAACCGGCGATCTGAACGATAGCCCGGCGCCTTCGACGGCCTTGTAGTGCAGCTTCTGCGCCGCAAACATCGGACGCCAGCGTTCGACCGCGCGGTCGCGGCCGAGATGCTCGGCTTTCAGTTCACTCCAACGCGCATGCAGTTCCGGCGCCAGCACGTCGGCGAGCGTCTCGCCGTCGGGAAGCTTGCGTGCGCCGAGTGCGGACGGCAGCAGCGTCATCGCATGCAGCATGCCGCGGCCGGTGGTGATCGCCAGGCCCGGTGCACCAAGGAGCGCGTCCGCCTCGGCCAGCCGCGCGTCGAGTTCGGCAGAGCGCCATTGCATGCGCTTTGGCAACGGGCTCAAGGTGCCAACGAGCCAGAGCACGTGGTCACCGCGACGCACCTGCCACAGCCCGGGTCCGGGCATTACGCCGGTGACATCCACCGCGGCCAGGGTGCGCGGGGGTTCGGCTGGCAGCACGGTGGCGTGCGCAGCGGAGACTGACAGCAGAGCGGCGAACACGAAGACGCACAAGCGCTGGGTCATGGGATGCAATTGCAGTGGAGGGGCGCGCAGCCTAACGGGCTCGGCATTAAGACGTGGTTACGCGCCTCGCCGGCCGACGGCACGCGACCCGATCCTTCACGGATAAAAGGCGACGGGAGAAAAACAAACAAGAGTACTCTTACCGCTGTGTTGGTCCGTCAAGGGTGATCCCATGAATCGCACAAGCCTGATACTGCTCTTCCTGCTGAGCCTGCCCGGTGTCAGCCTCAGCGCCGCCGCGGCGGACAAGCCAGTCGTGGCGATGATCGGAACTGGCACGCTCGCGAGCACGTTCGGCCCGGCGATCGGCCGCGCCGGGTATCCGCTGGTCTACGGAAGTCGCGATCCGACGCGCGCATCGGTGCTCGAACTGGTGGAGAAAACCGGTGCTGGTGCTTCAGCCGCCAGCCCGAGCGAAGCCGCCGCGAAGGCGCAGATCGTGATCCTGGCCGTGCCGCGTAGCGTGCTGGATGAGGTCACCGACGGCTTGGGCGATCTGCAGGGCAAGATCGTCGTTGACGTAAGCGGCGGGACGAAACGGATTGCGGAAGACGGCTATCTGGAACTTGTCCCGGGCGAGTCCAACAGCGAGCGCATCCAGTCCCGCCACCCGGCGGCGCGCGTGGTGAGGATCAACCTGCCTTTGATGACTTTCTTCGTGGATCCACTGCTGGTCGGGACGCCACCTACCGTCCTGATCGCCGGAAACCAGTCGGAAGCCCGGGAAGCCTTGTCGCGCTTGATTTTCGACCTGGGCCTGGACCCCTGGGACGCAGGCCCCCTGCGCTTTGCCCAGGTTTTCGATGCGATGAACACCATGGCAATGGTACCGGCACAGCAGGGTCGCGCCGAGGGATACGAGTGGCGATTGATGCCGAGCGCTCCCCTTTCGTGCTTTACCGATGTCAACGCGCTGTTCGGATTCGGTCAACCCAAGGAACTGGACAGCCTGCGTCCTTTCCCGCGGCGCGAGCCTCCGGTTCCTTGTGAGGAATGGCGACGCCGGCTGGGATGGTGAGTGGCAAGACTGGACCTGCCCCCCTAGAAACGGAGCTCAAGAAGCTCGGCGAAGTGCAGCGCTGTTGAGTTTCCTTGCGTAGTCGTTTGGTGACGAGTAGTCGAGAGAGGAATGCAGGCGCATAGGGTTGTAAACAACAAAGGGGACGGTGGGAATTAATGCGGACTAATTCCCTCCGTCCCCATTGCCCCGCAAGTTGCGCAACACGCAACAACTCTTAAGAGATGGACTGAGCGCGCTAGCCGGCCAAGCGCCGATTCGGGACCAACGATAACGATGGGCGCTTGCGTTTCGTTCCGCTCGACCTGTTTTCTTCCCTCTCACGCCTTGATTCCCCCTTCCCTCTTGTTCTGCTGCCTGCGGCGGCGAAATGGTCACCCCTGTTCTGATAGCCTGTCCTTCAGATTGACCAACCCAAGGAACGGACCCGTTGAAGACCCGCCATGCGACCTGGGCTGCCCTCTTGCTTCTCATGGCCATGTATTGCGCCACGGCGAGGGCCGGCGGGGCGATTCCGGTAAGGTTGGAGCTGCTCACCCCGTCGACGCTTTCGCTTGACCTTGGCGAGCTTCGCGAGGCGCCGATTCGGGTGCGGGTGCTTCGGCAGTCGGACAATATGCCGCTGGGGGGCGTGGCGGTGCAGTTCTTCGTGAACGCGACGATCTGCATGCCCGCTCCCGGGGTGAGCTGCACTCCGACCCCGCCGGGGCTGCACGGGGCTTTTGTCCCTGCGCCCGGCGGGTCGCCAGGCACGATCGTGCGGATTTCCAATGGGCAGGGGGAGGCGGTGTCGACGAGCTTCCGGGCCGGCACGGTGCCGGGCGTCTATCCGCTTGCAGCAATAGTGTTCGGGTCGTCGGGCCATGACTCTGGCGGGGCGGAGCAGGTGCAGGTACTGCAGGGCGGCGCCCTGCCGCTCCTGGTGTTTCCGCCCGATCCCAGCGCCGCCCTCATTCCCGTGGATGGCCGGGGAGGCCAGTTGGCGCTGTACCTGCTGATCCTGCTCGGCGCTGCCTGGTCGATGCGACGGCGCCAGTAGCCCGGGCGGTACGACCCGCCGGGATGCACGGACCTGCGCCCAGCGCCGCGGCAATGGCCATCTCACCCGAAAGTCTGTCCGCACCTTGTCATCCCGGGCGAGGCGGCATTCCGGGTGCCTGGAGCAGACCAGATGCCAAACACCGTGGCGGCCATCGACCAGCTCGTCCTCGACTATGACGAGGCCAGAGATGGGGACGGAGGGAATTAAGGCGGATTAATTCCCTCCGTCCCTTTTCCGGTCCCGCGCTGTTTTTGCGGAGACTAGCTGGCAAGCCACTGATCTGCAATCAGAAAAGGTGGGGAAACCCCTCCGTCCCCTTTTACGCGCCGGACTTGCCTCAGCAACCGCAGCCGTAACCGAACTGGTCGGTGCCTAGGATCTTCCAGCGGCCGCCCACGTTCGCCAGCACGAGGCGGTACCAGGCATCGTCGGTGAGGGTTTCGCCGCCCAGGTGCCCGGGACCGCGGCCGACGCCTTCGAAGACCAGCAGGTCGGGCACGGCATCGTGGTCGAGGTCGTAGACTAGGTACGTGCCCCGCACGAAGCCGGTGGTCGCGCGATCGAGTGGCTGTTCGCGGCGGCTGACGGTCGCCAGCATTTTCGGCAGCGGCCCGGGCACGTGGAAGCGGTACAGGCTGCCGGCGACCGCCCCGGGCTCGGCGCGCAACCGTTCCGCGAAATCTGCGTCGCCGTAGTTGAAGTAATTCCAGATACGCGGGTCGGCGTCGCCGTGGCTGAAGCCGTCCGCGTAGCCCTCGCACATCGGGCCGTCGGACTGCCGCCACAGGGTTTCGGTATGACGGGCGTGGGTCGGTGTGACATCGATGCGGCCGTCGCGGAACAGTGACACTTGCATCACCGGCCGCACCAGCGATTGCGTGCGTGCGTGCATGTCGTAAAGGCCGTCGCCGGTGTAATCCGGATCGGTCTGGTCGGTGATGCGCGGGCGGATCTGCCAGCGATGCACAATGCCGAAGCGGCCGGCAAGCATGCGCGCGTCGCCGGGCGGCGCCAGGTGGGCCTCGCCCTTGAACCACGAGGGCCGCACCGGCGGCAATTCCAGCGCGCGCACCAGGCCGAGCGCGGTGGGACCGCCGCGATTGCCAACCGGATCGAAGGTCTCGCCCCAGAGCGACAGCAGCGACAGCAGTTCGGCGGCGGCCTCGGCCTCGGCCTCGGGCAGGGTGCGTGCAGCGCGGACCAGCGTGTCCCAGTCCGGCAACGGTCCCGGATGCGGCACGTGCATGCCCTTCGCGAGCTCGGCCTTCATCCGCTCCAGCTCGGGGTCACGCGGCCTTTCCTGGCCGTCGGCGATCGCGGCATGACGCAGTTCGAGCTGCGCGGCGTAGATCTCCATCCGCTCCCAGCCCGGCTCCATCCAGAACAGGCGCGCCGGATCGTAGTGCGGGTTCGGCTGAGCGTCCCAGCCCAGGGGGGCGGCGAAGGCCATTACGTCGACCGGCTGTGCGGCGAGGAAGTGGCAGGCGACGAAGCCCGCCGTACCGGTTTCGACACTCACCGCGCACCAATCGCCGGCGGCTGGTGCCTGCAGGCTCACGCGCCAGTTCAGGCCGAGGCGCGCGGAAACGGGCGCGTTCGCAGCCGCCTGGTCGCGCAGCAGCACGCCGGTACCGGTGATCCAGCGGGTTTCGGCCGGCACGCCTTCGGCACCGGCACGTTCGGCCGCGACCGGCCGAGCACTGAGCGCCGCACAAGGCACTCGACCCACGTTCAGCAGGCTGGCAACCAGGCAGGACGTCTCGCCGTGGAACGTCTGCTGCAGCTGAACCTCGGTGCCGCGTGGCAGGATCGTCTGGCGCGGCCGCTCGCCGTAGACGTCCACCTGCATCGTGACGTCGCGCTCCGCGATCCAATGCAGCGCCGGCGGCTCGGCGGCGGCAGCGGTGGCCGGTGTCGCCAGGGTCAGCGCAAGGAGAGCGATCGCGTGGGAGCGGTGCGTAGTCATGACCACCTCAGTGTCTGCAGTGGACACAGCTTGGCGCGGCCATGTGGCGAAATGCGGGCGCGCAAATGATGGGGGGTCCCCGATTTCGTCGATTTCCCTTCGATTTCTCCCTGGTTCTCGTTCTCGCTTTCCCGCTTTTCGTCGTTTTCCGCTCAGTGGTAGTCGTCTTCAAGCCGGTGGCGAACAGCCAGGACAACCACATCCGCGGCCGACTCGATCTTGAATCAATGGTGATGGTGTCTGACCCCATTGATTCGCCGCCTTTGATTCTCTCGATTCAACTCTGCGACACGCAGCCTCTTTGGCCCGCCCCGACGGTGAATTGCGTTAGCTCTGACCAAGTCCTCGCCTGCGGGCAAGGCAGGCTCCGAGCTCACCCGACAGGAAACCTCCACGATGCCACGCTTGATCCTGGTCACGCTTTTCGCCCTCGACGCACTCGTCTCGACCGCGACGAGCGCACAGTATCCGATCGACTGGTACACGATCGATGCCGGCGGCGGCACCTCGGCTGACGGCGTCTACTCGCTCTCGGGCACCGTCGGGCAAGCCGATGCCGAAATCGTCTCCTTGTGTTCTGCCGATGGTGGCGCTGGCTGCGTGAACCCGAGCTTCGAAGTGACCGGTGGCTTCTGGGTCGGCAGCCCGGGCCTGCCGACCGGCCCCGCACCGGGCTGCGGCGACGAACTCGACTGCCTGTTCCGCAATGGCTTCGAAGGCTGAGCGCGCGCAGATGCGGTGCGCGCCGGAACCTTCGAAAGCCACCGATTTCGCGTGGTCGTGGCCCGCCTATCGTCCAAACGGCGTTGAACCGGATAACCATCCTGGGAAAGCAACTGCCATGTACCGTCTGATCGCTCTTGCAGTCCTCGCGGCCGGCTCCGCGTTGGCCCCGGCTTTCGCACAGAGCACGGAGGGCAATGTGCCGATCGGCAGCGTCTTCACCTATCAGGGCGAGTTGAAGGTGGCCGGTCTGCCGGCCAGTGGTCTGTTCGATTTCGAAGTCTGCTTGTTTGCCAGCGGAGATCCGGGCGACACCACGCCGCTGTTCTGCAATCTCCTGCACAACCGCCCAATCGAGACCGGAGGTCGCTTCACGTTGAACATGAACTTCGGCGCGAATTTCGACGGCAGCGCGCGCTTCCTGGAAATCCGGGTTCGCCCCGGCGACGACGAAGGCGACTACGCGAGCTTGCAGCCACGTCAGGCGATCCGGCCGACACCAGAAGCCCTGCATGCTGCCAGAACCCCTTGGCATGGCATCACCGGTATACCCGCGGGATTTGTCGACGGAACCGACGAAGCCGGCGTTGTCTCGCTGGGGGCCGGACCCGGCCTGACGACGAACCGCGCGCTGCCAGGTGCCGGCGAACCGGTCACGTTCAACGGCGTGCTTTCGGTTCGCGACGGCGGCATCGAGGCCGCCATGATCGAGCCCGGTGCAATTGGTCTCGCGCAGATCGACCCCACCCAAGTACAGGCCCGCGTATCCGGCAGCTGCGGTGAGGGCGAGTTCTTCCGCGGCATCAATGCCGATGGCAGCCTAGACTGCGAGCTGCTGCCGGTGAGCTTCAGCCGCGTGCTCGACAGCGCCGGCAACGTCGGTGTCCACGTGGCGCTGGCGCTGCGCGCCGATCAACGACCCGTTGTCGGCTATCACGATGGAACCAACGGCAACCTCAAGCTCTACGACTGCGCCGACCCGACCTGCGCAAGCGGCACACGACGCACCCTCGACAGCGCCGGCGACGTCGGAGAGAACGCATCCGTCGCGATCCGTCCGGGCGACCTGCCGGTGGTCGTCTATCGCGACGTAAGCTCGCAGGCACTCAAGCTCTACGACTGCAGCAACAGCGCGTGTTCCAGCGGCACTGCCCGCACACTCGACGACGCCGTGAACGTCGGCACCTCGATCGCCCTGGCGCTGCGCGGCGACGGCCGCGCGTTCATCGCATACGAAGACCTCAGCAACTTCACCATGCGGGTCTACGACTGCAGCAACCCGAGCTGCAGCAGCGGCACGGTGCGCCCGCAACTCGGCACCGACCGTCCCTACGGCCTCGCGATCGCGATGCGCAGCGACGGTCGACCGCTTATCGCACTAGGCGGCAGCCCGGGACCCGGCAGCCGCATTCGTACCTTCGACTGCGCCGACGCGGCGTGCGTCTCGGGTACGCTGCGCAATCTCACAACCCTCTCCTATGCCGGATCGCCGGCCATGGTGCTGCGCAGCAATGGCCGGCCGCTGATCACGACAGCCGGCCTTGCCGCCAGCCTGGTCGTGCACGACTGCGCCGACGCCGCCTGCGTGAGCAGCTCCAGCACCTCGCATGCCTACTCGACCAACACGGCCAACGCGATTGGCCTGCGCCCGACTGGCCGCCTGCTGATTGCGCATGGCGACTTTGTCACCGATGTGGGCTACCAGTTGCGCATCTTCGATTGCGGCAACATCGGCTGCACGAACGGTTCCAGCCGGCTGGCGGGTGGCAGTGGCGCGAACGGAATCTGGATCGGGATGGCTTTGCGTGACGATGCCCGTCCGGTGCTGGCCTTCTACGACGGCGACAATGAAGACCTGCGGTTACAGATCTGCGCCAATCCTGACTGCTCCTGAAAGATGGGAAATGGGGCTGAGGTTTCCCGTTACGCGAGCCAGCAGGGGTTGGACTAGCCACGGCTCGATCCATTGACCTGTGCTTCCGGCAGCCGCCGGCACATGGACGCCAGAACGGCACCGTGCAGTGTTTGGGGCCACCAGGCCAGGGGCGTGCGAACGCCTTGATCCAGAAGGGTGACTCGCACGGCCAGGCATGCTGGCTTGAGCCAACGTCGACCCGTGAACATCGCCGCAGTCGGCTCGGATCGAAACAGGATCCATCTCAATTCGTCCCGGGATCGGGAGAGTTTTTTTCATGCTCGTTGACAGCGGCGGCGAAGCGGTGACCCCTGCTTTTGCTTTCAGCTCATGGATCTGTCGCAAGGCGGCACTCGACTCCGTAACCCAAGTAGACGTTGGTCACATGGTGGAATGAACGCGATGAACAAAGAGAAGCGGTTTTCACCCGCGGTACGGGTTCTCGGTGGACTGAGCGTCGTGCTGCTGGTCGGAGTGCTGGTGGTGGTCTCGGCCTCTGGATTTGGTGTGGTTTCGGGTATTGTGCTGACCGCGTGCTTGGCAGGACTTGTTGTGCCCTGCGTTACAGCAGGCGACTCCCTGCTGGAGGTTCTGGGGTCGATCATGGAGTTGATCGCCGAAGGCATCAGCACGGTGGCCGACGCGATCCTGGACCTTTTCTCCTCGATCTTGGGCTAGGAGAGCCTGCGCGGCAGAAGACAACCGGGCTGTAAACGCGCCTGCGCGGCCCGGAGTTCTCGCGCAGTCTCGCTTTCGCCTCGATTGCTCCTGCCGCGCAGGCTCCCGGCCAATCAGAGAGGGCCAATCAGGAGGCCAATCAGGACACCAGAGAGGCCAATCAGGAGAGGCCAATCAGGACACCAGGCCAATCAGGACACCCAAACAGGCCAATCAGCGCGATAACAGGCCAATCAGGACACCCACAAAGCAAGGCCGAGAGGCCAGAAGGCCAATCAGCAGGTGAATCGCCCAGCCTTTCGTAGACACCTGGCAGCCATTCACAATGGCTGAAACGGAGGTGCGGGATGAGCAACAAGCGGTACACAGACGAGTTCAAGATGGAGGCGGTAAAGCAGGTGACGGACCGCGGCCAGAAGGTGG
>JBBSJP010000062.1:0-22615 GCA_038257155.1 Lysobacterales bacterium | reverse complement strand
TGGCCGAGTTCGCGCCGGCCGACGGATTCTGAGCAACGCAGGGAACCCCGCGCGCTTTTTGCGCGGGGCGGGAAATCCGGGGTGCCCTTCTCTTTGGTTACTTTCTCTTGGGCAAGCAAGAGAAAGTGACTCGTGGCCCCGTAGGGGCGCGAAAGCGTTTGATCTTGATGTAGATGTAGATGTAGATGTAGATGTAGATGTAGATGTAGATGTAGATGTAGATGTAGATGTAGATCTAAATCGTAATCTTCAATCTGATTCCGCTGCCTGCCCAGGCAAACAAAGCAAAACCCGATCAGTCAAACATCATCCTCACCCTGCTCCACCGGCGGCTGCGGCCGCAGAATGCTGAACACCATCGACGCGGCGATGACGACGACCACCACCACCAGGGCGTGCAGCACAGGCACCTTGTAGAACTCGATGATCAGCATCTTCAGGCCGATGAACATCAGCACGATGGCCAGGCCGTAATTGAGCAGGTGGAAACGGTCGGCCACCGCCGCCAGCATGAAGAACAGCGCGCGCAAGCCCAGCACCGCGAATACGTTGGAGGTCAGCACGATGAAGGGATCGGTGGTGATGGCAAAGATCGCCGGGATCGAGTCAACCGCAAAGATCAGGTCGGTCACGCCGATCATCGCGATGACCAGGAACAGTGGCGTGTAGTGACGGACGCCATCGATCATCACGCTCAGACGGTCGCCGTGATAGCCACGGGTCAGGCGCAGGTGTCCGCTGAGCCAGCGCAGCACCGGGTTGCCTTCGAGATCGGGTTTTTCGCCTGCCCACCAGATCATTTTTATGCCGGTGCCGAGCAGGAACACGCCAAACACATAAAGGATCCAGTGGTAGCGAGCAATCAGTGCGGCACCGATGAATATCATGATCGCGCGCAGCACGATGGCAGCCAGCACACCAAAGATCAGCGCGCGCTGCTGGCGCTCTGGCGGCACCACGAAGTAGGTGAACAGCATCAGGAAGACGAACAGATTGTCGACCGCCAGCGCCTTCTCCAGCAGATAGCCGGTCAGGAACTGCATGGCCAGCTCGTTGGCCTGCGCCGGGGGCAGGCGTTCGCCCAGGTACCACCACAACCAGCCGTTGAAGATGAGTGCCAGCGCGATCCAGAACGCACTCCAGGCGACGGCTTCGCGGATGCTGACCCGATGCGCGCCCTTGCTGCGCATCAGCAGCAGGTCGACACAGAGCGCTGCGATCACGAGTATCGCGAAGACGATCCAGAGAAGCGGTGTGCCGATCGTAACCATGCGGTGGGATGAATCCGGAAAAGACCACGCAAACACGCCGCGCGCCTGATGCAGGCACGCGGGACGGTAAGCGAAGGTCTTGCTCGGCGTTCGACAGATTCAGCCTGTCGAACCGCCCGCCGGGCCGGGGGTTGCCCCCGTATTGACGACTTCGGCGTATCGAACTACTCCCCTCCGTACATCAGCAAAGCCACTCCCTGTAGCTCTGCTGGTTTGCCTAGGGTAACCCGACCATCTGCACTTGAAAAGTGAAGGGTTTTCCGATCCGCCGTTGGCCGCCGCGTGTGTCGGTGCCCTTTCAACCAGGCGAGGGCCTCGCGAGGGCCTGAATTCGTCGAGTTGGCAGGCAATAATGCCGGGATGAATGAATCCTCACTTGCCAGCATGATCGACTGGCTGCGCCTGCATCCGGTGGCCGCGGGCGGAGCGATTTTCCTGATTGCGCTGGGCGATTCGCTGGTTGTGGTCGGCATCGCCATTCCCGCCACACCCTTCATGTTCGCTGCCGGCGCCTTGATCGGCTTGGGCTATCTGGACGGAAGCTACGCCTTGGCCTGCGCCACGCTGGGTGCGATGTTGGGCGACGGACTGGGTCTGTTGGCGGGTCGCCGCTGGGGTCTGCAAGTGCGCAGCATGGGGCCATTCCGGCGCTACCCGTCCCTGTTCGAGCGGGGCGAGCGGCTCTTCCGTCGCAACGATATCCGCAGCATCTTCATCGCGCGCTTCGTCGGCCCCATTCGGCCTTTCGTGCCAGCGATTGCCGGGATGCTGCACATGCCGATGCGTCGCTACCTGCCGGCCAATGCCCTGGCCGCAGTCGCCTGGTCGGCGGCCTTGCTGGGCCCCGGCTGGCTGCTTGGCGCGTCGCTGGAGACCCTGGCGGCCGTGGCTGATCGCCTCGCGATCGTGCTGGCCGGGGTCTTCGCCGTGATTGCCAGCATGTGGTTCATCATCCTGTCTCTGTGGCGCTGGTTCGATGGACACGCCGACGCGCTGCTCGCAGGGGCGTTGCGATGGAGTCGCGATCACGCGCGGCTCGGCCCGATCGTCCGCAATCTGGTCGATCCCAATCGGCCCGAGTCGCCCTCGCTGGTGATCCTGGCACTGGCGATGCTGGTGTTCGGCTGGGGTTGGTTCGCGCTGCTCACCCGTCTGCTTATGGGCGGCGGGTTGCAGGTCGACCTGCGGGTTCACCAGTTCATGCTCGGCCTGCGCAACCCGCTGGCCGACCAGTTGATGGCGGCGTTCTCGATCCTGGGCGATGCTGCCGTATTGGTCCCGTCCACTGCGCTTGCCATGCTCTGGTTGATGTGGCGCAGGCGCTGGAAGGCTGCAGCGCACTGGATTGCCGCCCTGGCTTTTGGACTTGTCCTGACCATGGGTCTGGCGTGGTTGGTGCATATGCCCGCTCCACCGTCGGCACACGGCGGGTTCGGGTTTCCATCCGCCACGGTCACCATGGCGACGATCAGCTTCGGCTTCTTCGCGGTCCTGATTGCGCGCGAACTTCCCGGACGATCGCGGGTGTGGCCTTACCTGCTGGCGGCGGCTGTGGTGACCCTGCTTGGACTATCGCGCGTCTATCTCGGTGTGCACTGGCTCAGCGATGTCGTCGGCGGCGCGCTGTTGGGCTGTGTGTGGCTGTTGGTTCTGGGCCTTGCCTATCGCCGGCATGTCGCGAGGTCTTTCTGGATGGGGCCGCTGGCGTGGATCTTCTACGGCAGCTTTCTTGCTGCTGTCTTCTGGCATGCACAGCAGCAGGTCGGCACCGTGCTGGCCGAGGTCGAACCGCCCGCACCTGCACTGGTCCTGCAGACTGATCAGTGGTGGCAAGCCCGGTGGCAAGACCTTCCAGACCGTCGAGTTCTCTTGACCGACTCCCGCTCACTCGCGCTCGATGTGCAGTTCGCCGGATCCTTGGAATTGCTGCACGATCAATTGCACCGACGCGGCTGGCGTTCACAGCCACAGGCCGGCTGGATCGAGGCAATCGGCCTGCTCAATGGCAAGCAGGATGGCGACACCATTCCGGTGTTGCCCGCAACCCTCGGAGGACGCGCCGAGGCCCTGCTGATGCGCAAGCAGTCGGCCGAAGGAAAGCTGCTTGCCTTGCGCGTGTGGCATGCCCCTGCCCGCCTCGCCGATAACGCACCGCTCTGGATTGGCTCGGTGGAACTGCTCGAAGTCGTGCGACCCTTTGAGCTGATGGCGTTCTGGCAGCTGGCCGGGTCAGAAGAATCGCGCCTGCCGCAACTCGTCGCGGACTTGGGCGAAATGGAAACCTCGTTCAAGCCACAAAGCACTGAACGTGCGGCAGTGCTGCTGGTTCGCAGCCGCTAGATGCGATGAGAATTTGCGCAGGGAGGAGGCGGCTGCTCGAAGACGCCGCCCGACAAATCCTGACGCGGGCCGGTCAGAGCCGCGGATCCCTCCGTCGGCGCTGGTCGCGGGTCGCTCAGCCGCGCCGGGAAAGCGGAACGAAGGCGCGATCCTCCGGACCGGTGTACGTGGCACTCGGCCGGATGATCTTGCCGTCGACACGTTGCTCCATCACGTGCGAGGTCCAGCCCGAGGTTCGGGCGATCACGAACAGCGGCGTGAACATGGCGGTCGGGACGCCCATCATGTGGTAGCTGGATGCGCTGTACCAGTCGAGGTTGGGGAACATTTTCTTCATGTCCCACATCAGGGTCTCGATGCGCTCGGACACGTCGAACAGGGTCTGGTTGCCGCCCTCGCTACACAGCTTGCGGGATATTTCCTTGATGATCGGATTGCGCGGATCACCGACGGTATAGACCGGATGGCCGAAGCCGATGACGATCTCCTTGCGCTCGACGCGGGCGCGGATGTCGGCCTCGGCCTCATCGGCGCTGCGGTAGCGCGCGATGATCTCCATCGCCACTTCGTTGGCGCCGCCGTGCTTGGGTCCGCGCAGCGCGCCGATCGCGCCGGTGATGCAGGAATGCATGTCCGAGCCGGTGCCGGCGATCACCCGCGCGGCGAAGGTGCTGGCGTTGAACTCGTGCTCGGCGTAGAGGATCAGCGACCGATCCAGCGCCCGCGCGTGCAGCTCCGAAGGCGGCTCGCCGTGCAGCAGGTGCAGGAAGTGCGCGGCGATGGTTTCGTCATCGGTTTCCACATCGATGCGACGGCCATTGCGGGTGAAGTGCCACCAGTACAGCAGCATCGAACCGAAACTCGCCATCAATTGGTCGGCGATATCGCGGGCCTCGTGCATCGGAAAACCGTCGCGTTCCGGCAGCACCGTGCCCAGCACCGAACAGCCGGTGCGCATCACGTCCATCGGGTGGGCGTTGGCCGGCACCAGTTCCAGGGCTTCCTGCACGATCGCGGGCAGGCCGCGCAGACGCATCAGCTTGGTGCGGTAGGCGGCCAACTGGCTGGCGGTGGGCAGCTCGCCATGCACCAGCAGGTGGGCGACTTCCTCGAAGCTCGCGCCTTCGGCCAGGTCCTTGATGTCGTAGCCGCGATAGGCCAGGTCGTTGCCGGTGCGACCAACGGTGCACAGGGCGGTATTGCCGGCAGGGGTGCCGGAAAGGGCGACGGACTTCTTCGGCTTGGGCAGCGTGGCGCTGGCGTTCTCGCTCATGGGTGTCGGGTCCTGCGACGTCGGAAAGAGCGGAATGATAGCCCGTCCGACCCATTTGAGCCCTTGGACCATGGTCCAGTGAACCTGATACGCCCCCCTTTTTGGGCTTTTACTTTACAGAACGTTCTGTATAGAATCCGCCGCCATGACACGCCCCCCGAAAGCCAAAGCCCTGATCCTGCGTGCTGCCCGCGAGATTGTCGAAACCAGTGGCGCGGGCGCCCTGACCTTCGAAGAACTGTCGCGGGTCAGCGGGGTAACCCGCGGCGGCATCACCTATCACTTCCCGACCAAGGACGCGCTGCTGCAGGGGCTGCTCGATCACGACATGGCGCAGTGGAGGCTCAGCGAAACTGCGCTGGCGCCTGCCGACATCGCCTGCCCCCAGCTGTGTGAACTGGTCGGTTTCATCCGCTCGCATACCAGCCTGGAGGAGAGTCGTCGCCGCTTCGTGGCCGGCATGCTGAGCGCTGCGGTGCACCAGCCCGAGCTGCTCGACGGCTGCCGCGAGGAGGCACGCCAGCGCTTTGGACACCTGGACTGGAACGATTCCGAACTGCGCGCCCAGGTGCTGCGCCAGGCGGCGGTCGGTCTGTTCTGGGATGAACTGTTCGGCTTCCAGCTGATGCCACCCGAGGCGCGCGCGCGTTTCGTCGCCTTGCTTGAGCGACTGGCGCTGGAGTGGTCCGATCCCGAGCCGGGCGCTCCTGCCCCACCTGTTGACTAGCACGCCACCGCTTCACGCCCTGCCGCCGCAAGCTTGTCCGCTTCACCTTCAGCCGAATAAAAACCAACCACTCCAGATGCAATCGATTGATCCGAGGTCGACCATGCCTGCCAATGCCAACCACCACGCGACGCGCCTCGCGCGCTTCGCCATTCCGCTCATCCTGTTGAGCCTGCTGGTCGGCTGCGGCGCAGCGGGCGGACCGCCCGAGTTTCCACCGCCGGCCGTCAATGTCGCCCTGCCGGTGCAGAAATCGGTCACCGAATGGGACGAGTACAGCGGTCGCATCGAGGCCATCGACACGGTCGAGATCCGGCCACGCGTCGGCGGCTACCTGGCCGCGGTGCATTTCGAGGAAGGCCTGCCGGTGGCCAAGGGCGACCTGCTCTTCAGTATTGACGACCGCGAGTTCCGCGCCGCCGCTGCCAGTGCGCGAGCGGACGTGGCGCGAGCCGATTCGCGTCATGCGCTGGCAACCAAGGAACTGGCGCGCAGCCAGTCGCTGATCGAGGCCAAAGCGGTTTCACAGGGCGAACTGGAAGTGCGCCAGGGCGAATTGAAGCAGGCCGAGGCCGATCGTCTCGCCGCCCGCGCGCGCCTCGACCAGGCCGAACTAACCCTGAGCTTCACCCGCATCCATGCACCGATCGCCGGCCGCGTCGGCGCGGCGCTGATCAAGCCCGGCAACCTTCTCAGTCCGAACGAGTCGCTGCTCACCACGGTGGTCTCGATGGACCCGGTGTATGTGAGTTTCGAAGGCGACGAGCAGGCCTATCTGCGCTATCAGGAACTGATCCGCAGCGGCCAGTGGAACAGCCCGCGCGAAACCGCCACGCCGGTCGAAGTCGGCCTGTCGAACGATGCAGGCTATCCGCACCGTGGCCAGATCGACTTCATCGACAACGCGCTCAATCCCGCCACCGGCACGATCCGCGCGCGCGCCCTGCTGGCCAATCCGGATGGCGTATTCACCCCCGGCCTGTTCGCTCGAGTGCGCCTGCTGGGTGCATCGCGCGAAGGCGCCCTGCTGATCCACGATCAGGCGGTACTCACCGACCAGGATCGTCGCTATGTCTATGTGATCGGCGAAGGCAACAGCGCGCAGCGCCGGGACGTGACGCTCGGCCCGCTGGTCGACGGCCTGCGTATCGTGGAAAGCGGCCTCACCGCCGATGAACGCGTGGTGGTGAACGGCAGCCGCAAGATCTTCTTCCCCGGCCAGCCGGTGAGTCCGGTCGAGGTGCCGATGGACCAGCCGAACTTCGTCGCCGAAACGCCGCCTGCTCAAAGCGGCCAGGGCTGATCGATCATGGCGCATACCGATATTTCCCGCGTCTTCATCGACCGGCCAATCCTGGCCTCGGTGCTGTCGATCCTGATCCTGGTGGCGGGCCTGATCGCCCTGCCCAACCTGCCGATCAGCGAGTATCCCGACGTCGTACCGCCTTCGGTGCAGGTCACTGCCGCCTATCCCGGCGCCAATCCCACGACGATTGCCGAAACCGTCGCGGCGCCGCTGGAGGAAGCGGTGAACGGCGTGGAAGGCATGATCTACATGAAGTCCACGTCCGGCTCGGACGGCGCGATGATGCTGACCGTCACCTTCAAGGGCGGCACCGACATCGACCTGGCCGCGGTGCAGGTGCAGAACCGCGTGGCGCAGGCGCTGCCGCGGCTGCCCGAAGCGGTGCGCGCGTTGGGCGTGACCACCGCGAAATCCTCACCCAACCTGACCATGGTGGTGCACCTGTCATCGCCTGACGGCAAGTACGACGGGCTGTATCTGTCGAACTTCGCCAATCTGCGCGTGCGCGATGAGCTTGCTCGACTTGAAGGTGTCGGCCAGGCCCTGGCCTTCGGTGCCGGCAACTACGCGATGCGGGTGTGGATCGATCCGGAGCAGGCTGCCGCGCGCGGCCTCACCGCCACCGATATCGTCGCGGCGATCCGCGAGCAGAACATCCAGGTCTCTGCCGGCAGCATCGGCAGCCCGCCCAGTGTCGACGGCACCGTGCTGCAGCTGGCGGTGAACGCGCAGGGCCGGCTCGATTCACCCGAGGCCTTCGGCGAGATCGTGCTGAAATCCGATGCCGGTGCGCTGACCCGGCTGAAGGATGTCGCGCGCATCGAACTGGGATCGAATTCCTACTCCTTGCGCTCGCTGCTCAACAACGAGCAGGCGGCTGCCATCGTCATCTTCGAAGCACCCGGTGCCAACTCGATCGCGCTGTCGGACGCGGTGCGCGCCAAGATGGCCGAGCTTGCGCCAAGCTTTCCACAGGGAGTCGAGTGGTCGGTGATGTACGACCCCACGGTGTTCGTGCGCGGCTCGATCGAGGCGGTGATCATCACCCTGCTTGAAGCCATCGCCCTGGTCGTGCTGGTGGTGGTGGTGTTCCTGCAGACCTGGCGCGCCTCGCTGATTCCGCTGCTGGCGGTGCCAGTGTCGATCATCGGCACGTTTGCGGCGCTATGGCTGCTGGGCTTCTCGGTCAATGTGCTGACCCTGTTCGGACTGGTGCTGGCAATCGGCATCGTGGTCGACGACGCGATTGTGGTAGTGGAAAACGTCGAGCGCCATATCGAGGACGGCATGAGCCCGCGCGCCGCGGCGCACAAGGCGATGGAAGAGGTCTCCGGGCCGATCGTGGCGATCTCGCTGGTGCTGGCCTCGGTGTTCGTGCCGATGGCTTTCATTCCCGGCGTCAGCGGACAGTTCTACCAACAGTTCGCGGTCACCATTGCTGTGTCGGTGCTGATTTCGGCGGTCAACTCGCTGACCCTGTCGCCCGCCCTGGCAGCCGTATTGCTGCAGCCGCATGGTGCGCGCAAGGATGCCATCGGCCGCTTCATCGATCGCTGGGCGGGCGGCTTCTTCGCGCGCTTCAACCGGGTATTCACGCGTGGCGCGAACGGCTACTCCGGTCGCATCGGCCGCACCATCGGGCGGGCGCCGCGCATGCTGGCGATCTACGCGGTGCTGCTGGTGGTCGCCGCGATGGGCTTCAATGCGGTGCCGGGCGGCTTCATCCCGACCCAGGACAAGCAGTACCTGTTTGCCATCACCCAACTGCCCGAAGGCGCCACCATTGACCGCACCGAGGCGGTGATGCGGCGCATGGGCGAGATCGCTTTGGCAACACCGGGCGTGGAAAGCGCGGTGCAGTTCCCCGGTCTGAACGCCATCCACTTCGTCAACACGCCGAATATCGGCGTGATGTTCGTCGGCATCACGCCGCAGGCCGAACGCGATATCGAGGCCAGCGAGATCGCGATGCGTCTCAACATGGGCTTTGCCGGCATCCAGGAAGGCCTGAGCTTCGCCCTGCTTCCGCCGCCCGTGTTGGGTCTCGGCAACGCCACCGGCATCGAACTCTATGTGCAGGATCGCGCCGGCGTCGGCTATGCCGAGCTCGATGCCCAGACCCAGGCCCTGGTCGGCGCACTGCGCGGCGCGCCGGGCTTCGATCCCACCGGCACCTTCAGTTCCTACCAGCCGAACGTGCCGCAGCTCGAAGCCGTGGTGGATCGCACCCGCGCCAAGCAGCTCGGCCTGTCGCTGTCCGACATCTTTGCCACCATGCAGGTGTATCTCGGTTCGGCGTACGTCAACGACTTCAACCTGTTCGGTCGCACTTACAGCGTCTACGCCCAGGCCGATGCGAATTTCCGCAAGGACGCCGCCGACATCGGCCAGCTCAAGCTGCGCAATGCCGCCGGCGAGATGGTGCCGCTTGGCAGCGTGGTCGAGGTCACGCCCAGTTTTGGGCCGGATCCGGTGATCCGCTACAACGCCTACCCGGCCGCGGATGTATCGGCCGGCATCAACCCGGCGATGCTTTCTTCCAGTCAGGCGCTCGAGAAAGTGCGCGAGATCGGTGGGCAGGTATTGCAGCGAGGTATCGGCATGGAATGGACGGGTCTCACCTTCCAGCAGGTCAGTCAGGGCAGTGCCGCGTTCCTGGTTTTCCCCCTCTGCGTGTTGCTGGTCTACCTGGTGCTTGCGGCGCTGTATGAAAGCTGGTCACTGCCATTGGCGGTGATCCTGATCGTGCCGCTCTGCCTGCTGTCGGCGATCGGCGGCATCTGGGGCATCAACATGCTGCACGGGCTGTGGCTGGCGGTGTCGCCACCGATGGGTCCACCAACTTTCCTGGACAACAACATCTTTACCCAGATTGGATTTGTGGTGCTGATGGGCCTGGCCTGCAAGAACGCCATCCTGATCGTGGAATTCGCGCGCGATCTGGAGGAACAGGGCCGCGGAGTGGTGGAAGCCGCGATTGAAGCCTGTCGCCTGCGCCTGCGTCCGATCCTGATGACCAGCTTCGCGTTCTGCGCCGGCGTGCTGCCGCTGGTATTCGCATCAGGGCCCGGCGAGGAAGTGCGGCACGTGATGGGCGTGACAGTGTTCTTCGGCATGCTGGGTGTGACCTTCTTCGGCCTGTTCTTCACCCCGGTGTTCTACGTCGCGATACGCCTGTGGGTGCAGCGACGTGAGCAGCGTCGTCTGGCTGATCAGCAAGGAGCGCCGACCCATGGCTAAGTTGCTAGCGTTCATCGCCTTGACTCTGCTTGCTGGCTGCACGGTTGGTCCGCAGTACACGAGACCCGACGCGACGCTGCCTGCGCAGTTCGATCAGGCCGCCGATCTGCGCGGTGACGAGGTGCCGCGCCAGCTCTGGTCGAGTTTCAAGGATGCCGACCTCGACCGGCTGATCAGCCGCGCACTGCAAGCCAACACCAGCGTGGCGCAGGCCGCCGCACGGCTCGACGAAACCCGCGCCCTCGCCGGCCTGACGGTCTACAGCCTGTTCCCCACCGTGACTGGCACCGCCGATGCCGAGCGCAGCCAGCCCAGTGGAAGCGATCCCTTCCTGCCGAGTGAACAAGGACGCACCGACACCTACCGCGCGGGCTTCGATGCGCTATGGGAGATCGACCTGTTCGGCAGCCTGCGTAACCAGTCGAAGCAGATCCGCGCGCGCCTCGAAGCCGACGATGCAGCGCTGGCCGACGTGCGGATCAGCATCGTCGCCGAAGTGGCGCAGACCTGGTTCGCCCTGCTTGGTGCGCGTCAGCAGCTGGCGCTGCGTCAGCAACAGGTCACCAATCTTGATGGCAATGTCGACCTGCTGCAGCGCGTGCTCGATGCCGGACGCGGCAATGCCCTGGATCTGAACCGATCCATCACCCAGGCGCGCAGCCTTGCGGCGCAGCTGCCGCAGGCCGAGGCCGACGTGGTTCGTCAGGAACAGCGTCTGGCCGTGCTGACTGCTTGGGACGTGGCGACCCTGCGCGCTGAGTTGCGCGACGGCCACGAGCTACCGGATCTGCCCGCTCTGGTAACCGTCGGAACACCGGAGGACTGGCTGCAACGTCGGCCCGATGTGCGCGCGGCGGAGCGACGCCTGGCAGCGGCGTACGCCGAGATCGGCTACCAGACCGCGCAGTACTTTCCGATACTCACCCTGCTGGGCGATTTCGGCTGGACCGCGCAGAGCCTGGGCGGACTCGGCAGCGGCAGCGCACAGCGCTGGAGCTTCGGTCCTTCGCTGAGCTGGCGCTTCCTGGACTTCGGTCGCGTGCGGCGCGAGGTGATGGCGTCCGAAGCGCGCGCCGACGGCGCCGAAGCGGCCTGGCAGGAAACCGTGCTGCGTGCATTGGAAGAAACCGAGAACGCGCTGGCCGGCTTGCGCGCCAGCAACCAGAGTGCTGTCGAACTCGACGCCGCCCTGGTTGCCGCTCAGGAAGGCCGACGCCTGTCACAACTGCGCTTCGATGCCGGCGCCAGCACCTGGCTCGACGTGCTGGATGCCGAACGCAGCCTGCTCGATCTGCAGTCGCAGACTGTTTCCGCACGAGTGCGTCAGGCGACTGCGCTGGCGGCGGTGTACAAGGCGTTGGCGGGGGATTTTGCTGAGGCTGAGTGATTGCTGGTCACGCACCGGCACATCGCCGCGTGCACCGTCTGAATTACATCTACTCGACCGGCTGGGCTTGATCAAGCGACCGGGACAGTGGATCAGTCATCAGTTGCTCCGACCAACCGACAACGACCCAAAAGAGACAGATCCCGGTCGCGCACAGGTGCGCTCCTGCAACAGCGGGCGAAGCGCGAGGGCGCCACAATCAACAGCGGACGAAGCGTCGCAGCGATGCAGCACTGCCCTTGTAGGAGCCGACCTGTCGGCGACCGCAGTGCATCGGCGCACGCACCGCCTTATCCAGCTACCGCGGACTACTTCTTTTCCTTCGAGAACAGCTCATCGAGCTTGTCCTCGTAGCGGTGGTAGTCGAGGTAATCGTAAAGATCGTCGCGACTCTGCAGGGTGGCGATGATGTTCTTCTGGGTGCCTTCGCGGCGCACCGTGGTGTAGAAATGCAGGGCGGCCTTGTTCATCGCGCGGTAGGCGCCGCAGCAGTACAGGGCGATGTCCACACCCACGTCGCGCAGTTCATCGGTGGTGAAGAACGGGGTTGAACCGAACTCGGTCAGGTTGGCCAGGATCGGCACCTTCACCGCCTGCTTGACGCGGCTGTAGTCATCCAGCGAGCGCATCGCTTCGGGGAAGATCATGTCGGCACCGGCTTCGACGTAGGCGCAGGCGCGCTCGATGGCGGAGTCGATGCCTTCGACCGCAGCGGCGTCGGTGCGCGCCATGATCACGAAGTCCGGATCGGTGCGTGCGTCGACAGCGGCCTTGATCCGATCCACCATTTCACTGGTGCTGACGACTTCCTTGCCGGGACGATGGCCGCAGCGCTTCTGCCCGACCTGATCTTCCATATGCACCGCCGCAACACCGGCGCGGACAAATGACCGGATGGTGCGCGCGATATTGAAGGCGCCGCCCCAGCCGGTATCGATATCGACCAGCAAGGGCATGCCGGTGGCCTCGACAATGCGTCGTGCATCGATCAGCACGTCTTCCATGCTGCTGATGCCAAGATCCGGCATGCCCAGCGAATTGGCTGCGACGCCACCACCGGACAGGTAGAGCGCCTTGTAGCCGGTGCGCTTGGCCATCAGGCCAGCGTAGGCAGTGATCGCGCCCATGACCTGCAGCGGGGATTCTTCAGTGAGTGCGGCGCGGAATTGGGCGCCTGGGGATTGCATTTGTGACATTGGGAATAATGAAACCCTGCGGGAGTGTGCCCCTCTCCCCACGGGAGAGGGGTTGGGGTGAGGGGCATTCGGAGCGTGCATCTGGCGAGCCCTGCCCCTCACCCCTGCCCCTCTCCCGTGGGGAGAGGGGAAAGAAGAGATGTTCAGACCAACAAATGCGCCACACCCTCGCGCTCTTCTTCGAGCTCGGCCAGGGTCTTGTTCATCATGCTGCGGCTGTACTCGTCGATCTCCAGGCCGACGACGCGGGTGTATTCGCCGTTGGCACAGGTCACCGGCACGCCGTACATCACGCCTTCGGGGATGCCGTAGCTGCCATCCGACGGCACGCCCATCGTGGCCCACTTGCCATGCGTGCCGATCACCCAGTCACGGATGTGGTCGATGGCGGCATTCGCGGCGGAGGCGGCCGATGACAGGCCACGCGCTTCGATGATGGCGGCGCCGCGCTTGCCGACCTTGGGAATGAAGGTCTCGCGGTTCCAGCTCTCGTCGGCAATCTTGTCCTTCAGCGATGCGCCGGCCGCGGTAGCGAAACGGTAGTCGGGGTACATGGTAGGGCTGTGGTTGCCCCACACGATCAGCTTCTCGATCTCGGCCACGGCCACGCCGGCCTTCTCGGCCAGCTGGCTGAGCGCACGGTTGTGGTCGAGGCGCAGCATGGCGGTGAAGTTTTTGGCCGGCAGATCCGGCGCCGACTTCATCGCGATATAGGCATTCGTATTGGCCGGATTGCCGACCACCAGAACCTTGACGTCGCGGCTGGCGACGCGGTTCATCGCTGCGCCCTGCGCAGTGAAGATCTTGGCGTTCTCCAGCAGCAGGTCCTTGCGCTCCATGCCGGGGCCGCGCGGGCGCGCGCCAACCAGCAGGGCGATGTCAGCGTCCTTGAAGGCGACGTCGGCATCATCGGTGCCGACCATGCCTGCCAGCAGCGGGAAGGCACAGTCTTCCAGCTCCATCATCACGCCGCGCAGGGCGGCCTGGGCCTTGTCGATCGGCAGCTCCAACATCTGCAGGATCACCGGTTGATCCTTGCCCAGCATTTCGCCCGAAGCGATGCGGAACAACAGGGAGTAACCGATCTGGCCGGCAGCGCCGGTTACGGCAACGCGGACTGGGTTCTTCATGTTTGCGAGTCTCTTGGGGGATGACGTGGGATCAGGATTCGAAATGGCTTCGATCGATACCGGACTGCCGGATGATCGACATCAGCGTACCGATGCGCAGTTCCTTGTGGTCAGGTACCGGTACCGTGCGGGTAGAACCCGACTGAATTCGCTGCATGATGATGTGACTGCCTCTGCGACGCACCTCGACAAATCCATGCAGGATCAGGATGGCACAGACGGCCTGGCCGGATAGTACCTTAGGCAACCGCAACCTCCACGGTGGTCACATAGATCTCCCCGTGCAGGCGCTCCTTGAGTTCTTCCTCTGATGCCGTTTCAAAGAACAGCTCCAGCGCTTCGACAAGGTTCGCTCGGGCCTGCTCGATGCTGTCGCCCTGGCTGGCAATGTCCAGCTCCGGGCACAGCGCAACGTAGCCGGTACCTTCGTGCTCGATGATGGCGGTCAGCCTGCGGTTCATGTGTTCTCTCCCAGTAGTCAGCGCAACGAATAGCCCAACGGAGCCAGCCTGGACTGCAGTGCGTCGACGTCATAACCGCGGATCACATTCTGGCCCACCACGGTGAGCGGCACGCCGCGACCGCGCAGCGCGCGGTAAGCCTGTTCGCCGCTCTCGGTGTCGATGTCCAACGCCTGATAGCGCACACCGGCGCGCTCGAAAAGGGCTTCCTGGCGCCGGCAGTAACCGCACCACTCGGCGGTCAGCATCACCACGCCGGATTCGCCGGTGTGCAGGCGCGGATCATTGGCGGCCACGGCCTTGTGCTCGCGCAGCATCAGCAGCGCAAGGGCCAGACCGATCAGCAGCAGCCAGACTTTCCCGCTCATGGGCGACTTTAGGAAAGTTCGGCGCAGAACTCGGCGAAGCGCTTCATGCCGGGTTCAAGCTGCGGCGTAGGACAGGTGTAACTGATTCGCAAGCTGCGCGGCTCGCCAAAGGCCGAGCCGGGCACGCAGGCCACGCCCTTGGACTCCAGCAGCGCATTGCAGAAGTCAACGTCGTTGCCGATCTTCGCGCCGCTCGGACCATGCGTCTTGCCGAACGCGAAACTGACGTCCGGAAACACATAGAAGGCGCCCTGTGGCCGCGGGCAGACGATGCCAGGAATGCCGTCGAGAATCCCGCAGACCAGGTCGCGCTTGGCCTGGAACTCGGCGCATTTGCCGGTCGGCACATCTTGCGGTCCGCTCAGCGCGGCCACGGCGGCGGCGTTGACGATTTCCGGGATATTGGTGATGTGGTTCGAGTTCAGCGTCACGACCGCGCCGATCGCGTCCTTCGGGCCCGCCAGGAAACCGACACGCCAGCCGGGCATGCCGTAGGTCTTCGACAGCGAGTCGGCGAAGATCACGCGATCCTTCAGTTCCGGCTTGAAATGCACAAAATTGTGGTAGCCGATACCGTCGAACACCATGCGGTTGTAGATGTCGTCGGTGACGATCCAGGTGTCCGGGAACTTCACCAGCACCTCGGCCAGCGTTGCTACTTCATCGCGGGTGTAGACCATGCCGGTTGGATTGGACGGATTGTTGAACAGGAACACGCGCGGCTTCGATGCCAGCGCCGCCTCGAGCTGGGCCGGGGTGAGCTTGTAGTTCTGTTCAGGACCACAGGGCAGCAGGGTGATTTTCGCCCCTACGATTTCGGCGATGTCGAGGTAGCTGGTCCAGTAGGGAGCCGGGAAAACGATCTCGTCGCCTTCGTCCAGCATTGCCTCGAACAGGTTGTACAGGCCGTGCTTGGCGCCGATGGTGACGACAAGGTTGTCGCGCGTGTAGCCGGTGAGGCCGATGCCTTCGATGTGCTTCAGGAATGCATCGAGCAGGGCGGCATCACCACGGTTTGACCCGTACTGCCCGGAATCGTGCGACAGCGCTTCACGCGCGGCGGCGTAGACGTGCTCGCCGGGAAGGAAATTGGGAACGCCGATGGAAAAGCTGACGATGTCGCGGCCTTCGGCCTTCAGGCGCTTGGCCTTTTCAGCGACGACCATGATCGCACTGGGCTTGGCACGGCCCACGCGCGCGGCGAGCTTCGGCATCGGTATCTCCTAAAAAACGGCGAAAAAATCCGCGGAATAATACCATAGGGCGAATGCCTACCCGCCTGCCCCTCTGGTCCGTACTCGGCGCGCTGCTGTTTACCGGCTGCGCATCACAGCCTACCCGCCCGGGGCCCGACGCCTTCGAGCGGCATGCCCTGGCGCAGCGCGAACAGCAGATTGCCATGTCGCCGGAACGGATCCAGGACCCGGCCACCGAGCAGCGCATCCGTGCGCGGCTCTGCGTCATCGATGCCGTGCGCTGCGAGGCAGTGCGGATCTACCTGCTGGAGCGCCCCCTGCCGGTGGCTGACATGGATGGCAACGGCGTTCTGCGCATCAATATTGCCCTGTTGTATCTGGTCCGGTCCGTCACGGAACTCGACTTCGTGCTGTCACACGAACTGGCGCACTTGGCGCTGGATCATTTCGAAACCCAGCACCGCAAGGACTGGAACGCGACCACCGCAGAGATTGAAGCCGATTCCTGGGCGCGAAAGCGCCTGCTCGAACTCGGCCTGGACCCCTGCGCCGGGACGCGATTGCTGCGCCGCATTGCCAGATCCCAGAAATTGGAAGCCACCCAGCAAGCCCAGCTGCCGCAGCGCCTGGAAAGGCTGGGATGCACCCAGGCCACCAGCAGTCCGGACTTCGCGCCCGCACCGACCTGCGCTCAGGCGGAAGTGCAGCAAGACGAGTAGCCCACCTTTTTCGCACCATCGCATTCAAGCGATCTGAACGCGCGGCAGACGCAGGCAAAACTCCGCGCCGGGCTGGGCCGCCACACATTCGACCTCGCCTCCCATGGCCCGCGCCAACTGCTGCACCAGAGCCAGGCCGATGCCAGTACCGCTGGTTTCTCGGGTCAATTCGTTGCCCCCGCGCACGAACAGCTGGAATATGCGGCGGCGTTGCGATGCCGGCACACCCGCACCGAAATCGCGCACGCTGAAGGCAACGAGTTCCTTGCCCACTGGCGCAACGCCGACTTCAACCCGACGACGCTGCGCCGTCGCGGAGAACTTCAGCGCGTTGTCGACCAGATTGATCAGGATCTGCACCAAGGCGTCGGCATCCACCTGCAGCTGCAGATCGGCGCAGGCCGGATCGAGAGCAAAGCTGGCCTCGAATCCCGCGCCTTCTATCTGTCCGCGCACCCGGGAAACCAGCATATCGAACAGGCTGTCGACGCGCTGTGGGCGCAACTCCAGGCGCAACTCGTCGCGTTCCAGCCGGGCAAGCTGCAGAACATTGGCGATCAGACGCGAGAGACGCTCGCTCTCGTCGTGGATGAAGGCGTAATACTCGACGCGCTTGGCTTCGGTTGCCCAACCGGCGCGCAGCAGCTCGGCGTACATGCGGATCGAAGTCAAGGGGGTTTTCAACTCATGGCTGACCGCGGATACGAAATCCTGCTGCTGACGCGCCAGCTTCAGTTGCCGCAACGCCAGGCGGTAGAGCAGCAGGAATCCCAGCAGCAGCACCGCAAACAGCACCGCGCCCGCCCAGCCAACCAGAACAGCTCCCGGGCCCGGCGGCAGACGCAGAACCGTCCAGGACAGCTCCATATCGCCCAGCGGCGAGGATAGACGGGCGCGATGCAGCGCGCGCCCGTCGCGCGCCGGCAGCGCGTCACCCGTTGCACCAAAGCGCCGAATGGAATGCCCCTGCCAACGCACATCCAGCAGGCTCATCTCCGCCAGCGCACCACCCGAATAACTGCTGCCCGCCAGTTCACGCAGGAATGCATCGGAATCAATCAGCGCGCCCTGGATGCTGCGCTGGCCTTCGCGCCAGACTCGACGGAACAGAAGAAAGTGCTCGCTGTCGAGGCGGGCAAGCTCGAAGGGGTCGAGCTCGCTTTCGAAAATGCGCAGGGGCGGCGGTGCGTCGTCCTTGGCGGCAGCCTCGTCCCGCCCCAGCAGTTCCGGCACGACACTGGTTTCGACCCGCTTGCTGCGCGCTTGCTGGGCGAGCGCAGATGATGGCGGTGCCGAGGACATCTTGCGTTCGGCGCGCTCCTCTTCAGCCGATACCCTTGCCCCTGATTGCGCGTCTGATTCCGCCAGCTTGCCAAGCTCAGCTTTTGGCTCCGCCACATTGAGTCGATCGAATGCGGCCTGCGACGGCGCATAGGCGGGCACCGCTTCCGCCTCACGGATTTCGTTGGCAGCCTGCATCTGCTGGCGCGCATCCAGCCCATCGATTTCCGTACCATCCGCGTCAGCCAGGCTGCGCGCACGGCGCCGCTCAACCAGGCTGTTGCGACCGAGCACCTCGTAAAGGCTGTCATGCAGGGCCTGACGCTGGGCAAGTTCCTCACCCGCCATCACCAGAGCTTGTGAATCGTCCTCCGAAACCGGCAACAGGGGAGAGGAAAACTGTCCGCCAGCGTCGACCTGAAACCAACCCAGCAGGCCGGGGATTTCCGACTGCGGCGGAAACGCGGACAGCGGCGAGCGCTGCACCCCCAGCCCACGGGCCGGGTCGCCGCTCACGGTCAGAAACCCATAATCGGCGTAGCCGCGCGCCTCTTCCACGTCGATCCAGCGCTGCACCTGGGCGTCGATGCGCTGCACAGCGTCCTCCGCCAATTGCCGATGCCGGTGCAGCGATTCCCATTGCAGCTGCTCGCGCGTGTGCAGTACCAGCAAGGCACTCGGCACCGCCAATGCAAGGAACAGTGCGCCAAGCAACCAGCGCAGCCGGGCCGGGGTGATGCTGCCTCTAGCCCGCATTTCTCACACCGGCGCGCGAAGATGCCCCGCACCTCAAGTCGCCGCTGCGACCTGAAACGGCTGGGTCAGAAACAGAATTCCTGGTTGCATCCTCGCACTTCGCGGCCCTCGTTCGGCCGCTTCGCGGCTGCGCGGGTGCTTCGCCCCGACCGGCCTCGTGGCGCCTAGCTTGCTCCTCAGTTGGCCAGTAGCTAAGGCTACTGGCCGCCCTCCTTCGCTGTGCCAGCCACCACGATTCCGGCGCGATCATCCGCGACCGGCGTGAGAAACGCGGGCTAGCCATCGGTCAGCAACCGGTAACCACCACCGCGCACTGTCAGCAGATGGCGCGGCTGACCCGGGTCAGTCTCGAGCTTGCGACGCAGCTTGGCGATGTGGATGTCGACGGTGCGGGTTTCGATGTCCAGCTCCGGTGCGTAGCCCCAGACCCGGTGCAGCAGTTCCTCGCGCGGCACCGGACGCTCGCTGTGCGCGCCGAGATACTGCAGCACTTCCATTTCGCGCCGGGTGAAGCGCAGCTCTCGGCCATCGACACAGGCGCTGAGATTGCGCGTATCGATTTCGCTGCCGTCGGCCAGACGCAGCATGGCGTCCTGCAGCAGGGCCGGGCGTGCCCGACGCAGCACGGCCTGCACACGCAGCACCAGTTGTGCCACGGAAAAGGGTTTGGCGACGTAGTCGTCGGCACCCAACGCCAAGCCCTGGATGACGTCTTCGTCGGCTGATTTGGCGGTCAGCATGACGATCGGCAGATCGCGGTCGCGCTCACGCAATGCAGCACAGATCGAGAAGCCATCCATGCCGGGCAGCATCACGTCGAGCAGCAGCATGTCGAAGCCGCCGCGCGACGCCCGCGCCAGCCCCTCGCGGCCATCGCCCAGAGCCTCCACATCAAAGCCGTGGTAGACGAATACGTCGACCAGGCCACTGCGGATGGCGGGCTCGTCCTCGACGATCAACAGGCGCGGCTTGCGTTGCATGAATTCTCCTGTGCGTGTGCGGTGCTCCCGACTGGAAACAGCCTCTCAGGATTTCGTTTGTGGTGAGGCGTCATCTCGTCCGCGCTGCGCGCGCCTTTCCGTCAGTGGTGAGGCCGGCGAGCGAGACCGAAGGTCGAGTCCGCCGGATCGAACCATGGCTCCTCACCACGAACGGATTTGGGGGAAGTCGCTGCATCTGAAGCATGGTGCTCGTATCGCCAAAGCTAGCAGGCATGCGCTGCCGCCGCATGCAAATTTCTTGTAAACCCGCGCGGCGATGTTTTACCAAAGCTGGCCTGTTTCGGATCATCGATGCCGCCTAGCTTGGATACGCACCAACCACCGGAGCGTATCCCATGACCTTGATGACCCGATTCTCCCGGCTGTTCCGCGCCGACCTGCACGCCGTGCTGGATCGCCTGGAGGAGCCCGATGTACTGTTGCGCCAGGCGCTGCGCGAGATGGAGCAGAGCCTGGTCGACGGCCGCCGCCAGCTCAAAGTACAGGAGCTGGAGCGCCAGCAATTGCTGCGCCGCCGCAGTCAGGCCGAGGCCGGCGCTGGCGACATCGAGGCGCAGCTCGACCTGTGCTTCGCGGCAGGCAATACCGAACTGGCCCGTACCCTGCTGCGCCGCAAACTGGAAGGCGAACGCCTCGGCGCCTGGCTGGAACGGCGCGTCACCGGGCTCGATGCGGCCATCGCCGAACGCAGCCAGGCACTGGAGGAACAGGCGCAACAGCTGCAGCGCCTGCGCGACCAGACCGCTCTCTTCGAAGGCGAGCCCGGCAGAGAAGCGGATGGAGCAGGCCCTGAGGATCGCCCCGTCAGCGAAGCCGATGTCGAACTGGCGCTGCTGCGTGAACAGCGGAGGCGGGCATGAACGCCTCGCGCTTCTGGCAGGGTGTTTTGGCCGCAGCCCTGCTGGCCCTGCTCGGCGCGCTGGTTTTTCACAGCCTGACACCGCTGATCGGGTCGTCCATCGCGCTTCGCACTTGCGTGCTTGGCCTGGGCGCGGCCTACCTGGGTCTGCTGATGCAGCAGCATCGTCTGCGCGTCGGACGAGTGATCGCCGTGTTTGCCTGGCTGCTGGCCAGCGCCGCTCTGATCGTGATCGCGCCACCATTGTGGGTCTGGTTGCTGGTGCAGAGCGTGGCAATCTGGCTGCTGCGCAGCGTGGCCAGCTACGAACGTATCGGCTACGCCCTGGTCGATGCCGCGATCTGCGCCATCGCTCTGGGGGCCGCCATCGCCGCCGCACGGCACAGCGGCAGTCTGGCGCTGGCGCTGTGGTGCTACTTCCTGGTGCAGGCACTCAGCGCGGTGATCCCCGCCCGCTCCAGCTCAGCCGCGGCCGCCGCTGCAGCCGGCGACGCGCCATTCGATTCAGCGCTGCACAGCGCCGAGGCGGCCCTGCGCCGCATGTCCCGCTCCACCACCTTTCGCTAGGAGGATTGCCATGAAAACCCGACTGCTCGCCATCGCTCTGTTCACCCTGACTGCCGGCCTGGTGTTCGGCTACCCCGCAGCAGAAAAATTGCGCTCGAAGCCGCCCGAAGCACCCGAGCTCCCACCCCAGGTGAGCAATCAGGCGCGCCCCAGGATTGACGCGGTCTTCGTGCTCGACACCACCGGCAGCATGGCTGGCCTGATTGATGCGGCCAAGGAGAACATCTGGTCGATCGCCTCGACCATGGCCTCGGCCCAGCCCACGCCGGAGCTGCGTATCGGACTCGTTGCGTACCGTGATCGAGGCGATGAATACGTGACCCGGGTGATCGACCTGTCAGGTGATCTGGACTCGATGTACGCCACCCTGATGGACTTTGCCGCTGGCGGCGGTGGCGACCATCCCGAGTCGGTCAACCAGGCCCTGCACGATGCGATACACCGCATTTCTTGGAGCCAGGACGCCTCGGCCTACAAGACCCTGTTCCTGATCGGCGATGCCCCGCCGCAGATGTATGCAGACGAGCCGCATTATCCCGAGATCCTCAAGGCCGCCGCCGCGAGGGGAATCCTGATCAACAGCATCCAGGCCGGCGCAAACGAGGACACACGCAAGACCTGGGAACAGATCGCCCAACTGGGCCAGGGAAAGTACTTCCAGGTTGGTCAGCATGGCAGTCGGGTGGCGGTGGCTACGCCGTTTGATGACCGCATCGCCGCCCTGTCGAAGGACCTCGATGCCACCCGCATGTATTTCGGCGATGCGCGCGAGCAGGACGAGATGGCGGCCAAACAGGCGGCGACGGACAAGCTGCACGCCGCAGCCTCCAGCGAATCGCGCGCCAAGCGTGCCGCGTTCAACGCATCCGATGCCGGACGCGACAATCTGCTGGGCAAGAATGAGCTGGTGGACGCGGTCAGTGGCGGTCGCGTGTCGCTGGAAGAGATCGCGCCGGAGCACCTGCCCGCAGCGCTGCGCGAGATGGAGCCCGAAGCCCAGCAGAAGCTGATCGCCGACAGCGCCACGCGGCGCGCCGAACTGAGTGAAGAGATCGCACGCCTCGGCGCGGAGCGGCAGGCGCATATCGAGGCGGAATTGAAGGATCAGGATGGCAAGGAAGACTCACTCGACTACCAGGTGTTCCGCACCGTGCAGGCCCAGGCTGCGGCGAAGGGCCTGCGTTATGAGGCTGCGCCGAAGCATTGAAGGTGAATGCGGGCAATTCGGCGCCGCCGGCAACGGCGGCGCCGCTTCGTATGCGCGCGCATAGGTCGGATCAAGCGCCGCCGAAACGCCAGACCTGGGCCCTCAGCACTGGCGGCGCGGATCCGACGCAGGGCCTGCCATTCGGGGCCGGCCTGCAGCACCGCAATGTCGGCTCCACCGCTGCGCGGCTTGAGCCGACCTACGACAGCGTTCCCGTAGGTCGGATCAAGCGCCGCCGCAACGCCAGACCGAGCGATAGCCATTGGCGGCGCGGATCCGACGCAGGGCCTGCCATTCGGGGCCGGCCTGCAGCACCGCAATGTCGGCTCC
>JBBSJP010000061.1:0-24089 GCA_038257155.1 Lysobacterales bacterium | reverse complement strand
GTTGCGTGCATGGCGGGTCCTCATGGTCTAGATAACCCGAGGAAAAAACCCGTCGTGCACGCGCTGTTTTCAACAAGAGTACACGGCAACCCGTTGTTTGGGATAGAGAATATCCGGGGAGACTTCAGGCCTTGGCCCACCCTACGTGGCAACGACGTCAACTCACCCGCCGCAACATTCGCCGGTGTCCGATCAGGCGCGCCCAGCGCGTGCCCACATCCAGCCAGCACAGGTAACCCGCTTCAGCAGCCAGGCGGGTCAGCATGCGCGGCGTGGGGTGAAAGCGGGCTTCCGCAGCGCACAGCCGATAGTCGAAGCCGAGCTGCGCCGCCAGTTTCGCGCAGCGCGCCAGGTGATAGCGGTTCGACAGCAGCAGCACCGGGCCGGGCTGACGTTGCGCCAGCAATTGGCGCGCATTGCGCAGGTTCTGCAGGGTGTCCTGCGAGCGGTCCTCCAGCAGCACCTGCACCTGGTGGGGCAAGCCCATGTCACGCAACGTGCGCAGGCCGATTTCGGCCTCGCTGGCGCCAGGTTCACCGCCACCCAGCAAGATCATTGGGCGCTCCGGCGCGTTTTCCGCCAGGTGTTTGGCATGCGCCAGACGCAGCTGGAAATCCCCATCGGGGCGACGATCCCGCAGCCGTTTGCCGAACACCAGCAGATAGTCGCCATCGTGGGTCCGATGCTCACTTCGCAATGCCACCCATAGCGCGTGTCCGAGATAGGCGACGTAGAGCAGGCCGGCGGTCGCCACGCAGGCCAGCGCTGCAACGGCCAGCGAGTGACCAATGTCGCGGGTCAGGTGCGGATCATGGTCGGCATCGGGAAGCATCGACGCCAGTTTGCGGGAGATTGGGGGACAGTCCAAGCGGCGCCGTTTGTTGTCGCGGCGGACGCCGCGCTTGTTGCCCTGCCGGCGGACGGCGATACTCCCACGCCTTGAAGCGCCGAAGTCAAATCGTGTCATCAGCCACTGCTGCACCCTATATCACCCACTTCACCACCACCTGTGCCGTCGGTGCCGGACGTGAAGCGCTGCGCCGGGCACTGCGGGAGCGGCGCAGTGGGCTGCGGCGCAATGATTTCGGCGAGGGCGAACGGCTCGATACCTGGATCGGCCGGGTCGACGGCGTCGAACAGGTCGAATTGCCCGAGGCGCTGCGTGGTTGGACGTGTCGCAACAACCAGCTGGCCTGGCTGGGCCTGGCGCAAGACGGGTTTCTCGATGCGGTGGCGGCGGCACGCGAGCGCTATGGTGCGGGGCGCATTGCAATCGTGATCGGCACGTCCACCTCCAGCATCGGGGCCACCGAGGAGGCCTTTGCCCGGCTCACGCCGGAGGGCGGTTTTCCGCCCGATCTGGCGCGCTCGATCGTGCATACCCCGCATTCGCTGGGTGATTTCCTGCAGCATGCCCTGGCCCTGGATGGCCCCTGTGTGACGGTGGCCACGGCCTGTTCGTCCAGTGCCAAGGTCTTCGCCCAGGCTGCACGCCTGATCGGCGCCGGCTTTGCCGATGCGGCGGTGGTGGGTGGCGTGGATACCCTGTGTGGCAGCGTGCTGTACGGCTTCAATGCGCTGGAACTGGTTTCGCAACAGGCCTGCCGGCCATTCGACGTGCATCGCAATGGTCTGTCGCTGGGCGAGGCGGCCGGCTTCGCCCTGCTGGAGGGCCACGGTCGCGGCCCGCGCCTGCTGGGCTATGGCGAGTCAAGTGACGCGCACCACATGTCCAGTCCGCATCCCGAGGGACTCGGCGCACGCCTGGCGATGGAAGGTGCGCTGCGCCGCGCGCGGCTGGTGCCGGCCGAGATCGATTACATCAATCTGCACGGCACCGCCACGCCCAAGAATGACGAAATTGAAGCCGGCGCCATCGCGCGGCTGTTCCCGGCCACGACCCTGGCCAGCTCGACCAAGGGCTGGACTGGCCACACCCTGGGCGCGGCCGGCATCATCGAATCGGCAATCGCCCTGCTGGCGCTGGAAACCGGCGAAGTGCCCGGCATCCTCGGCAGCACGGAGCTGGACCCGGCCTGCGGTCCGCAGATCCAGCTTGAGAACACCCAGCGTGAGTGCCGCTTCGTGATGAACAACTCCTTTGGCTTTGGCGGCAACAACTGCTCCCTGCTGTTCGAACGCGCATGAGAACGCATCGCATCGTCATCGAAGGCATCGGCTTCTGGGCCAGCGGCCTGCCGAACTGGGAGGCTGCCAAGGCGTACCAACTGGACGGCCTGTTGCCGGATGGCGCCGCGCGCCGACCGGCACCTGACCTGTTGCCACCCAACGAGCGACGTCGCGCCCCGGATACCGTGGCGCTGGCGATCGAGGTGGCGCAGGTGGCCTGCAGCGCGGCCGGATGTGATCCCCGGGTGCTTTCAAGCGTGTTCGCCTCGACTCATGGCGAGCTCGCCATCACCGAGCACATGTGCGCCACCCTGGCTGGCGATCCACGCGAGATCTCGCCGACCAAGTTCCACAACTCAGTGCACAACGCGGCGGCCGGTTACTGGACCATCGGCACTGGGTGCATGGCGCCGGCCACGGCAATCTCGGCCTACGACGCCAGCTTCGCGCAGGGCCTGATCGAAGCGGTTGCGCAGCTGGTGGTCGACGAGTCACGCGTGCTGCTGGTCGGGTATGACGCCGGGTCACCTGGTCCCCTGGCGGCAGTGAGTCGCAGCGAGGGACTGCTGGGTGGTGCCCTCGTGCTGAGCCGCACCCTGCGCGCCGGCGCGATCAGTATTGACGTCACGCTGGAGAATGGCGATGCGCCCTGCGAGGCCGGCCGCCTGGGCAAGCTGATGGCCGCAAACGCCATGGCGCCAATGCTGCCCCTGTTTGCGCTGCTCGCTGACCCGACGCAGTCAGTTTGTCTGTTGCGCTCCGGCCCACACCAGCACCTGCGCCTGGAGCGCGTCGCGTGATGTCGGCCGCCGTGAGTCCGCTCGATACGACGCGCGTCGCCATCCTGATTCCGGCCCTCAACGAGGAACTGCGCATACGCGAGGTGGTCGAGGGTGCGCTGCGTCATTGCCCCAATGTGATCCTGGTGGATGACGGCTCAAGCGACGCAACCGTCGAGTGCATTGCCGATCTGCCCGTGCATCTCATCAGCCACGCCGAGCGGCGCGGCAAGGGCGAGTGCCTGCGCGATGGTTTCCGCCTCGCCTGCGAGCGCGGCTACACCGGCGTGCTCACCATGGACGGCGATGGCCAGCACTCTGCCGACGACATCCCGCGACTGCTCGCCGCCGCTGCAGCACATCCGGAATGGATCGTGGTTGGCGCGCGACTGAAGAAGCGTGCCCAGCAGCCGGGCTATCGACGCCTGGCCAATGAATTCGGCGACTGGGGCATTGCCTGGGCCACCGGTTACCGCATCGCAGACACCCAAAGCGGCCAGCGCTATTACCCGATCGGGGTCTGCGCATTGCCGGTGCCCGCGGAAGGGTTTGTATTCGAGGCCGATGTCCTGATACAGGCGGCTCGCCAGCTCGGAACGAGGTGCGTCGCGGTGCCGATCGAATCGCGCTATTCGGGCCCCGGCCTGTCGGAGAAGCTGCGCCGCAGCCACTTTCGTCCGCTAACCGACCTGTATCGAATCACTTCACATGTGGTCGGCCGGGTTTGGGTCTACGGCCGGGTCATTCCGCGCTACATCGAGGCGCGACGCAGCAAGGCGACGATCTTCAACCCCGAGGCAGACTGAACGGGTTGGGGTGCCGCCCGGACCGGGATGCCAAGCGAGTGAGACCGCACTGGCCAGCTCGGGTTAAATTACTGCCTTGTCCTTGAGGTAGTGGTTCATGACCCAGCATTACGACGCGGTGATTCTCGGTGGCGGCCTCGCCGGCCTGACCCTGGCCCTGCAGCTGCGCCAGCGGTTTTCCGATTTCCGCATCCTGGTACTGGAACGCCGCCCGCATCCGCTGCCGTTGGCGGCCCACAAGGTGGGCGAATCGACCGTAGAAATCGGTGCGCACTACTTTGCCCATACCCTTGGTCTGGTCGAGCACATGGATTCGGCCCACATCCGCAAGTTCGGTTTCCGCTTCTTTTTTTCCGAGGGGCGACGCGACCTGCAGGGCGTGACCGAACTCGGAGTGCGACGCGTGTTGCCAGTGCCGACCTACCAGATTGACCGCGGTATTTTCGAAAACTTCCTCGGCGAAGAGGCGCTGCGCCGCGGTGTCGATTTCCGTCACGCTGCCGTGGTGCGCGATTTCAACATTGCCGACGGTGATGCCGTGCATCGGGTCGAGTTCGAGCAGGGCGGTGAACGGACTTCGGTCGAGGCCACCTGGCTGCTGGACGCCTCCGGTCGCGCCGGCCTGATCAAACGCCGCCTCGGCCTGGCGCAGGAGAATGCCCATCAGGCCAATGCGGTGTGGTTCCGCCTCGATACGCGGCTGGGGCTGGACGACTGGTGCGATGACAGCAACTGGCGCGGCCAGTGTGAGCCGCCCGAGCGCTGGCGCTCGACCAACCACATGGTCGGGCCGGGCTACTGGGTGTGGCTGATTCCGCTGTCGTCCGGGGCGCACTCGGTAGGCATTGTGGCGGATGCCGCGATGCATCCCCTGGAAACCATGAACAACTTCGAGCGCGCGCTGGAATGGTTGCGCCGCTACCAGCCGCTGATCGCGGACAAGGTCGAGGCCGAACGCGATCGCTTGATGGATTTCGCCTTCTTCCGGAATTTTTCCTACGGTTGCAAGCAGGTGTTCTCCGGCGATCGCTGGGCGCTCACCGGTGAGGCCGGCGTATTCCTTGACCCGTTCTACTCTCCCGGCAGTGATTTCATCGCCATCGCCAATACCTACATCGTCGAACTGGTGGCGGTGCAGCAGGCCGGCAGGTCGCTGGCGCCGCATGCCCGACTCTACGAGCAGTTCTTCTTTTCGTTCTACGAGAACACCTTGAGCCTTTATCAGGACCAGTACCCGTTGTTCGGCAATGCCGAGGTGCTGCCCAACAAGGTGCTGTGGGACTACACCTACTACTGGGGCGTGCTCTGCCTGCTGGTTTTCCAGAACCGCCTCACCGATCTGGCCCTGCTCGGCGAGTCGCGTCCCGCACTGGAGCAGGCGCAGGAACTGAACCGGGAGATGCAGCTGCTGTTCCGCGACTGGCACACGGCACGCGAGGCGGGCAATCCGGCGGTGATGCTGGACCAGGGTGGCCTGGACTGGTTCTATGAACTCAATCGCGGCTTGCACGACGTGCTGGATGAATCGCAGGTGCGCCAGCGCCTGCGCGACAACGTCGATCTGCTGCGCCGCCTGGCTGAAGCCCTGCAGCTCCGCGCCGGACTAGTCGAGCCTTCTGCCTCAGGCGAAGCCTTGCCGAGCCTGTTTGAACGCGCCGCCTGAGCCTGTCAGCGGGCGCCGCGCTACATTGCCAGCGCGTCGGGCGAAGGCCGCGAACCCCGACTGGACCGCTGCGGAACGTGCTGGAGATCTCGGCTTCCTCGGCGCAGGACCCCAGCCGCTCGGTACTGACCGGCTGGGCCAGAGCGATACCGCTTCCGACAGCGAACGTCACTGCGACGAGCAGTCCCTCGCGAATACTGAGCAAGCATCCCCTTTGAACCGCCACGGCAGAAAACCATGGCGTGATGGTTGCAACGGGTTGGAGGCTCTTACCCCATGCCGCCATTGATGCCGATGACCTGGCCATTGATGTAAGCAGCCGGCTCCGACACGAGAAATCCTACCAGCGCCGCGACCTCGTCTGGCGTCCCGGCGCGGCCGGCCGGCACCAGGGCCTTGATTTGCTCGGGTGGAAAGGCCCCTTCGGCCATCCGTCCCTGGATCACGCCGGGTGCGACCACGTTGACGGTGATGCCGCGCGAGGCCAGCTCGCGTGCCAGTGACCTTGCCGCGCCGTGCAGGCCGGCCTTGGCGGCTGCGTAATTGGTCTGTCCGCGGTTACCCATCACGGCGGCAACCGATGAAACGCTGATGATGCGGCCCCAGCGCGTGCGCGTCATCGGAAGCAGTAGCGGCTGGGTGACATGAAAGAAGCCGTTGAGGCTGACATCGATCACTCGATGCCATTGCGTCGCGCTCATGCCCGCCATGGTTGCGTCGTCGTGGATTCCGGCATTGTTGACCAGCACCTGGATCGGCCCGGCCTGCAACAGGGTGTCCAGTGCCGCGCGGCTGGCGTCGGCATCGGCCACGTCAAAAACCACGGCCTCTGCCTGGTGACCGGCGCTGCGCAGCTCCTCGACCAAGGCCTCGGCGCGCTGCTTGCCGCTGTTGGCGTGTACGTAAACGAACAGGCCGCTCGCCGCCAGGTTGCGGCATATCGCGCTGCCAAGATCGCCGCTGCCGCCAGTCACAAGGGCTCGTCTGGAATTCGTCATGCAGTTTCCGTACTGATCAATGGAGGTGCGAATGGGCCCATGCCTTCGCGTATCTCCGCATTCTGCCCAATTGTGCGGGCTTGCAGGTCAGATGCTTGTCACCGGTGACGTGGCACGACCCCGGATACGTGCGAGATCGCTGCAGGATTCATTGACGGCCTTGGCGCGGAATGCTATTTCCTCGCTGGGGAGACAAACTGTGCGGCCGCTTTGGGGGAGGCGGACAGCACCACCAAGGAGGAATTGACAGGAGGCCCGCCGCGCTGCCTGGCTGCCAGGCACTGCAGCAGGGTCTTGTGTGCTTCCGGCCGCACCGCAAGGTTGCAAACCGGCCTGCCACTACAACACTCAGCCAGCCCATTCGCCCATGCCACTCCCCACGCCTTTTCCCGCACCAGCGGGCGCAAATGTACTCGCTTGCCAGGCAACTTGATCGCCAACTTCTTCCCGCCGGAGTAACGCATGAATTCTTCACCCCGCTTCTGTCGCCCGCGCCTGCGCCGCAGTCCGCTCGCGCTCGCTACCCAGGTGTTCCTCATCTCGCTGGCCATGCCGGTCCTGTCGCAAGATCGGGATGCGGCCACCCAGACCGAGGATGACGCCACCCGGCTTGATGCGGTGACTGTCACCGCGACCCGGCGCAGCGAAAGCGTGCAGGAAGTGCCGATCAACATCACCGCGGTCACCGGTCAGGACATCCAGCAGCAGGGCCTGAAGGACCTGTCCGATCTGGTCAAGACCGTCCCGGGCCTTTTCCTGGTCGACCAGGGCGGGCGCGATACGAATCTGCTGGTGGTGCGTGGTCTCAACGTCACCAGCCTGGCCGGCTTCGATGGCAACATCTCCGGTGGCGGCGTGGTCGCGCAGTACATCGGCGATATCCCCTTGTATCTGGACTTCCGCCTGCTCGACATCGACCGGGTCGAGGCCCTGCTCGGTCCGCAGGGCACGCTGTACGGTGCCGGCACGCTGGGCGGCGCGATCCGCTACCTGCCGGTCCGCCCCGAACTGGGCGAGACGTCTTTCGAGTTCGGCGCCGGGCTCAACGTGATGAGCCACAGCAGTGACCTTGGCAGCGAAGTCCGCTTCACCGCCAATCTGCCGGTCGGCGAGCGCGGCGCGTTCCGCGCCAGCCTGGGCCATTTCAAGGACCCGGGCTTTATCGACTACGACTACGTGGTGCGCGTGCCGGGTGTTTCGAATCCACAGCCCGACTTCAGCGATCCCGCCGATGTCGCAGCCAACCTGCGTTCGGTTGAAGACGCCAACTACACCGACGTGTTCAGCGCGCGCCTGGGCTTCCGCTACCAGTTCACCGATGAGATCACCCTTGATCTGAACTACTACCACCAGGATCAGGAAGCCGGCGGCCGCACCATCAACCACCGCCAGTCCTTCGGCACCGGCCGCTACGTTTCGGCGCAGCGCTTCGTCGAGCCGAACGACCGTGAAAACCGCCTGTTCAGCATCGAACTGAATGCCGATCTGGGCTTTGCGACACTCACGTCTGCCACCGGATTCTCTCGCTACACCGACGCCGGTCAGCGCGACCAGACCGACCTTCTGCTGAACTTCGAATACGGCTACGAGGGTTTTCCGTCGTTCGCCGCCTTCACCCGTGAGGACACCGAGGACGAGCGCTTCAACCAGGAACTGCGCCTGGTCTCGAACAGCGAGGGCCCGCTCAACTGGATCGTCGGCGCCTTCCACAATACCTCGGATCTGTACGGCACCAGCAAGGAGTTCGTCCCCGGCCTGCCGGCGTTCTGGGACGTTGATCGACCGGACGCACTGGAGTACTTCTCCATCGCCGACGTCAATTTCCAGGAATCCGCGATCTTTGGCGAACTGGGTTACGACTTCACCGACCGCTGGAGCGCCACCATCGGTGCGCGTCACTTCCGCTTCGAGGACGATTCCACGGTCGGCTTCGACCTGCCCTTCCTGTTCACCCTGCTTGGCGATTATGGTCCCACCGACATCAATCCTTCGCTTGAAAATGTGCGGGTGTCCGACAGCGACACCATCTTCAAGTTCAACACCAGCTTCCGCTTCAACGAGGACCTGATGGGTTACTTCACCCTCAGTGAGGGTTACCGCACCGGTGGCTCGAACGCGATCCCGGCCTGCCAGGATCCGCTGCCACCCGGACAGAACGTCTGCGCCTTGCCAAACGAACGCCTGATCCTGCCGGACAAGACCCTCAACCACGAACTGGGCCTGAAGAGCAGCTGGCTGGATGGCCGCCTGGTGTTGAACGGTGCGCTCTACTACATCGAATGGAAGGACATTCAGATCGGCGGCACCACGGTCAATGGCAACCTGCCGATCACGGTGAACGCGGGCGAAGCGGAAAGCCGTGGTATCGAGCTGTCTTCGGCGCTCCGTATCACCGACGGCTTGCGCATGAACGCCAGCTATTCCTATACCGACGCCGAACTGACCGGTGATGCGGTCGGTATTGTTGGCGGTGAAGATGCCTTCTCGGGCGATCGCCTGCCGGGATCGCCCAAGCATCAGGCCAACCTGGCCTTCAATTATTACCAGGCCACGGCGAGCGGCAACGGCTGGGGGGTCGATTACAACGTCCACGCGCAGAGCGATATCTACACGCGTGTCGGCCTGCGCAACAACGGGGAAATCCTGGGTGGCTACAGCACCCACAACGCGGCCTTCACCTATTTCGCCGAGAACTGGGAGCTGCGCTTCTACGTGCGCAACCTGTTCGACAAGTACGCCGAAACCGGCGTGCGCGCGACGCCGGCCTTCATTCGCGACATCAACGGCTTCGATCTGCGCAGCTACTACAAGTCGGTACTGGAACCGCGGCGCATCGGCGTCGACTTCACCTACCGCTTCTGAGCCGCGCGGAGCGATTGAGTATTGAACTCGGCTGCGGGTGATCGATCCGCCTTGACCCACGCCGCGCTGGATGCACTCCAGCGCGGCGATTGGCGCCAGGCCCAGTCTGCCGCGCAAGCCGCACTGCAAACATTTTCAGGCGATGCCGATGCGCACTTCGCGCTCGGTGTCGCCCTGCTTGAACAGCGCCAGATGCAGGCCGCGGCCGAACACCTGCAGCACGCCATGCAGATCGCGCCGCTGCGCACCGATTGCGCGGCGCAGTGTGCACGGGCGCTCTCCCTGCTGCAGCGACTGCCCGACGCGCTGGCGGCTGCCGACATCGCCCTGGCCCTGGCACCGCGCGATGCCTACAGCCTCGACACACTTGGCGTGGTCTACAGCCGCGCTAATGCGCACGCGCGCGCGGCACAGGTGTTCCGCCGCGCCATAGAGTTGATGCCGAAGCGCGCGTCCTACCGTTTCAACCTGGCCGCCTCGCTGACCTTTTGTGGCGAGATCGACGCGGCCGAAGCCGAGTACGAGGCCTGCCTGGCGCTCGAGCCCCACCACTGGCGCGCGCATTCCGCGCTGTCGCAATTGCGCCGACAGACGCCGGAGCGCAACCACATCGCGCGCCTGCAGGCCCTGCTGCCTGCCGCGCAGGGCCAGCCCGACGCCCTGCTGCACCTGCATCACGCCTTGGCCAGAGAGCACGAAGACCTTGGCCAGTACCCGCAGGCCTTCGAGCACCTGCGTACCGGCAAGGCGGCTCGGCGCAGCGTGATCGCTTACGACTCGCAGCGCGATTCCGATCTGTTCGACGCGCTGATCGCGGCCCTTCCCGAGCCGATCAAGGAAGCGCCGGGCTGTGACAGCCGGGAGCCGATCTTCATTGTTGGTATGCCGCGCAGCGGAACCACCCTGGTCGAGCGCGTCCTGTCCAGCCATCCGCAGGTCCACTCGGCCGGCGAACTGCAGAATTTCGGCGTGGCGCTGAAGCGCGCCAGCGGCAGTGCTTCGCGTTACCTGCTCGATGCCGACACCATCGCGCGCGCGGCGAATCTGGACTGGGCCAAGCTGGGCCAGGCCTACGTCGACAGCACCCGGCCCGGCACGGGTCAGCGAGCGCGTTTCATCGACAAGCTGCCGCACAATTTTCTTTACCTCGGCTACATCGCGCGCGCCCTGCCGCGTGCCCGCCTGATCTGCTTGCGGCGCGACCCGCTGGATACCTGCCTCAGCAACTTCCGCCAGCTGTTCGCGCTCAACACGCCCTATTTCGACTATGCGTACGACCTGCTCGATACCGGCCGCTACTACCTCGGATTCGATCGGCTGATGGCACATTGGCAGCGTGTGTTGCCCGGCCGGGTTCTCGAGATCCACTACGAGCACATGGTCGAGCAGCAGGAGGCCACGACGCGCCAGTTGCTGGAACATTGTGGACTGCCCTGGGACGAGGCCTGCCTGCATTTCGAGCAGAACCTGGCGCCTGTTGCCACAGCCAGCGCCGTGCAGGTGCGCGCGCCAATCTACCGCAGCGCGCTGGGTCGCTGGCGCCGCTACGAGGCTCAGCTTGGCGAACTGCGTGCGCTGCTGCAGGCCGACGCAAGCCCTGACTAACCTTGATTCTCCGCCGCGCCTGCGTTCCGTCAATGTTCGACCGCGACCAATAAACACGGGCAAGACGCGTCGAGCCGCCCTCGCCGGCTGGTGCTGGGCGTAGCGAAGTCCGACACGACGCGGAGATTGACGCTGGCGTGATGTGGGGATTGCGCATCGTTGGGCTTCGCTTTGCTCAGCCCCAACCTGCCAGAGCATGCCGCTGCCCACGCTGCGTTGTCATAGCGCAGCGGCGTTGGTCGCACTGATCGAGCGCGACGTCGAACTTTGCCGCCTTCGCGACCGTCGGCTAGCTGTCCGTTGCAGCGGGACTATCCTGCTCGGTGGCGACGCGGCGGAAAACCAGCAGGTCCTCGGTGGGCTCGGTTGCCTCGGCCGTCGCGCCGTTGCGCACGTAAGTCTCGCCGCGTGTGAACTGGTTCTCGTCATCGAACCGGGTCCACAGCGCGTGCTGGTGCTGGCCCAGCGGATCCTGCAAGTTGCCACCATCGACAAAATCGAAACGGTAGCGCCCCTCGCTATCGATTCCAGCGAAGCGGAGGCGCGGCTGGTTGCCCTGCGGGCAGTAATGCGTGGCAAGCAGGCGCTCACCGTCGCGCGTGTAGATGGTGAGCGATTCACGGCTGGGCGAAAGGGTCCAGGTCTCGACCAGGGCTGAGCCCCCTGCGCTTAGCCGAATGTCGACCTGTATCCGTCGGTCCCCCGCCTCTGCCTCCCAGCGGCCCGCCAACGAACTCAGGCGCTCGAAGGTATGTTCTGCAGCTGTCGTTGGTTGGGCGTGCGCGCTGCCGGCAGACATCAGCAGCAACGTCAAGAGGGCGCGCTCAATGGCCCGTGCGGATGGATGCATTGCGCTTGTTCCTCATGTGCGTGGCCCTGGTGGCCGAATGATCTCACCACTGCTGCTGACAGCGACATGGCCTGGGTTCCGCTCATCCATGGGGGCCGTCGGCGCAGCGCCGCAGCGCCAGAGGCGATTCGTGGAACCCCCGATTCCCTGCGAACCGATGTCGTTTTGGCGTCTGGCCTGCGTACTCCCGGCTAGATCCCAGGAAAACACATCGATGCGCACCAAGAATTCCCTCCGGTTCGTCCTTCTGACCTTGCTGTTGGCCGCGAACCATTCGGTCAGTGCCGCCACCATCCAGGTCAATCGTCCGGATGATGTGGCCGATCCCCAGCCAGCTGACGGCGTATGCAATGTCGAGATCCTCAATGTCATTCCGCAATGCACCCTGCGTGCGGCGATCCAGACCGCCAACGCGATGGCGGGCCCCGATACGGTACAGCTGTCGGTGGGAGGGATCTATCAGCTGAACCTGCTTGGCGCCGGTGGCGCGGAAGCGGGCGACATCGACGTAAGCGACGATCTCAGTCTGCTTGGTTTCGCGGGTGAGCCGCCGGCGAATGCCGCCGATCTGCCGCTGATCGACGCCGCCGGTTTGAACGATCGCATCCTGCGCATTGCGCCCGGGGTGACGCTGGCGGTGCGCGGGCTTCGCCTGCGCGGTGGTCACGCGGTTCTGGGCGGGGCCGTGTACAACCAGGGCAACTTCAGTGTCGACCACAGCATTTTCGATTACCAGCAAGCTGATTGGGGAGCCGCCATCTTCTCCTCCGGCGATGGCCTGTTGCGCGTCACCAACAGCCACTTCGAGCACAACCGCAGCCTGGCCTCGGGCGGAGCGATCGCCGCCAGTTCCGTGGTCGAAGTCCAGCGCAGCAGCTTTCGTGACAACCGGGGCAACGATATCGACGGCGCCACCATCAGCGTCGAGGCCGGCGCCCTGGTGATCTCCGACAGCAGCTTCGACGGCGAGCCACTGGGACCACCGATCGCGGGATTGGGCACGCCGAATGGCATCGCCTACTTCGGCGACTTGCTGACGATCCGCAACAGCACGCTCACCGGCTTCTCCGGCCAGGGCGTCTACTTCAGCGGCCTTGGCTCGGAGCCAGGCATCCCACGCGTGCGGATCGCCAACAGCATCCTCGCCACCGCGCCCGGTGGCACCGCCTGCGTCGCGCTCGGCCCCGATCCCGGCGCTGCCGACGTGCTGATCGCCTACAGCATGGTGCAGAGCAATTCCGGCTGCAGCACGTTCTATTCCGACGTCAGCCTGAACTCGCCACAGCTCGACCCATCCAGCCAGGACGACGGCCGCGTGACCTGGAGCCGCGGCCCGCAGGGTGTGTTCTCCAACCTCACCGACAACGGCATCCCACCCGAACGGACTGCGCCGGCCAATGCGCCCGAACTGGCCTGCACTGCCACCGATCAGCGCGGCAATACGCGTCCGGTGGACGGCAATGGCGACGACATCGCGCGCTGCGACCTGGGTGCGGTCGAAGCCGGCGAGCCGCCGACCTTCATCGTCGACACGCCGTTCGACGAAGTCGACGATGTGCCAGGCGACGGCCTGTGTGAATCCCTGTCGATGCAATGCAGCCTGCGCGCGGCGGTGATGGAGGCCAACGCCCTGGCCGGCGTGCAGCGTATCCGCTTCGCCGCGGGCCTGGATCCGATCGAGTTGATCCTGCCACCGCATCCGGCCGCCGCCGGCGGCGACCTTGACCTGAGCGACGGACTCATCATCAGCGGCGATCGCGTCGACGGCCAGCCGGCAACCAAGATCACCCAGTCCGCGCCCGGCGAGCGGCTGTTCGACATTCCGCCCGGCGCGAGCGGCTCTGTCCTGCTGCGCAACCTGCAGCTTTCCGGCGGCGACAGCGGCGCGGAGTTCGGTGGTGCGCTGCGCGTCATGGATGGCGAGGTGATCGTGCAATGGAGCCGCTTCAGCGAGAACCACTCGCCCTTTGCCGGTGGTGCCGTGGCGGTGCAGGCGGGGTACCTTGCGCTGTTCGACAGCGACCTGCACGACAACAGCGCGGGCGAACGCGGCACGGCGCTGTTCGTCGGCAGCGGCGCCACGCTGGGTATCCAGCGCAGCAGCATCTGGAACAATTCCGGCTTCGATGGCGATGTGCCACTGGCCGCGGTGCAGGGCGAGGCCGGCTCAGCGCTGGCCCTTCTCGACAGCACGGTGGCGAGCAACAGCGCGGGCGTGCTGGTCGAATCGCCATCCATCCTGATGCTGATCTCGAGCACGATCGCCAACCATGTTGGGGTCGGACTGACCGCCGTACTGTCACCGGGCGATGACCTGATCATGGCGTCCAGCATCATCGCGGGCAACGGATTCAATGCGGCCATGGCAGAAGGCGGTGTCGGAGGCAGCGATTGCGCCTTCACCGATCTCGAACTCGGCAACCTGCTCGCGCACGCGCATCTCCTGAGCAGCGATGGCAGCTGCACCGCCGGCTCGCCCACCAGTTTCTTCGCCGATCCCTTGCTCGGTGAACTCGCGCCGGTACCCGGACATCCTTCCCGAGTGCTCCGGCCGCGCTACGACGACGAGGCGGCTTCCCCGGCTCTGGACGTATCGCCAGCCGAATCCTGCGATCGCCCTGATCAGATCGGCCAGTCCCGCCCGGTGGATCTTCCTGACTACGAAAACGTCAATGGACCCTGCGACCTGGGTGCGGTCGAACGCCAGAGCGAGCAACTGTTTCGCCATGGATTCGAAGCCAGCGGTGCAGTCAAACGCAGCGCCGTGGACAACAGCCAGAGCTGGATGGACGCGGCGCAGCTGCGTTTCCCCTACTTGCTACGCTGAGCCCGCATCGCGGATGCCACCCGGCTTGCCTTGGGTGCTGCCGGGCCGCGCCACTGGGCGTCCGACCTACTCAAGCGGCCAAGGGCGCCGTTCCAGCAACACCGACGTTGCAGCCGGACTCTCGACCGCTGCCACTATCCGATACGCGCCGCGCACGGGGCCAGCATCACCGCGGCTCGTCCTTCGGCCAGCAAGCGTCCGGCGTGCTCTATGCGGAATCCATACTGCCAGCTTGCTTCAGCGGCCATCAGGCGTTCGCCGAACACATCCAGTGCGTCAGGCAACTCGTGCAGCCAGGCGCAGTCGATGCGCACCGCGCGCAGCGCCACCAGCAGTCCGGGTTGGGCGCGATCGCCATGCTGACGCGCCAACAGTCCGCCGTGGACGGCCATGGACTGGGCGCCGTATTCGCACAGATGCAGGGCACGCAGGCCGTCGGCGCTGCGCAGCGGATTGTCTGGCCGCTGATGCGAGCGGGTGCGGCAGTGGATGCGCTCTTCACTCCAGTCATGCACTTCATCCAGCAGGCACATGCCGCCCTGGTGCGGGATCAAGGAGAGGATCAGTTCACGGTCGAGCATGATTTGCGCCTCGGCCCGCGATCAGCGCGGCCAGCAGGAAATTGAGGAACACGCCCATCGCCACGCTCAGACCAATGGCGCGCAGCACCGGAATGCTGGAAGTGCCGAGCAGGCCAAACACCAGTCCGGTGGAAAGCACACACAGCACGATGGCATGCAGGGTGCGGCGCTGTTCGGCGGCATCGCTGCCGGCGCGCTCGAAGAACAGTGCGTAGTCCAGTCCCAGTCCACTGGCCAGGATCAGCGCCACCAGATGAAACAGGTTGAATGCCACGCCGCCGGCATGCAGCAGGGCCAGGGTTAGCAGCCCGGCCAGCACGACCGGCGTCACCACGCGCAGCACGCGCTGAGGCGAGCGCAGCAAAGCAGCCAGAGCGACCAGCAACACCACAAACGCGGCAAGCAGCGCACCCAGTACCCGCTCGCGATAGCTCGAAGCCAGGGCTTCCGAGGCGGCCTTCAAGTCCAGCAGATGCAGGGAATCTCCGCGGGCGTCGGCAAATTGCCGCAATGCCGCTGGGTCGCTGACATCGACCAGGCCCAGCAGCGCCACGGGCGTATCGGAGTTGCCGGGAAGCAGGGCTGAGATGCGTGCGCCGAGCGGCGTGTCGAGCACGTCCTCGACTTTCAGCAGGGACGCGCTGCGTGCCGCTTCCACATCGGCCAGGAAAGGTGCAAAGGCCGCGCTGCGGAATGGCAGTCCTTCGGTGGCTTCGGCCAGGTGTGCCCTCAGTGTCTCGGCATTGGGCAGGCGCGTCTGCCGCTCCCGCTGGGTGGCCGCACTGGGCAGGTAGCGGCTGGGCAGATCGAAACCGCCCAACACGCCGCGCTGTACCAGCGCATCCAGCGCCGGCTCCAGCGTTTCGCTGGCCTGCAGCAGAGCTTCGTTGTCGGCAGCCTCCAGCACCAGCAGATAGCGAACATCGGGCGCTCCCAGTGCAGCGCGCAGCTCGGCATCGCGCTGCAGCAGCTCACTGGGTACCGGGGTGAGACGGGCGAGGTTGTCGTCCCACAGCGGGCGAGGCGAGAACATCAGCCAGGCGATCGCCACGATACCCAGCAACGGCGCCAATGCCCATGGACGGGGAGTTTTTTGCAGCAGGCGATGCAGCGCGACGCCAAGCCGCGCATCGGCCAGATCGCGATGCGCCATCGGCAGCAGTGCCGGCAGCAGCCAGCGGGTCGAAGTCGCCGCAGCAAGCAGGCCGGCGATGGCGAACACGGCAAGCTGCTTGAGACCCTCGACACCCGACGCCAGGAAACTGAGGTAGGCCAGGCAGGTGGAGATCGCTCCGGCGGCCAGTGTTGGCCAGAGCTCGCCCACCGTGCGCCAGGCACTGTGACCGGGTCGGCGGTGGCTGAAAAGATGCACAGGATAGTCCTGCGCCACGCCGATCAGGGTGAATCCAAATGCGAGGGTGATGCCGTGCACGCTGCCGAACAGCGCGGCCACGGCCGCGAGGCCCGCGAGCGCAGCGCTGGCCAGCGGCAAGGCGCCCAGCAGGGGCAGACGCAGGCTGCGGTAAGCCAGTGCCAACAGCAGCAGCAGGAGCACGCTGGCGCTGACGCCAAGGAGGGTGGCTTCGCCCTGGGTGCGCTCGCGCATCAACACCGAGAAGGCTCCCGGGCCGCTGATCTCGAGCTGCACCGCCGGGTCGCTGGCGACGAATTCGAACGCGCTGCGAAGCGCTTCCAACGCGGCTTGCTGACCCTGCGGATCGAAACCCGCGCTGGCGGTTTCGACCAGCAGCAGGGCGGAGTTTCCATCGCCGGTGAACCAGACATCGAAGAGGCGTTGGGGCTCACGCGTCGGCTGCCAACGTTCGGCCAGGCGCAGTATTTCCAGGCTGGGATCGCGTGCCACCCATGGCTCCACCAGGCTGGCGGCCGGCGAGCCAAGATCCTGCAGACGCGCCTGCAGCTGGGCACGCAGGAAGGCTGCGTCGAGTGTTTGCGAGTCCAGCGTGGGCGACAGCAGATATCGGAAAGGCAGCAGGGCATCGCCAAAGGCGTCCAGATCCTGCTCGCCGTTCATCACGCGGCGCAGCCCGGGCAGCTCGGCGGCGGCAGTGCGCAGCGCCTGCGAGTGCTCAGCCAGGATTTCGGGTGCCGCGCCGCTCAGTGCCATCAGCAGCAGGCGTGAGCCCGGGCCTTCACCCAGGCTGCCGAGCAGCAGGCGCTGGTCGGCGGTCTGCGGCGCAGGCATGAACAGGCGCAGGTCACCGCTGAGCTGCAGGCGACTGCCGATCACGGTCGCCAATCCGACCAGCAGAGCCAGCCACAGCATGGCCAGCAGGGCGCGTTGCAGCGGATTCATTCGTCGGCAGGCTGGCGGCAATGCGCGGCCATCGCCGCATCGAGCGCATCGTCCGTGGTCGAACTCGCGGCCTCGCCCAGCAGCATGCGGCTGCTGCCGCCATCGCCCTGCACGATCTGCATGCAGGTCAGCTCGTCGACCCGCCCAAACAGCCGAACCATGGCAATGCGGCGCTGCTGGCGGGTGTTGAGCGGTATCAGATCAAGCTGCCAATTCGCATCCGTCTGACCACGCAATTCGGTGCGGTAATGGCGCTCCAGCAGGCTGCGGTCACCGCCCAGCATGGCGCGGAAGCTGTCCAGCAACGCGGCCAGCTCCGGTGCATTGCGCAGCGCGAAACGGCGCGAGCTGCCGTCGGCGCGCTCCACCACCACGCGCTCGGCGCGGATCGTGCTGCGCTCGACGTAAGGCGTCTCGACCTCGCGCACCAGGGTGTCGGAATCCGGCTGACGCAGCAAACCGCGCAGCAGCAGCGGCTCGCTGAGCAGGGCCGATTCGCGTTGTTCGGCAAAGGCGGTGGCGTTGGGAGCGGGTCGCGCGAGTTGAAGCAGCAGGGCATCCAGCGCTGCGCGGCTGTCAGTCGCGCGCGCTGTCGCGCTGACCAGCAGCAGGCCCGCGAGCAGTCCGGTCATCCTTGTTGCGCGTGTTCGCATCGTGCTGCCAGAAGTCGTAGAAATTGAACCAGTTGTATGGCGCCAGACGCACATAGTGCGCCAGGCGATCGGCGTAGCGCTGCATGTGCTCGGCCAACATCTCGCGTCGATGCTGACGGGGTATGTTCAAGCCTTCGCTGAACAGCTCGAAATGCAGGTCGTAGCGGCGACGGCCACGATACAGCCCGAAGCACAACACCACAGGAATATGCAGGGCCGAGGCGATCAGGATCGGTGCGGTGGGAAACGGCGCGGGTGAACCCAGGAATTGGCAGTCGATGGAGGCTTCGCCGGGGCGCGCACGATCGCCCAGCAGGCCTACCAGGGCGCCTTCCGATACGGCCTCCTGGATTGCCAGGACAATGTCGGTGCCACCCTGCCCGGCATCGATCACGGTACGGGCGATGCCCGGATTCAGGGCTTCCAGCAGCTGCGTGATGGCGGGGTTCTGGCCCTTGTCCAGCACCACCCGCACGCTGATGTCGGGACGCGTCTGCGACAGCACACGCAGCGCCTCGAAGCTGCCCAGGTGGGAGCCGAGCAGGATCACCCCATGGCCGCAATCCATGGCCTGATGGGCGACTTCCACGCCGTGGACGTTGAGTTCGAAGCGGCGGAAGTGCTCGGACAGCAGGAACACCCGATCAAGGATGGTAGCGGCGAAACAATGGATGTGGCGGGCGACCTGCAGAATCCCGGCGGGCCGGCCGAAGACCCGGGTCAGGTAGGCGCGCGATGCGCGCCGCTCTGGGCCACGCACCAGTAGGAAATACAGGGTGATTGGATAAAGCAGGAGACGGGCCAGGCCGCGTCCGCCGAAGCGGGCGATGCCGATGATGAGTCCGAGGGCGAAGCGGCCGCCACCTTCCGGGCGCTCTTTCCAGTTCATTCGGCAGGTTCCAGCTCGCCGCTGGCCAACAGCACGCCCTCACGTTCGATGCGAAAGCGGAAGCGCTCGCGCTTGTTCGTGCTGGCGGCCGCAGCCATGCGCTGCAATTCGATCACCGCGTCCTGCCCCGGCAGCAGTGGCTGCAGGAACTTGACCTGTGGCAGGCGCAGGCTCGAGTACTCCCGGCCCAGCCAGCTTTCCGCGGCCCGCAGCACGTTTTCCAGCAACAGCACGCCCGGCACCACCGGATTCCCCGGGAAGTGCCCGGCAAGGCAGGGGTGGTCGACGGCGATGCGCAAAGGCTGCTGGAAAGTGTCGCTCATCAGAGGGCCGAAACGGGGCGGACGGGACGCTCAAGCCGCACGGAATACGGGCCTGGCTGCTGGATTCGAGCGGTGCGGCCCTGCGTGACGCGGGCGGCCTCAGGCGGCGCGATGCTGTTCGACGTGCGCGGCCAGTGCGCGCAGATTGGCAAAAATGCGTCGGTTGTCATCATTGTCGGAGCGCAGCTGGAATCCATAGCGCTTGGAGATCGCCAGTGCCAACTCCAGCGCGTCGATCGAATCCAGGCCCAAGCCGTCGCCGAACAGCGGCGCTTCGGGATCTATCGCGTCTGCGGTGGTTGACTCGATGTTGAGCGCCTCAACCATGAGTTCAGCAAGCTCGCGTTCGGCAGCAGTTTGTTCGGACATGGCAGAAAGCCGTTGGTGGGCCAGCAGGTGCTGGCAATGATGGATGAAGAGGGATGGTGCGGATGGAGGCAGGCCTTTAGTCGTGGCCAAAGCCACGCGGCAGGCCGCGAACCCCCAGTCGCAGCGGGCGCGGAGTGTATCATGCGCGCCCCAGCCTACGTTTCGAGCCGACCCCGGCAGGGTATGGACCAGCCTGCGGACGGTTGGCGCCATGCGCCGCTCGGCGGCTCGCTCGACAGGCTATGAACCACCATCAGGAGCAGGGCGACATCGTGGCAAGCGAAGCATCCGAGCGTGCAGGCTGCGTCGAACGTCCCGACGTGCTGGTAGTTGGCGGCGGCCCTGCCGGCTCGACCGCCGCTGCCTTGCTGGCGCGCCAGGGCTGGAAGGTGGTGCAGTTGGAGAAGTCGCAGCATCCCCGCTTCCACATTGGTGAATCGCTGCTGCCGATGAATCTGCCAATCCTGGAGCGCCTGGGCGTGCTGGAGCAGGTTCGAGCCATCGGCATCCACAAGTCTGGCGCCGACTTTCCTATCGACGCGCAGCACTTCAATACGTTTTCCTTTGCGCGTGCCCTGCAGGCGCGCTTCGGATACGCCTTCCAGGTCAAACGCGAGCAGTTCGACCAGATCCTGTTCGAGAACGGCCGCGCCAGCGGCGTGGACGCCCGTGAGCAGGTTGCGGTCGAAACGGTCAACTGGGATGCGCAGGGCCAGGTCACCGTGCAGGCACGAGGTCCAAGGGGCGAGCTGCAGTTCCAGCCGCGCTACCTGGTGGATGCCAGTGGCCGCGACACCCTGCTGGGCAGCCGCCTCAAGCTCAAGCAGAAGAACCGGCTGCACCAATCGGCGGCAATCTTCAGCCATTTCCGCGGTGTCACCCGGCGCCAGGGAGAGGACGCCGGAAACATTACTGTGCAGCGATTCGCGCACGGCTGGTTGTGGCTGATCCCGCTGCCCGATGACGTGATGAGCATCGGCGCAGTCTGTTTTCCCGAGTACCTGAAAACCCGCCGCGGCGACAGCGAGGCCTTTCTGATGCGCACGCTGGCGTCGGAGCCGCTGGTCCAGGCGCGCATGCTGGCGGCCGAGCGGGTCGCGCCGGTGCACGTGACGGGCAACTACTCCTATACCTGCAGCCGCATGAGCGGCCCGGGCTGGGTGATGGTGGGTGACGCCTATGCCTTCATCGATCCGGTGTTTTCCTCGGGAGTCTATCTGGGCATGAACAGCGCCGAACAGGCCGCTGAAGTCGTCGATGGCGCGCTGCGCGAGCCGGCCCGAGAGGCTGCGCTGCAGGCGCATATGCAACGCCGCATCACCCGCGGACTGAAGCACTTCTCCTGGTTCATCTACCGCTTCACCACCCCGGTGATGCAGCGCCTGTTCAACCGGCCCAGCAATCGCTGGCAGATCGAACAGGCGGTCATTTCGATGCTGGCCGGTGACGTGTTCGACAATCCCGCCGTGATCAGGCGCCTGCGCCTGTTTCGCATTGCCTACGCGCTGACCGCGCTGCGCCTGGCGCCGCGGGCGCTTGCGGGATGGTGGCGACGCAAGCGCCAGGTGGCCGTGGAGTTTGGCGACGAAACCCTGCAGCCGGGCGCGGGAGCCGGCTCATGAGCGCAGTGCGGGTGGATGCCGCAAGCGCCGTCCCGGCTGCGGCGCAGCTGCGGGCGAGCTATAGCGTTGGTGAGTTGGACGCACTGCTGGCCGAGACGCAGGTTCTGGCGGTGATTGGCTTTGGCGCAAGCGCCCCCGCCACGCATGCCGATCCACGCTACTTCAATATCGGTTTGGAACCGTTTCTGCCAAACCCGGGTTTTGAAGTGTGGCGCGTAGCCGGTCCGGTTGAAACGGGCCGCGTCGGGGCATTGAACTGGGCGCGCGACAGCACCCTGTCGTTCGGCTCGCTCGCGTTGGCCGAAGCCGACTTCGACGGCATCGAGGCAGCCGCCGAAGCGGGCTACCAGACGATGCTCGACTTCATTGGTGCCGGGCCACAGCCACAGTTGCTCAGAAGCTGGAATTACATCGACGCGATTACCGCGGGCGATGGCGACTGCGAACGCTACCGGCGCTTCTGCCTCGGACGCGCGCGCGGCATGCAGGGCCGCCTGGACAATTATCCTGCCGCCACCGCGATCGGGGTGCGCGATGGCCAGCGCGTACTGCGAATCTACTGGCTCGCAGGCCAGCATGCCGGTGCCAACATCGAGAATCCGCGCCAGGTCGCGGCCTATCACTACCCGCGCCAATACGGGCCCCAGCCGCCCAGCTTTTCGCGCGCTACCCTGGCGGCATCGGCGGGCATCCCCTTGCTGTTGTCCGGTACGGCCAGCGTGGTGGGGCATGCATCGCTGCACGCCGACGACATCGTTGCCCAGGTGCAGGAGACGTTCCGCAATTTCGCCAGCCTGCTGCAGTCGGCGCGTCTGCGGCGCGATGCCTTGCCCGACGCGCTGGGCGAGTCGAGTCTGCTGAAGGTCTATGTGCGCGACGCGCAGGATGTTGCTGCCCTGCAGCGCGAGCTTGCCAAACTCCTGCCCGACACGACGCCACGACTGCTGTTGGCGGCAGACATTTGCCGGCGCGAGCTGCGTGTCGAGATTGATGGGTTCCATGCCTGAGCCAACCCTGCCTGGAGAATTCGCATGAGCTTTCCCCTGTCCCGTCCGCGGCGCCTGCGGGCGAGCGACTTCTCTCGTCGCCTGACACGCGAGCACCGGTTGACAGTCGACGACCTGATCCTGCCGCTGTTCGTCTGCGAAGGTGAGCAGGTCACGATCGACGTTGGCTCGATGCCCGGCGTGCAGCGGCTTTCCATTGACCGCCTCCTGCTGCTCGCCGAGCAGGCGCATACGCTGGGAATTCCTGCGGTCGCGATTTTTCCTGTCACAGCGCCCGAGTCGAAAAGCGAAGACGCAAGCGAGGCTTTCAATCCGCAGGGACTGGCGCAGCGCGCAGTGCGTGCGCTCAAACAGCGCCTGCCTGATCTGGGCGTGATCACCGACGTCGCGCTGGATCCGTTCACCAGCCACGGCCAGGATGGTCTGATGGATGCGGCCGGTTACATTGTCAACGATGCCACCGTCGACGTGCTGGTGCGCCAGGCGCTGTCGCATGCCGAGGCCGGCGCCGACATCGTCGCACCATCAGACATGATGGACGGCCGCATCGGTGAGATCCGTCAGGCACTGGAGGAAGCCAGACACTACAACACCCGCATCCTGTCCTACGCCGCGAAGTACGCATCCAGCTTCTACGGCCCGTTTCGCGACGCCGTCGGTTCGGCCGCCAGCCTCGGCAAGGGCAACAAGTACAGTTACCAGATGGACCCGGCCAATTCTGATGAGGCCCTGCGCGAAGTCGCGCTCGACATCGACGAAGGCGCCGACATGGTGATGGTCAAACCGGGCATGCCCTACCTCGACATCGTTCGGCGCGTTAAGGACACCTTCGGCGTACCGACCTTTGCCTACCAGGTGAGCGGCGAGTACGCCATGCTCAAAGCGGCCGCGCAGAACGGCTGGCTGGACGAGCGCGCCTGTGTGATGGAGGCGCTGCTGTCATTCAAGCGGGCTGGGGCGGATGCGATTCTCACCTACTACGCCCTCGACGCTGCGCGCTGGTTGCGAGAGGGTTGATTTGGCATCGGCCTGATGGACGTAGTTCGACCTGACACTGCGTGGTGGTGGGGTCTACGGTTTTCGTTGCTGTTGGAGGGCGGATCTTGATCCGCCATTGCGGAGTGTTGTGCAAGTTGCAGCGACAGCAACAGCAACAGCAACAGCGAGATCAAACGCTTTCGCGCCCCTCCGGGGCCACGAGTCACTTTCTCTTGCTTGCCCAAGAGAAAGTAACCAAAGAGAAGGGCACCCCAGTCTCGCGCCGCGCGGATGAGGCCCGCGCGGTACCCTGCGCTGCTCGCCATGACCGGGCCGGCGCGAACTCGCACATCCATGTGCTCGAACATGCGCGCCTTGCTCCCGGCCCTGGCTCCGCTGCTCGGCACGAGCCGATGGGGACCCAGGAGCCCAGATCAACAGCAAGAGCAGCAGCAACAGCCGGATCAGCCGCGACAGCAACCGCAAACACGGCCAGAGCCAGCGCCAGCTCTGGCTTCGGATACCTTGGCGACGTGGCGAGCGCAGCGATGCCACACACTCGACATAGCGAGCGAAGCCGCGGCATTGATCGAAGCAAGCTTATGCTCTTTGCTCTTTGCTCTTTGCTCTTTGCTCTTTAGCTGTTGGCTCTAAATCCCCGTTTATTTTCCGCCGAGTAGCGGAAGAAACCGGCGGGGAAAGGCGCGCATGTCCGAGGCCATGGATGGCCGAGTTCGCGCCGGCCGACGGATTCTGAGCAACGCAGGGCACCCCGCGCGCTCTTTGCGCGGGGCGGGAAATCCGGGGTGCCCTTCTCTTTGGTTACTTTC
>JBBSJP010000060.1:0-25338 GCA_038257155.1 Lysobacterales bacterium | reverse complement strand
GGCCAGGAAGGCCGAACTTAGCAACATTCAGCGAGGCGAAGCCGAGCGCACGCCCCGCTTGCGCGATGCCTTAACGGCATCGCGCGCGGCAAATCACGCCGAGGGCAGGAGCCCGAGGCCGGGTTGCTTAGTGAGGCCAGGAAGGCCGAACTTAGAAACATTCAGCGAGGCGAAGCCGAGCGCACGCCCCGCTTGCGCGATGCCTTAACGGCATCGCGCGCGGCAAATCACGCCGAGGGCAGGAGCCCGAGGCCGGGTTGCTTTGCGAGGCCAGGAAGGCCGAGCTTAGCAACATTCAGCGAGGCGAAGCCGAGCGCACGCCGCGCTTGCGCGATGCCTTAACGGCATCGCGCGCGGCAAATCACGCCGAGGGTGAGAAGCGCCGCTTGCGTGCTGACTTAACGTCCGTTCGGCCGCTGCGCGGCTGCGCCTTCGCTTCGCTCGGTCGCGGCGCTTCGAACGCCCGAGGCAGGAAGCCTCGGGCCGGGTTGCTTAGTGAGGCCCGGACGGCCGAACTTAGCAACACCAGCGAGGCGAAGCCGCGCGCAAGCCGCGACGCCGACGCGGCGGCGGATCAAGATCCGCCCTACAAGAGCAGCGCCGCAGCAGCGGCGCCCCTCCCCCGGATGATTCGCAGTTGGAGGGCGCATCGTGATGCGCCGTCGCGAGGTGGGGGCATGAATCGGTGTGAACCCGGACGCCGACGCGGCGGCGGACCAAGATCCGCCCTACAAGAGCAGCGCCGCAGCAGCGCCCCCTCCCCAAGATGATTCGCAGTTGTAGGGCGCATCGTGATGCGCCGTCGCGAGGTGGGGGCATGAATCGGTGTGAACCCGGGCGCCGACGTGGCGGCGGATCAAGATCCGCCCTACAAGAACAGCGCCACGCCTTTCGTTACATCAGGCCCAGACAAGCCTCAATGCACCCGACCTTCTCCTCCTGCCACCGGCGTGGCACCGCGCTCCACCCGATTGCGTCCACCCCGCTTGGCTCGGTACAGCGCGCGATCCGCCGATTCGACCAGCAGATCGGCATCCGTCCCGACCGGCGCATGCGCAACCCCCAGACTGATGGTCACCGGCGGACCGGCAGCATCGCGGGCATCGGCAATCGTCGAGCGCAGGCGATCGCCCAGCAGGGCGGCGCTCTCCAGATTGGTGTCCGGCAGCACCACCATGAACTCCTCGCCGCCAAACCGTCCAAAAATGGCGGATTCCGGCAGAAGGTCCTGAATGACGCGTGTTGTGCGCCTCAAGACTGCGTCACCCGCGGCGTGGCCATGCTCATCATTTACCCGCTTGAAATGGTCCACGTCGACCAACAACAGGGCCACTTGCCCGGCAGCGGCGTCTGCCAGAACGGCTTCCAGCCGGCTGAACAAATGCCCGCGATTTGCCACGCCGGTCAAGGCGTCGGTGGTCGAGCTTCGGTACAGGGCTTCGGCTTTCTGCTCCAGTTCGCTGTGCGCCGCCGCCAGCGAGGCGCGGCTGGATTCCAGCTCGTGATTGGCCAAGGCCAGATGCGCATTCAGACGGCGACTCTCGCGGTAACGAATCCCCAGCAGGCTGAGCAGCAGCAGCAGTCCGCCCAGTACGGCGAAGCCAAACTGTCGCCTCAAACCCTCTTCCCGCAGCCGCAGCGCCTGAATCTCGTTGTCGCGCGTTAGCAACTCGATCTGGCGGGCACTCTCGGCGGCTTGATGGCGATACTCCAGCAGGGCGAGCCGGCGGTTCATGTCGCGTCCGCTGATCTGCTCCTGCATGCGCAGGCTGGCCTCGGACAGCTCCAGGGCGCGGACGTGATCGCCGCGCTCGCGCAACAGCGGCACCATCGTCCGGTAACTCTCCAGCACCTGGGGAATGTCATTGGCCTGCGAATACACCGGCAAGGCCTGCTCGAACAAGGCCAGCGCAGTCTCCGCGCGCCCCTCGCGCAGCGCGAGTCTTCCCAAGGTGAAGCGTGCATCCGCCACGGTGCGTGCCTGGGCAATGGCCAATCCCAGCGACTCCGCCTCGCCCAACGCGGCGCGCGCCTCGTTCAGACTACCCAAGCCAAGCAAGCCCCTGCCCCGCTCCAGCGCGCTGTAGACCAGGCCGGGCTTGCTGTCGAAGCGGCGCGACAGCTCGTTTGCGCGGCGGGCAAACTCGATGGCATCGGCGTGCTTGCCCTGATCGTTGGCAACCCGCGCCAGACTGCCCAGCAGCGGCGAGGCGCGCATCGGATCAGGCAGGCTGCTGGCTTCCTGCAGCGCGCGTTCCAGGTGCTCGCGCGCCACGCCGAAATCACCCAGATTGAGATAAAGAAGCCCGAGGTAGTGATACGTCCGGTCGAGCTCCGCTCGCGCACCATTGCGCTGCAATGCCAGGCTGGCATCGAGCGACTCGAGCGTTTCGGAGAATGCCCCCTGGTTGAGCAGCACGAGCGCCAGGTGCGTCAGTGCTTCGGCTTCTCCATCCTGATCTCCTGCGCTGCGAAACAATCCGAGAGATCGTTCGAACCCCACCCGCGCAGAATCCAGGCGTCCGATCCGCCTTTCCAGGATCGCAAGCTGCATCTGGGCGTGCGCCATGGCAACGGTATCGCCGCGCAGCCTGGCGCGCTCCATCAACCCGGTCTGCAGCGCGCCGAATTCCTCGTAGCGGCCCTGCAGGAAGGCCAGTTCAGCCAGCGCCTTGTGCGCCACATCCAGCGCGGCGCCATCCAGCAGGCGCTGCGCGTCCGCTTCAATCTGGCGCCAGATCTCAACCGCGCCATCGCTGTCACCACTGAAACCCAATTCGTGCGCGAGTTGGGCGCGCTCCGACAGCAGCGGTCCGAGCGCCGCCTCCTGCGCCAGCGCGCTGCTGGCCAGCAGCATGCAGAACAGCGTGGAACGCAACAATCGCATGCCCTTGACCCTTGGATTTCCATTCGCCCCGGCGAGGCGGGATCGGCCGCAATGATAGCGCCAAGCAATTGCTCTTCGATTAATCAGGTGCGACGGGCGATAATGTCGCCATGCATGACCTATCCAACGCGCCAGACCCACTGATCATCGCCGGCCGCAGCTATCGCTCCCGCCTGCTCACCGGCACCGGTAAATTCAAGGATCTCGAGGAAACCCGCCGCGCCACCGAGGCCAGTGGCGCCGAGATCGTGACCGTGGCGGTGCGTCGCACCAACATTGGCCAGAACACCGACGAGCCCAGCCTGCTCGATGTGCTGCCGCCGTCGCGCTACACCATGCTGCCCAACACCGCCGGCTGCTACACGGTTGAAGATGCGCTGCGCACCTGCCGCTTGGCGCGTGAACTGCTTGATGGGCATGCACTCACCAAGCTGGAAGTGCTGGGTGACCCCAGAACCCTGTTTCCGGATGTGCTGGCTACCCTGAAGGCAGCCGAAGTCCTCGTGGCCGAAGGCTTCGAGGTAATGGTCTACACCTCGGACGATCCGATCATCGCCAAGCGGCTGGAGGAAATTGGCTGCGTTGCGGTGATGCCACTGGCAGCGCCGATCGGCTCGGGTCTGGGCATCCAGAATCGCTACAACCTGCTCGAGATCATCGACAACGCCAAGGTCCCGGTACTGGTTGATGCTGGCGTTGGCACGGCCTCGGACGCCGCCATCGCGATGGAGCTGGGCTGCGACGGTGTGCTGATGAACACTGCCATTGCTGGCGCCAGAAACCCGGTGCTGATGGCTTCTGCCATGAAGAAAGCGGTGGAGGCCGGACGCGAGGCGTTTCTCGCCGGGCGGATCCCACGCAAGCGCTATGCCAGCGCCAGCTCGCCGGTTGACGGTCTGTTCTTCTGATGAGCAAACCCTTCACCGTCGAGGACGGGCAGCGCCGCATCCGCAGTTTCGTGCTGCGCCAGGGCCGCCTGACGCCAGCGCAGGAGTCGGCCCTGGAGCGTCTGTGGCCACGCTATGGCCTGGACTATCGCGGCGAGCCGCGTGATCTGGACCTGGTGTTCGGCCGCCGTGCTGAGCGCGTCCTGGAGATCGGCTTCGGCAACGGCGACGCCCTGCTGCAGGCCTGCCAGGCGGAACCCGGACGCGACTTCATCGGCGTCGAAGTGCATCGACCCGGTGTTGGCCGCCTGCTGCGCGAGGCTGAAGCTGCCGGGGTCAACAACCTACGGGTCTATTGCCATGATGCCGTCGAGGTGCTGACTCGCGAAGTATCAGCCGCGACGCTGGACGAAGTGCGCATCTACTTTCCCGACCCCTGGCACAAGTCACGCCACAACAAGCGACGCCTGATCCAGCCCGGCTTCGTCGACCTGCTCTGTTCCCGCCTGAAACCCGGCGGCCTGCTGCATCTGGCCACCGATTGGCAGCACTACGCCGAACACATGTGGGACGTACTCGATGCCGAACCGCGTCTGCGCAACCGGGCCGGCGCGCGAGGTCACGCAGCGCGTCCGCCCTGGCGCCCCCAGACCCATTTCGAGTCACGCGGCATGAAGCTTGGGCACGGCGTCTGGGACTTGCTCTACGACCGGATCGCCGGTTGATGCCGCGCGCGGCCACCATGATTCGCAACGCGCGCTGCACACCAGGCGCCGCGGCCGGTAACATCATCCCTCTTCGAAACAGGCTCTGAGCGCCACTGCCGCATGGCCACCAGCCCGCTGACCGTCGACATGATGCTGGTGCTGGGCCTGGTCGGCTTCACCCTGTTCATGTTCATGCTGGATCGGCTGCGCCCTGATGTGGTCGCACTGCTGGTGCTGGTGACCCTTGGCCTGCTTGGCCTGGTGCCGATCGAGCAGCTGTTCACGGGCTTCTCCGGAACCGCCGTCATTGCCGTCATCGCCACCATGATTCTCAGCGCCGGCCTGGACCGCACTGGCGCCTTGAACCGACTGGCGGTCTGGCTGCTGCGGGTCTCCAAGGGCATGGAGGATCGTTTGATCCTGCTGACCGGATTGGTCGCCGGACTGATCTCCGGCGTTATCCAGAATCCCTCGGTGATGGCGTTGTTCCTGCCTGTGGCCTCGCGCCTGTCGGCCCGCACCGGCCTGGCGCTGTCGCGCCTGCTGTTGCCGATTGCACTGTGCATCGTGATGGGCGGCGGCCTTTCGCTGGTCGGCAACTCGCCGCTGATCCTGCTCAATGACCTGCTGGTGGCGGCGAACCGCAATCTGCCTTCGGGTGTCGCAACGCTGGAGCCGCTGCCCATGTTCGCACCGGCTCCCATTGGCGCCGCCCTGCTGCTGGTGGCGCTCGGTTACCTCTGGCTGGTCGGCCGACGCTGGTTGTCGCGCGAGGAAAAGGGTGCCACACCGGCGCGCACTGAGAGCTACTTTGCCCAGACCTATGGCATCGAGGGCGAGGTCTTCGAGCTTACGGTCACGGCGGAAAGCCCGTTGGTCGGCATGTCGGTGGGTGAGGCTGAGCTGCAGAAGGGTGCGCCGCTGATCCTGGCGCTGAAGAGCGGCAATGAGTCCCGCCTCGCACCGCCGGCCGATACCATGATCTGGGTCGGCAGCGTGCTGGGGGTGATGGGCCGTCGTCAGGACGTGTCCGATTACTCGCAGAACAATCTGCTGCGCATGCAGTCGCGCCTGCGCAACTTCGCCGATCTATTCAACCCCAGTCGCGCCGGCATTTCCGAGGCGGTGGTTCCGCCAACGTCACGCTTCATCGGCCAGACGCTGGCCGATCTGCACCTGCGCAAGCGGCTTGGCATCAGCCTGCTGGCAATCAATCGCGGCGACCAGGTGTTTCGTGAAGATGTCCGTACCACGCCGATCCGCCCCGGCGACCTGCTGGTGTTCCACTGCATCTGGCGTGACCTCGCGCAAGCCGCCGAGAGTCGTGATTTCGTGGTGGTTACCGACTACCCCAAGGACGAGCAGCGGCCGCACAAACTCTGGCATGCGCTGGCGGTTTTCGCGCTGGCGCTGGGATTGGCGATATCGCACGAAGTCGCCGTGCCGGTAGCGCTGATGACCGGCGTGGTCGGCATGCTGCTCCTGGGGGTGATCAAGATGGACGAGGCGTATGCCGCGGTCAGTTGGAAGACCGTGTTCACCATGGCCTGCCTGATTCCGCTCGGCTGGGCGATGGATTCTTCCGGCGCAGCCAGCTGGATTGCCGCGGAAACCATGGAGCGCATGGGCGATCAGTCGATCTATGTGTTGCAGGCCGGCGTTGCGGTACTGACCACGCTGTTCGCCATGGTGGTCAGCAATGTCGGCGCCACCGTCATCATGGTGCCCATGGCTATCAGCATCGCCCTGGCGGCGGGCGGCAATCCCACTGCATTTGCGCTGATCGTGGCGCTGTCGGCCTCCAACAACTTGATCAGCGTCTCCAACCCGGTGCTGTCGATGGTCGCGGGACCCGCCGGCTACCGCGGCATCGACCTGTTCAAGGTCGGCGCGCCGCTGGCGACGATGTATATCGTGATCGTGCTGGTGGGAGTGAATCTGATTTTGTGAGGCAGGGAACAGGGAACAGGGAACAGGGAACAGGGAACAGGGAACAGGGAACAGGGAAAGCGTAGCTACTTGGCATGCTTGTGAGTCGAATGGCATTCTGCGTTTGGGCGTCTCAGCGGGGACGCGCCTGACTAGTCGCCATGCCCAGGCAATCCCGAGTCTCGAGTTCCCCGTTCCCCGTTCCCCGCCCTCAATAGTACGTCCACAACTCCCGCGCTTCGGCCAGATGTGGCAGGGCATTCCAGCTGCCCATGCGCAGGTCGCCGGACAGGGCATGGAATTCGCTCACCGCGCTGTTGCGCAGGCTGAGATTGAGCTCGATGGCGCGCACGTCGGAGGCGTCGAGCGCAAACTGGGCGAGCTGCGAAATCACTCCACCCGATGACACCAGCAAGATGTCGCCCTGCCCTGCGTCCTGTTGAAGTCGCGCGCGGGCGCCGTCGATGCGCTCGCGGAAGCTGAGCCAGGTTTCCACGCCTTCACCCAGATCATTTTTCGTCCAGGCCAGCAGGGCAGCGTGCAGCAGGGCGAAGATCTCGCGTGGTCCGCCACGCGTTCCACCCGCGGTGCCGGCTACTGCCGGATGCGCGGGATTGCGTTGCATGAAGGCGCCAAAGACAGCGGTGTGATCGAACTCGTTGAACGCAGGATCGATTACCGCATCAGGCACGGCAAGACCGCGCTCGGCGTAGGCCACACGGATGCCGGCCAGGGTTTCGGCGTGACGCCGCATGGCGCCCACATGGATCGTGTCGAGCTTCGGGGAATGCGTCGCCAGCCAGCGTCCGAGGCGGCGCGACTGCTCGGTTCCGGTTTCCGATAGACGGTCGTAGTCGGCGCTACCAAAACTGGCCTGGCCATGGCGAACGGTGATGAGCGACATCGATCCCTGATCTCCGCGCTGCTCAGTTGACGAAGAACTGCTGCGAAAAATTCACGGCAATCGGCGCGCTGGCGCCTTCTGCCAACACCTCCAGTTCGAAGTTCAGATTTTCCTTGTCCTGCACCCGTACTTCACCGAGGTAATAGATCGCATCGCCCTCGCGCACCTCGCGCAGCACGATGGTCTGGCGCTGGCCGGTCAGCGCGGTGGCCGAGGCCTCGACCTTGGCGGTGATTGCCATCGGCAGCGGCGCTTCGGTTCGGCGCTGTACTGCGATATTCATCAGCGCGCGACTGGCGGAGCGGGTGATGCCGTTCTGGCGCGCCACCTCCGGCGTCAGGCTGGTGGTGGGCACCACGTTGTAATGCACGATGACGTCGCCGCTCTGCTGCACGTTCTGCGCCAGCGCAGCGTTCAGTCCCAGTGTCAGCAAGCATGTCGTCAGCAGGGTGGTAATCATTCTCATGGGATTTCCTTTGGTTTGGACTACCAGGATGCGCGGGCCAGCATGATGCCCAGGTCGGTGATCGGCGCCACCACCAGGATGCGCACCAACAACAACAGCAACATCACTACCATCGGTGACAGGTCAATCCCTCCCAGATTGGGCATGCGCCGTCGCACCGGCCGCAGCAAGGGCTCGGTCAACTGCCCGAGCAGCGGCAGGGCCGGGTGATAGCCGCCACCCAGCCAGCTGACTACGATGCGGATCAGTATCAGCCAGAACAGCAGGGTTACCACGAACCCCAGCAACTCGGCGAACCCCAGCACCAGCAGTGCCAGCAAGCCGGGAACCTGTCCGGCCAGCAGCGACAGCAGCAGAACCTTGAGGATCTGCAGCAGCCAGGCCAGCAAAGTGCCCGCCGTATCGAGCCGACCGATGGGCGGCAGCAAGCGGCGCAGCGGCATCAATACCGGATTGGTCGCGGTGTAGAGGAACTGGCTGATCGGGTTGTAGAAATCCGCCCGGACCAGCTGCAGCATCACGCGCAGCACCACGATGGCGCTCAGTATCCCGAACAGGACTTCGAGCAGCAGGGTGCCGGCGTTGGCCAGGTAGCTCATGGAGATCCGGTGCGGTGGATGGGGTCCCATTGTCGCGATTTGTACGCATCGCGCCAGCGCGGAACGCAACTAGGAGCCTGCGCGGCAGAAGACAACCGGGCTGCAAACGCGCCTGCGCGGCCCGAATTTCCGCCGCTTCTTGGCCTGTAGAAGCACTACAGGCCGGCGAATCGTCAAAAAATTTGTTCTCTCGCAGTCACGCTTTCGCCTCGATTGCTTCTGCCGCGCAGGCTCCTAGCCCGCTCTTTCACACTGGCGCACGAAGATGACCCGCGCCAGGCATGAGAAATGCGGGTCCGCGCTGGTCACGCTATAATCAGGACCATTCCGGTACGCTTTATTCATGGACACACGAACATGCTGCGCGTCACCAAGCTGACCGACTATGCCACCGTGGTGATGACGGTGTTGGCCAACCGCCCTGAGACAGTGCATAGCGCCGCAGAACTGGCTGAACTGGCGCATCTGGAAGCGCCAACGGTCGCCAAGTTGCTCAAGCCGCTGGCTGCAGCCGGCCTGGTGGAAGGTTTCCGCGGTGCGCGCGGCGGCTATCGCCTGGCGCGCGCGCCAGAGGCGATCAGCTTGGCCGACGTGGTAGAGGCCATGGAAGGACCGATTGGTATGACCGAATGCAGCACAGCGACGGGCCAATGTGGGCTTGAACACAATTGCGGTGCGCGAGCCAACTGGCGGCGTATCAATGATGTGGTATCTGAAGCCCTGCAGCAGGTCAGCCTGGCGCAGATGCTGGCGCCACCGCCATCCGAGAAAACGATTCCCTTGCGTCTGGCTTCGGCCTGAACGCACATCGCAAAGGCAGCCTAGCCTCATGGCAACCGAAAACGCCGAGATCCATGCCCAATTGGGACGCCGCTACGAAGCCGGTTTCATCACCGACATCGAGAGCGACACCCTGCCGCCCGGCCTCAACGAGGACGTGGTGCGCTTCATTTCTGCCAAGAAGGACGAACCGGAATGGATGACCGAGTGGCGCCTGGCCGCCTACCGGCGCTGGCTGACGATGCCGATGCCCGAGTGGGCCAAGCTGCGAATTGCGCCGATCGACTTCCAGGCCTCGAGCTACTACAGCGCACCGAAGGCCAAGTACGCCACGCTCGCAGATGTTCCGCAGGAGCTGATCGACACTTATGACAAGCTCGGCGTGCCCCTGCATGAGCGCGCCCGACTGGCCGGCGTGGCGGTCGACGCGGTGTTCGACTCGGTCTCGGTTGGCACCACCTTCAAAAAGGAACTCGCCGCCAAGGGCGTGATCTTCTGCTCGATGTCCGAGGCGATCCGGGAGTATCCCGATCTGGTCAAGCAGTACCTGGGTTCGGTGGTGCCGGTCAGCGACAACTACTTCGCGGCGCTGAACTCGGCGGTGTTCTCCGACGGCAGCTTCGTCTTCATTCCGAAGGGCGTGCGCTGCCCGATGGAACTGTCGACCTATTTCCGCATCAATTCCGGCCATACCGGGCAGTTCGAGCGCACCCTGATCATCGCCGAAGCCGGCAGCCACGTGTCCTATCTGGAAGGCTGCACCGCGCCGATGCGCGACGAGAACCAGCTCCATGCAGCGGTCGTCGAACTGGTCGCGCTGGAGGATGCCGAGATCAAGTACTCGACCGTGCAGAACTGGTATCCGGGCGACGAGAACGGCGTCGGTGGCATCTACAACTTCGTCACCAAGCGCGGCGAATGCCGTGGCGCGCGCAGCAAGATCTCCTGGACCCAGGTCGAGACCGGTTCGGCGATCACCTGGAAGTACCCGAGCTGCGTGCTGATCGGCGACGACTCGGTCGGCGAATTCTATTCGGTCGCGCTCACCCACCACTGCCAGCAGGCCGACACCGGCACCAAGATGATCCACCTCGGCCAGCGGACCAAGTCCAAGATCATCAGCAAGGGCATCAGCGCCGGGCGCGGGCAGAACACCTACCGCGGCCTGGTCAAGGTCGAGAAGACCGCCGCCGGCGCGCGCAATTACACCCAGTGCGACAGCCTGCTGATCGGCAAGCGCTGCGGCGCCCACACCTTCCCTTATATAGAGGTGAAGCACCCCGACGCCATCGTCGAGCACGAGGCAACCACCTCGAAGATCTCCGACGACCAGCTGTTCTACTGCCGGGCTCGCGGCATCTCCGAAGAAGACGCGGTCTCGCTGATCGTCGACGGCTTCTGCAAGACCGTGTTCCGCGAATTGCCGATGGAGTTTGCGGTGGAGGCCAAGAAGCTGCTTGAAGTGTCACTGGAGGGGGCGGTGGGATGACGACTCACATAACCCCGTCCGTAACGGACACTTCAAGCGGGCCGGCTGCGGAAGCATCGAAGCACACCGGCAGTGCCGCGCAAACCTCGCGCGCCCCGCGCACCGGTTCCGACGTTTCCTCCGGATTTGCAGCACTCGAACGACTCAGGGCCGACTACTATGGCTGGACCAGCGAGAATCCCCCGCGACTGGAGCGAACTGCTCGCGTTGTTAAAGGAGAGCGGAGTTGATTTCCTGGTGATCGGCGCCTACGCCCTGGCGGCGCACGGCCACGAGCGCAATACCAAAGATCTGGATCTTTGGTTACGTCCGGACGCCGAGACCGCCAACAAGCTGTCGGTGCTGCTCAGGGATTTCGGCTTTCCAGATCTTGCGCCGAGCGCCAAGGAGTGGGTCTCCGAATCCGTCATGGTGCAGCTGGGGCGGGCACCCTACCGGATCGATCTACTGAATTTCGCCACTGGCCTCGCGTTTGATCAGGCCTATGCCGAGCGGGTCATCGGCAGGCTTGGCGACACGGAAGTTTCCTGCCTGGGACGTGACGAGTTGATCGCCAACAAGCTGGCAACAGCCCGCACCCAGGACCTCGCCGACGTCGAAGCCATCGCGCCCGAGCGCGCCGCCGATGTTCGCGCGGCTCTGCGACGCAAGCTGATGCAAGACGAATAGTTCCAGGAACGTCCTCACATTGCGCGTCGCTTCAACGAATCACGGATCCCCAATCACGAATCACGGCTTCCCATGCTCACCATCGAAAACCTCCACGCCCGCATCGGCGGCAACGAAATCCTCAAGGGCCTGTCGCTGCACATCCGCCCCGGCGAAGTGCATGCCGTGATGGGACCGAACGGTGCCGGCAAATCGACCCTGGGCCACGTGCTGGCCGGACGCGAAGGCTATGAGGTCAGCGCCGGCACGGTGGACTTCCTCGGCCAGGACCTGCTGAGCCTCGAACCCGAGGCGCGCGCCGCCGCCGGCCTGTTCCTCGCCTTCCAATACCCGGTCGAAATTCCCGGGGTGAACAACACCTACTTCCTGCGCTCGGCCTACAACGCACAGCGCAAGGCGCGCGGCGAGGCCGAGCTGGACTCGATGCAGTTCCTCAAGCGCGTGCGCGAGAAGCTTGCCGTGCTGCACCTGAAGGACGAACTGCTGCACCGCGGGGTCAACGAAGGTTTCTCCGGCGGCGAGAAGAAGCGCAACGAGATCTTCCAGATGGCGGTGCTGGAGCCAAAGCTGGCGATCCTCGACGAGACCGACTCCGGCCTCGATATCGATGCGCTGCGCGCGGTGGCGGATGGCGTCAATGCGCAACGCTCGCCGGAGCGCGCCTTCCTGGTGATCACCCACTACCAGCGCTTGCTCGACTACATCAAGCCGGATTTCGTGCACGTACTGGCCGAGGGCCGCATCGTTGAATCGGGCGGCCCGGAGCTGGCCCTGCAACTGGAGGAACACGGCTACGCCTGGATCCGCGACCGCATCGCGCCGGAGAGTGCGTGATGTGGGGTCAATCGCAATGCAGCTTTTCCAATCTCCCGGCGACACCATGGTGGGCCAAGGCCCACCCTACGGGACGGCCGGCTCGTAGGGTGGGCCTTGGCCCACCGTCAACGCTACGGGAGCTTCTGGCATGAACCCGCTGCTCGACAGCTTCCGCACCAGCTTCGGCAACCTGTCGCCCGTGCTGCGCGACGCTGGCGATCTGGGCCAGGCTCGCCGCGCCGCGCTCGATGCCGCGTTGGCTGACGGCCTGCCCAAGCCACGCGCGGAGCGCTGGAAGTACACCTCGCTGCGCGCCCTGGAACGACGCAGCTTTGCAGCTGCCGATGCAGCTACCCCGATCGATGCGGCGCTGCTGGCCGACATTCCGTCACCGCGCCTGGTGTTCGTCAATGGACGCGTCGATCTCACACTCTCGCAGACCGGTGAACTGCCCGAGGGATTGATCCTGCGTCCGCTGTCAGCCGAACTCGCCAACGGCGATGCGCGTGCCGTGAACTTCCTGGCACGCCACTACGATGCTACCGACGAGACCTTCGCTCGGCTCAACGCCGCACTCGCCGATGAAGGAGTGGTGCTGCGAGCCGCCGCCAGACTGCAGGTCGAGAAAGCGCTGCATCTGGTATTTGTTGGCGCTCCCAACGACGGCGACCGCGCCAGTCATCTGCGTCTCCTGATTGAGCTGCGCGAGTCCGCGCAACTCACCGTGATCGAGCATCATCTTGCCGCAAGCCCGCACGCGAACTTCAACAACACGATCTGCCATGTCCATCTGAAGCCCGGCGCGCAGCTTTCGCACGCCCGCATCCAGAACGAATCCAACGGCGCCACCAGCCTGCTGCGCACCGATGCCGTGCTGGCGAGTGAGGCCCAGTACCGCCGCGTCGATCTGGAGCTAGGCGCTGGGCTGTCGCGGCACGAGCTGAATGTTGCGCTGCAGGGCAAAGGCGCGCGACTGATCGCCAATGGCGTGCTGCTGGCCGATGCACGCCGCCACGTGGACACCCGCCTGGGCATCGAGCATGTCGCGCCCAATACGCAGTGCGAATTGCTTTGGCGTGGCCTGGCTGGCGATCGTGGGCGCGCGGTATTCCACGGCGGCATCGAGATTCGCGCCGGCGCCGACGGCAGCGCCGCATCACTGTCGAACAAGAACCTGCTGCTGTCGGAAGGCGCCGAGATCGACACCCAGCCGGTGCTGGTGATTCATGCCGACGAAGTGCAGGCCGCGCATGGCGCGACGGTCGGCCAGCTCGACCCACAGTCACTCTTCTACCTGCGCTCGCGCGGCATTCCCGCGACCCAGGCACGGCAACTGCTCACAGCGGCGTTCTGCCGGGAGCCGCTCGCGGCACTGGGCAATGCAGACCTGATTGGGCAATTGAGCGCACACGTCGACGCTGCCCTGGCTCGCGGCGAGGCAGAAGCATGAGCCGCATCAGTCGCGCCACGGCTCCGCGCTATCTGTGGGGCGAAGGCTGTGAAGGTTGGCACCTGCTGGCCGATGCCCAGCTGTCGGTGATCGAGGAAGTGGTTCCGGCCGGCGCGGGCGAAGTCATGCACCGCCACGTGCACGCGCGGCAGTTCTTCTATGTTCTGGATGGCGAGGCCGTGATGGACATCGCCGGCGAGACGCATCCGCTCTCGACCGCTCAGGGCCTGCATGTGGCGCCTGGCGTGGCGCACCAGTTCCGCAACGACTCGGGCGCCGACGTGCGGGTGCTGGTGATCTCCACGCCACCCAGCCATGGCGACCGCGTCGAGGAACCGGCATGAGTGCGGCCGCGTCAACGGGCACGCCCTCCGATGGTCCGGCCATCGACTGGCAGCGCATCCGCGCTGACTTTCCCTTGCTGCAGCGTCAGGTGCATGGCAAGCCACTGGTCTATCTGGACTCGGCCAATACCGGGCAGAAGCCGGCGGCGGTGATCGAAGCCGTCAACGACTTCTATCGCCAGCACAACGCCAATGTCAGCCGCGCCGTGCACACGCTCGGCAGCGAGGCGACCGAAGCCTACGAGAACGCGCGCGTGCGGCTGGCGGCTTTTCTCAAGGTGCATCGCGACGAGCTGGTGCTGTGCAGCGGCACCACCTTCGCCATCAATCTTGTCGCGTACTCCTGGGCATTGCCGCGCCTGAAGACCGGCGACGTGATCCTGCTCAGCCGCATGGAGCACCACGCCAATATCGTGCCCTGGCAGCTCATTGCCGAGCGCACCGGTGCGGTCATCCGGGTTGCCGAGATCACCCCGAGCGGCGAACTTGACCTCGATGCGCTTTACGCCGCGATGACGCCCGCCGTGAAGCTGCTTGGCCTTACCCATGTTTCCAATGTGCTGGGCACGGTCAATCCGGTACGCGCGATCTGCAAGGAAGCGCGCCGGCGCGGCATCGTCACCGTGATCGACGGTTCGCAGGCCGTGCCGCATCGACCGGTCGACATCACCTCGTTGGGCAGCGACTTCTACGCCTTCACCGGCCACAAGATGTGCGGCCCGACCGGCACCGGTGTGCTGTGGGCGCGGCGCGAGCATCTCGCCGCGATGCCGCCCTTTATCGGCGGCGGCGAGATGATCAAGGAAGTGAGGTTTGAGGGCAGCGTGTTCAACGATCCACCGCACAAGTTCGAGGCGGGCACGCCGAACATCGCCGGCCACATCGGCCTGGGAGCGGCGGTCGACTATCTCGACACCATCGGCATGGCTCACATCGATGCGCGCGAGCAGGAACTGCTCGCCCACGCCACCGAAGCGATGCAAGGCATCGAAGGCCTGCGCATCATCGGCACGGCACAGGAGAAGGCGGCCGTGATCAGCTTCCTGATCGAAGGCACCCATGCCCACGACCTCGCTACCCTGCTCGACCTGGAAGGCGTGGCGGTGCGCTCCGGCCAGCACTGCGCCCATCCCCTGCTCAGCTGGTTCGGCGTTACCGCCACTTGCCGCGCCTCGCTGGCGTTCTACAACACGCACGACGAGATCGAGCGCTTCGTGGCAGCCATAGGCAAGGTCCGCAAGCTGCTCGCTTGAGGCCGAATCCGCGACAATGAGTTCCTGGATCGCTGGAGGCGGAGTCGCGGATGCTTGACACCTTGCGCTTTCGAAACGCTACCGAGAACGACATTCCTGCCATTGTCGAACTTGTCACCTCAGCCTACCGCGGCGAAACCAGTCGCGCCGGCTGGACCACGGAAGCCGACCTGCTGGATGGCAACCGCATCGATCCGGAGGTGCTGCGCGTGGACCTGCTGCGGCCACGCTCGCGCGTGCTGCTGGCCGAGTGCGATGGTCGCGTCCTCGCCTGTGCGCACATCGCTGACGAGCAGAGCGCCGGCTACTTCGGCATGTTTGCCGTGGCGCCCGGCACGCAGGGCTCGGGAATTGGAAATCGCCTGTTGGCCGAAGCCGAGCACGTGGTGCGCGACGACTGGGGATTGCGCCTGATGCGCATGACGGTCATCGACCTGCGCGCCGAGCTGATTGCCTGGTACGAGCGGCGCGGTTACCACCGTACTGGCATCCTCAAACCCTTTCCTTACGGCGACGAGCGTTTCGGCATTCCAAAGCGCCCGGACCTGCGCTTCGAAGTGCTGGAGAAGCATCTTTGACGGGTGCCTCTTCCCGGACCCGACATCACCACCATTTCCCATCCGTCGCGCAGGCCTTACCCTTGTCGCCCCGCCGCTCTCACTCGCGAAGCCATCCATGAGCAAGCAGACCGTCCTCAACGCCTCTCACCGCGCCTTGGGCGCCCGCATGGTCGACTTCGGCGGCTGGGACATGCCGATCAACTACGGCTCGCAGATCGAAGAGCACCATCAGGTGCGCCGCGACGCGGGCATGTTCGATGTTTCGCACATGACCGTGGTCGACCTGCGCGGAGTCCAGGTGCGGCCATTGCTGCGCCGCCTGGTGGCCAATTCGGTCGACAAGCTCAAGCTGCCGGGCAAGGCGCTCTACACCTGCATGCTCAACGCCAGTGGCGGGGTGATCGACGACCTGATCGTGTACTTCATGGAAGAGCGCTGGTTCCGCATCGTGGTGAATGCCGCGACGCGCGACAAGGACCTGCCCTGGATCCTCACCCAAGCCGCCGCTTTCGAGGTATCGGTGCAGGAGCGGCCGGAGCTCGCCATGATCGCGGTGCAGGGCCCGCAGGCGCGTGAGCGATTCAACAGCCTGCTGTCGCCCGAGAGTGCCGCACGCGCCGCGAAGCTGGGCAAGTTCAGCGCTGCCGAACTCGATGGCCTGTTCGTGGCGCGCACCGGCTACACCGGCGAAGACGGCTTCGAAGTCATGGTGCCTGAGTCCGAAGCGGTCGCCCTGTGGAACCGTTTGCTCAACGTTGGCGTGAAGGCAGCCGGCCTCGGTGCGCGCGACACCCTGCGCCTGGAAGCCGGCATGGCACTGTATGGACAGGACATGGACGAGACCGTTTCGCCACTCGAAGCGGGACTGGCCTGGACGGTGAGCTTCGACGAGGGACGCGACTTCATCGGTCGCGAAGCGCTGGAAGCGCAGAAGGCTGCCGGCGTGCCGCGCCAGACTGTCGGCCTGGTGTTGGATGAGAAGGGCGTACTGCGCCACGGCCAGTCGGTGCAGACCGCCTGCGGCACCGGCGAGATCCTGTCAGGCACCTTCTCACCCACCCTGGGACACTCGATCGCACTGGCGCGCATCCCGGCCGGCGACCCGGGCCCCACCACCGTCGACCTGCGAGGCAGGCCGGTTGCCGTGCGCGTGGTGAAGTACCCATTCGTGCGCGATGGCGCCAGCCTGGTCCCCGCGGCCTAGCGCACACGAATTCGCCGACGGCTCCGGTACAATTCGCGCCGCCACCCATTCACTCGACACCCTGGAGCGCCACATGAAAGAGATCCCCGGAGACCTGAAGTTTCTGAAGTCGCATGAGTGGGCCCGTGTCGAGGACAACGGCCGCATAACCGTTGGCGTTTCCGACCATGCGCAGGGCCAGCTGGGTGACCTGGTGTATGTGGAGCTGCCCAATGTTGGCGATTCGGTCGAGGCCGGCGCGGGCTGCGCCGTGGTCGAGTCGGTCAAGGCGGCGTCCGACGTCTACGCACCGGTGTCGGGCCGCGTGGTCGCGGTCAATGAATCGCTGACCGACAAGCCCGAGACGATCAACGAAGACGCCTTCGGCGAAGGCTGGATCTTTGCGATCCAGCCGGACGATCTTTCCCAGCTCGAGGAACTGCTCGGGCCAGATGAGTACGCCGAAATGATCGAAGGCGAAGACGCCGGCTGAGCATCTGCGAACCAGGTCGCACCCTTCTCGGGCCGCGCAAGCGGCCCGAGTTGTTTTCGATCTCGAAGCGCGAGCCTGACAGTCGCCGCTCCAATCGATCCGCAACGCCATCCGCGCGTGGCGAACGGACGCTTCCGGATTCCGGTTTTTGCCGGTCATGCCCTCGAAAACCGCGCGCAGTTTTCGCGCAACGCGCGCATTACGCATGTTGCGGCGCGACGTATTTGCGTTTCGGAGCCTCGCCGATTGAAGGTGCGTCAACGCTCTTGCGCGAGCACTTCAGCGCGTCAGTCGCGTACCAGTTCGCTGCAGTTCGCGCGCAGTGCGAGCGATGAAAGCGACGCATCGAACCGCGCAAACCCGCGCCGTTGCTTGCTTGCATGCAAGTGCAGCCGATCGTTGCATCGCGAGATGCAAAGCACGCAGTGCGGCGAGCCGACCTCATCCGTGCCGCTTCGCGCTGGCTTGCGATCAGGCGCGTAAAAAATTTCGTGCTCACACTTGTTGACAGTGCGATTACGCGTGATTAGCTTTCGCCCAGCAGAGTCGATCTGCAGGGCATGGTGAGAACCTTCAACATCAATTCAAAAACGCGAGCGCGGCCTTCCATCCGCGACGGCCTGGTTCTCTCTCTCCGTACCCTCGGCGACCTGCTGGATTCGTTGCACGCCTGCGTCGTTTTCAACGCGGGCGTTTTCGTATCCGGACCCCGTGGACGTGCCAGTTCGGCACGCCACAACTGCCACGAAGCGATCTCGCGTATCGCAGACTGGCATCCGGCCTTCGCTGCGGCGAAGGCCAACCTGGTCGGCGTTTCGCCGCTCAGGCATGCGACGCGCACTGCGTCGATCACACCGGGCTAATACCCAATCCCAATGAGGAGCAAGACGCGCTATGGCTACCAAGAAAGCAAAACCCGCTGCAAAAAAAGCCGCCGCCAAGAAGGCAGTGAAGAAAGCACCGGCCAAGAAGGCCGCCGCCAAGAAGCCGGCCGCCAAGAAGGCTGCGCCGAAGAAGAAGGCTGCCGCCAAGAAGGCTGCACCTAAGAAGGCTGCTGCCAAGAAGGCGGCTCCGAAGAAGAAGGCTGCTGCCAAGAAGCCGGCTGCCAAGAAGGCTGCTCCGAAGAAGGCTGCTGCCAAGAAGCCGGCTGCCAAGAAGGCCGCTCCGAAGAAGAAGGCTGCTGCAAAGAAAGCCGCTCCCAAGAAGGCTGCTGCCAAGAAGCCGGCTGCCAAGAAGGCTGCTCCCAAAAAGGCTGCCAAGAAGCCGGCTGCCAGGAAGGCCGCTCCGAAGAAGGCCGCTCCGGCGGCACCTCCGGCTGCACCGGTTCCGGCTCTGTAACTAAGCTAGGCTTTGTCCTGCAACTCTCTCCCTGCTCAGCCCAGCAGGGGGAGAGGTTTTTCAAGGGCGACGAGCTCCTCGTCGTCCGGGCCGAAGCAAGTCCTTCACGGCTGAGATGTGTTCATCTCTCACCCGGTGCTTGCCTCCCTCTCCGCGTTTCCGCGCCGCTGCGCTGAATTGCCTTGCCCTGCAAGATCGGGTGCAAAGGCGCAGCAGAACCTCAGCGTCGCTGACGGGTAAAGCGATGCAGCTGCAGCCAGTCTTTCTCGGGCAGGCCCAGGAATCGATCCAGATAGGTTGGCAGCAGTCCGGCGGGTGCCGGGCTTTCGCAGTTCCACAGGATGACCACGCCAAAGTCGTGATCGGGCAGGAGCGCGATCAGGCCGCGATAACCCTGCACCGCGCCGCCGTGGAAGACCATCGTGTGGCCCTGATAGTCGAACACGCGCCAACCAAGCCCGTAGTGCGCAGCCTTCAGGCGCTCGCGGCGCCACTCGGTACTGCGCATTTCCTGCGGCGTCTCAACCAGGGGCGCCTGCACGCTGGCCAGCACCTCGGGCGACAGGACATCGGGCCGATGCCCGAGCTGCGCCAGCATCCACTGCGCCATGTCCCGCATCGAGGCATTCACACCAGCGGCGGGAGGAATCCGGTAATAGGTCTCCTTCGGCCGCACTGACAGCCAGCCTCCACGCGAGCGCACATGCGGCCGGGCCCAACTGCTGCTTGCCTCCAGCGCATCGCGTCCATAGGTGGCGCTGAACATGCCCAGCGGATGGAAAATGCGCTTCTCGACTTCCTGGGTGTAGAAGTTGCCGGTCGCGGCAAACACCATGTCGCCGATCAGGCTGAATGCGACGTTCTGGTAGCCGTAGCACGCGTCGCCCCGGCACACCGACGGCAGTTCGCCCAGGCGCGCGGCAAGCACCTGATACGGCTCGTCCTGCTCCAGCAAGGGGTCGAATGAATTGCGCGGCAGACCCACGCGATGACTGAGCACATCCCGCACCGTGAGGTTCTCGGCAACCTGCGCATCCTGCAAGGTGAAGGCGGGCAACTGCTCGGCAAGCAGGGTGTCAAAGCTCATGGCTCCGCGCTCGACCAGCTGAGCCGTGAGCGTGCTGGCAAATGCCTTCGACAGGGAGGCGATGCGAAATACGGTGTCGGCATCAACCTTTTCCCGGCGTCCGATCTCGGCAAGGCCCCAGCCCGACTCGGTCAGAATCTCACCCCGATGCACGACCGCCACCGCCAACCCCACCACGCCGGCCTCGTCGACCACGCGTTTTGCCAGACGCTCGTAGTAGCGCGTCATGGCCGTCATGTCGCGTGCCGGCGCCAAGGCCACAACCGGCTTTGCCGCAGGTTCCGTCGTTGCGGCCGGCAATGGAGCAGGCAGCAGAGGCACACACAGACAAGCGATCAACAGTAGCCCTTTCACACGCAACACAGCGGCCGTATCCTTGGTGGGTCCTGCATTGTAGCGAGCAGGCATCACTGCCGCGGAATGCGGCATTTAGCTTCCAGACACATTGGCGTCGAACAGGCACGGCTGAAATCAGCCGCATCTGCCGGCACCAGACACGGAGAGACCGTCATGACGTCGTTGATCGTTCTGCTTTTGGTGGTCCTTGGCACGGGTGGCTGGGCCGTCGGCATCTACAACGGCCTGGTGATGGCACGCAATGCCTACAAGAACGCCTTTGCCCAGATCGATGTGCAACTCACCCGTCGCCACGACCTCATTCCCAACCTGGTCGAGATCGCCAAGGGCTACATGAAACACGAGCGCGAAACGCTCGAAGCAGTGATCACTGCGCGCAACTCGGCCGTGACCGCGCAGAAAGCGGCCGCCGCCAACCCGGGCGAACCAGGCGTCATGCAGCAGCTTTCCGGCGCCGAGAACATGCTGACTTCGACCTTGGGCAAGTTGTTCGCGCTGTCCGAGGCCTACCCGGACCTGAAGGCGAACCAGAACATGATGCAACTGTCGGAAGAGCTCAGCACGACCGAGAACAAGGTCGCGTTTGCGCGCCAGGCCTTCAATGACGCCGTCATGAACTACAACAACCGGCGCGAGGTATTTCCCAACAACATCCTTGCCGGCATGTTCAATTTCGTCGCCGCTGCATTGCTCGAACTGGGCGAGGCCGAGGCACACAAGCGCGAGGCACCCAAGGTTTCATTCTGAGCGTCCATCGGCTCCGCAACGTGCCTGAGTTGCTTCCGAGGTCCGGGTGAACTTCTTCGAATCGCAGCGCCTGGCGCGGCGCCAGTCGAATCGACTGGTGCTGCTGTTTGGCCTTGCCGTGCTGGCTATCGTCGTGGCAATCAATGCCATCGCCCTGGTCGCCATTGGTCTGCAGTCAGACATGCCTGCCACCCATCTCGACTTCTGGGGAGTGGCGCGCGAGAACCTCGGGCTGCTGGCGCTGACGACGCTCGTCACCCTGGGCGTGATTGGTATCAGCAGCCTGATCAAGACCGCTGCCCTGCGACAGGGTGGCGGTGAGGTGGCGCGGCTCATGGGGGGCACCCCGGTAGCGCAGGACACGACCGACTTCTCGCTGCGCCGCTTGCGCAACGTGGTGGAGGAAATCGCCATCGCATCGGGTTCGCCGGTACCGGAGATCTATGTACTGGAGCAGGAGGCCGGCATCAATGCCTTTGCCGCCGGTTACGCGCCAGCCGACGCCGCGGTCGCGGTGACACGTGGTGCGCTCAACCAACTCAACCGTGACGAACTGCAGGGCGTGATCGCGCATGAGTTCAGCCACATCCTGAATGGCGACATGCGCTTGAACATCCGCCTGATGGGTCTGCTGTTCGGGATCCTGGTGCTGGGCATCGGCGCGCGCCGCATCCTGATGCACACCCGTGGCGGGCGTGACTCCAAGGGCGCCGGGGCGATCCTCCTGATCGCCCTTGGCGTGATGATCGTCGGTTACATCGGCGTGTTCTTCGGGCGTCTCATCAAGGCAGGCGTCAGCCGTCAGCGCGAGTTCCTGGCCGACGCGTCGGCGGTGCAGTTCACCCGCCAGACCGATGGCCTGGCCGGCGCGCTGAAGAAGATTGCCGGCGTTCCTGCGGGTTCGCGTCTGGAGAACGCCGAGACCGAAGAAGTCAGCCATATGCTGTTCGGCGACGGCGTCGGCTATTCCGCGCTGTTTGCCACCCATCCGCCGCTACTGGAGCGCATCAAGGCGCTGGACAAGCACTTCAAACCGGAATCGATCACCCTGCTGAAGCAGCAGTGGAGCAAGGCCGCACCCAATGGGCTCGCGGAAGACCGTGCCTTGGGGCTGACGGGTAATCAAGGCGGCACACTGCCGGACTCAGCTGCGCAACTCAGCGTACCGGCAGGTTCACTGGCCAAGCAGGTCGCGCAACCCGACGCGCGTGACTACCTGCGCGCCGAAGCGATCGGCGATGCAATCCCCGAGCCCTTGCGGCGTGCGGCTGGCCTGCCCGGCAGCGCGGTGGCGGTGCTGCTCGGCTTGTTGCTGGACATGCGCGGCGATGTGCGATCGCGGCAGACCATCCTGATCCGTGACGCGCTTGACGATGAAACGGCCGTTGCCGCGGAAGGGTTCAGTGCCGCATGCAGCGGGCTGCACCCTGCCCTGCGCCTGCCCTTGGCCCAGATTGCATTTCCCGCGCTGCGCCGACGGCCGCGCCCGGACCTGATGCGCGTCGTCGCCTGCGTCGAGGCCCTGATTCATGCCGACGGCGAAGTTGGCCTGTTCGAATACTGCCTTGGCCGGATGTTCAATCGACTGGTAATAGAAGCGCTCGACCCATCGCGCCATCGCGCCACCGGACGACGCAAGCTGCATGAACTGCGCCTGCAGATTTCCGGACTGTTCGCCGTGCTCGCCCAGCATGGCCACGACGACGAGGATGCAGCCCAACGCGCCTTCGCCGCCGGCATGCGCGGCGTGCTGCAGGGACAGGTCGAGCGCTATGCGCCGCCAAGCGACTGGGTCGCGGCTCTGGATGCGGCCTTGCCATTGCTCGACCAGCTCGATCTGACCGGCAAGGAATTGCTGATCGAAGGCCTGGTTGCTGCCTGCGGTCACGATGGCCGCATCAGCGTGGCCGAAGCCGAGCTGCTTCGCACCGTCTGTGGACTGCTGCACCTGCCGCTGCCGCCAATGCTTGAAGGCTGAGGGCTGCGTAGCGTGGGAAGCTTGAACCAGAAAATCGCTCCGGCGCCTGCCCGGGGGGAGCAGACAACCGGAGCGACTTTACGGGCATCCCTGCGGATCAAGCGGGCAAGCTGCCCGGCAGCGCGACGCATCCATCGCCGCGCGAGTCACAGGATCAGCTGCCCTTTGCGGTGCTGGAGCTGCTGATCTGCAGGCGATCGCGGTTCTTCTCGACGGTCTTCAGACCGATGCCCTTGACTTCGGCCAGTTGCTCGACGCTCTTGAAGGGACCGTTCTGGTCACGGTAGGCGACGATGGCTTCGGCCTTGGCGAGGCCAACGCCATTCATTGCAGCGGCCAGCTCCGAAGCGGACGCGCTGTTGATGTCGACCGGGCCGGTGGACGCGAATGCCGAGGCCGACAGCAGCAGCGACAGGGCGAGGGCCTTGAGGGTGGTGGCGAGCTTGTTCATGGTGGATCTCCGTAGATAGGTTGGTAGTGGTTGCTGGCCCTGCACCGTGCTGGGCCAGTGGAGACAGTTTCCCGATCCGGCGATTCCCGGACCATCGGTGAAGCACGCACCGCTCGGTAGGATTCGGCCGCTGCGTGATGTAGGAAATTTCTTACCCACCGGGGCAGTTCCCAGCCGCCAGCGTTAGACTGCAGATCTTTCGCACAAGGACAGCACCGCGCATGGACAGTCAGAAGGTCGATCGCTTCGTGGCCGAGAAATGGGACGACGAGATCGTTCCGCAGCTGGTCGAGTACATCCGCATCCCCAATAAGTCACCCATGTTCGATACGGCCTGGGCCGAACACGGCTACATGGACGATGCGGTTTCCCTGATGCGGACCTGGGCGCAGGCGCAGCCGATCGAAGGGCTGGTGGTTGAGGTCGTGCAGCTGCCTGGCCGCACCCCGCTGATCTTCCTCGACGTGCCGGCTACCGGAACCGTATCCGACGGCGACCCAGCTCCGCAGGACTGCGTGCTGCTTTATGGCCACCTCGACAAGCAACCCGAGATGACCGGCTGGGCCACCGACCTCGGCCCCTGGAAGCCGGTGATCAAGGGCGACAAACTCTATGGCCGCGGCGGTGCTGACGACGGCTACGCGATCTTCGGGTCGCTGGCATCGATCTTGGCGCTGCGCGAGCAGGGCTTGCCGCATCGCCGGTGCGTCATCCTGATCGAGGCCTGTGAGGAATCCGGCAGCTACGACCTGCCGCATTACGTCGATCACCTGGCGGCGCGCATCGGCCGCCCGTCCCTGGTCGTCTGCCTGGATTCGGGCTGCGGCAATTACGACCAGCTGTGGTGTACGACATCGCTGCGCGGGCTTACCGGCGGCAATCTCTCGGTGCAGGTCCTGGAAGAAGGCGTGCACTCCGGGGACGCATCCGGCGTGGTGCCATCGAGCTTCCGCGTACTGCGTCAGTTGCTGTCGCGCATCGAAGACGAAACCACTGGCCGCATCCGGTTGGAAACACTTTTTGCCGAAATTCCCGGCGAACGTCTGGAGCAGGCCAAACAGGCCGCCGCCGTACTGGGCTCGGCGGTGTGGGACAAGTTCCCGTTTCTCGACGGCATGCACCCGATGCACGAGGAACTCGCGGAACTGGTACTGAACCGGACCTGGCGACCGGCGCTGTCGGTGACCGGCGTCGACGGCATGCCATCGCTGGACAGTGCGGGCAACGTGTTGCGTCCGCATACCGCAGTCAAGCTTTCCCTGCGTCTACCTCCCACTACCGACGGCAACCAGGCGGGTGAAACGCTCAAGCGGACGCTGCTGGACAATCCCCCGTACGGCGCGCGGATCGGCTTCGAACTGGAGAAAGCCGCCACCGGCTGGAATGCGCCGCCGCTGATTCCCTGGCTTGGCTCGGCGATCGCGCAGGCCTCCAAGGACTTCTTCGGTCAGCCAGCGGTGTTCATGGGCGAAGGTGGAACGATTCCCTTCATGGGCATGCTCGGCGAAAAATTCCCCGGCGCGCAATTCATGGTCACCGGCGTGCTGGGGCCGCACTCGAACGCCCACGGCCCGAACGAGTTCCTGCATATCCCCACGGGCAAGCGTGTCACCTCGTGCGTGGCCAGGGTGCTGGCCGATCACTATCAGGCCAGTCGAAAGGGACTGACGCAGGGCGTGGCGGCGCAGGCTGGGCATTCGGAGTTTGGTGATCACGGGTGCTGTTGACGACTTGGCGCGTCGGGCGCGAATGAGCTCGGTCTTTGTGGAGGGCGGATCGAGATCCGCCATTGTGGGGTGCTTCGTTTGCTGTCAAACGGCAACATCAAGATCAAGATCAAACGCTTTCGCGCCCCTACGGGGCCACGAGTCACTTTCTCTTGCTTGCCCAAGAGAAAGTAACCAAAGAGAAGGGCACCCCGGATTTCCCGCCCCGCGCAAAGAGCGCGCGGGGTGCCCTGCGTT
>JBBSJP010000059.1:0-25603 GCA_038257155.1 Lysobacterales bacterium | reverse complement strand
GTAGACACGGTCGGTCAGGGTCGGGTTACGATTCATGACAGGACTCCTCCTCTCGGCTTGTTTTGGTGGTGCCTCCTCGGCCCACCAACTCTGGCACATCGCGATGCCGTCCCTGGGAGGAGGAGTCCATCCCATCAGATCATGATCCGCCGCTGCGAGGTGCGAGAGGAAGCGCAGGGATGAGTAACACGAACGTCGTCGTTGTCGGCAGCTTCAACCTCGACCAGGTCTGGACCTGCCCGCAGGTTCCGGTAGTGGGCGAGACGCGCACCGGGCGCTATGCCAACGGCCCAGGAGGCAAGGGATTCAACCAGGCCGTCGCCGCCGTGCGCAGCGGCGCGGCGACCGCCTTCATCACCTCCCTGGGCGAGGATGCAGCGGCCGAACTGGCGCGCGCACTCGCACTGGAAGACGGCATCGACTTGCAGGCCGAGGTGCAGTCCGAACTGGCGAGCGGCAGCGCCGGCATCTTTGTCGACGCGCAAGGCCGAAACCTGATCGTCGTGGCTCCCGGCGCCAATGCGGCGCTGTCGACCGGCTGGATCGCGCTGCACGCCGACCTCATCGCCGAAGCCGGCGTGGTGCTGGCGCAGCTGGAAGTGTCGGTTGATGCAGTGCATGCCGCGCTTCGCGATGCGCGCGTGGCCGGCGTCCTCACAGTGCTCAATCCCGCCCCGGCCGATGCACCCACCAGCCTCGACCTGCTCGCCGAGGCAAGCCTCATCACGCCCAACGAAACGGAATTCGCCGCCCTGGTGGAGCGCCATCTGGAAGAGGAACTGGATCCGGACGTGGTCGCCGACACCGAGGACGAACCCCTGCACGACATCTGCCGCCGCCTGCATCCAACCGGCAGCGTGTTGATCACGCTGGGTTCCGCGGGCTGTTTCGTATCGCATCCCGAGCCCGGCGCGATGGGTGATGACCAGGCCTGGTATCGACTGCCTGCGCAGCAGGCGCGGGCGCTTGACACCACCGGCGCCGGCGACGCCTTCAACGGCGCGCTGTGCGCAGCCCTGGCCGAGGGCAGAACCCTGCGCGAGGCCGCCGAATTCGCCTCACGCTATGCCGCGCTGAGCGTTGAGCGCGAGGGCGCCGCCGGCGCCATGCCGCAGCGCGCCGAAGTCGAGGAACGCTTCGCTTCCGGCGCATGAGCCGGGCCAGTAGCCTGAGCCCTTAGCCGCCCCCCGGCGCGGCGCCAGCTGTGCCACAGCACTGGAAGCTTGCGGCACAATCACGCCATGAGCGCCACCACCCGCTGGAGCCTGATCCTCGCCGCACGCGGCCAAGGCAGCGACGCTCGTGATGCCCTGGCCGAGCTGTGCGCCGCCTATCGTCCGGTGCTGCTGGCCTACTTCCGCCGCCATGGCGAAGCGCAGCGTGCGGAAGACGAAACCCAGGCGTTCTTTCTGCATTTCCTGCAGCAGCGCCTGGCGGAGCGAGCAGAGCCTGAGCGCGGTTCATTTCGCGCCTTCCTGTTTACCGCCGCCGAAAACCATCGGCGCGAGCGGCTACGCGCCGAACTCACCGCCAAACGCGGCGGCGGCGCGTGGCACGTCGAAGACGCGCTGCAGACTCTCGTCGACGCGGGCACCGATCTGGCCACCCAGTTCGATCGCGACTGGGCCCTGCAGGTGCTGGCACGTGCACGCGACCGGCTGCGGGAGGAGGCTGACCGCGCCGGGCGCCTGACCTTGTTCGATGCGCTGCAGCATCTGTTGGCCGAAGCACCAGAGGCCGATGAATACAGCCGCATCGGCAGCGTGTTCGGCATGAGCGCGAACCATGTCGCGGTGGCAGTCAAGCGCCTGCGCGACCGGCTCCGCGCGCTGGTCGGGCACGAACTGGTCGACACCCTGGCGCCGGGCGCCGACGTGGAGGTCGAGCTGGAATGGCTCAAGCGTGCGCTGCGCGCCGAGCTGTAATCGCCGCCATCGGACCGCATACCCGTGATCAGCCACCTGGAAATCACGCGTATGTCCAGTCCCATCTCAAGAACGCGCCCGGCTTCAGCCACCGCACGGAATCAACGGCGCAGGCAACAAATTGAATCAACGCTGGACGACTGCCTGCGCATGTCCGATGCCGACCCGGCACAGCGCTGCGTCTTGCATAAGGCGGTGTCGATCTGGATGGACGAAGCCGATCCCGCAGCGCGACCGGACGTGTTCGGCAGTCTGGGAGAAGCGCTGCAGCGGGCCTGCCCGGAACGGGCGGCCTACGTTTCCGAAGCCGCGCTGACCGCAGCCTTCGCACGTCGTCTGCTGCGGCACGCGCAACAGGCCGTGGCCGCGGAAGCTGCCCGCGCCGGGCACGCCGACAGCTACGACATCCTGGCGGCCTGGCTTGAACAGGAAGCCGACGGCGCGGTACTTGAGTCCCTCGGTCGGGCATTGGGTCGCAGCCCGGTTGATCTGCGTACAGCGCTGGGTCGGCTGAGGCAACGATTCCTGCAGCGCGTCGAAGCCGGTCTCGCCGACTGGTGCATTTCACCGGCAGCGCGGCAAACTTTGCGCCGCCGCCTGCGCGATGCCGTTTTGTCATCGGAGACTTCCGCATGAGTCGCCCCGCGTCCCAGGACAATCCCACCCGTGCCCTGGCGGCTTTTGCCTTCGGTACCCATTCGCAGATCGCCGATACCTCGCGACCGCTGGCCTGGCTGTCGCCGGAAGACATGGACATAGACCTGTCCGATCCTGTGCAGCGTCGCTTTGGCGACTATGAACTGGTCGAGAAGATCGGCCAGGGCGGCATGGGCGTGGTCTATCGCGCGCGCCAGCTGGGACTTGAGCGTGACGTGGCTTTCAAGCTGCTGGCCGCCGGTCCCTGGGCATCCGAGGAGTTTGTTGAGCGCTTCCGGCGCGAGGCGCGCAGTGCGGCGCGCATGCAGCACCCGAACATCGTCGAGATCTACGAGTTCGGCCACCGCGACGGGCTGAACTATTTCTCGATGCGCCTGGTCGAGGGCCAAAGCCTGGCCGAACGCCTGGCCGCGGCGGGACCACTTGCACCGCGTGACGCCGCACGACTGCTGCGCACCCTGGCCGAGGCGATGGACTATGCGCATCGTCTTGGCGTGCTGCACCTCGACCTGAAACCGGGCAATGTGCTGCTAACGCCCGCAGGCGAACCATTGATCGCCGACTTCGGACTCGCGCGACGCATCGACGCCGGACACGAAGGCGGCGAGATCGCCGGCACGCCGAGCTACATGGCGCCAGAACAGGCGGTACTGGAATCGCACCCGCTCACCGCCAGTACCGATATCTGGGGGCTCGGTGCAATCCTCTATGAATGTCTCACCGGGCGCCCACCCTTTCTGGCGCCCGATGCCCAGCGCACCTTGCAGCGCGTCGTCGCCGACAGCCCGGCATCACCGCGTGAAATGAACCGCGCGATTCCAGCCGATCTGGAGTCGATCTGCCTGAAGTGTCTGGAAAAGGATCCTGGCCAGCGCTATGCCTCGGCACGTGAGCTGGGCGAGGACCTGCGACGTCAGCTCGAAGGCGAGCTGGTCTCGGCTCGAGTTCCCGGTTCATGGGAACGCGCGCAGCGCTGGATGAAGAGGAACCAGGCTGCCAGCGGAATGATCGCTGTAGTGCTCATTGGCATCCTCAGTTCCACGTGGCAGGCGTATCAGGCCGAGGGTGCGCGCGCCATGGCCGAAGCCAGGCGCGTCCAGGCCGAGGCCGCCCAGTTCGAGGCACAGCAACAACGCGGCCTGGCCGAAGCGCGCGAGATTCGAGCGCAGCGCGCTGCCCAGATGATGGCCGCCATGCTGGCGAGCAGTGACGACCCTGCACAGCGCAAAGCCCAGGCCGATGCCCTGGCCGAGTGGCTGGACAATGAGCTGCCAGGCAATGACGGGGCTCAGGCTGAGCAGGTTGCTGCACTCTCGCGGGCACTGATCGACAGCGGCCGGATCGAGCAGATCGGCGACCTGTTGCAAGCTGTGCACGAGCGCCTCGGTCGTCAGTTCCAGCGCCGCGCCCTTGATCTGCTGATGCGGCGTGACGATGCGGTTTCCCTCGCGCAAAACCTGCTGCTCGCGCATGGCCTGGATCTTTCCCAGAATGAGGGCGATGCGCAACGTGCCGACAGGGCTTTCGAGCGTGCCATCCAACTCGCCCCAGACGATCCCTCGATCATCGAGCTGGTCGCCCACCTGTGCGAGCTGCGCCCGGAGCGGAACTGCTTGGAGCACTACCGCCGCTTCTCCGCGTCGGAGCCGGACAACGCCATGCCCTGGGTGTTTCTGGCCATTGCGCAGCGCGAGGATCCGGAGGCGGTGAGCACAAGCCTGATTCGGGCGGCTCAGGCCACCCACATGGATGACGCAGACGGCCGAATGCTCAGGACCCAGAGCGACGGGCTTCGCGCCAGCGGTCTGACGTTTCCAGCCGCGGTGTGGGCACCCTTGGAGGCGATGCAGGTTCGCGACGATCCTTGGGTGGTGGCAGGCAGCTTCACTACCGCTCAACTGCCGCTCCCCGCCTATGGCGTGGTGGCGCGCGCATGCGATCCCGCCACGCAGCTGCTCAGCCTTGACCTGCGCGAGTCCTGTCAACGACTGGCCTGGATGTTTGCCGAATCCAAAGGCGGCGCGCTGCCCAATTTGCTCGGCTGGAACATGCTGCGTCGCCTGCTGCCGGGCAGCGAGGTCGAGCAGGACATGATCCAGCGCCGCCGCCAGTATCTTTGGAGCATGCATGCCTACGACCTCGCCGTGAGGCAGGGAAGCACCGATGGGCGCGAGCGTTTCATCGAGGACCGGATGGATTACGGCGAACTGGAGAGCTTCCTGCGCCGAATCGAGTACTACGGCTTCTCGCGCGAACCGCCCGAGGACTTCCTGCCGCCTGGCTCTCCCAAACTCGAACTTCCGCCCACGCGCGCGGCGCACTGAAAACAGTCTTGCGTGCCTCGCACAAAAGCTCTAGCATCACGGCATCACGTTGATTGATAATTGACGCATCACGATGCGCACCACCGTTTCCATCGAACCCGACCTCGCCCGCCTGCTGGAACAGCGCATGGCCGACGAGGGCAAGGGCTTCAAGCAAGTACTGAACGAGACGCTGCGTCGAGGTTTCGAGGCAGCAGTCTGCGAGACGCCCGCTCGCTATGAGGTGCCCGTGTTCGACTCGCCAGTAATGCCAGGTGTTGATCTGGCCAAGATCAACCAGTTGCTGGATGAGGAACCGCCGGATGCACGCAACGAAGCGGCCTGATCCCCAGAGCCAAGGCATCCGGTGATCGTCCCCGACCTCAACCTCTTGCTCTGCGCCCATAACCGCAGCGCGGCGCAGCATGCCGCCGCACTGGACTGGTGGAGCGGCCTGATGAATGGCGGCCAGGACATCGGCGTGCCGGAGCCCGTGTTGTTCGGCTTTCTGCGGATCACCACGCAGCGAGGAATTCTCGCCTCTCCGCTCGCCACCGAGCGGGCACTGGCCATCGTGCGCAGCTGGCTCGACTGGCCAAGGCTGCGCGTGCTTTACGGCACTGCGGGCAGCCTGAATCGCGCACTGGCGCTGGCAGAGACCTTGGGCGTTGCAGGCCGGCTCACCACCGACATCCAGATCGCGGCGCTCACCATGGAGTACCGCGGCACCCTGCACAGCGCCGACACGGATTTCGCGCGCATGCCTGGCCTGCGCTGGAACAATCCGTTGTGAGTCAGTCTCACCTGGCCATCGGACCCTATCGCATCGAGCCCAACGTGATCCTGGCGCCGATGGCCGGGGTCACCGACAAACCTTTTCGCATCCTGTGCAAGCAGCTTGGTGCGGGGCTGTGCGTGTCGGAGATGACCACCTCCGATCCACGTCTGTGGAAGACGCGCAAGTCACTTCAGCGCATGGATCACGCTGACGAGCCGGGACCGGTGTCAGTGCAGATTGCCGGCACTGACCCGGAGATCCTGGCGGAAGCCGCGCGCTACAACGTCGCGCACGGCGCGCAGATCATCGACATCAACATGGGCTGCCCGGCCAAGAAGGTCTGCAACGTCTGGGCCGGCTCGGCCCTGATGCGCGACGAGGCCCTGGTCGAACGCATCCTGCGCGCCGTGGTTGGCGCGGTCGACGTGCCGGTGACCCTGAAGATCCGCACCGGCTGGAATGCCGACAACCGCAATGCGCCGCGCATCGCGCGCATTGCCGAAGACTGCGGCGTGGCGGCGTTGGCAGTGCACGGCCGCACCCGCGACCAACAGTACACCGGCAATGCGGAGTACGACACGGTGGCAGCCATCAAGGCCGCACTGTCGATTCCGGTATTGGCAAACGGCGACGTTGATTCAGCCGAACGCGCTGCCTTCGTACTGCGCCAGACCGGCTGCGATGGGCTGCTGATTGGTCGCGCGGCGCAGGGGCGCCCCTGGATCTTCCGCGAGATCGCGCATTACTTTGCCACCGGCGAATCATGGCCAGCACCCGGCCTGCGCGAGATCCGCGACATCCTGCTAGGCCACCTGCAGGCCCTGCATGCGTTCTACGGCGAGATCCAGGGCGTACGCATCGCGCGCAAGCACCTGGGCTGGTATGCCAAGGACCGCCCGGAAAATGCCGCGTTTCGCGCCGTGGTCAATCGCGCCGAATCGGCCTCCGAGCAGATCGACCTGACCCTTGATTACTTCGAGACGCTGATCGACGGACGCAGCACAGTGCGCGCCGAAGCCGCCTGACTCGTGGGCGAATCAAAAAGCCAGGAAGGACAGCAGTTCGGCGTCTGACACGGTGGCTGGATTACCCGGGTCGTACGGCGCCGAGAAATCCCGTCCGACCAACTCGTCGGGAATCTGCGGACGACGGAAGTGGACGTAGTCGAACTGCGCCAGCAGGTCGGGATTGCCATCGGTGATCAGTGTCATGTTGTGGCCGAACTGGTTATCCGGCCAGTAGACGCCCTGGATGGAAGCCCAGTCGGTGTAGGTGGTCAGGCCGACCTGCAGTTCCTCGGGCATGTCGCTGCGCGGAAAGCGGCGATGCACCAGCCACTCGCCGCCCTCCGGCCGCCGCAGCAGGATGAAGTGCCCGCCCTCGAGTCGCGCCGCGCGCAGTTCGAAGATCGGCATCGGACCGCAGACCGGCTCGCAGGCTGAACTGATCGTCAATTGCGAATCGCTGTCGATGGTGGTCTTTACCTCGTGCTGATAGACGCCCGGATCGGAGGCGGCGCCGGCGCTGAGAAACACGTAGTTCTCGCCGCCCGGCGTCCACTGCGCCGGTTCGCTGATCGCGCGCGGGGTGCGGATGAACAATCCGGCCAGCGAGTATAGAGAGCCGGGCGCACCGGTCTGCGCGCGGTTGCTGGCCTGGAATCGCGTGCTGACCACGAAGTCGCCGGCAACCGGCTTGAATACCAGCACGCCGCGCAGCTCCTGATACCAGGAGCTGGTGTAGGGCATCAGGGTCATGTGCCCGGCGCGGGTCGCATCGATGTCCCAGGTTTCCAGCTGATCGAAGGGCCAGCCCTCTACCTGGTACAGGCGCTGCCAGTTGGCCAGTGTCGCGGGATCATCGAAGCCGTCGTCGAGCAAGCAGAGGTCGTCGAACACCTGCAGGGAATCGCCGACCTCGAATTTGCTGGCAAACAGCGGGCAAGCCGATGGCGCGGGCGCCGCAAGGCCGAATCCGATGGCAAGCCAGAGAGTCTTTGCGTGGCGCATGTGTTGCCTCCAGCGAATCATTCCCGCAGTTGCCGATGGTCGAATCAGCGCTTGCGCTATCGATAGTACGCAGCAGGACAACCGAAACGACAACCGGCTCGAATGAAATTCTTGCGTGCCTGCGTTTCGCTTTCGATCCGGTGCCGCGTGCTCACTGGGCGAGGTCATTGGCCGCGGCTACCTCCTTCCACGCACCGCTTCAGGGCAGCCCAGAGTTCGACCCCGGCGCGCCCGCTGCAGACCTGTGCACGGAATCCGACCAAGCCGGCAATTCACGCCCGCAGGATGGCGATCGCGACGGTATTGCGCGTTGCAACATCAGCGTGATCGAACCGGACTCGCTGCCGCTGTCGCCTCCGACCGGCGATAGCCAGTTCAGCCGTGGTTTCGAGGACCAAGGGCGCTCAGACGCGCGCCGAAATCCACTTCAGCGAGCAGCCCATCGAGGGCTGCTGGATGATCGGCCCCTGCCCGGTCTGGGCGACTTCGCGCATGGCTTCGATCAGGTCGTGCTGCATGCCCGCTGTACGCGGACCCGCATGGCCTGCGTCGAGTCGGCCACGGTACTGCAGTTCCAGCTGATGGTTGTAGCCAAAGAAATCCGGCGTGCAGACCGCGCCATAGGCACGTGCCACGTCCTGGCTGATGTCGACCAGATAGGGGAATGGGTACTCGAACTCCTTGGCGAGTTCCACCATGCGCCGGGGCGAGTCTTCCGGATAGGCGGCGCCGTCGTTCGAATTGATCGCGACCACGCCAAAGCCCATTTCGATCAGCTCGCGGCAATCCCGCACCAGGCGAGCGCGAATCGCCTTGACGTAGGGGCAGTGGTTGCAGATGAACATCACCACCAGGCCTTTCTCGCCCAGCAAACCATCGCGCGTGAAGCGTCGGCCCTCGCCATCGGCGAGCGTGAAGTCTGGAGCGTGCGAACCCAGAACCGGTTCGGGTGTACGTAATAGTGCCACTGCGATTCCCGTGCGAATGCTGGCAAATGCAGCCTACCGCCCGCTCCCGCCGCACGGCGAAGATTCGGACAGCCGGCTGATTCCGGCGTGTGACCGCGATCACACTGTGTCGGGGTTCACAGTTTTCCCGGAGGCAAAACCGCCTGTCTGCGCGTGACCGTGCCCGAGTCAGACCGACCGCCCGCGTGCCCCCGAGCCGTATCCCGGAAGATTTCAGCGGCGTCCAGCCCCCGCAAGCACTACACTGGCGGCATGGAAAATACCCCCGAAACCCTGCGCTTTACCGACCTTGGCCTTGGCGAACCGCTGCTGCGCGCGCTGTCGGATGTCGGCTACGAATCTCCCTCACCGATCCAGTCGGCCACCATTCCGCCGCTGCTCGAAGGCCGCGACATGGTCGGCCAAGCGCAGACCGGCACCGGCAAGACTGCTGCCTTTGCCCTGCCGATCCTGAACCGGCTCGACGCCGTGGCGCGCAAGCCGCAGGCCCTGGTGCTGACACCAACCCGCGAGCTGGCCATCCAGGTAGCCGAGGCCTTCCAGAAGTACGCCACGCACATCCCCGGCTTCCATGTTCTGCCGATCTACGGTGGCCAGGCCTACGGCTCGCAGCTCTCGGCGCTGAAGCGCGGCGTGCACGTGGTGGTGGGAACGCCGGGCCGCATCATCGATCACCTCGAGCGCGGCTCGCTCGACCTGTCTGCGCTTCGCACCCTGGTGCTGGACGAGGCCGACGAGATGCTGCGCATGGGTTTCATCGACGACGTCGAAACGGTGCTGAAGAAGACTCCGGAGACGCGTCAGGTCGCACTGTTCTCGGCCACCATGCCGGCGCCGATCCGACGCATTGCGCAGACCTACCTGCGTAATCCGGTCGAGATCGCGATCAAGAGCAAGACCACCACCGTCGCCAGCGTGCGGCAGCGCTTCTGGTACGTCAGCGGCCTGCACAAGCTCGATGCGCTGACCCGCATCCTGGAAGCCGAGCCGTTCGAGGCGATGATCGTCTTCGCGCGCACCAAGCAGGCCACCGAAGAGCTCGCCGAGAAACTCGCCGCGCGCGGCTTTTCCGCCGCCGCGATCAATGGCGATGTGGCCCAGCCGATGCGCGAGCGCACCATCCAGCGCCTCAAGGATGGCCAGCTCGATATCCTGGTTGCCACCGATGTGGCGGCGCGCGGCCTCGACGTCGAGCGCATCAGCCACGTGCTGAACTACGACATACCGACCGACACCGAAAGCTATGTGCACCGCATCGGCCGCACCGGCCGCGCTGGTCGCAGCGGTGAGGCGATCCTGTTCGTCACGCCGCGCGAGAAGGGCCTGTTGCGCGCGATCGAGCGCGCCACGCGCCAGCCGATCGAGGAAATGACCCTGCCCAGCATCGAGACGGTCAACGATACCCGGGTCAACAAGTTCCTGTCGCGCATCACGGCGGCGCTGGGCGCGGGTGGCCTGGACATGTTTCGTGCCCTGGTGGAACGCTACGAACGCGAACAGAACGTGCCGGCCATCGAAGTCGCCGCTGCGTTGGCCAAGCTGCTGCAGGGCGATGCACCCTTGTTGCTCGAACCGCCCAAGCGCGAAGCGCGCCCGGCGCCAGAGAGTCGTTTTTCCGCGCGTGAGGCACGCCCGGCACCGGAAAGCCGGTTCTCGCCGCGCGCCAAGGCTGCCGAACGGCGCGAGTACATCGAACCCGGCACGCGTCCACCGCCGCGGGCCGAACACAGCGTCGAACGTGGCGCGCCGCCGGCACGCGGATCCAAGACACGTGAGGCGCCGGAAAGCGGCATGGAGACCTTTCGTATCGAAGTCGGCCATACCCATGGTGTGCAGCCGGGCAATATCGTCGGCGCGATCGCCAACGAGGCTGGCCTGGAAAGCCGCTACATCGGCCGCATCGACATCCGCGAAGATCACAGCTTCGTGGATCTGCCGGAAGGCATTCCGGTTGAGCTGCTCGAACACCTGAAGAAGACCTGGGTCGCCGGCCAGCGCCTGCGCATCAGCCGCGCAGAAGGCGGCAGCGCCCCGCCCAAGTTCAAGCGCGGACCGAAGCCGGAAGGCAAACCTTTTGCGGCGGGCAAACCCGCCGGCAAACCGTTCGGCGCCGGCAAGCCAGCCGGCAAACCGTTCGCGGGCAAGCCCGGCGACAAGCCGTTCCCGCCGCGCAAGCCGCGTCCGAAGACCTGATTCAGCAGGATGAGGCGCGACCGGCCGACGATTCTTCTCGGTCGGTTGGCGCTGAGCGCAGCGCAGCCCAAAGTTGCGCAATCCTGATTCTCGCCCTGGTCAGTCATCCGGCCTCGCTGGGCTTCGCTACGCTCAGCGCCAACCTGCCAAAGCGGGACAAGGCCTGAACGGACCACGTTGGCCGTGGCAGGTGGTTCGATCGCTGCTCTCGATACAGCGCTGCGCGCTGTCCTCGATCAGCGCCTCACCACGAACGGAGGAATATGGGGTGCGCACTGCCCTCGATCAGCGCCTCACCACGAACGGGAGAAAATGGGGTGCTGCGGTTCGGCTCCGATCAGCGCCTGACCACGAACGGAGGAATAGTGCGCTGCGCACTGCCCTCGATCAGCGCCTCACCTCGAATGGGGGAAGCGGGGCGCTGCGCTTTGGCTTCGATCTGCGCTTCATCAGGAATCGGGACCATTCAGCCTGCATGCCCTTCGCGCAACTGCGCGACGGTGTCGGCGGCAGCGCGGAAGGCGAAGGCGTGCAGCTCGTTTTCCAGGCGTTGCACGAGCTTGGCGTCGAAGCCTTCGCCCAGCTGCGGGCGCAAGGTTTCCCAGAGTGCATCGCAGGTTGGGTCGGATCTGTCCAGGCGTGCGGCGAGCTCGGCCAGTTCCTGGTCCAGCGCGCTGTCGTCGAGCACGGCAGACGTGGCGCCAGCGGGCTCGCCCGCGATTTCGCGGATCGAGGCACAGGCCCAGCGGAACGCGGTTTCGAATTCGCCCAGCACCGCCGGATCTACCTTGCCCTCGTTCACCAGGGTGCGCTCCATGTTGAGCGCCATGTCCGCCAATTCATCGGCGCCCACCGTCGCCGCGACGCCCTTGAAGCTGTGCAGCAGGCGCTTGGCCTGTTCGGTCTCGCCACCATCCATCAGGCGACGCAGCTGCGGGTTCATCTCCGCGAAGTCGTCGACGAAGGCCGATAGCAATCGCCGATAGAACACCTGCTCGCCGCCCACCCGGCGCAAGGCACCAATGGTGTCGAAGCCCGGCAGTACCAAGGGCGAGGGCTCGGCAGCGGATGTCCTGCTGATGGCAGGTTCTGGCAGTGGCGCCGCCCTGACCTCATCGGCACTTTCCTCCTCCGGTTGAGGTGTGACGATGCCACGGGTCCACCGCAACAGGGTGCGGTAAAGCGTCTCGGGTTCGATCGGCTTGGTCAGGTAATCGTTCATGCCCGCCGCCAGGCAGCGCTCGCGGTATCCGGCAACCGCATGTGCAGTAAGCGCGATGATCGGCAGATCCAGCAAGTCAGGCAGCGCACGAATGCCCTGGGTCGTCTGGTAGCCGTCCAGTCCCGGCATGTGCACATCCATCAGCACGGCATCGAAGCGCTCGGACGTGGCCAGCTCGATGGCCCGCTGCCCGTTGTTGGCAACCGTGGTGCGCACGCCGACGCGGCCGAGAATGCGTGAGGCCACCTCCTGATTGACCGCATTGTCCTCGACCAGCAGCACGCGCAGGCCTCGCAAAGCCCCCGGGTTGCCATCGGCGGACGGAGCCTGCGTCACCTTTGCTGCGTCGCCGATGGCGACGCGTAGCTGCACCGTGAAGGTGCTGCCGCGACCCAGCTCGCTGTCGACGTTGATCTCGCCATCCATGAGCCTTACCAGCTGCTGCGCGATTGACAGGCCCAGGCCGGTACCGCCGAAGCGACGCGAGGTTCCGTCCTCGCCCTGGCCGAAGGCCTCGAACAGCGACTCGGCGCGCTTGGGGTCAAGGCCGATGCCGGTGTCCTTGACGCTGAACTCGAGCATCAGTACGCCGTCATCGGCGGCCTGCGCGCGCGCCCGTACATCGATGCGGCCACGCTGGGTGAACTTGACCGCATTGCCAATCAGATGGGTGAGGATCTGCCGGATGCGCAGCGCGTCGCCAAATACATGCCGCGGCAGATCAGCGTCGAGTTTGGTGCGCAGCGCAATGCCCTTTTCGAGTGCGCGCTGCTCAAACAGGTCGTTGAGACGCTCCAGCTCGCCGTACAGATCGAAATGCAGCGGCTCCAGCTCCATCCTGCCGGCTTCGATGGTAGAGAGGTCGAGCACGTCATTGACCAGCGACAACAAGGTATTGCCCGCATCGCCAATCTTGCGCAGATAGCTGCGTGCCTGGTCGAGCCGCTCCACGTCATCGCCGAGTCGCGAGAAACCGATGATGGCATTCATCGGCGTGCGGATCTCGTGGCTGATATTGGCGAGGAACGCCCCCTTGAAACGCAGCGCCTGCTCGGTTGCCTCGCGCGACTGCCGCGCCGATTCCAACAGGCGAAGCTTGTCGAACGCCGCGGCAATATGCTCGCCAAGCGCGCCCAGTCGCTGCACGTCGGCCACTTCAAAGGCGTCGGAATAGCGGTGATTGCCAAGCACCACATAGCCCTCCAGGCGCTGCGCGTCGCCCATCCGGATCACCAGCAGGGAGCGCGCCAGTTCGCTCTTGTGGACGCGCTCGTTGCCCGGCAGCCCCGCGGTGCTGCGAATCAGGAACAGCCGTGCATCGATGCGTTCGGCCGTCGCCTCGTAGCGCGCCTCCGCTTCTGCCTCGTTCAGATAGAAACTGCTGGAGGGCGAGGTATAGGTGCTGGCACGAATGATGAACGGACCATCATCGCTGCGCCGCATCAGCACGGACACCGCTTCGGCGCCGCGCACCAGGGTCTGCAACTGCGTCAGCAGACTACGCAGCAGCGCGCTGGGATCGGCCTCGGCATTGATCGATTGCATCAGGCTGGTCAGTGATGCCAACTGATCGCCTTGTTCAACCAGACTGTGGTCGCGGGCCCTGAGGCTGGCCGAAAGCGCCCGCAGGTTTCGCGCCGCACGACTGTGGCGCAGCGCCATCAGCCCGATGCATGCCACCAGGGACAGCAGGGCCATGCCTACAAGCAAGAGCCAGCTTGAGTCGGCGGTCAATTCCATCGCCCCTAAACTGCCAGCTCAGCCAGCGCAGACACGATTGCGGCCTTCCTGCTTGGCTCGATACAGGGCGCGGTCGGCGCGCTCGATCAAGTCCTCGATGCGCAGCTCTTCCCCCACCGCCATGGTGCTCAAGCCGACACTCACGGAGACCACCCTGCCCGCCGAACTTTCCGGGTGCGGGATGCCCAGCGTCAACACGCGGGACTGGATACATCTGGCTACTTCAAGCGCTGAAGCATCTGCGGCACCGGGCAACACGCAGGAAAACTCTTCGCCGCCGTAGCGCGCCAGCAGATCGCTGTCGCGCCGTATGCAGGACGGCAAAGCCGCCGCGACCTGGCGCAGGCACTCGTCGCCGGCCAGATGCCCGAGCCGGTCGTTGAAGGCTTTGAAGTGATCCACATCGATCATCAACAGGCTGAGCGGCAGCCCGGCACCCCGCGCGGTCGACCAGGCGCGCTGCAGGAATTCGTCGAAGCGACGGCGGTTGGGTACGCCGGTCAGACCGTCAATGTAGGAGCGATCCTGCAGCAGGTCGCGATAGCGCTTCAGTTCCAGGTGGGTCTGCACCCGCGCCAGCACGATGGCCTCGCGGAACGGTTTGGTGATGTAGTCGACTGCACCGAGGCGCAGGCCTTCGATCTCGTCCGCTTCGTCGGTTCGCGCCGTGACGAAGATGACCGGAATGGCGGCAGTGGCAGGCGACGCCTTCAGCCGGCTGCAGACCGCATAGCCGTCCAGCTCGGGCATTTCCACATCCAGCAGGATCAGATCGGGCAGTTCTCGCGCCGCCAGGTGCAGCGCGTCTTCACCATTGGTGGCGGCCATCACGTCGTGGTCCGGCGCCAGCACGCGGGTCAGCAGGCGGATATTGGTTGGCACGTCGTCAACCAGCAGCACCCGCGCACGTTTCTGCGGCGGCTCGAGGTCGGGTTGCACAGTGCTGCGTCGTTCCATGCCGTCTGGTTGGATTCCTGCCCGCAAGGCCCCACGCGCTTGCGATTCGCCTGCATGATCCATTGCCTGCACAGCGGCGGCAAGCGCGTGCCACGCCGCGCATCCGGCAAACCAGGGCGACCCATGCGGTTCAGCGGCGATTGATGCAAACTGCGCCGCGCCAACGTATGATGCCGCCCCTGATTTATACATCCATCCGAATAAAAGGATATATGCACCGATGAGCAGCTTCCTCTTCACTTCCGAGTCGGTTGGCGAAGGCCACCCGGACAAGGTCGCCGACCAGATCTCCGACGCCGTGCTCGACGCCATCCTGGCGCAGGATCCGCGCGCTCGCGTGGCCTGCGAGACCCTGGTGAAGACGGGTGTTGCGATCATCGCCGGCGAGATCACCACCAGCGCCTGGGTCGACCTGGAGTCGATCACCCGCAAGGTGATCGTCGACATCGGCTATAACAGCTCGGAGATCGGCTTCGACGGCGCCACCTGCGGCGTGCTGAACCTGATCGGCAAGCAGTCGCCCGACATCAACCAGGGCGTGGACCGCAAGAAGCCCGAGGAACAGGGCGCCGGCGACCAGGGCCTGATGTTCGGCTATGCCACCAACGAGACCAGCGAAATGATGCCGGCGGCGATTCACCTGTCGCACCGCCTGGTCGAGCAGCAGGCCAAGGTGCGCAAGAAGGGCAAGCTGAAGTGGCTGCGCCCGGACGCCAAGAGCCAGGTCACCCTGCGCTACGAGAACGGCAAGGCGGTCGCGATCGACGCCGTGGTGCTGTCGACCCAGCATGACCCGTCAATCAAGCAGAAGGATCTGGTCGAGGCGGTTCGCGAGCACATCCTGAAGCCGGTGCTGCCGACCAAGTGGCTGCACAAGGGCACCAAGTACCACATCAATCCGACCGGCAAGTTCGTGATCGGCGGCCCGGTGGGCGACGCCGGCCTCACCGGCCGCAAGATCATCGTTGACACCTACGGCGGCTGGGCGCGCCACGGTGGCGGCGCATTCTCCGGCAAGGACCCGTCCAAGGTCGACCGTTCGGCCGCCTACGCCGCGCGCTACGTGGCCAAGAACGTGGTCGCCGCGGGCCTGGCCGACCGCTGCGAGGTGCAGGTCAGCTACGCCATCGGCGTGGCCCACCCGACCTCGATCTCGGTCACCACCTTCGGCACCGGCAAGATCAGCGACGACAAGATCGAAAAGCTGATCCGCCGCCACTTCGACCTGCGCCCCTACGGCATCCTGCAGATGCTCGACCTGGTGCACCCGATGTACCAGACCACCGCCGCCTATGGCCACTTCGGCCGCAAGCCGCAGGCAATGCACTACATCAACGGCAAGGGCGACAAGGTCGATTGCACCACGTTCTCGTGGGAGCGCACCGACCGCGCCGACGCGCTGCGTGCCGATGCCGGGCTGAAGTAAGCCGGCACCCGCATCAGACGAAACACCGAACGGGCCGCGCAAGCGGCCCGTTCGCGTTGTGGCGCAGCGTCAGGCCACCGCCCGTTCCGGAGGGCGCGTCTTGATGCGCCGTCGCAAGGCGCCCAACGCGTGGCCACGGCGGATCAAGATCCGCCCTACAGCCAACGTTGTTGGCAAGGATCCATAACCTGCGATACGGGTTCATGGTGAGGCGCAGATCGAGGACAGCGCGCAGCGCACCCACATCCACCGTTCGTGGTGAGGCGCTGATCGAGGACAGCGCGCAGCGCACCCACATCCACCGTTCGTGGTGAGGCGCTGATCGAGGACAGCGCGCAGCGCTGTATCGAGAGCAGCGATCGAACCACAGGTAGCCCCAGCGCCTCGCGGTCAATCCTCGAAACTGGCGGTAAAGATTTGCGGGTGCAGCGGATTGCGTGCGTAGAACACGTCGAAGTGACCGTTGCTGTCGTTCGGAACGAGATTGTCGAAGTTCGATACCCACACGATGCTGGTGCCGTCGCCGCTGATGCGCGGCGTGCCGCCGCCGAAGGTCTGGCCTGCGTCGAGCTCACTCAGATCGACGCGAGCTATCAGGGCTTCGATCATGTCGATCACGTAGACGCCTCCGGTCTGGATCGCATCGTCGAGCAGGTCGTCGGTCGACGAAAACACCAGGTACTGTCCGGTTGCCGAGAGGTCGGGCTGCGAGCTGAAGCCATCGCGCGCCGGCGCGCCGGCCAGGGCCTCGCTGAGCAGATAGGTCTGATCGAGGGTCGGCAGGCGCACATAGACCGAGCTCTCGATCTGGTCGGCCCAGCCTTCCAGGCTCTGCGAGTCGCTCGCGAACGCGGTAATGGTGCCGTCGAAGTTGGTCGCCGCAACGAAGTCTGCACCACCACTGGCCTGCACATTGCCGCTGCCCACGCTGATGCGGGTCAGGCTGCCGCCGGTGAGCGGGGCCATGAAGATATCGCGCAAGGCGTTGCTGTCACTGGCCACCAGGTTGCTCGCATCCGACGCAAACAGCACCTGATTGCCATCGCCGGAGATGCGCGGCTGGTAGCTTTCGGCGTTCGCCTCGGCCCCGCCCACGCCCAGATTCACCCGGATTGGCGCACCACCGGCCAGGTCGCGAACAAAGATATCGGACCAGCCATTGGTGTCGCCCGGCACCAGATTGCCGGCGCGCGCCTGGAAAGCCACGCGCTGGCCGGACAGATCGATCGATGCGTCCTGGCACCACTCGCTGGGCTGACCGTTGTCGGAGCGCAGGTCAATGATCGACAGACTATTGCTGTGCAGATCGCGCAGGTAGCAGGTCTGATAGCGCGAGCCGGCCAGAAAGCTGTCGGCGAACGAGGCAAACACGATGCGCTTGCCGTCTCCGGATATCGATGGCGCGAGACTGTCGCCATCGCCTTCGATGCCGCCAACGGGATTCTGGCTGAGGCGGATCGTGGTACCGCGCACCCGGTCGCGCAAAAAGACGTCACGGAAGCTATTGGTATCGCCATTGACCAGGTTGTTGGCGCTGCTCTGGAACGCCACATAGCGCCCGTCGTAGGAGATCGCCGGGTAGCGGCTCTCCTGCGCGGACTGGGACGATCCGCTGAGTGAGACGCTGATCAGTTCAGCGGCAAACGGGGCGGGACAAGCGCCGATGGACAGCAGCGCAAGCAGGCCAAGGACGTGGGAACGAGCAGTAATGCGATACATGGTGGCAACCTCGGAGGGGACGGCGGCGAATCGCTGGATCGTTCGCCTATACCCTTCTACGCGGTTCGGAGGCGAAAACCTTAAACAGCAATGACGGCCGAGCCGAAATGCGGGAACCGGGCGGATTCCCGATGGCATCGGCGTGAAAAGCAGCGCCGCCGGAGCGGCGCCCTCCCGATTCGGGACATCGCGTTGGGAACGGGAGCGTTCTCCTTTGCGATGTCGCCATGGCGGCATGGGATGCCGCCCTACGTCGAAGAAATGGCGGCAGGGGATGCCGCCCTACGTCCAATTGTTGCAATGGCGGCAGGGATGCCGCCCTTCGTCGAATGGTAGGTCGGCACCCCTGTGCCGACATCGACCCAGGCGGCGCCCTCGAGGGACGAGTGCACGTGCGGGATTGCTTCAAACCAGGGCGGCTACGGGCCCGGCAGACCCAGCACGCGTGCGTTGGCCTCGGCAGCCGCGCGGGTGATTTCGGTCTCCAGCAGCGAAGCACGCAGGATCGGCAGGGCCTCGCCGAGGCTTGCGCGCGCGGCGTCGCGGCGGCCGGCAGCGAGCAGGATTGCGGCGAGTTCGGCGCGCGCAATAGCCAGATCCACCGGCAGTACGGCAGCTGCTTCCAGTTGCGCGATGGCCTCGCGCTGCAGCCGCTCAGCCAGCGCGATGTCACCCTGCATCAGGGCAAAGTCGGCCCGGGCACGCCGCATGTGGGCGAAGACCGGATGCGTCTCCGACACCAGCTTGCCAAACAACTGCTCGGCCAACTGCGTGTAGGCGACTCCGGCTTTGGGATCCGCTTGACGCCGCGCCAGCACCGCGAGTTGCCACGTGGTCATTGCGTACTCAAAGGACTCCTCACCATCCAGGCGCAGGGCACGGCGCTGCAGGTCACCCAGCCGCTCCAGCGCTTCCTCATGCAGGCCTGCCAGCGCCATGCAGCGCGCCATCGCACGCTCCATCATGCGTCGGGCCAGGTGGTCCGGATCGCTCTGGCCCTGCGCAGCCAGGATCATCGCCTGTTCGAAATGCTGCAGCGCGGCCGAATAGTCACCCGCACTTTCCAGCACCGATCCCAGATTGGATTGCTTGATGGCGTCATCAATTGGCAGGGCGCGCGCCGTCTGACGCGTTTCGCCTGCGGCCTGTATCTCGGCAATCGCCTCGCGATAGCGGCCCAGCTCGTTCAGCACGATAGCGAGTGCATTGTGCAGCGTGGCCATGCGAATGCCGGTTGGACCCACGGTGCGGCGCTGCAGCGCGATGGCTTCGCGAATGGCAGCTTCCGCGCCGGCCGGATCACCACTGTGCAGCAGCGCCTCACCCTTGAGGCGCAGCAGGTTCACCCGATGGGGCGAATCTTCCGGCAGCTTGGCAGCGGCGAAAGCCAGGCCTTCATCCGCCAGCGCCAAAGCGCGCGCGTTTTCGCCGCGAAAGTCCAGCATGCTGCCGAGCAGCTGATACAGGTTGGTCACCACGTCGACCGGCGGGTTGGGCATCGACCCTGCCAGCTCCAGGGCCTCGCTCCACAGTTGGTCAGCAGCATCGTACTCACCCAGGCTATAGCGGGCGAAGCCAAGCTGATCGAGCGACCGCAGTCGTTGCTCGGCGTCGCCAGGCGCAAAGCGTTCACGCAACTGCTGCGCACGCTGCGCCGCCTGCAAACTCTCGGTACCACGCTCCAGTGCACCCAGCACGCTGGCATGTCCGTCGTGATCGGCTGCCAGCACCAGCGCATCCTCGCGCTGGCGGGCCTGCACGCCGAGCAGACCCTCCGCGAACAGCGCCTCGGCTGTCTGCGGCTCGCCGAAGGCCTGATAGAGATGCCCCAGCAGGCGCTGGATCGGCTGGCGAAAGCTGGCATCCTGCGTGCTGCGCTGGTCGAGTTGACTGCGCGCGCGTTCGAGCAGGTCACGCGCGCTGATCTCGGTGCTCAAGGCGCGTTCTGGCGCCGCTGCGGTGAGTGCGTCGGTCAGGAAGGCCAGCGCGGCACGCGCGGTCTCGGCGTCACGGCGCGCTGATTCCAATGCCTCACTGGCCACGGCTTCGGCGGCCTGGGCGCGACTTCGCTCCGCCGCCAGCTGCCAGACAAATCCGCTTGCCAGCAACAGCGCGGCAAACGCCAGCGCTACCGCAGCGCGATGCCGCACAAGAAACTTGCGTAACCGGTAGCGACGGGTGTCGGCATGGGCGCGCAGCGGACGTGCATCGCGGTAGCGCGCCAGATCATCGCGAAAGGCCTCCACCGTGGCATAGCGCTGCGACGCCAGCTCGGCGGTCGCCATATCCAGCGCGCCGCGCAGATCGGCATCCAGATCCAGGCCCTGGAAGCCAGGCGGCAGCGAACCAGCCTTGCCCGGCGCACGCTCGCCACACAACAGTTCGCGCAGCAGCACGCCAAGCGCGTAGACGTCGGTAGCCGTGGTAATCGCATCGCCGCGTTGCTGCTCCGGACTGGCATAGCCCGGCGTCCAGACGCGGGTCGAGGTCTGGCGCGGATCGGAGGTGGTACTGACGTCGCTCAGCTTGGCGACGCCGAAGTCGAGCAGCTTGGGCTGGCCGTCACTGCGCACCAGCACATTGCCCGGCTTGATGTCGCGGTGGATCACGAGGCGCTGGTGGGCGTGCTGCACCGCCGCCGCGATGCAGTCGAACAGGGCCAGGCGCGCAGCCAGATTGAGACGATTTCTGGCGATGTACTCGAGCAGCGGCAGGCCATCGATCAGTTCCATCACCACGAAGGGCTGGCCATCCGTGGTTTCGCCGCCATCGAGCAGATGCGCGATGTTGGGGTGATCGAGTTGGGCCAGGATCTGGCGTTCCTGCCGCAGACGGCGTTGGCCCTCGGCGGTGGGGAATCCGCGGATCAGCTTGATCGCCACGTGCTGCAGGTACTGGCCGTCGGCGCGCTCGGCCAGCAGCACAGTGCCCATGCCACCGGCACCCAGTTCGCGCAGCACGCGGTAGTCGCCAAGACGTGTGCCCTGCGGCAGAACCGGCTCATGCGGCAGCATCGGGGCGATGGCGGCGGCGAGTGGGTCGGCGCTGGCGGAATCTGCCATCAGCAGCGCTTCCAGTTCAGGGCGAAGTTCGTCGTCGAGCTGGGCAAGGTGCGCCTCGCGCGCCGCCGGCTCCAGGTCGACAAGCTGCTCAAACAGTTCGGCCAGCCGCTCGTGCCGCGCCGGGTTCACGTGCTGAGTGCCTGCTTCAACCAGGCGCGCGCAAAACGCAGGTCACGGTCGACGGTGCCTTCGGAAACCGCCAGCGCCTGCGCGATCTCGACGCGCGAAAAGCCACCGAAATAGACCAGTTCAATCATGCGTGCGCGGCGTGGATCGACGCTGGCCAATTCGAGCAGGGCCTCGTCGACGCGCAGCAGGCCGAGTTCGTCCTCGGGCTGGGAAATGCCCTCGGCAGCGCTCAAGGGCAAAGCCCGCGCGCCACCGCCGCGTTTCTCGGCCAGTCGGCGGCGTGCGTGATCCACCAGGATCTGTCGCGTGGCCTGGGCCACCACGTGGAAGAAGTGATGCCGGTCGTGCCAGTCTGGCTGGTCGCCAATCAAGCGCAGCAGCGCCTCGTGCGCCAGTTCGGTCGGGGTAAGGGTGTTTTCGCCGCCACCGCGCAAAGCCCTGGCAGCGATCGCGCGAACCCGCGGGTACACCAGGGCAAGCAGCCGGTCGCCTGCGGCCGCGTCGCCATCCTGCCAGGACCGCATCAGGCTGGTCAGCTCGGCGCGAAGCTCCGCTTGAACTGGCTCAGGGCTGGGATCGGATTCGGCGCTCATCGCGGCAGTGTATCCAAGCAGCCCTGAAGGCCGCGTCCACGGATCAGCCACTCCCGCACCTGCCCTGCCTCGAATGGCCAATCGAGCTCCGCACCATCATCCTCGCAATGCAGCACCGGTACGCGCAGACCATAGCGGCCGCGCAGAACGGCGTCATCGTCGATCCAGACGCTTTCGAAGTCAGCCACCCCGGCCTGCGCCAGCACCAGCAGGGCGGCGTCGCAGAGGTGGCAATCGTCCTTCTGGAACAGGGTCAGGCGCATGAGGAGCAAAGTGCTTCCGATCAGGGGGCCGGCGTGGTACACCACACCGGTGAGCTTGCCAGCATCCAAACGGCAAGTCAGGTATGGCACTTCGGGGGAATGCCAATGCAGATCATCAGCTCAAGGATTCCCCCATGCACTCGCTTCGCCACGCACGCTGCCTTCTGCTGCTGTTGTTGACTCTGCCACCGTTGGCGCATGCCGCGACCTACACGGTCGGAACGGGCGGCACCCACGCCACGCTTCAGGCCGCCTTGACCACCGCCGGTGCCACGCCAGGCGACCATCAAATTCACATTGCAACCGGCATCCACATCGACAGCGTGCTGTTCGTGCTGACGACCGATCAGCGCATCGACGTCAGCGGCGGCTGGAGCGGCGCCTTCGCGCAGTACGATGCCGATCCGTCACTCACCATCCTGCAGGGCGACGGCATCGATACAACCCTCGCCGTGCATGGACATCTGGGCCAACTGCATCTCGAGAACCTCACCCTCACCCATCCCGCCGCGCAGGTGAACCAGGCAACCTGCCTGCGCATCCAGGCCTATGACACCCATGTATTCAGCCTGCGCGACAGCCTGGTGCGCGATTGCGAGGGCCACGGCAGCCTGTTCTGCACTGGCAACGGCGTCATGGCGCTTGGCTTCAGTTCGGCGCGCATCGAACTGGTCGGCAATGAAATCCGCGACAACCGCTGCGAACCGACGCGCACCAGCGGGGACCACCGCGTCAGCGGCTACGGCGCCGGCATCTACGCATCGCTCGAAGGCGACGCGCACCTGCTGTTGCAGGACAACCTGATCGAGAACAACCTGACGCGTTCCTATGCCGAACAGACCGACGGCGTTGGCCTGAACCTGTCCGCCTACGCCGACAGCACGGCCGAGGTCAGCGGCAACCGCATCATCGGCAACCGGGTGATCGGTCAATCGGTCGGCAAGTTCACTTCGGTCAACCAGGGCTTTGGCGTGCTGATGGTCGCCGGCGTGTTCGGCGGCAATGCCGAGATCGTGGCGCGTGGCAACCTCATCGCCGACAACCGCTTCGAGAGTACGCCAGCGAACGGCGCCCAGGCATTTGTCGAGGCCTATGGCAATGGCCGCGTCGTGCTCGGCGACAGCGCCATCGTCGGCGGCGTCGGCGGCTTCTCCGGGCTGCGCGCGGGCAGCGTGGAGGCGACGTCGACCGTGCAACTGGTCAACCTCACCGTGGCCGACAACGAAGGCAGCGGCATCAATGTGGCCTATGGAACCGGTGCGATCAGCCTCTACAACAGCCTGAGCGACGGCAACGGCGCCGCAGTGGCACTCATCCCGGCGGTCGAACTGGGCAGCAACCGTCTCGACCTGCCCGCCGGCTTTGTGGATGCGGCAGCCGGCGATTACCGGCTGCTTGAAGGCTCACCCGCGCTGGACGTCGGCGATGCCGCGCCGCCTGGCGGCCTCGGCAGCGTCGATCTGGACGGCGGTGCGCGCGTTTCCGGGCCGGGCGTCGACCTGGGCGCCTACGAGCGCACCAGCTTCGTGATTTTCCGCAGCGGGTTTGAAGCCTTGCCCTGAGCTTTGCCGGCATAGCGACGCGGTGCAGCTCGGCGCGCATAGAATGGCGCGCATTCCAACCGGATCGAACCGCCATGGCTGTCTCCCTGTTCGACCTGTTCAAGATCGGCATCGGCCCCTCGTCTTCGCATACCGTGGGCCCGATGCGCGCCGGCGCGCGCTTCGTCGAACGCTGGCTGCGTGATGCCAGCCGACTGGCCGACGTGGCGCGCGTGCGGGTTGAACTGTTCGGCTCGCTGGCCATGACCGGGCGCGGCCACGGAACCGACAAGGCCGTGCTGATGGGCCTGGAAGGAAACTGGCCGGATGCCATCGACCCTGATGCCATCCCGGTCGCTTTGGCACGCATCCGCAAAGAGAAACGCTTGCAGCTCGACGGCAGCCACGCGATTGGCTTTGACGAGAAGAAGGACCTGGTATTCAACAAGCGCCAGAAGCTGCCCTTCCATAGCAATGGCATGCGCTTCACGGCGTTTGACGCGAACGAGGAACAGATCGCCACGCGCGATTACTACTCGGTCGGTGGCGGTTTCGTGGTGAACCAGGACGAAGCCGCCGAAGACCGCATCGTGGCCGACACGACCGAGCGCCCACACCCGTTCCACAGCGGCGACGAACTGTTGGCGCGTTGCGAATCCACCGGCCTCAGCATCGCCCAGATCATGTGGGAGAACGAAAAGGCCTGGCGCAGCGAAGACGAGATCCGCGCCGGACTGCGCCAGTTGTGGCAGGCCATGCAGGACTGCCTGTCGCGTGGTCTGCGCGAAGACGGCACCCTGCCCGGCGGCCTCAACGTGCCGCGTCGCGCGCCCGCGCTGTACCGCGAGCTGGGCATACGGCCGGAAGCCGCGATGCGCGATCCACTCACCGTGCTCGACTGGGTGAATCTCTACGCCCTGGCGGTGAACGAAGAAAACGCCGCCGGCGGCCGCGTAGTCACCGCACCCACCAATGGCGCGGCCGGCATCATTCCCGCGGTCCTGCACTACTACGATCGCTTCATTCCGGCAGCCAGCGAGCAGGGCGTGTTCGACTTCCTGCTCACTGCCGCCGCGATCGGCATCCTCTACAAGGAAAACGCCAGCATCTCCGGCGCCGAAGTCGGCTGCCAGGGCGAAGTCGGCGTGGCCTGCTCGATGGCCGCCGGCGGTCTCACCGCCGCGCTTGGCGGCAGCATGCTGCAGGTCGAAAACGCCGCCGAAATCGGCATGGAACACAACCTGGGCCTGACTTGCGACCCGATCGGCGGCCTGGTGCAGATCCCCTGCATCGAACGCAATGCAATGGGCGCGGTGAAGGCGATCAACGCCAGTCGCATGGCCCTGCGCGGCGACGGCAAGCACCGCGTCAGCCTCGACAAGGTGATCAAAACCATGCGCGACACCGGCCGCGACATGGCCGAAAAATACAAGGAAACCTCGCGCGGTGGCCTGGCGGTGAATGTGATCGAGTGCTGAGCGGGGATTGCTCGCCAGCAGGACAAGCTGATGCCGCGATGCGGCCGCCCACACTGTCCGTTCGTGATGAGGCCCTGATCGAGGCGACGGCGAAGCCGCCCACACTGTCCGTTCGTGGTGAGGCCCTGGTCGAGGCGGCGGCGTAGCCTTCTCCCATGCCCCGTTCGTGGTGAGGCCCTGGTCGAGGCGGCGGCGTAGCCTTCTCCCATGCCCCGTTCGTGGTGAGGCCCTGATCGAGGCGGCGGCGTAGCCGGCGATCGAGAGCAGGGATCGAACCATCTGCCAATCAAGCCAAAGCAAGTGCCCTCCCCCAACCTGATCGTGGTGAGGCCCTGATCGAGGCGGCGGCGTAGCCTTCTCCCATGCCCCGTTCGTGGTGAGGACCTGATCGAGGCGACGGCGCAGCCTTCTCCCATACCCCGTTCGTGGTGAGGCCCTGATCGAGGCGACGGCGCAATCCATCACTACACCCCGTTCGTGGCGAGGCCCTGACCCAGGCGACGGCGCAGCCCATCACTACACCCCGTTCGTGGTGAGGCCCTGATCGAGGCGGCGGCGTAGCCGGCGATCGAGAGCAGGGATCGAACCATCTGCCAATCACGCCAAAGCAAGTGCCCTCCCCCAACCTGATCGCGGCGAG
>JBBSJP010000058.1:0-27130 GCA_038257155.1 Lysobacterales bacterium | reverse complement strand
TCGTAGGTCGGATCAAGCGCCGCCGAAAGACCAAGCCAAGCGATCCAGCGTGTCGGCGCGGATCCGACGCACGGCTGGGGCCGTCGCGATGTCGGCTCCACCGCTGCGCGGCTTGAGCCGACCTACGGGAGCTCTGCGTAGGTCGGATCAAGCGCCGCCGAATGACGGTTCGAGCGATAAGGGTGTGGCGGCGCGGATCCGACGTTGGGGTCCGAGAGCGACAGCCCACAATGAAGGGCTTCACTCAACCGCGTCGACACCATACTCATTCAACAGGCGCGCGACATTGGCGTCCTGGTCGGGGGCGAACTGCAGGCCCATCTGACCCATGCCCAGTCGCACCACGTGGCTTTGCAGGACTAGCACATCGTCGCGGTCGAGCATGAAGTAGACATTGAGCAGCGATCCGGGGCTCGGCATCCAGTCGCCCGAAGGCGCCAAACGCGCCCCACCCAGCGATACATCCAGCACGGCGGCCGGGTGCTGCTCGCCATTGGGAACAATCATCACCGCTTCGCGCACCGGATGGCGCTGATGGCGGCGTCTTTCGATGGAGTCCATGCGCTGTGTCTCCCCGGGCAGAAATGCCGTTCAAACTAACAAGACTGGCGTGCCGGCGGACCACTGGACGGCCTTGGCGAACGCCAGGCAACGCTATCACATCCCTCTGGCCCGATGTCCGCGGGCTGGCTGCCCCGCTGTGCATCCAGGAACGGCGAAATGGTGCGCCAAACGATCACTTTCCCGCAAGGCGATTGCGGCAGTAAATGACTCGTCAGGCCAGGCCGCAGCAGACCATCGAATGGGGCACGACAACCGGTTTGCGGTTGTGGCATGTTGGGCGCGTTGCTCCCGCCAGGACAGCGCCGATGCGAATTGCACTGCTTACGCTGCTGGGTCTGATCTGTCAGATGCCGGGCTGGGCACAGGAGCCTGTCGAATTCGGCGGTTTCCACCGACTACCGCTCGATGATGCCCTGTCGCAGAACACGGTTGCCACGATGTTGCAGGACAGCCGCGGTCTGATGTGGTTTGGAACCCTTGGCGGGCTGAATGTCTACGACGGGTACCGTTTCGAAGCCCTGCCGATCGACCCACGCGATCCGGAGGCGCTGGCCGGCGTTTCGATTTCGCAGTTGCTGCAGGATAGTCGCGGAAGGATCTGGGTGGCTGGTGCCGCCGGCTGGCTGGATCGGGTCGACCCCGTTACCCGCGAGATCACCCATGTCGCACAGAGTGTGGCCGGTGCCTCGGACCGACCCGGGTCGAATGCGATGGCCCTGCACGAGGATGCCGCCGGCAATCTGTGGATCGGCAGCAATACCGGATTGCATCGCTATGACGCCGCCACCGACACCGTGCAGATGCATGCGGATGCGCGCGGCGACGCCCCCCCGCCACTGTCGGCAGTCACCGCCATTGTTGCCGGCGACGAGGGGCGACTCTGGCTGGGCACACCCAACGGCCTGGCGCGCTTCAACCCGGATACTGGCGACATCGAGCACTTTCGCCACCGCACCGGCGATCCGGATTCGCTGGTCGATGATCGCGTCACAGCGCTGTTGCTCGATTCCGATCGCACCCTGTGGGTCGGCACGCGCGAGGGGCTCAGTCGCCGTGAAGCCGGATCCGACGCGTTCCAGTCGCATGTTGCGGATTTCGAAAGCGAACACGCTCTGGCCGGCAACTATGTGCGCACCCTGCTGCAGGACAGTCGCGGCCGAATCTGGGTTGGCACCCAATCGGGTGGACTCAACCTGTACCGAAATGGCCGGTTCCAGAGCTTCCAGCATGATCCGGATAATCCCCAGGGAATCAGTAGTGACGACGTCTGGAGTCTCTTCGAAGATCGCACCGGCCTGCTCTGGATCGGTACGGCAGGCGGCGGCCTGAACCAGATCAATCCCAGCACCCAGCGCTTCAATGCCCTGCGCAGCCTGCCCTTCAACGCGCGCAGCCTGCGCAATCCCTTTGTATGGGACATCGCCGAAGACGCGGATGGCAATATCTGGATGACGACCCTGGCCGGGCTCGAACGCTGGAATCCGCGCAGCGGCGATTATTCGCTGTTTCAGCCCAGGCCGGGCGCCAACGAAATGAACCAGTTGCAGTCATTGCACATCGATCCTCACGGAAGCATCTGGGTCGGTTCGGTCAACGGCATGCTGTATCGCTTTGATCCGCTGAGTGCGGAGTTCACCTCTTTCGCTCGCGAATCGCGGGAAGCGGCTGACGATGGTTCGGAGCGTTACTCAAGCGATCGCGTCTGGTTCATCGGCGGCTCGGCGCAAGGTGCATTGTGGATCGCGGTTAGCGAAGGGCTGTTCGAACTGGATCCGGAAAGCGGCACAAGCGTTGAGCTGATCGGGCCACGAGCGGATATCCCGATGGGTGTGCTTCCGGTGCGGGCGGCACTGACCGACTCTGACGGGGTGATCTGGTTCGGCGGAGGCGGCGCCGGCCTGGTGCGCTACGAGCCGGGCAAGGGCGTTACCGCCGTGCTTGGGCACAAGCCCGGGGTTGCCGAAAGCCTCAGCAACAATGGCGTTCGCAGCATGGTCGAAACGCCGGACGGCAGCCTGTGGATTGGTACACAGAACGGCTTGAATCGCCTGAGCGCCGAGGATCGGCGCGCCTCGCGCAATCGATTCACCCTGTACACGACGGTCGACGGCCTGCCCAACAACACGGCCTACGGCATCCTGCCGGAGCCGGGCAGCGCGCGCTTGTGGATCAGCACCAATGCGGGACTGGGCCGACTCGACCCGGAAACCGGAGAGTTCGCGCGCTACACCGTCGCCGATGGCCTGACCGCCAACGAAATGAATGGCGGTGCCGAGCTGCTCAGCTCGCGCGGGCTGCTGTATTTCGGCAGCGTCAACGGCGTCACCTGGTTCGATCCGGCAGAGCTGCCGATCAATGCCCATGCGCCGGCCGTTGCCATCACTTCCATCGAAAGGCACCTGGGCGACAAGCTTCGCACCCGCCTCACCACCTTCGAAGAACTGGAATTTCCACACGACGCGACGGCCTTCACCGTGGACTTCGCGGTGATGGACTTCCACCAGCCGCAGAAGAACCGCTTTCGCTACCGCTTGCACAGCGATGGAGCGGGTGAGTGGGTGGACACGGAGAAGTCTTCGATCAGCTTCGCCATGTTGCCGCCCGGCAAGCATCGTCTCGAGGTGCAGGGCGCGAACAATGACGGCGTCTGGAGCGAATCACCGGCGACACTGCAGATCACGGTCAAGCCACCGTGGTGGCGAACGTCGGCGGCCTATGCCGCCGAAGCGTTGCTGTTGGGACTGGTGTTGCTGTTGTACCACCTGGGCCAGCATCGCAAGCTCGCACGCGAGCGTGGTTTTACCGAAGAAATCAGCCGCGCCTATTCGCTGGCAGAGGCGCGCCACCTGATCGCCGAACACCAGGCACGCTTCGATCAGCTGACCCAGCTTCCCAACCGGTTCTCGCTGATTGGTGAATTGGGCCGCTACCTGCGCGAGGCCCGCACCGGACGCGAGATGGCGCTGTTGCTGATCAACCTGGATCGCTTTCAGCAGGTCAACGACAGCATCGGGCACGCCTTTGGCGACCGGGTGCTGCAAGTCACCGCCGAACGGCTGCAAACCTGTCTGGGCGAGAACGACTTTCTGGCCCGCGTTGGCAGTGACGAGTTTGCCCTGGTGGCGGTGTGCGACCTGGCCCAGCCTCAGACTGATTGGCCCGAGCAGCTGGCAGCGCGGGTGCAGCGCGAGATCGCTGAACCGCATGTACTGAAGGAGCCTCCGCTGATCATCGGGGCAAGCGTCGGCATCGCCTGCTACGCACCCGACATTGGCGGACCCAGCGATCTGCTCGGCTTCGCCGACATCGCGGTGCATGATGCCAAGCGCCAGGGCCGCCTTGGTGCGGTGATGCGCTACCGCACCGGCATGCGTGAGTCGGTCAGTGCCAGGCTGAGTATCGAAGGCCGCATGCGGCGCGCACTCGAAGCGGGAGAGTTCGCTGCCCACTACCAGCCGCTGCTGGTGGTAAGTACCGGCAGATTGTGCGGATTCGAAGCGCTGATTCGCTGGTTTCCGCCGGATGCGGCGCCGATCTTCCCGGATCAGTTCATCCCGGTTGCCGAAGACAGCGGCATGATCGTCGAGCTGGGCCACTGGATGCTGCGCGAAACCTGTCGGCAATTGGCGGAGTGGCGCAAAGCCGGCGTCAATGATCTGTATGTAGCGGTCAACGTCTCCATGCGGCAACTACGCAGTGGCACCCTGCCCGCGCAGCTGCGCGCCGCACTGGATGATTTTGGCGTGCTACCCAGGCAGCTCAAGCTGGAGATCACCGAAAGCGCGATGATGGAGAACGTCGAGGACACGGCCGAGCAGTTGACCGCAATCAGGTCGCTGGGCGTGCCGATATCGGTGGACGATTTCGGCACCGGCTTCTCGTCGCTTGCCCACCTCAAGCGCCTGCCGGTCAGCGAACTGAAAATCGACCGCAGCTTCATCGCGGATGTCGTCACCAGTGAACAAAGCCGGATGATCGTGGCTTCGATCGTTCGCCTGGCGCATGAGCTGAACCTGAGCACCGTGGGCGAAGGTGTGGAGGATGCCGCGTCACTGGAGTGCCTGCGCGCGATCGGCTGCGATCTGGCCCAGGGCTACCACTTCGCACGACCGATGTCGGCAGCGCAGTTGCGCGAAACCGGTTGGCTGGACGGATTGGCTCGCAGGCGGGCCTGAGCCCCTCAGGCAGTCCTGGCCAGGCGGTCTGCTGCAGCGGGCAGAACGGAACCACAGCACACGCAATAGGCCTTCGGAACCTTTACCGGCCGGAACTGTGTGGTCGGTATCCTGTTCGCGTGATACATCACGCAGATTCGCAAAGTACTTGTGTGGCAAGCGGATTCTGGTGCTACAAGTGAGCCGATGGCGCCGTGCAGCGAGTTGCTGGGGCCGCGTCGATGGCCGTGATCCGATGCCGTCGCGAGGCACGCAACTACAATGAAACGGGCGCCGCCAGAGGTGTGCAGCTCATGAAGACCATCCAGCCATTCCCGTTGCAGGAAATCGGCGAAACGCTGCAGAAGCTGAATTCGCTCGAGCACGGCTTTGCCCACGCCCTGGTGCTGGCGGAGGATGTTTCCGGCGTTGCCGCCGTGATCGTAACCGAGGCCGAACAGTGGCCGGAATGTCGCGACGCCACCCTCATCTGGTCTTTGGCCTGGCCCGGCGAACGCCATACCTTTCCCCAGGCGGCATTGTCATCGGATCGCGTGGCCCTGGCCGATCATGCGATTGACGCAACCAGTGGGTTCGCGCAGTCAGCCGATGGCCGTGACATGGCGATGGTGCTGTGCCGGCAGGAAGATGGCGCCGCCGCTGTGCTGGTACTCCGTTTGTCTGCGACCCTTGCTCCAGAAGGGGCGTGGCAGGATCAGCTGGTATTGGCACGCGCCCGCATGTGTGCGGCACTTGAACTGGCCAGCACGCGCGATTCAGTGACCCGCGCCGAGCAGGCAGAAAAGCTGCAACGAGCGCTTTTCGCGATCGCCGACATGGCCGGCTCCGAGCTGGACATGAGCGACATGCTGCGCGGCCTGCACCGGATCGTCGGCGGCCTGATGTATGCCGAGAACTTCTACATCGCGCTGTACGACAGCAGTCGCGATGCCCTGCGCTTCATTTACTACGTTGACACCGAGGATCCCGACGCGGTCGATCCGGAAGAGTTCACGCCGATGGCGAGGATCGAGCGCGGCCTGACCTGGTACCTGATTCGCGATGGCCGGCCGCTGATGGGACCAACCCATGCGCTTCGGCGGCAGGTCTCTGGACGCCTGCGCATCCACGGCGCTGACAGCCCCGATTGGCTGGGCGTTCCGATGCTGCGCGGGTCTGAAGTGCGCGGCGCACTGGTGGTGCAAAGCTACGTCGATCAGGTCAGCTTCACGCCAGCGGATCAGGCCCTGCTTTCCTTCGTTGGCAATCACATCCTTACCGCCCTGGAACGCAAACAGAGTCAGGAAGAACTGGAGCGCCGGGTTCAGCAGCGTACCAGCGAGCTCGCCGACTCCAACCGCGTGTTGAATATCGAAGTGGAGGAACGTCAGCGGGGCGAGCGCCTGCAGGCGGCATTGTTCAGGGTCGCGGAACTGTCGTCCGCCGATGGCGGCATGGACGAGTTCTACAGCAGCGTGCACGGCATCGTTGGCAGCCTGATCAATGCCAGGAACTTCTATATCGCCCTGTATTCGGAGGACCGCAGCGAGCTGCAGTTTCCGTATCACGTCGATGAGGTCGAGGCGCCGCCAGTACCGCGCGCGCTCGGCAATGGCGTCACTGAAAGCGTGCTGCGAACCGGCAAGCCGCTGCTCGCCAGCGCCGCCGATCTGGCCCGCCTCAGCGCGGCTGGTGAGTTCAGCGTGTCGGGCACCCTGTCGGAATCGTGGCTGGGGGTGCCGCTCTTGGCCGGTGACAAAGTGCTGGGCGCGCTGGTAGTGCAAAGCTATTCACCCGACGTGCGCTACGGCGCGCGCGAGCAGGAACTGCTGACCTTCGTCTCGCATCAGATCGCCAACAGCCTGCAGCGCCGCCACGCCGCGCAGGCATTGCGCGCAGCCTATACAGGGCTGGAACAGCGGGTCGAAGAGCGCACCGTTGAGCTGCGCGAACAGATCGCCGTGCGGGAAAAGATCGAACTGCAGCTCAAGCATGAAGTGATGCACGATGCACTCACCGGCTTGCCCAATCGCGGCTACCTGCGCGACCGCCTGGAACGCGTCATGACCCGCTCACGACACGAGTCGAAGGCGGATTTCGCCGTGCTGTACTGCGACGTGGACCGATTCAAGGTCATCAACGACAGCCTGGGCCATCTGGCTGGCGACGAGGTGCTGAAGGAAGTGGCGCGGCGGCTTGCCTCCTGCGTCCGTGCGCCCGATGTCGTGGCACGGCTGGGTGGCGACGAATTTGCCATCCTGGTCGAAGACATACCCGGCCCGGAGACGCCTGTGCGCATTGCCCAGCGCATCATTGAATCGATGCGCGTGCCAATCCAGGCCCAGGGCAAGGAAGTCCAGACCTCGACCAGTGTGGGAGTCGCGATGGGTGAGCGCCGGCATGTTCACGCCGATGAACTGGTGCGCGACGCCGATACCGCCATGTATCGCGCCAAGCAGGGTGGTCGACACCGTTTCGAGATCTTCGATGAAAGCCTGAACCAGCAGGCCATGGATGTTCTGGAGCTGGAAGCAGATTTGCGCCGTGGCCTGCTCGGTCACGAGTTCCAGCCCTGGTTCCAGCCGATCGTGCGGCTCGCCGATGGTGCCACCATTGGCTACGAGGCACTGATTCGCTGGCAGCATCCGCGCCGTGGCACGCTGTCGCCGGTCGACTTCCTGAAGATCGCCGAAGACAGCGGCAGCCTGGAAGCCATTGATTGGCAGCTGTTTGAAGTGGCCTGCCGACAGATCCAGGCGTCTGCGCTTCCGGGCCACGTCAGCTTGAACGTGTCTCCGCGGCATTTCGTGCACGGCGACCTCGACCAGCGCATTCTCGCGATGATCCAGCGCAGTGGCATTGCCCCGGATCGGGTGCGCATCGAACTCACCGAAGGCACCCTGCTGGAACAGGCGGACCAGACCAAGGGCACGCTTGAGCGGCTGCGCGCCGCGGGAGTCCTGGCGGCCATCGACGACTTCGGCACCGGATTCTCGTCGCTCTCCTACATCCACCGCTTTCCGTTGCAGGTGCTGAAGATCGACCAGTCCTTCGTCGCTGAACTGGGAACCCCGCGCGAAGCGGGCAGCGCGGCGGTGATCCGCGCCATCCTGACCCTGGCGCACTCGCTGGAAATGGACGTTATCGCCGAGGGAATCGAAACCGAACAACAGCGTGACGTGCTGTTGGCACTGGGTTGCGACCACGGCCAGGGTTTCCTGTTCGGTCGTCCGGCTCCGCTTTCCAGATCCAGCTGAATACCGCTGCTCAGCGGCGCGAGCAACGCACAGCACAAAACCAGCAATCAGGGCTTGCTTGCAGCCGCGTGCAGGGCTTTGACAAGCGGATGTTCTGCGCCGTAGCGCGCCATGAGGTCAGCGGTGGCGTCCGCGTCGGAGGCCCCCGCACAGTGCGCTTGAACCCAGGCCAGCAGGCGTCTGTCCCAATGCGCGTCGGGCAAGTGCTTGCTGAGGGCCTGTTGTGCACGGGCACTGGTAGCACACGCACTCGGCGACGCCTGCAGGAATTGCATTGTGGCCAGGTGCACCAGGCTCTCACCGGCCTCGGCATGCTGGGCACCGAGCTTGTCGACGTGCGCCTGCACCGCTGACTCGAACGCCTTCAAGTCACAGCTGCCGCGCAGGCAGGCGATGAACTGCATGCGAGCCTGGGCCTGCAGCAATACCGGATGCTCTGCCCCGGACGTTGCGCTGCCCTGCTCGATGATCTGCGCGCTGTGGGCATGCGCGGCATCAAGATCAGCACGGGCAAACTGGATTGCGGCAAGGTTGCGCAGGGTGTTGAGCACGTGCAGGTGACCGGCGCCAAAGCCGGCGCTCTGCATTTCCAGGGCTTGCTGCGTTTCGTCCAATGCCGCCTCGTATTCGCCGTTGCAGAACCGCACATAAGCGAGATTCGAAAGGCTGGTACCGATCAGTGGATGGGTTTCTCCCAGGTTGCTGCGGCGGATCGCCAGGGCCCGCTCGAACATCGGCTGGGCCCCGGCATAGTCCCCGCGGCGCATGCGCATCGATGCCACATTGCCCAGGCCAACCGAGATCAGCACATGCTCGTCGCCAACCGCCTGGCGCATGAACTCCAGCGCCTCGGCGAAATGTCGCTCGGCTACATCGATCGCGCCACGGTCGCCGGCGATGATCGCCAGGTTATTGGTCAGCTTGACCCGGCTCCAGGCATCCACGTCCAGCTCCTGCAGGATCGCGAACGCGGCGCGGTAGTGCTGTTCGGCCAGATCAATCTGCCCACGGTCGCGATGCAGGCTGCCAAGGGCCGTGAGCACCTCGGTGAATTCCCGCGACTTTTCACCGTGCAGCCGGCGACGCAGTTCCAGTGCAGCCTGCAGCGGTGCCTCGGCCTGGTCGAGCTTGCCCTGGCGCAGTGCAGTTTCGCCACGTTGATACAACAAACGGCTACTCAGCCGTTGCGGGTCGCGTGCAGGCGGATCGACCTCGGCCTGATCGAGCAGCGCCATGGCATCGTCGAAACGACCCTGGTCGACGCGCAGGCCCGCCATCGCCACGCGCAGGGTGGCAAGATCATCCGGCGCAGCCTGCACCAGAGCAGACTCCAGCGCCTTTTCCGCCGCCGCCGCCAGTCCGAGTTGTCGATACACCGCGCCCAGCGTGTGCAGCATCGAGGAACGAACGGGTGGCTCCAAAGAACGGTCCTGCTCCAATACCTGCGCGCCGCGGTCGAGGATTTCGCGCACCGTGACGCTGCTGCCACGCGCCTCGCTGGGGTCAGCCACGCGGAATAGCTCGGTCACGAATGCGAGGGTTCGGTCGCTTCGATCACGCTCCAGGCGGGTCTCTTCCAATTGCCGCGACAGTTGCAGAACAAACAGAGCGACCAACACCAGAACGGCCGCTGCGCTAGCGAGTGCCATCCAGTGGCGCTGAGCGAAGCGCCGCAATCGATAGGCGCTGCTACCGCGTCGCGCCAGCACCGGGCGGCCCTCGCGCCAGGCCTGCAGATCCTCGATCAAGGCCTCGACGCTGCCGTATCGCTGCTCGGGTGACTTGCGCAGGCAACGCAGCACGATCGCGTCCATATCGCCTTTCAGTCCGGCCGGCCGCAGGCTGGGTGGGTCGGTGCCCTCGCTATTGCGCAAGGTGGTGCTGGGCGCGTCAGGATCGATTTCGCACACGGCATGCGCCAGCGCCGGTGGCTGTTCGACCGCCTTGCCGTAAGGCGAGCGACCGGTCAGCAACTCGTACAGCACCACGCCCAGTGAGTAGACGTCGCTCACGGTCGACACGGGCTCGCCGCGGATCTGTTCTGGACTGGCATAACGCGGCGTAAGCAGTTGGCCGCCGGCGCGGGTCTGCTCGCTGTCCACACTCAATTCCTTGGCGATGCCAAAGTCGAGCAGTTTCGGCTCGCCGTCCTTGCGCACCAGGATGTTGCTGGGCTTCAGGTCCCGATGCACCACCAGGTTGCGGTGTGCGTAGGACACCGCGGTGCAGACCTTGAGGAACAGCGCCACCCTCGCCTGCAGGTCCAGGCCCTGCGTTCTGCACCAGCGATCGATGCGTTCGCCTTCGACATACTCCATCACCAGATACGGCGCACCGTGCTCGGTGGTGCCGCCATCGAGCAGTCGCGCGATATTGGGGTGATTCAGGCGCGCCAGGATCTGCCGTTCCAGCTTCAGCCGCAGCAGGGATTCCTCATCCGGCAAGCTGCCCGGTGCCAGCAGCTTCAAGGCCACCTGTTGCTGATAGGCGCCATCGGCGCGTTCTGCCAGGTACACCACGCCCATGCCGCCACGGGCCAGCTCACGGATCACACGCCAGCCGCGCTCCAGTCCGAGGCGGGTCTCGTCAATCGCTGCAGGCAGGCGTGGCGGCTCGCTCAGGAAGCCGGTATCGGCGTCCGCGTGGGCGCGCAGCAGACTCTCGACTTCAGCGCGCAGCGTTGCATCGCTGCAGGCCTCGTCAAGAAACTGGGCGCGGCGATCAGCGCTGCGTGCCAATGTCTCGGAGAACAGGCGCTTGACCAGGGCGTGGCGCGCATCGGCGTTCATTGGGGCTTTTCCGCAGAGCTCTGCGGCGGAGGCTGCTCGGCCAGCCAGTCTTCGATTTCCTCCACCGACAGCAGTTCGTGAGGCTCGGCTCGCGCTTGTGCCAGTGCGCCGAGGGCAAGGTCACGCGCACGCTTCGCTTCCCTCTTCAGCAAACGCAGCAACTGCGCCGCTGCGAACTGGGCGGCTGCACGGGTTGGCGGGTCGACTCCTTCAATGGGATCGTCGGCCAGCAAGGGCTGCAACAGTTCCAAGGCCTCCTCGGCGGATTGCGAGGCCCCAGTCACGGCGAGCAACTTCTGCGCCAGGCTGAGGCGCATCAGCAGGGTCGTCGGATGCAGCGGCCCCAGCGCCGAGCGATAGTGTTCCAGCGCCTGACGGGCGGTGGCCACCGATGCATCAAGGTCGCCCAGGGCGCGCTCGACATTGGCCAGGTTCATCAGGCTCTGGCCGATGTCTGGATGCTCGGCCGGCAGCACGCGACGCCTTACTTCAAGGTTGTTCAGCTGCATGTCGCGCACTTCACCCCACAGGGCCAACGCCTGCACTTCTTCGCCTGCCAGGCGCAGCTGGTGCGCGCGCTGGAACAGCAGATTGCCGAGGTTGTTGCGGGTCAGGAGGAAGACCCGATGTTCCTCGCCCAGGCGTTGCTTGAATATGTCCAAGGCCCGCTCGTAGAGCGTTTCAGCCTCGTCCGCTTGTCCCAGTTCTTTCAGGCTCACGCCAAGGTTGAGTGATGCAACCCCGACCCGTACGTGATCTCTACCGTAAAGCCGCTCAGTGAATGCGAGCAGTTCGCGACCGGCCTCGATGCCGGCGCCCGGGCCTTCCTGTTTCTCGCGCAAGAGAACCAGGTGGTTTAGGGTCGACAGGTGTATCGGGTGATCGTCTGGCCACAGTGCGCGCTTGGCCGCTGCCGCTTCCTTGCAGTGCGCCAGCGCCTCGGCGGTGCGCCCCTGATCGTCCAGCGCCGTGCACAGGTTGTGAAGGCTGCGCGCTTCCATCTCAAGCCATTCACGCGCCTCGCCGTCGACTTCTGCGATACGTTCCCGATCCGACGCAGAGATTCGTCGTCGGGCAGATGCCAATACAACGTCGAGCGCCTGTTGGCCTTCAAGCGGCCTGCCCTGCGCCGATTGCATCAAAGCCAATTGGGATGCGACGAGCGCCTGAAGAAGTGCATCGTCACGCGTCTGCGCGGTGAGCAGCGCGGCGCGCAGCGTGGCGTCGGCTTCGCCCTGTCTGTCGAGCGCGACAAGGGCATTTCCGAGCAGATACTGGGCTCGTCCCAGACCTGCCGCGCCGCCCGGTTCGGACTGCAGCAGGTCGACCGCCTCACCGGCAAGGGCCTCGGCCCGCTCCATGTCTCCGAGCTCAAGCTGGATCGCGGCCAGTTCGCGCAACAGTTCGCCACGAAGAACGGGCTGCGCCGAAAGCTCGGTGCGGATGCGCAGCGTGCCAGTTTCCAGCACGTCGCGTACCGACAAATCGCGACCACGAGCCTCAGCTGGATCGGCCTGCTTGAACAGCTCAACCAGAAAGCGCGTGACCTGGGTTGCCTTGTCTCGCTCGAGCCGAACTTCCTCAAGCTGTCTCGCCAGCTGCAGCATGAAGGCGCCAGCCATCAGCACAATGCCTGCAGCCGTGGCCAGCACCACCCAGTGACGGCGCAGGAAGCGTTGCGCCAGATACAGGCGACTGCCGCGTCTGGCCTGCACCGGTCGCCCATCGAGGTGCGCCTGCAGATCATCGGCCAGGGCCTCAACCGAGGCGTAGCGTTGCTCGGGCGGCTTGCGCAGGCAGCGCAGCACGATTGCATCGAGGTCGCCGCGCAGCCGACGGGCCAGAATGGCATCCTCGAGTCGGGATCGCTCGTTGCCGGTCCCGCCCCTTGCCGCCCGCTGACTCGGCGGATCGGTATCGGCTTCGCAGATTGCCTGCGGCAGGCGATGTGGTGTGGACACCGCTTCACCATATGGCGAATCGCCGGCCAGCAGTTCATACAGCAACACCCCGAGCAAGTACACGTCCGTCAGGGTTGTTGCGGGCTCACCGCGCACCTGCTCAGGACTGGCATAGCGTGGCGTGAGTGGGCGCGAACCATCCTGGGTCGGGCTGTCGCTGTCTTCCAGCCAGCGCGCGATGCCGAAATCGAGCAGCTTGGGCTCACCTGCCTCGTCAACAAGAATGTTTTCCGGCTTGAGGTCGCGGTGCACGACCAGGTTGCGATGGGCGTAAGCCACCGCATCGCAAACCTTGAGAAACAGTCTGAGGCGGGCCTCCACGCTCAAACCGCGGGTGGCGCACCACCGATCAATGCGATCGCCGCGGATGTATTCCATCACCAGGTAGGGCGAGCCGTGCGCCGTAGTGCCGCCATCCAACAGGCGCGCGATATTGGGGTGAGCCAGGCGCGCGAGGATCTGTCGTTCCAGTCGCGAGCGCAGCAGGGCCTCTTCGCTGGGCAACGTCCCCGGCGACATCAGCTTCAGCGCCACCTGCTGCTGGTAGGCGCCATCGGCGCGTTCGGCCAGGTAGACCACGCCCATGCCACCGCGCGCGATCTCGCGCTGAACTTGCCAGCCACGTTCGAGTCCGAGCTGGCTCGGATCAATGGCCGCGGCGGGCCGCGGCGGCTCAGCCAAGAATCCGGTGTCCGCCTGGTCGTGTGCCTGCAACAGGGCCAGCACTTCGTCGCGCAGCGCCGGATCGCTGCAGGCTTGATCAAGAAAGGCGACGCGCGTCTTGGCATTCCTCGTCAAGGCCTCAGCAAACAGGCGCTTGATCAGGGCGTGGCGCGGATCGGTCATAGGGCTTAGCGCTCCAGTTCCCGCTTCAACCAGGCTCGCGCCATGGTCCACTCCCGGTTTACCGCGGATGGGTGCAGCTCCATCACGCGTGCGGTGTCGTCGATGCTCAAGCCTACGAAGTAGCGAAGTTCGACCACCCGCGCCTGCACCAGGTCCAGTTCGGCCAGGCGACACAGCAGTTGGTCGAGGGCGAGGAGCTCGATATCGTCTCGTCCGTGTTCGCCCGATGCGGCACCCAGGGTGAGGTGCACCGCACCGCCGCCGCGTTTCTCGGCCAGTCGACAACGTGCCGCATCGACCAGCACCTGGCGCATGGCACGCGCCGCGGCGCCAAAGAAATGCGCCCGGCTGTCCCAATCGGGATCTGCGCCAATCAGCTTGATCAGGGCCTCGTTGACCAGGGCGGTGGGCTGCAAGGTCAGGCTGCCACTACCGTGGAGGTAGCGCTGGGCAAGCCGCCGCAGCTCGTCATACACCTGCGCGAGCACGGCCTCGCCGGCATGCGCGTTGCCACCGCGCCACTGCGCGAACAGACCGGTCAGCGATTCGTCCTCGCCTGTCATGTGTCCCTCCCTGGGCACCAGCCTACACCGCCAGAGCGGCTACATGGGTCAGGTTTGGTCGTCGAGTCGTGTGGACCGCCATGCTCGGCCAAAAGCCCCGCAGGGCTTAGGCGGCCTTGCCCAGCGCGAGCTGGCGCAGACCGGATGTGCGAGTCGCGGCCAGTCAGATCTGCAAGGCACTGGAGCGGTCCGCAGGGGCAGGCTTGGGATCAAATGTCAGACCTATGTTGGCTGCGCGCAAATGGCTGCCTGCCGGGTGCAAGCGGGGGTTTGACTTCGGCTAGCAACGGATCTAGACTCCGCGCGCTTTGACGCTTGGGCTAATAGCCGTTTTATGCGGGCTACTGGTGCGGGGTTGAATATGGCGTCGAGTCCGGCAAGTCGTTTCCAAATCAATTTTTAGTGTGTTACCAAACATGATGAAAAAGACGATTGCTGTCGCGGCGATGGCCGCGTTCGCTGGCGCGATGAGCTTGGCTTGGGCCGATGAGCCCCCCCCTCGCACAGGCACAGACAAAAACTCGGACGGAACAATTAGGCCCAACGATCCTGTATGGAACGGGTCGAACCAGACCTCGACCGGCACCGTGGGCGGATACGAGAGCAGTGGCGTCCCCACTTGCGCCCTTGCCGTGGCCGTTTCGGGCACGCTGTCCTCCAACGACACCGGCAACACGGTTGGCGCGACCAACACGGTCAACGTTTCCGAAGACGATTTGTACCGACTGCACCTCGATCCAAGGTCCGGACCACGTCCATTCGGTCGCCTTGGCTGCAGGCAATAAAGTCGCTTTCACCGTTGACACTGGCGGCGGCTGGAATACTGAATTCTATCCTGCTGTCCACTGTGGCGACGCCAGCCCGAAGCCAACTCGAAGACGTTGAAGGGCTCAGGGATGTTGTTGGTCCCGCCAAAGTTGGCATCGGGTCCGGTCTATGTTCTTCGTCGTTGCCGCTGCGAACCCGCCAAGTTCGGGTTCGCACGCCATGACGGTGAATGGCTACCCTCCGGTTGGCTTGATGAAGTTGTTAGCGGCGAGATCGCTCATAACACCCTTGGGGTTGGGCGCGAGGCAGCCTTGGCGGGCTTGCACTTGGCCAGGACACTAGCCGGCAATCCGGCACAATGCCGACCATGCCTGACACCTTCCTGTGGTTCGACCTTGAAACCTTCGGCCGCGATGCACGACGCTCGCGTATCGCACAGTTCGCGGCGCAGCGCACTGACAGCGAACTGAATCCGATCGGCGCGCCGATCTCGCTGTTCTGCCAGCCGGCATGCGATCTGCTGCCCTCGCCCGAGGCCACGCTGATTACCGGGATCACGCCGCAGCAGGCGCAGCGCGATGGGCTGATCGAGGCGGAGTTCCTGGCCCAGGTACACGAGGCACTGGGCGAGCCGGGCACCTGCGCAGTGGGCTACAACAGTCTGCGCTTCGACGACGAATTCCTGCGCTTTTCGCTGTATCGCAATTTCTACGATCCCTACGAGCGCGAATGGCGCAATGGCAATTCGCGCTGGGATCTGCTCGATCTGCTGCGCCTTTGCTACGCGCTGCGCCCGGAAGGGATCGAATGGCCGCTGGGCGCCGATGGCCGGGTCAGCTTCAAACTGGAGCTTCTCGCTCGTGCCAATGGACTGGAACAGGCGCAGGCGCACGAGGCGCTATCGGACGTGCGCGCGCTGATTGCGCTGGCGCGCCTGGTCCGCCGGGGACAGCCGAAACTGTTCGACTACTACCTTGGCTTCCGCGACAAGAAGCGTGGGGCCGCGCTGCTGGATCCGTTAAAGCCGCGGCCACTGCTGCATGTTTCAGGCCGATTTCCGGTGGAGCAGCGCTGTGCCGCGCTGGTGCTGCCGCTGGCGCAGGACCCGGTGGTAGCGACGCGCATCACGGTGGTCGATCTGTCGGTTGATCCAGAGGCCTTGATCGAGTTCGACGCCGAAGATGTTGCTGACCGCGTGTTCACGCCCACCGCCGATCTACCCGAAGGCGAAGCCCGCATTCCGCTCAAGCAGATCCAGACCAATCGCTGCCCTGCGCTGGTGGAACTGGCCCATCTTCGGCCGGCCGATATCGAGCGCTTGGGCCTGGATGTTGCGCGTGCCCAGGCGCATGCGGAACGACTGCTGGCCGCCGACGGCCTGGCCGAAAAAGTGCGCCGGGTGTTCGCCCGCGACGCCATTCGCGCACCGAACGATGCCGATGCGGCGCTGTACGATGGTTTTCCCGCCGACAGCGACAAGCACCGTTTCGCCAGCGTGCGCAGCGCACGACCCGAACGGCTACGCGCATTGGAGGGCGAGTTCAGCGACCCGCGCTACCGCGAACTGCTGTTTCGCTATCGGGCACGCAATTGGCCTGAGGCGCTCGACGCCGCGGAACTGCAGCGCTGGAATGAGTATCGCCGCACGCGCTTGACCACGGACAGCGGGCTGTCGGAATACCATTTCGACAGCTTTCGTCACGAGATCGCCACATTGCGTCTGGCCCGCGCCGATGATGGCACAGCGCAGGCGCTGCTGGACGCACTGGAGGATTGGGGCGCGGGTATTGAGCGCGAGATAGCCTGATTGGCGCCCGACCAATCCAATCCGGACGGGCGCGTGAGCAACGAGACGATTTCCACCAGGATGTTCACGCCGCATCGAAACCTCTGTAGGGCAAGCGTGTCGCTTGCCGCATTCCGCGATGCAAACCGCAATGCCATGACAGGCAAGCAACCTGCCGCAATCGCCAACCGATGCATCTCAGGCAAGCGACACGCTTGCCCTACAGATAAATCGGCGAGCGCCAGCGACGACATCGAACGCCAGCTGAGGGCACAGCGCACGTCCGAGCAATGAGAGGGCTGTCGTAGGTCGGCTCAAGCCGCGCAGCGGTGGAGCCGACATTGAGATGCTGGAGGCTTGCCACGATTGGCAAGCCGAGCGTCGGATCCGCGCCGCCAAGACAGACCGCTCGGTCATGCGTTTCGGCGGCGCTTGATCCGACCTACGAGAGGGTTCCGCGGTCGATCTGTGAGAGCCAGCCTGTCGGCGACCGGGATGTCGGTGCAAGCGCAGATGCCCGCGATCCCATGGATCACGGTCGCGCACAGGGTGCGCTCCTACACTTGATCCGGCGGCGGGGCGTGACGACTGCGCAGCAGTTCTACCGCATCGGCCAGTCCCAGGCCGCGCGCGCGCAGAAGGACGATCAGGTGATAGATCAGATCGCCTGCTTCACCGAGCAACGCCGTCTCGTCCTGCGCCACCGCGGCAAGCGCGGTCTCCACGCCTTCCTCGCCCACCTTTTGGGCGATCCGCCGGGTGCCATCTTCAAACAGCTTGGTGGTGTAGCTGCCCTCGGGTCGCTCGCGCTCGCGCGAAGCGATCAACGCGTCGAGCTCGGCGAGGAAATTCCCCGGCGCATCAGGGAAGCAGCTGACGCGGCCTAGATGGCAGGTCGGGCCGCGCGGCACGGCCTGCACCAACAGAGTGTCGGCATCGCAATCAAGCTGCAGGGATACCAGATCCAACACATCTCCCGACGTCTCACCCTTCATCCACAAGCGGCCCTTGCTGCGGCTGAAGAAGGTTACGCAGCGCGACGACAAGGTCGCAGCCAGGGCCTCACGATTCATGTAGCCCAGCATCAGGACGCGCTGCGTCGCGGCGTCCTGAATGATGGCCGGCAGCAGGCCGTCCTGCTGTCCCCATGCCAGGCTTTCCATGTCCAGATCGCAACTATTCATCACGTACCTCGATGTCCTGCGAGCGCAGGTAGCGCTTCAGTTTGGGAATGGGAACCGCGCCGGAATGGAACACGCTTGCGGCCAGGGCCGCGTCAACATCGGCCTGGCTGAACACATCGGCAAAATGCTCGACCGCGCCGGCACCTCCGGACGCAACCAGCGGCACATTGCACAACGCACGTACGGCGGACAATTGCTCGATGTCGTAACCGGTGCGCACGCCATCGGTGCCCATGCAGTTCAGCACGATTTCGCCGGCACCGAGTCGCTGCGCCTCGACCACCCAGTCCAGTGTGCGCCGCGCCAGCGCCTGAGTGCGGTCGGGATCACCGGTGTAGCTGCGCACCCGCCACTGGCCGTCGGCGTCGCGCAGGCTGTCGATGCCGACCACCACGCATTGCACGCCGAAGGCTTCGGCCAGTTCGGTAATCAACACGGGCCGCTCAAGTGCCGGCGTGTTGACCGATACCTTGTCGGCACCGGCGTGCAGGACGGCGCGCGCGGTGTCGACCGAGCGGATGCCGCCGGCCACGCTGAAGGGAATATCGATCAGCCGCGCGACGCGTTCGACCCAGGCGACATCGACGGCCCTGCCCTGCGGACTGGCGGTGATGTCGTAGAACACCAGTTCGTCGGCACCTTCATCGCGGTAGCGCAGGGCCAGCTCCTCGATTGCGCCCATCACCACGTGATCGCGAAAGCGCACGCCCTTGACCACCTGACCATCACGCACGTCGAGGCAGGGAATGATGCGGCGGCTCAGCATGGCGACGACTCCTCCCGCAGCGCATCGCTCAGCGCCAGGCGACCTTCCAGCAGTGCCTTGCCCAGCACGATGCCGGCACAGCCGGTTTGTCGTGCGGCCTGCACGTCGGCCAGATCGCGCGCCCCGCCCGAGGCCTGGATGGCCAGCTGCGGTGCGATCGCGCGAAGCTGCGCATAGAGTTCAAAGTTGGGTCCGGACAGCATGCCGTCGCGACCGATGTCGGTGCATAGCAGGTGCTTCAGGCCCACGTCGGCATAGGCGGCGGTCAGGCTTTCCAGGCGGTGTTCGCCGGTCTCGGTCCAGCCCTTCACCGGCATTACCCAGCCGCCGTCCTCACCCTGGCGCGTGTCCAGCGCCACGGTGATGCGGTCGGCGCCGTAGCGCGCCAGCCATTCGGTCACCCGCTCGGGCTCGCGCACCGCCAGCGAGCCGATCACCACACGGTCGGCGCCGGCGTTTAGCAGGCGGCGCAAGTCCGCCTCGCTACGCACCCCGCCGCCGGTTTGAACATTCAGCACGGTGGAGGACTTGATCGCCAGCAACAGGGCTTCGGCCGCGTAGCCACCGTCACGCGCCGCATCCAGATCGACCAGGTGCAACCACGCAGCGCCGCTTTCGGCATAGGTCTGCGCCAGTACCAGCGGAGAATCCGAATAGCGGGTTTCCTGCGCGTAATCGCCCTGCTTGAGGCGCACTACACGGCCCTCGCGCACGTCGATGGCGGGATAGACGGTGAAGTTCATGGTGATTGCGTTGGCTGCGCAGGCGCTTCGACTTCGATCACTGCGTGATCTACGCTCAGCGCGAACGGGGTTGGGCGACGGATTGGCGACGGAAGCAGGAGGCTCATCGCAGGAAGTTCTCCAGCAGGCGGGCGCCGACGACGGCGGAGCGTTCGGGGTGGAACTGCGCGCCGGCCACGTTGCCGCGCTCAACCACGGCGGCAAAGCGCGTGCCGTGCGCGGTGCTGGCAACGCAGTCGGGACCGACATCGGCGGCATAGCTGTGCACGAAATAGGCGAAGGCGCCTGGCGCAATGCCATCGAGCAGCGCGCTGGGCCGCTGGGGATCAAGCCGGTTCCAGCCCATGTGCGGCACGCGCAGGCCGGGCGCTGCGGCTAGCTTGCGAACCACGCCGGGAATCAGTCCCAGGCAGTCGACGTCGCCCTCTTCCGAGCGCTCGAACAGGATCTGCATGCCGACGCACACGCCCAGCAGTGGCTGGGTCAGCGAGCGGATGAGTTCGACCAGACTGGCCTCGCGCAGCTTCGCCATCGCCGGCGCGGCGGCGCCGACACCGGGCAGGATCACGCGCTCGGCCGCACGGATCAGGTCGACATCGCGGGTCAGCGGCGCGTTCACGCCCAACCGCTCCAGCGCGTACTGCACCGAGCCAATGTTGGCGCCGCCCGAGTCGATCAGTACCACGCGGCTCACAGCATGCCCTTGGTGCTGGGCAGGTCGGCGCCCTCGCGTCGCAGTGCCTGGCGCAGGGCGCGCGCGGTGGCCTTGAAGCAGGCTTCGACCATGTGGTGCGCGTTGTCGCCGCGCACCGACAGGTGCAGGTTGAGGCCGGCGGTCTCGCACAGCGAACGGAAGAAATGCGGCACCAGTTCGGTCGGCAGTTCGCCGACACGTTCACGCGGAAACACGCCGTCGAACTCCAGCCAGGGTCGGCCTGAGAAGTCGACCGCTGCCGAAGCCAGGGTTTCGTCCATCGGCAGGGTGAAGCCGTAGCGACCAAGACCGCGCTTGTCGCCCACTGCGGCCTTGAGCGCCTGGCCGAGCGCCAGCGCGACGTCTTCCACGGTGTGGTGTTCGTCGATGTGCAGGTCGCCGTCGCAGCGTACCGACAGGGCGAAGCCGCCGTGCTTGCCGAGCTGTTCCAGCATGTGGTCGAAGAAGCCCAGGCCGGTGCTGGCCTTCGGCTCGGCCACGCTGTCGAGATCAATTTCCACCGCAATTTTCGTTTCTTTCGTGTTGCGCTCGATGCGCGCGGTGCGCGGCGCGTCGAGCAGCTCGCGGGCGATGCCCGGCCAGTCCCATTCGCCCGGCCCCAGCTTGAAGGCCCGCGTTCCCAGATTGGCGGCAAACTGCACATCGGTATCACGGTCGCCGATCACGGCTGATCGCGCCAGGTCAACCCTGCGGTCGCGCAGGTAGTGCAGCACCAGGCCGACCTCGGGCTTGCGGCTGGGAGACCTGTCGCGCGGGAAGCTCTCGTCGATCAGCACCTCGCGAAATCGCACGCCCTGCGATTCGAGGATCTGCATCATCAGGCGGTGCGGACCTTCAAAGGTCTCACGCGGAAAGCTGTCGGTACCCAGGCCATCCTGGTTGCTGACCATGACCAGCTCGTAGCCGGCCTCGGACAGGCGGCGCAGCGCAGGAATGCAGTCCGGCACGAAGGCCAGCTTCTGGAAGCTGTCGATCTGCTCGTCGGGCGGCTCCTGGATCAGGGTGCCGTCGCGGTCTACGAAGAGGATTTTGCGCATGGTGTTGCTCCAAAGTAATTGTTCTCCTCACCGTGCTGTTCTCCCCTCTCCCCACGGGAGAGGGGCGGGGGTGAGGGGCAGGGCTTGCCAGTGAGGTCGCGCTCCGAATTGCCCCTCACCCCAACCCCTCTCCCGGGGGGAGAGGGGCCAAAAGAGGAGCCAGCATCGCGTCATTCTCCTCACGCGTGCCGATGCTGATGCGCAGCGCGTCGCCCAGCTGCGGCGAGGCGCGCATGTCGCGCACGACCACGCCTGCTGCCAGCAGACGGGCGAAGGCAGCATCGGCATCGACAAAGCGCGCCAGCAGGTAATTGCCCTGCGAGGGATAGACCCGCCGCACACCGGCTACGCCCTGCAGCGCGACCAACACACGTTCGCGTTCGGTACGTGTCTGGGCGACGCGTTCACGGGTCAGGGCCAGCGCCGAATCCGACAGGCCCGCCAGGGCCAGCGCTACACAGGGACTGGGCAAGGGATACGGCGCCTGGCAGTTGCGCAATACGGTGATCAGCTGTGGATCGGCAATCACGCAGCCAATCCGCGCCGCAGCCAGGGCATGCGCTTTCGACAGGGTGCGCAGCACGGCAATGTTCGGATGCGTCTGCTGCAGCGTTACTGCAGATCCCTGATCGCTGAACTCACCATAGGCCTCATCAACCACGACCAGGGAGATCCCACGCAGACGTTCTGCCAAAGCCGCGATCTCAGCCAGCGCCAGCGCCTGACCGGTTGGATTGGCCGGCGAGCAGAGAAACACGATGCGCGCCTTGTGATGTTCGGCCGCATCACCCAGCGCTGTCAGGTCGGAGGCGAATCCGGATTCCGTATCAATCAGCGGCACTTCGATCAGCGCGGCATCCTGCAGGCGTGCGCTGACCGCATACATGCCGAACACTGGCGGGCAGACCACGATGCTGTCGCTGCCGGCACGGCACAGGGCGCGCACCAGCAGATCGATGGCTTCATCGCTGCCACGGCCTATCAGCAGCGTCTCGGACGCGACGCCGTAGATCTCCGCGAGTCGCGCGCGCAACGCAGCCGGCTGCGGCTCGGGGTACCGGTTGGCGCCGAGGCCCTGATCGGCAGGGTTCGTCCAGGGCGATTCATTGGCGTTCAACCACACGCTGCCCTGTAACCCGGTCTTGCGCGCCGAGGCATAGCCCGAAAACGCGCGCAGGTCTGGCCGTACCAGATCCATCAGGCCGCTCATGACGCGCTCCGCGCCAGGCGCAGGGTGACGGCACGCTCGTGCGCGTTGAGGCGTTCGGCGCGCGCCAGGATCGCGGCGCAGGGGCCGATGCCAGCGAGGCCAGCGGCGCTAACTTCCTGGACGCTGATACTGGTGGTGAAACTGGCCACTGAGAGTCCACTGTAGGCACGCGCATAGCCTGCGGTGGGCAACACATGGTTGGTGCCACTGCAGTAATCGCCCAGCGCTTCGGGGGCGAAGTCGCCGAGGAATACCGATCCCGCAGCCCGCACCCTGGGCAGCCAGTCGCGCGGCGTGCGCAGTGCAAGGATCAGGTGCTCCGGCGCGTAGCGATTGGAGATGTCGAAAGCGACATCCAGCGACTCGACCTGGATCAGGCGCGCATGCTGCAACGCCTTGAAGGCGATTTCGGCGCGCGGCAGCGCGGCACACTGCGCCTCGACTTCACCGGCTACGGCAGCAATCAGCTGCGCCGAGTCTGAAATCAGGATCACCTGCGAATCCGGCCCGTGCTCGGCCTGCGACAGCAGATCGGCCGCGACGAAGGCTGCATCAGCCCCAGCATCGGCGATCACCAGCACTTCGGATGGTCCGGCCGGCATGTCGATGGCGGAGCCGTCCGGATCACCCGCCACCAGTTGCTTGGCCGCAGTGACATAGGCATTGCCCGGACCGAACAGCTTGTCGCATTTGGGCACCGAGCCCGCGCCAAACGCCATCGCGGCGATTGCCTGCGCCCCGCCCAGCTTGAACACGGTGCTGATGCCGCAGAGCCTGGCCGCGACCAATACGGCTGCATCTGCCCTGCCCTCACTGTCCGGTGGCGTGCAGAGCACCACCTGTTCACAGCCGGCGAGGCGCGCGGGAACGCCCAACATCATGGCGGTCGACGGCAGTGGTGCACTACCCGCCGGCACGTACAGCCCCACGCGCCCAATCGGCCGCACGATGCGCCCGCAGCGCACACCCGGCGCGGTGTCCATCTCGAATTCGCCGGGCGCGCCGGCCTGGTGGTAGGCGGTCAGGCGCGCTATTGCCTCGCGCATCGCGCCGCGCAGCTCGTCGGAAACCTGCGCTTCTGCCGCAGCGAACTCTTTCTCGGAAATTTGCAGTTCGCCCAGTTCGGCACCGTCAAAGCGACGTGTCAGCGCGCGCAGCGTGGTATCGCCGTCGGCGCGCACCTGTTCGATGATGCGCTGCGCAGCGGCCACCACGTCCCCCTGCACGGCCAGGGTCGGTCGACGCAGCGCTTCGCTGCGCTGGTCCTCATCCAGCGTCTGCCAGTCGATGGTTCTCACGCCAGCATCTGCTCTACAGGCAATACCAGCAGCGAACGCGCGCCGGCGCGTTTCATGTCTTCCAAGTGGCCCCAGGTGATCGCGCCGCGGCAGATCGCCTGCAGCGCGATGTCGTCGCTTGCGCCTTCAAGTCGCAACACGCTGGGCGTGTCGGCCTGCGGCAGCAGTTCGATGATCGCGGCCAGCGAGGCACGCGGTGCCTGCAGCATCAGCAGTTTGGAATCGCGTAACTCCAGCACGCCGGTAAGCCGGCGCAACAAGCTTCCGGCCAGTTCCGCGCGCTCGCCTTCGAAGGGCTCGATTGGGCCCGCCAGTACCGCCTGACTTTGCAGGATGACCTCGACCTCACGCAGCTGATTGGCGCTCAGCGTGCGTCCGGTCGAAACCAGGTCGCAGATCGCCTCGGCCTTGCCCAGCTTGGGGGCGATCTCGACCGAGCCCGACAGCACCACCGCCTCGGCCTCGACCCCATGTTCCCGCAACCAGCGCTTGAGCAGGTTTGGATAGCTCGTGGCAATGCGTTTGCCGGCCAACATCTGCGGGCCCGTCCAGTCCCATTCCGAGGGCACTGCAATCGACAGACGACAGTGACCGAAGCCCAGCGGGCGCAGTGCGCGGTAGACATCGGGCAAGCCCTGGCTGCGGCGCTCTTCGGCCTGTTCTTCCAGCACATTCTGACCGACGATTCCGAGATCACAGACCGCTTCCGCAATCAGCCCGGGAATATCGTCGTCGCGCACCAGCAGCAGGTCGACCGGTTGGCCTTCGCCGTAGCAGAACAGGCGATCCCGGCTTTCACGGAAAGCCAGACCAGAGCGCGCCAGCAGTTCACGAGCCGGGTCGCCCAAACGGCCGGATTTTTGCGTGGCGATGCGCAGGCGATCGCGGGTCATTGAACAGTCCTTTTCGTGTTTGGGCTGGCGCTGGCCAAGGGGCGGGCGCGATGGGGTTCAAGCGGGTGTGACGGGGCCGTCTCGATGCAGTCCCAGCCGTTCGGCGGCGAGGCGATATCCACCCGCACCGTGACTGAGGCAGCGGGCCACCCGCCCGATCGTGGTGACGCTGACCGCGGTGCGATCATGGATTTCCCGATACGGCACGCCATCACACAGTGGCGCCACCACTTGCCAGCGGTCAGCCATCGCTTCGAGCTCTGCCGGTGTGCACAGGTCGTGGAAGAACGCCGCAAGCTCGCCTTCCGTGCGCAGCGCCAGCAGGGCACGGAACAGCTGCGCTTCGGCGCTTTCCGTATCGGCGGCGGGTTCCAGGGATCGACGTTTCATGAATGTAATGAGTTAGCGTGTTAGCACATTAATACATTAATTCGACGGATGCAATCCCGACAAGGTAGTCCTGACGCCGCTCCAGGGCGTATTGTTCAGCCATGGGCGGGGGCACAGGGCATCCGGGCAGGATCAGGCGCTGCGCATGGGCGCGCGGCCTGATGCTGTGCTTTGCGATGTTGGCAGTCGTGCCGGTGTCGGCACCTTTGGCCTCGGCGCCAGTCCCGGTCCGCCTCGAAGCCGAGACCCAGCACGTCGCCCTGCCGCCGCACACCCGCTACCGGGAAGAAGGCGATGACCGGCTGGAGGCAACCAGGGTCTTCGATATCGTCGACAGCGGCGGTTTCGAAATGCTGCCGGGCGACAACCCCGTATTCGGTTTCAGACCCCGACCGCACTGGTTTCATCTGCGCCTGCAAAACGTTGCCAGCCCAAACAGCGATTGGCTGCTGGTGCTGGAGTACGCCCTGCTCGACAGCATCGAGGTGTACGTGCGCGACCCCGACGGTCGCGTCGCACAGCAACAATCGGGCGACCTGCTGCCGTTTTCGGAACGCGCGATTCGTCATCGCCATCCGAACTTCGCGATCAGCCTGCCGCAGGGCAGCTATGCCGACGTGCTGGTCCGGGTGGAAACGCAGAGCTCGATGCAGGTGCCGCTGGGACTTTGGTTACCGGCCGCCTTTTCTGATCGGGAACGCGAAGCAGCCCTCGGGGTGGGCCTGTACTACGGCATCCTGATTGCGCTGCTGCTCTACAACCTGGTGCTGTTCGGCTCGCTGCGCGATGCCAGTTATCTCTACTACGTGCTGCATATCAGTGCGTTCGGTCTGGTGATGCTGTGCCTGAACGGGTTGGCGTTTCAGTACCTGTGGCCCGGCTCACCAGCCGTGGCGAATCTGGCTGTGCCGATTTCCATTGCGGTCGGCATGGTGGCGATGCTGCAGTTCGCGCGGCATTTCCTCGAGCTCCCGCGACTGGTGCCAATGGGCAACCAGATCATGCTGGCGCTGATGTTCGCGATGGGCGTGGTGGCACTTGCTGCACCGATTCTTCCCTACCGTATTGCGGTGCTGCTTGGCACCGGCGCGGTGTTTCCCTGCGTGGCGGTCGTGCTGGTCTGTGCGGTGCTGGCAGCGCGCCGCGGCTATCGACCTGCACGCTGGTTCCTGCTCGCCTGGTCAGCCCTGTTGCTGGGAACCCTGGTCTACGCGTCCGTATCGTTCGGGCTGCTGCCAAAGAATTTCTTCACCGAGTACGGCATCCAGATTGGCTCGGGACTGGAAATGGTCCTGCTGTCCTTCGCCCTCGCCTACCGCTACGCCGCGCTGCGCAATGAGAACGAGCAGATAGTGCGGGAAGCCAAGGACCAGCTGGAGTCGCGCGTCGAGGCCCGCACGCTTGAGTTGAGTTCTGCGCTGGCCCAGCTTTCCGAAGCCAACGGACGGCTGCGAGAGTTCAATCGCCGCGATGGCCTGACCGGGGTTTTCAACCGCCGCCACTTCGAGGACGAACTGTTGCGCGCCACCCAGGATGCCCAGCGCGCGGCCGGCGTGCTGAGCCTGATCATGATCGACATCGACCATTTCAAGTCAGTCAACGACAGCCACGGCCACCTGGTTGGCGACGACTGCCTGCGCCGGGTTGCCAAGATAATCGACGAGATCGCCGCAACCGAACGCGGCATCGTCGCGCGCTATGGCGGCGAGGAGTTCGCCATCATCCTGCCCGACAGGGATGTGGGGGCAGCGATGGCGCTGGCTGAGAAAATCCGCCATCGCGTGTCAAGCACGCCCTTGGTCAGCGAAGGCAAGACCGTTGCCATCACGGTCAGCCTCGGCGTTACCGAGATCAGGAACATGGGCCTTCGAGCCGATCCGGCCGAAGCCCTGCGAAGAGCCGACCGGGCGCTTTACAGCGCCAAACAATGTGGTCGCAATCGCGTGCAATTGGGTGCGGGATTGGCGACCTGAGATGATTGAAGGCCTCCGACCTACGAAAGCGCGTGGGCGGTCGGCTTCCAGCGCACCGTCGTAGGTCGGCTCAAGCCGCGCAGCGGTGGAGCCGACGTGGGGGCACTACCGTGTCAGGCCGCGGGTGATGCTATGGCCAAGATCGACATCCCGCACGTCGGATCCGCGCCGCTCGACGCCATCGCCCGTTCGAGCGATTCGGCGGCGCTTGATCCGACCTACGAGTGGAGTCG